>PAUU01000032.1 GCA_002713825.1 Acidiferrobacteraceae bacterium | reverse complement strand
AGATCACTCACCGCGTCCACGTCTACGAAGTCACCTGAACCGGGTGCCCTATGCTCTTTGAAGCCGCGCGGCTTAGAGATTGCCGACCCAGATCGGGGGGCGGTAACGATCCCAGCGCAGTTCCTGTTCCAGTTGTGCCGCGACCTGGAGAATCAGATGATCCTTGCCAGAGTGTCCGGCCAACTGCACCGCACACGGATGCTCACCCTCATTAAGCGGTACAGGCACAGATGCGGCAGGCTGGCCGCTGACATTACAGATATAGGCAAAGGGAGCAAACGCATGGCCTCTTTCTCCCCAGGTTTCCATATCGAAATTCTCTGTGCGACTGTCCATGTAACCAACCGGGATCGGATCACTGGCAAGCGTCGGGGTCAGGACAAGATCATAGTCAATCATCGATTTAATCAACTGCATGGAGGCTTCGTGAGCCCCCTGGCGGGCGCGGTAGAGGTCCATGGCGCTCAGCGAGGCCACCCGCTCACGAACATAATGGGTCAGAGCCTCTAATTCCTCGTGTAATGGTTCACGACCGACTTCCTTGATGCGGTTTTCAATCTCGTAAACCACATCCACCATCCAGAGATCTTCCATCCAGCTCCCCAGCCCCAAGTCAGCGGGATAGGTGTACTCCTCAACCTGGTGCCCCATATCGGCGAGGAGGCGGCTCACCTTGTCCACTGAGGCCGCCTGGTTCCTTCCTACAGTCTTCCCATATGGCGTGGAGGTGGATACACCAATGCAGAGCTTGGGCAATTTCTCCTCGAGGGCGGCCAGATACGAACTCACTTCAGGTCGGATTTGGTAACGACTGCCCGGCATGGGCCCCGCGGACTGATCAAGCGCTGCCGCACTGTCCCGCACTGAGCGGGTCAGCACATGATCTGAATTGAACCCGTTCGAAAACTCCATAAAGTACGGGCCCACAGGGTTCAGGCCGGTTGTAGGCTTGAGTCCAAAGACCCCACAGCAGGCAGCAGGAATCCGTATCGATCCACCTAAATCCGTTCCGTGTGCCAGCGGCACCATTCCGGAGGCCTCTGCCGCTCCGGCACCCCCAGAACTGCCTCCGGTCGTCACCTCCGGGTTCCATGGATTGCGTGTCACGCCACGAAATGTCGGCTCACAGACAAAATCCTCAGCAAACTCCGGGGTGTTGGTTTTTCCAAGGATCACCAACCCGGCATTACGCCATCGCGACACCAATTCACTATCCGCTCTGGGAGACGCCCCCTCAAAGAACCTGCTGGAAAACGTAGTCGGCATATCTGAAGTGAACTGATTGACATCTTTCAGATAAAACGGCGCACCCGAAACGGGGGAATCGGGCAGGTCTTTTTTGACCTGCTCACGAGCATTATCAAAATTGTCCATCACCAGAACATTCAGTTTCGGATTAAGGTGCTCTGCCGCCTCAATGGCCGCCTGGGTCACTTCCTTCGCAGAAACCGCTTTGGTTCTGATTAGATGGGCAAGACCCACCGCATCCTGCGATGCATAGTCCTCGAAGTTCATTAATCACTCCTTTATGGCTTTATGGTTTTGCCTGCTGGCAGAGGCATTCTTGATTACGGATTCGAAGAGCCTTCTGAGGCCCCCTTAACTCATGAACCTGAAGTTCAGGGTAATTTACGATGCATACAGTAACAATGCGAGTCCGGCCGTGCTGCCCACCGCCCTTTCTCAGGCTCAGTCCTCGCCGTTGGAACGGTACGCTTCGTATTGACGGCGGGTCGCGATATGGCCCGCGATATGCTTGGCATCATGCCAGACACCCCAAATGAACGATGATCCTCTGCGCGAAAGCCATGGCAGCCCGACAAAATAGACACCGGGCTCAGATGACACGCCGCGCTGATGTCGGGGCGTTCCTGCCTCATCCAGCGCATCAACTTGCAGCCAGCTGTAGTCACTTGAGAAGCCGGTTGCCCAGATCACGGTGCCAATACATTTCTCGGTCATATCCACTTCGCGTATCGGATGCTGCATGCAAAGGGGATCAGGCAGCATTTCACGGGCTTTGGGCTCAAGAGGCAGATCAATGCCGTTTCGGTCCACATAGGCATCCGCAGCATCCAGTAACGACAGATAACTCGCATCACCCGCCCGAATATTTCGGTTCAGATCATCTTGAAAACGAATCGTCTTACCCTCAAACGCCTCCGTCTGCCCCAGAAGCGTGATCCCGCGCTCCACCAGTTCGCGAAAATCGATGGTAAAGCCCCCATAAGAGCCGGTGACCGAAATCGTGACATGTTCTTTACCTGGTTCGACCGTTTCAAGATCCCAAAGCCCTAGCACGCCAAGCCACCATACAAAGTCCCTGCCCCGATAACTGCGGGGGGGGCGATCATGTGGACCAACCGAAAGGTAGACTTGTCTGCCGGCGCGTTGAAGCTCATCTGAGATCTGGACACCCGAGGAGCCTGCCCCGACGACCAGGACATTTCCCTCGGGCAGCTGTTGCGGATTCTTGTACTCCGACGAGTGAATCTGAAAGATGTCATCGTATGACTTTGCAATAGGCGGAATCGCGGGATTCTGAAACGGTCCCGTTGCAACGACCACGCGCTGCGCTTCAAGAATCCCGTGGCTGGTCTCTACGCTAAACCCCGAATGTTTGCTGTTGCGCACAACCTCGGAAACCGCAACGCCCTCTTCGATGGGCGCCTTGTAACGTTTCGCATAATCAATAAAGTAGTCGACCGTTTGCGACTTCGTTGCAAAGTCGTCTGCTCCGATCCCAGGAAACTCCAATTCTGGAAAACGATCGTGCCACGCCGGCCCGTTTGCCACCAGCGAATCCCAGCGTTGCGACCGCCAGCGCTCTGCAATGCGGTCACGCTCCAGCACGACATGCGGCACCTCAAGCTCTGTTAAGTGCCGGCTGGTTGCGATGCCGGCCTGACCCGCGCCGATGATTAGCGTATCTATCTTTCGTGACACTATGCTCTTCTCTCAAGGGCTCGCCGTTAGTGTTCTCAAAATCGTCGGCCAACACGATGTGAAATGGCGTAGCAGGCCTTACCGTTTTTGATGGCCAAGACGCGCTTGGCCTTTTTGATTGTTTTCGTGGATCTTGGTTTTGCAGGACAGCTTCTGGTTATACCCTACTGCTCATTGCCCGCAAGATCATCGTTTGAGTGACTTCGCCAACAATTTGATTTTCGTCATCGACCACAGCGAGCGGCCCATCGGTATTCGTCACAAGGTCGATGAGAGAGTCAATCTTCTCGTTATGGTTCACTTTCCGCGCACTCTTGATACGCGCAGAGTCAGATATGCTCTGCATTACTTTACCCACGCTAACCACTTTATAGCGGGGCACATCTTCCGTAAATTCCCGAACGTAATCGTCGACCGGGTTGGTCACGATCTCTTCAGGCGTCCCAATCTGCACCACAACGCCGTCTTTCATGATCGCGATGCGGTCTCCCATCTTGATGGCTTCAAGAAAATCGTGCGTGATGAAGATCATGGTTTTTTGCACTTCTGCCTGGATGCTGATCAACTCGTCCTGCATCTCACGCCGGATTAACGGGTCGAGAGCGCTGAAGGGCTCGTCAAAGATCAGAATCTCGGGATCCACCGCCATCGCCCGCGCTAGCCCTACACGCTGCTGCATTCCGCCTGATAGCTCCCGAGGGAAATGATCTGCCCAACCGTCAAGGCCAACCTTCTCGAGCACCTCGAGCGCTTTTTCCCTGCGGGCCTTTTTGTCCATGCCCCGTATCTCGAGGCCGAAGGAAATATTGTCGATGACTTTGCGGTGGGGAAAGAGCCCAAAGTGCTGAAACACCATACTCATCCGGAAACGACGCAAGTCGGTCAACTGGACTGCATCAAAGGACATGATGTCCTGGCCATCGATCACCATCGAACCGGAAGTGGGCTCGATCAAACGTGAGATACAGCGAACCAGTGTGGACTTCCCGCTCCCCGAAAGTCCCATCACAACGAAGGTCTCGCCGGCATTCACCTCGAAGGAAACATCTTTGACCGCAATGACATGTCCTGTTTGCGACTGAACCTCCGCACGGGACAATGACCAATCGACTTCTTTCAGGGTCTGCTCGGGATAGGCTCCGAAGATCTTCCAGACACTATTGCAGACAATCTTTGGGGTTTCCGACATTCAATCTTCCCTTGAAGCCATCGATATCAACTAGTCCAGCCCAGAGAATTACTTTTCGCTCATTGAAGCCGGTTTTCTTTAAAGATATGCTAGTGGATTGATCGAGTCCAGGCAAATTTGATGCAGGATTCCAAAGCCATTTCAGGCAGCACTCCCACAGACGGTTTATGGTCCGAGTACCGGCACTGGTTGATCGGAGCGGTCGTTCTCGTCGTATCACTTCTGGTCTGGAAAGCCCAGGGCGGTGAGACGGTCTTTCCTGAGTCGTGGATCAGTGCCTTTCCGTTTGCCGATAAAGTTAATGAATTTGACCGGTGGATGCGACCCTTTCTGCAACCGACCACCCGGGCGCTGGGCGCTGGCGTCACGTGGTTCTATGAGTACATCGTCGATCTTCTGATCTTTACGCAGTGGCAGATTGTGCTGGTAGTGTTGGTCCTTCCTGCGTTTGCCTACGGCGGTCTTCGCCTCGGGCTCTTTGCCGTAGCCGCCGTCGGCTCATGGCTTGTACTGGATATGTGGGACGAGGCCATGGAGACGCTCAGTCTTATGTGTATCTCCATCGCCTTTAGCGCCATTGTTGGCATCGCACTCGGTATTGGCGCCTCTCAAAGTAATCGGCTCGAGACAGTTATCAAACCGATTCTCGATACGATGCAGACGCTGCCGGCCTACATATACCTTATTCCTGCCTTTTTCCTGTTTGGCATCGGTGCGCCTGGGGCCATTCTTGCGACCGTCATCTACGCGCTCCCACCTATCGTACGACTGACCAATCTCGGCATTCGGCAGGTTCCCGCAGGCATTGACGAAGCGGCGACTTCTTTTGGCGCCACAACCCGTCAATCCCTGATAAAGGTCAAGATGCCCCTTGCTGTTCCGGCGATCAAACTGGGTATCAATCAAACAGTGATGATGGCGCTGGCATTGGTCGTGCTGGCCACATTTATCGGAGCCCCGGGTCTTGGCGATATCGTGCTGCGGGGGATGCAGCGCCTGAACGTTGGCAAAGCCCTTGAGGGCGGTCTCGCTATCGTTTTGATGGCCGTCCTGCTCGACCGGGTTACTCACGCGATTGGTCAGGAACAACAGCGCACCGATCAGGGGCGAACGCAGATCTTCCAACTTTTTCCGCAGTCCCTCGAATCCTTGAAGCTCATCCGATACCTGGAGCTCGGTATCGACTTTGTCTGGCGCCAGATTGGTCGGGTGGGTCGCGCCGTCACCCAAGCGGTTGCTTTTATTCCTTGCACTCTTGTCCAGATTTACGATCCAGACTGGAGTTCCAGGCTCTGGGATTTCTTGATGCGGCATTCGTTTTTTATCGCCAGTCTTGTTTTAATCTGGGTCATGGTGCTGCTGGATGCCTACGTCGATATTTTTGGCAACTTTCCAAAGGCCTGGGAATATCGCTTCCGCACTCCCGTCAATCAGTATATGGATGTATTGGTCACGAATGAGGCCTTCTATGCGATCACCACAGGTATCAAGAAGGGACTGTACTTTGGATTGATCAATCCCCTGAATACTTTCCTCAAGGGATTGCCCTGGTGGTACACAAGTCTCTTCTTTGTAGCTATCGCTTACCTTGTAAGTGGCCGCGCGCTTGCCGCAATCACCTTTATTGGATTTTTGTTCATCGGTGCAACCGATTTGTGGGCTTTCAGCATGATTACGCTGTCGACAGTCACCGTATCAGTGCTGATCTGTTTCATCGTTGGTGTGCCACTTGGCATCCTGGCGGCGTACAGCAAAACCGCGGACGGAATTCTGAAACCCATACTGGATACCATGCAGACCATGCCGGTTTTTGTTTATCTGGTTCCGGTCATTATGCTTTTTGGTGGGGGGCAGATTCCGGCCGTGATCGCGACCGTGATCTATGCGATCCCCCCCTTGATTCGATGCACTACGCTCGGAATTCGCGAGTTGCCTGATGAAATCGACGAGGTCTCTGATTCATTTGGTGCATCGGTCTTCCAGACTCTAATGAAAGTGAAGATTCCCATGGCGATTCCGGCCATTATGATCGGGGTAAACCAGGGCATCATGATGGCCCTTGCCATGGAGGTCATCACCCCGCTTATCGGCGGCAAGGGCCTCGGGCTCGAGGTATTTACCGGAATGAGTACCGCCAGTATCGGCATGTCTTTGCAGGCGGGAATCGGGATCGTGCTGCTCGCTATCATCCTAGACCGGATATCCCAGGCATGGACCAAAACGCAGCGGGAGGCAATGGGTCTGTCCTAGCGGTCAAAATCCATCAATCAGGCCTAAGATTCCCAGGACTCAGAGCAGCCAGAACGAAGCCTGAAAACTCGCTTTCGTGCCGTGACAAGATCAATTCGCCGGGGAATGCCAATGGATAGGCCGATTATGGTAGATATAGGGGAATGCCAGTATGGCATTGAGACATCTCAAACTACGAGGAGGATAATAAAGTGAAGTTCACTTTCAAAGCGGCTCTTGCCGTAGTCATCATGAGCGTTGGCCTTGGTGCCGGCTCAACAGTGCAGGCGGGCAAACGCCTGGTACTCCCAGATCTTGACTGGACCGGCGCTGTCGTGACTTGTCGAACCATTCAGTGGGTCCTGGAGAACCACATGGATTACAAGGTCAAAACAGTATCCATGCCGGGCGGGCCTGGCCCTTGGGAAGCGATTCGCGCTGGCGATATCGACTTCTACTGCGAGACCTGGCCTTCATACAACCCGATCAAATCCGAGTACCTCACAGAATATGGCGGCGACGGCTCGCTGGTTCGCGTTGCCGACACAGGCATTATCGGTGCCAGTGGATATTTCACACCCCGCTATGTGGTGGAGGGAGACTCCTCACGCGGAATTGAAGCGCTGGCGCCCAATCTCAAAACCGTGCAGGATCTGAATCAGTACAAGGGTCTATTCAAAAGCCTCGAGTCTGGTGATCGAGGAAATCTCATCGCTTGTCCAGAAGTTGCCTGGCTCTGCGAAGACCAGGAACGTATGGATGGTCTCGGGGTAGATTTTCATGCGCAAAACATGGGCTCCGAGACGGCTCACTGGGCTGAGATGCAGGCCAAATACAAACGCGGCGAGCCTTTCATTGCCTATGCATGGACACCGCACTGGATCTTTGCGGCCCTGGATCTCGTCGAGGTGGAACTGCCTCCTTACGATGAAGCAAAATGGCCCGCGACCAACTGGCCGCAGGACATCACCTTCAAATTCGGAAGCCCTGCTTCTGTGGAGGCACATCCGGAAGTCGTCGCACTGCTCGAAAAGCATCGCCTGACCAACGCTCAGCAGGCCGGGATGATCTACGAAGTAGACGTCAAAAAACGGGATGTCGACGAAGTTGTGGCAGAGTGGATGGAAGCCAACGAATCCGTATGGCGTGCCTGGCTGCCCTAAGCCCCAAAAGACCGCTGTTCATAGTACAGGCTCCTTCGGGAGCCTGTTTTTTTTGGTTCTGGGAAATTAACTCAGGGGGGAGATGGCGCGCCCGGAGAGATTCGAACTCCCGACCTCATGGTTCGTAGCCATGCACTCTATCCAACTGAGCTACGGGCGCGTAATGCGGGATGGCCCGCGATTCTATCATGTGGTCCTTAATTTTGATTAAGGATAAGTGGCGGAGAGGGAGGGATTCGAACCCTCGATGGAGCTATTAACCCCATACTCCCTTAGCAGGGGAGCGCCTTCAGCCGCTCGGCCACCTCTCCTTGAGTCTCAACTACAGATCAGTTCTTTTATTCTTCGCTGCCTGAAATTACAGATTCGGCAGGATTCCTTCCACCCTGACCATGCTGTGCGTCACGGTCCAGGACTTCCTCACGATGCACGGCGATATCTCTGGGGGCATTGATCCCCATTCTCACTTGGCCACCTCGTAACCCTAGCACGGTCACTTCAATATCATCACCAATCTTCAACGTTTCGCCAACCCGGCGAGTCAATATCAGCATCCCTGCATCCTCCGCCTCGGAATTCTACAATACCATGATCCTGCCCGAACGCCTGAGTATTAAGCTTACTCTGCCTCGGTCAACGTTTCCTCGGTCACATCGCCTTCCAGTTCAAAGGCTTTGTGCAGAGCTCGCACGGCGAGCTCGAGATACTTGTCGTTAACGCCGACGGAGATCTTGATTTCTGAGGTCGAGATCAACTCAATGTTGATGCCCTCTGCTGCCAGCGTATCGAACATCTTCGCCGCTACCCCCGAATGAGAGCGCATTCCCACTCCCACAATAGCGATCTTGGCCAGTGTGTCATCACCCACGACATCGCGCGCATTCAACTCCTGCGCAATCTCATTCAGCAGCTTCATTGCCTGAGTGTATTCATTGCGATTAACAGTAAATGTCAGATCGGTCGTGCCGTCCTGGGCTACGTTCTGAATGATCATGTCGATGTTGAGATGTGCCGCTGAGATCGGCCCAAAGATTCGCGAAGCGATTCCAGGCTGATCGGGTACGCCCCGGATGGTGACCTTTGCCTCATCGCGGTTGTAAGCGATTCCGGCAATTAAAGGCTGTTCCATGTCACTTACCTCATGAGTAATCAATGTGCCCGGGCCCTCCTCAAACGAAGACAACACCCGAAGCGGCACGCGGTATTTACCGGCAAACTCGACTGAACGTGTCTGCAGGACTTTCGCCCCCTGACTGGCGAGCTCCAGCATCTCTTCGACCGTAATCTGAGCGAGGCGTCTCGCCTCGGGGACAATCCGGGGATCGGTCGTGTAGACCCCGTCGACATCTGTAAAAATGCGGCATTCATCAGCCTCAAGAGCTGCTGCCATGGCCACGGCAGTGGTGTCAGAACCGCCGCGCCCCAGGGTGGTAATGTTTCCCTCTTCGTCAACCCCCTGAAATCCTGCGACTACGACAACGCGGTTGATCTCCAGATCTTCACGAACACGGGCGGCGTTAATGTCGAGAATCCTGGCTTTGCCATGGACGTTATCCGTTAGGATCTGGACCTGGCCCCCGGTGTAGGAACGAGCTTCGATACCCCGCCTGTTAAGCGCCATCGACAGCAGCGCAATCGTGACCTGCTCGCCGGTCGACACCAGCACGTCCATCTCCCGAGCCTGCGCATCGGGATCAACATCCTCCGCCAGCCCTAACAGTCGGTTGGTTTCCCCTGCCATCGCCGAGACAACCACAACGAGCCGCTCGCCCTTTTCATGGCTCGCGCTCACTCGGTCCGCTACCGCGTTGATCCTTTCAACGGAGCCCACGGAGGTACCGCCATATTTTTCAACTGCTATAAACATATTCTTTGCAAGACTCACAACCGGGGCGCGCATTAAACCCCTTTTGGCGAGACAGGTAAAGTTCTGAAGAACGTAAAGCGCTCTAAAGAGAACCCAACCAGTGCGGCACATCAGCGAGCGCGCCGTCGAGACCATCGATTTTTGCGCCCCCGCCTTGAGCAGAGTCCGGACGGCCCCCGCCCTTGCCACCCACTTTAATGGCCAAGTCTGCGACGAGTTTGCCNGCATGACAGCGATCGGTGAGATCCTTGCTGACNCCCACCAGGAGGGTCGCCTTACCGTTTTGCACTCCTCCCAAGACCACCACCACCGAGCCCAGTTGATCTTTCAGTCGATCCATCATTGCCCGAAGCCCTTTGATATCCACATCGTCATAGCGCTTCACAAACACACGTAGCCCATTAACTTCCTGAATCTCGCTTGCAGGATCATCGCCCGTGCCACCTGCAGCCAATTGGCCCTGCAACTGCCCGACCTTGCGCTCGAGTTCTCGAACTCGTGTCGAGAGGCTGGTGGCACGTTCTTCAAGATCAGAGCGGCCGGTCTTTAATGCTCCGGCCAGCCGGTTGAGCGTCTCGCTTTCATTGACCCCATGCAGATAGGCGGCTTCGCCGGTCAACGCCTCGACGCGGCGCACACCCGCCGCAATACCGCCCTCTGAAATAATCCGGAAACTGCCGATATCTCCAGTGCGCCGCACATGCGTCCCCCCGCAAAGCTCGAGTGAAAACTCTCCCATCGATACGACCCGCACATCTTCCTCGTACCTTTCCCCAAAGAGCGCAGCAGCACCCTGCGCTCGCGCGTCTTCCAGTTTCATGAGGCGCGTGCCGACATCATCATTGGCCCGAACCTGCTGATTCACGAGATGCTCTACTTCGTTAATCTCGGCGGCGGACATCGCATCACCGTGCGAAAAATCAAATCGCAACCTTTCGTTGTTCACCAGCGAGCCTTTCTGCTGAACGTGAGCGCCCAAAACCTCCTGCAGCGCAGCGTGCAGCAGATGTGTCGCCGAGTGATTGGCCGCGGTAGCGCTGCGGCTTTGCGCATTCACTTCAGCATTTACTTGAGTGCCTTTTGTCAGCGAACCCGAAATCACCTTGCCGGCATGGGCAATGACTTTGTGTGCCAGAAAATGTACGTCCGAGACCTCAAAGCGGCCACCAGACCAGGTCAGCACACCCCTATCACCCACCTGTCCCCCACTCTCTGCATAAAAGGGTGTGGTGTCGAGAACCACCAATGCCTCGGTGCCTTCGCTGATACTCTCCGTCTCGGCGTCTTCGGCAACGAGCGACAACACTATTGCACCGCCATCAAGATGTTCATAGCCTGAGAAGTCTGTTCTTTCCTCAATGCTGACTTTGGCANCTCCTTCCATCCGGAACTGGCTGGCTGCACGAGCACGGTTACGCTGACCTGTCATGGCTACCTCGAATCCTTCCATATCAACGGTCAGACCCCGCTCCCGGGCATAGTCCGCAGTGAGATCCGCGGGAAAGCCGAAAGTATCGTAAAGCCGAAAAGTGAGATCGCCTGGAATCACAGTCCCCAACAGGTCAGCGAGTTCCTGCTCCAGGATCCGCATACCCTGTCCCAGTGTCTGGGCGAAGCGCTCGCCTTCAAGGGCCAACGCCTCCTCAACGCGCTGTTGGGCCTCTACCAGTTCGGGACAGGCTTCGCCCATCTCCTCAACCAGAGGCGCAACCAGTTTATGCATGAACGGCCCCGATGCGCCGGCCTGATAACCGTGGCGAATCGCACGGCGGATGATACGGCGAAGCACATACCCGCGACCTTCGTTTGAGGGGACGACGCCGTCCGTAATTAAGAACGCGCTTGATCTAATGTGATCNGCGATGACTCGCAGGGACGTGCTGTTGAGATCGGCGCAACCGGTTGCNTCGCCCGCAGCCTTNATCAGAGCAACAAAAAGATCTGTCTCGTAATTGCTATGCACGCCCTGCAGCACGGCGGCAAGGCGCTCAAGCCCCATCCCGGTATCCACTGAAGGTTTGGGTAGCGGGGTATCGTTGCCGTCGGCATCGCGATTGAACTGCATGAAGACCAGATTCCAGATCTCTACATAGCGGTCACCATCGGCCTCCGGGGTCCCTGGCGGGCCTCCTGCCACTTCAGGGCCGTGATCGTAGAAAATCTCGCTACAGGGGCCACACGGGCCGGTGTCGCCCATGGCCCAGAAATTATCGCTCGCACCAATGCGTGCGAAACGCTCGGCAGGAACCCCCATATCGCCCAGCCAGATATCTGCAGCCTCATCATCCTCATCAAATACAGTGACCCAGAGTTTTTCGGCTGATAGACCATACCCTTCGGTCAGCAATGTCCAGGCATGCTCAATCGCCTCACGCTTGAAATAGTCGCCAAAGCTGAAATTCCCCAACATCTCAAAAAAGGTGTGATGTCGGGCTGTATAGCCCACATTGTCAAGATCGTTATGCTTTCCGCCGGCACGAACACAACGTTGCGCGGTCACCGCGCGGTTGTAGGCTCTTTTGTCCTGTCCCAGGAAAACATCCTTGAACTGCACCATACCAGCGTTGGTAAACAGCAGCGTGGGGTCGTTATGGGGCACCAACGGGCTACTGGACACGATTTCATGCCCGTTTGCAGCGAAGTAATCAAGGAACCGCTTTCGGATGTCCCGAGTTTTCATATATATCCAGTTTATGCGGCGGAAAAACCCGCCGTCCGCCAAGGCAGATGCCGAGGAAAACCGTGATTTTAACCGGGACTCTGCCATTCGCCGAGCACCTGACGAATGGTTTCTATATCAAATCCTCTTCTCTGTAGATAAGAGGCCCGTCGAGCCCAGTCCTTGTAGTCCTGGATCAAGGGATTGGGGAAATGCGCCGCATGCTTTGCAGCGGCGACTTCAGGCCAGGAACACTCTGCTCCAGCAAGCGCCTCATCAATGATTAGGGGATCGACGCTGCGCTCTAGCAGTTCTTGGCGAATGTAGTCCGGACCGTAGCCGGTCTTTGCCCGATGGGAGACAAGCGCTTCGGCGTAACGTACATCAGAAAGCTGGTTGCGCGCCCAAAGCTCATCCAGAATCCGATCCACGAGAGGATTTTCGAAACCTCGCTGGAAGAGCTTTTGCTGCAACTCTCTACGGCTGTGCTCGCGCCGCGCGAGCAACTTCAGCGCCTTGTTACGAATCTCGCTATAAAGATCCGCTTCGGGATCGTTCATAAGGCAGCGGAAGATTTGGGCTTCTTTTGCGTAACCTACCCCAACCCGGTCCTGACTTCGCTCTAACCCGGGGCCTAGGCTTCGGCTTCGGCTTCGGGCTCAGACTCAGAAACTTCCCCAGCGGATTCCGGTTGTCCGAGATTGTTGAGGCCCATTTTCTGTCGCACTACATTTTCGATCTCAGCTGCCATGTCAGCGTGCTCTCTTAGGAACTCACGGACGTTATCCCTGCCCTGACCAATACGCTCGCCGTTATAGGAGTACCAGGCACCTGACTTCTCGACGATCTTGTGCTCAACCCCCATATCGATCAACTCTCCTTCCTTTGAGATGCCTTCGTTATAGAGGATGTCGAATTCACACTTTTGAAATGGTGGCGCCACCTTGTTCTTGACGACCTTGACACGGGTCTGGTTCCCGAGAATCTCATCGCCTTTCTTTACAGCGCCGATACGCCGAATATCAAGACGAACGGATGAGTAGAACTTGAGGGCGTTACCGCCCGTTGTGGTCTCGGGATTTCCGAACATCACGCCGATCTTCATTCGGATCTGGTTAATAAAGACCACCATCGTATTCGAACGCTTGATGTTGGCAGTCAGTTTGCGAAGCGCCTGCGACATGAGCCGAGCCTGCAGGCCAACATGGGTATCGCCCATTTCGCCTTCGATTTCTGCTTTTGGCGTCAATGCGGCGACTGAATCCACAACGATGACGTCTACCGCCGCTGATCGCACCAGCATATCTGCGATTTCAAGCGCCTGCTCTCCGGTATCCGGCTGAGAAACCAAAAGATCATCGACCCGCACCCCAAGACGCTCGGCATAAAGAGGGTCAAGCGCGTGCTCGGCATCGATAAAGGCACAGGTCCCCCCAGCTTTTTGCGCTTCGGAAATCACGGAGAGNGTCAGCGTNGTCTTNCCGGANGATTCNGGACCATAGATTTCNACAACGCGGCCNCGGGGCAANCCGCCGATTCCCAANGCNATATCCAATCCCAGTGAACCCGTCGAGACACTNTCAATGCTTTGNCCNGCTTGNGCATCNCCNAGGCGCATCACCGAGCCTTTGCCAAACTGNCGTTCGATCTGCCCGAGCGCTGCGTCTAAAGCCTTCTGCCTGTTGTCATCCATGTGTTGCTCCGATTGCGTGCTTAAATTCGAAATTGCTGTTTATATCGTATTGCTTTTGCCGTAGTGATTATGCGCGTCTGGCGCCGGGTACTTCAGGGAGTCAGGGGTAATTATTTCATAATCCAAATGTTGAACCCAGAGAACTGCTTCACAACATCAGGCCGGGTTTGCCTCGGCCCGTCGGGCCAGTTCTGAAAGGGCTGTAGCGACGCTCTGGCGGCGGACCTCCTCACGATCGCCATGGAAATGAAAGCGCTCACTGACCGCCGCCCCGCCGGGGAACTGCCATGCCATAAAGACCGTGCCAACCGGTTTTTCCTCGCTGCCCCCACCTGGTCCGGCGATGCCGGTCACAGACACCGCGACACTGGCATCTGTTCTCTCCAGCGCTCCAGAAACCATCGCCTCTGCCACCTGTGCACTCACAGCCCCATAACTGGAGATAAGCGAACCTGGGACGCCCACTAGGGCTGCTTTGGATGTGTTGCTATAAGTCACCATGCCGCACTCAAACCAATCCGAGCTTCCTGCAAGGGAAGTCACGACCTGGCAAATCCAACCGCCGGTACAGGATTCAACAGTCGTGAGACGCCAGCCCCGCTCAAGCAGGATTTCACCGGCTTTTCGGGCAATCTGGGAAAGTTCCTCTGATTTGGTCATACGAAAATAGTATCCACAACGGTCTCAGACTGTTCTGACAGGCATTATCATTGATGGGTGACTCACGACGTGAGCCCACGGCCTAAATCGNACCTTTTCAGGGATTGGGCCTCGTCATTAATGATAATGGCCTTTTGGAGTGACCGGAACATGAAAACACTGCCGACGCCAGCCCAGCCCCAGACCTTCATGTCATTTTGGGCTTTTTTGCTTNCGACACTCTTTCTTCTGCCGATCTCACCGGTCGAAAGCGCCGACCAGGAGCGGGAAGATCGTCTTACTGAGGAGATGCAAACCAATCTCTTTGATGGAGACCTGATCTACCTTCTGCCCGACGGCGAGACTTTTGCAACCGTGGAGATGGAATCACAGGCTGACTCTACCCGGGGGGGCATCATCCTGCTGCATGGCCGTGGATTTCACGCCGATTGGCCCGAGAATATCGGACCCCTGCGCGTAGGTCTTTCAGAAGCAGGGTGGCATACACTTTCCTTGCAGATGCCGGTACTTGAAAAATCGGCCAAGTATTTCGACTACCTGCCGGTGTTGCCGGAGGCCTTGCCCCGAATCGACGCTGCCATCGCGCACCTTAACGATCAGGGCATCTCACCGGTTGTTTTGCTGGCCCACAGTTGCGGGGCACATATGGCGATGCTCTGGATGGAGCAAAATGGTGACTCCGGCATCGATGCCTTCGTCGGGATCGGCATGGGCGCCACAGACTACAAACAACCGATGCGCCATCTTTTTCCTTTCGCTTCCGTAGCCATGCCGGTTCTCGACCTTTATGGAGAGGAAGATTTTCCGGCAGTTCATCGCATGGCAGCTGAACGACTGGATCTGATGAATAAAGGAGGGAATTCCCTCTCCCAGCAGATTGTCTCTGCCGGGGCAGATCACTACTTTACGAACAGAAGCGACCAACTCACCGAGGAAATCAGTACCTGGCTGGATTCTCTCGGTTGGGATTAAAGGGTCAAAAATCCCCTTAATCTCGTAATATTCAGCCCGATTCTGATCGAAGGATTTGGGATAGCCTGCGGCATTTCCACAAGCAAATCGGCTTTCGCTCTATGATTAACCCGTAGAGGGTTAAAAAAATAACTACAAGCCGAAAGTTCAGGAGGATATTATGGTGAGAGCCGACCACCCCGATATCGAGAAGTTTCTAGAGGGAGTAAAGAAACGCAATCCCGGTCAGCCGGAGTTTGTGCAGGCTGTGCAAGAAGTAGCTCAGGACATTTTCCCCTTCATTCAGGATAAGACGGAATACCACGAGTACCAGATCCTGCGTCGTATCGCAGAACCTGATCGAGTTGTCAGCTTTCGTGTCTGCTGGGAAGACGATAAAAACAATATCCGGGTACAGCGTGGTTGGCGTGTCCAGAACAACAACTCAATCGGACCCTATAAGGGAGGGATCAGGTTCCATCCTACTGTCACCGAAGGAGTGCTTAAGTTTCTGGCATTCGAGCAGACATTCAAGAACAGCCTGACTGGTCTTCCGATGGGCGGAGGAAAAGGCGGGTCGAACTTTAATCCTCGCGGAAAATCTGAGCACGAGGTCATGCGGTTTTGCCAGTCTTTCATGACAGAACTTTTTCGTCATGTTGGAGACGATATNGATGTCCCCGCNGGCGATATTGGAGTGGGNGCGCGGGANATCGGTTATATGTTCGGGCAATACAAGCGCATCACCAATCGGTTCACTGGCGTGCTGACCGGCAAAGGGCTCGAATACGGCGGCAGCCTGATTCGGACCGAAGCGACCGGCTATGGCGCNATCCTCTTCATGCAGAACATGCTGGAGCACATAGGGGATTCGGTAGAGGGGAAAACCTGTGTTATCTCCGGGTCCGGTAACGTGGCGACCCACGCCGCAGAAAAGATGGTCCAGCTGGGCGGCAAGCCGGTGACGTTCTCTGACTCCGATGGATTCATTCATGATCCAGAAGGTCTCACGCTTGAGAAAATCGATTGGGTGAAGGATCTGAAAACCAATCGACGCGGACGCATCGCAGAGTATGTCGATGAATTCAAAGGGGCCAGTTATCACGCGGGAGAACGCCCTTGGGGTATCCCTTGTGATCTGGCCGCACCTTGCGCCACGCAGAACGAAATCAATGGAGATGATGCCAAGACGCTTGTCAAAAATGGCTGCCTTGCGGTGAGTGAAGGCGCAAATATGCCAACAGACCTGCATGGCGTAGAGGCGTTTAAAGAAGCGGGCATTCTTTTCGCACCGGGCAAAGCTGCCAACGCAGGGGGTGTCGCAGTGTCGGGTCTCGAAATGAGTCAGAATTCAGCGAGGCTTTCCTGGAGTGAAGACGAACTGGAGTCTCTACTGGCAGGTATTATGAAAGGCATCCACTCCAGCTGTGTGGAGTATGGCGCTTCATCAGGCGAGAGCGCAGTTGACTACGTCAAAGGAGCGAACATCGCGGGCTTCAAGAAAGTGGCTGACGCCATGCTGGCCTATGGGGTCGTCTAGCGCCTGAGGTTTTTCGGGAGGCCTAAACCTCCTCTGCAGACTAGAAGACAAGTTAGTAAACCACTTTACTCTGGTCCTAAGGCCTAAGACTAGCCAGGAAGAGACCGTCTAGANTCTGCTCACCTGAATGAGTTGCCATACCTGTCCAAGCCACTTGAGAAAGTGGCGTCCCCAAGGGGATTCGAACCCCTGTTGCCGCCGTGAAAGGGCGGTGTCCTAGGCCAACTAGACGATGGGGACATTTATGGTGGAGCCGGACGGGATCGAACCGNCGACCTCTACAATGCCATTGTAGCGCTCTCCCAACTGAGCTACGGCCCCGAGAGAACG
>PAUU01000031.1 GCA_002713825.1 Acidiferrobacteraceae bacterium | reverse complement strand
GTGTTCGTCGATTGCATGAAGGAACTCCCTGCTACCTTGCTTTTGCGCCCGTTTAATTTTGATACGTTGGCGACTCACGTTTATGAATTCGCCTCTGATGAAATGCTCGGAGAGGCATCCCTGGGGTCACTGACGATCGTCGGGGTGGGGTTGATTCCTGTCGTGTTGCTGAGCCGCATGATTTCAAGAACCCGCCAGACGCTGGGTGAGTCAGTCACCTAAAACTAATGAATTCAATTGCTGCCACGAGTACCGACGATGCCTTGATGACGCCGCGGCTGCTGCTTGAGGTGCGCGGTATCTCGTGCAACTATGATCTTGAGCGTGCCGTTTTTGATCTGAGTCTTACGGTGCATCGCGGGGAGCAGGTTTGTTTGCTCGGGCCGAGCGGCTGTGGCAAGACGACTGTCCTGCGTGCGATTGCAGGATTCCACTCGGTGCTCACCGGCGGGATCTTTATCAATAATCAGCAGGTGTCCGCCCCGGGAGCCATGGTGCCGCCAGAGGCGCGCCGGGTGGGNATGGTGTTNCAGGATCATGCTTTGTTTCCTCANATGTCGGTTCGCCAGAATGTCGCATCGGGNNTACGTTCGCTCTCTGCNGGAGANCAGAAGACCACTGTGGATGACATGCTNGACCGGATGGATATNTCACGCCANGCAGAAAANTATCCGCACGAACTGTCGGGCGGTCAGCAGCAGCGGGTGGCGCTGGCCCGGGCGCTCGCCCCGAAGCCNCTGNTGNTGCTGATGGANGANCCGTTTTCNAATCTGGACCAGGAACTGAGGGAGCACATGGGNCAGGAAGTGTCCGACATGCTGAAAGAAAACGACATCACCTGNGTGATGGTGACGCATGATCAGAACGATGCNTTTGCCTTGGGAGATCNTGTNGGNGTGATGGCTGATGGGGCGATCGTTCAATGGGATACACCCTATAACCTTTATCATCAGCCGCGCACACACTTTGTGGCGGATTTCATCGGCAACGGTATCTTCCTGCCGGGCGACGTCTCGGGATCTGCCCGTGTAGGCACCGCGCTAGGAGAACTTGAGAGCGATGAAGCGCTCGATAGGCCAGTGGATTCACCGATTGAAGTGCTGCTGCGGCCCGATGACGTGGTTCATGATCCAGAGGGTCCGATTCGTGCAACCGTGCGCCGGCGAGCCTTCAAGGGCGCCGAGATCATGTACACGCTGCGTACGACCCAGGGTATCACTCTTTTGGCACTCTTTCCGAGTCACNCCAATTATGAGATCGGGGATGAGGTGTCAGTGCGCCTCGCGGTGGATCATTTAGTGGTTTTTGACCGCGATCTCGAAGACTAAACCAGCCGCTCAGTTAGGCTGGTGCGGTGTGAGATAAGCATCCAGTAGAGAAGGAGAGTCACCGCTTTCCTTGACCTCCATTCGCGCCACGGCACGATGATGGACCTCATCGGGGCCATCTGCGTAGCGCAGTGCACGGCCCCAGGTCCAGTGATCTGCGAGTGGCGTATCCGGGCTCACACCCATTGCCCCGAAAGTCTGCATGGCCCGGTCCAGTACCGTAGTGTGCAGCAGNGGCACCAGTGCCTTGATCATGGAGATTTCCTTGCGNGCGGCNTTTGCACCTTTTTCATCAATTAGCCAGGCCGTTTTCAGGACGAGTAAGCGAGCCTGCTCGATTTCAATTCGGGAGCGAGAGATCCACTCCGCAACGCTGCCGTGTTCGTGCAGGTAGCGGCCGAAAGTTTTTCGCTCCTGCGCCCTTGCGGTCATCAATTGAAGTGCAAGTTCGGCCGCTCCGATGGATCGCATGCAGTGATGGATCCGGCCAGGGCCCAGTCGGGCCTGGGCCAGGGCGAAACCGGAACCTTCTTCACCAAGCAGGGAACTTGCGGGCACCCGCACATTGTCGAAGGTAATCTCGCAGTGCCCTTCAGGATGGTGGTGATTGACGACAGTCAGGTTTCTGACCACGGTTACCCCCGGCGCATTCATCGGCACCAGTACCATGCTTTGCTGATGATAGGTGTCGGCATTGGGGTCTGTCTTTCCCATCAGGATCAGCAGTTGGCAGTTGGGATGTGCGGCATTGGTGATCCACCACTTTCGGCCGTTGATTACATACTGGTCGCCGTCACGCTCGATCCGGGTCTGGATGTTGGATGCGTCAGACGAAGCCGTATCGGGTTCCGTCATGGCAAATGCAGATCGAATCTCGCCGTTCAAAAGAGGTGCCAGCCATTGCGCGTACTGTTCTGGGGTGGCAAACATGTGCAGGAGTTCCATGTTGCCCGTATCCGGAGCACTGCAGTTGAAAGCCTCTGAAGCCCAGCTGATCCGTCCCATGATTTCTGCAAGCGGCGCATACTCCAGATTAGTCAGCGGTGTCCCCGGTTCCTCAGGCTTTAGGCCCGGCAGGAAGAGATTCCACAACCCTTGTTGGCGGGCGGTGGTTTTGAGCTCTTCCATAAAGGAAACGGGATACAGACCGGCGTGAACTTCCCTGCGCCAGNCCTGGATTCTCGGGACGATATGCGTATCCATAAAGTCCTGAATCTGACCACNTAACCCCTCGACCTTGTCGGTGTAGGCAAACTCCATAGTATTAACTCCTGAGGATCAGCAATGATGCTATCAGGGATAGGCGGGAACTTTCAAAAAATTGGGTCTGAGAGGCTGATTCCTGGCCCCAGGTCTTCATGGTTTCAGCACGATCTTCCCTCGTACTTCACGCCTTTCGATCTGCGACAGCGCTTCAGAGGCCTCTTTCAGCGGCATCACTGCGTGGAGGTGGGGTTGAACGCTGCCGCTTGCCGCCATGTCAAAAAGTTCCCGATGATTTGCCTGGGCCTGTGCGGGGTCGTGATGACAGAAGCTGCCCCAGAAGACACCGACGATGCTGTAACCCTTGACGAGCGGAAGATTGAGAGGAATCTTGGGGATTGCGCCTTCGGCAAATCCGATCACCAACCAACGACCATTCCACGCTGTNGAGCGGGCNAGGGACTGTGCGAGATCACCGCCCACTGGATCAAAGATAACGTCCGCGCCTGCACCGCCGGTNAGGGATTTNACTGCTTCGCGNACATCATTTTCNCCNGTATGGATGGCGATGTCGGCACCGTGCTGCTTTGCGATACGCATTTTGTCCTCGCTGGAACAGGCCGCAATGACATGTGCGCCAAGGGCGTGGCCGATCTGAACCGCGGCAAGACCAGTGCCGCCCGCCGCACCGGCTACCAGCAGCGTTTCCCCGGGACGAAGGACCGCCCGTTGGACGAGGGCATGATAGGCCGTGCCATGGGCGCAAAGCATGGCCCCCGCGTGATTAAAATCCAGTTCGTCAGGTATCGCATACGTATGACTCGCTGGCACCGTGACAGCCCCTGAGTAGGTGCCAAAGCGCGGACTCATGGCGGCAACGCGGTCGCCCACTGAAAATCCTTCAACGCCCTCTCCCAGGGCGGCAACCGTGCCAGCACATTCGATCCCTGGCGTGAAGGGAAGCGCGGGCTTGACCTGGTACCAGCCGTGAACCAAAAGGGCATCGGGAAAGTTTACCCCGACGGCATTAACGCGAATCAGTACCTCCCCGGCATTGGGCGCAGGGTCAGGCAGTTCCTGTATCGAAAGATTTTCGACCGGTCCAAATTCGTTACAGACAATCGCTTCCACAGATTACTCCTCCCCGTTCATTGCAATATCCAATCCGAGTTCGGCCAGCAACGGAGTCAACGCGCCGACCTGATGCGCCTGTTCGCTGGAAGCATTCCCCTCCAGCGACCGCTTGAGCACACCCTGGCAGATCGCTGCCAGCCTGAAAAAACTAAAAGCAAGATAAAAGGACCAGTGACTGATCGGCGGGATGCCCCGAAGAGCGCAGTATTGACGGATCATGTGGGCCTCTGGAGGGATGCCCAGCGTTGACCGCTCGACTCCAGCGAGTCCCCGAATCTGTTCATGATGAGGCATACGAAGACACATGCAGAAGTAAGCNAGATCCGCGAGTGGGTGACCGAGAGTCGANAGNTCCCAATCGATCACGGCCTGAATCCGGGNNCTGTCAGGCGTCATGATGAGGTTGTCCANCCGGTAGTCGCCGTGAATCAGCGCGCTTTGCCCGTCATCGTCCGGCATTTCCTGACTGAGCCACTGCATCAATGACTCCATCGCGNCGATAGATCGGGTTTCGCTGGCACGATACTGATCCGTCCAGCGCTTGATCTGGCGTTCGAAGTAGTTGCCCGGCCGCCCGAAGCCTGAAAGCCCGATACGGCTGGGATCGAGTGAGTGCAGCGCGGCCAACACACGAATTTCATCTTCATATATCGAGATCCGCTCAGAAGTGTTCAGCTCGGGCAGGGCGGGGTCCCAGAAGATGGAACCATTCTCATAGCCCATTATGAAGAAAACCGACCCGATCACGTCGACGTCTTCGCATAGATGGAACATGGCAGGCACTGGGACTTCTGAACCCGCAAGTGCATCCATGACCTGAAATTCCCGCTCCACGGCATGCGCCGACTTAAGCAGTTTGCCCGGCGGCTTGCTGCGCATCACATAGTCCTGATTTTCGCAATGCAGCCGGTAGGTGGGATTGGACTGGCCGCCGGAGAACTTTTCTGCCGATTCGATAGTCCCGAGGTCTGGAACGGTCTGCGACAGGTAGCGCTGCAAACGACCGATATCAAGACCGGAGTCGCGGCTCATGAGGGTTCAGGTGACGAAGGCGCCGGGGAGGATTGACTGGGCATCTCACGCTCTTCTTTTTGCTGCTCGCGCCAGAGTTTTGCGTATAGACCATTCTCGGCAAGCAGTGTCGGGTGAGTGCCGCGCTCGGTGATNGTNCCNTCCGCAAGNACCAGGATCTGGTCNGCNTCGACNATGGTTGACAGNCGNTGCGCGATNACNANNGNGGTTTTTCCNTNGGAGATNTNGGCAAAGTTNCNCTGGATTTCGCGCTCTGTGGTGCTGTCGAGGGACGAAGTGGCTTCATCGAAGAAGAAAATCTCGGGATCACGCAATAGTGCTCTAGCGATAGCGACCCGTTGTTTCTCGCCTCCCGAGAGTTTAAGGCCCCGCTCACCCACTAGCGTTTGATAGCGCTCTGGTAGACGCTGGATGAAGTTGTCGAGTTGTGCTGCTTTGGCCGCCGCCAACACCTGATCTTCATTCGCTTTGGGATTGCCGTAGGCGATGTTGTAGTAGATCGTATCGTTAAAGAGCACGGTATCCTGAGGAACCACCCCTATCGCCCCACGAAGGGAATGCTGGGTGAGCCCCCGAAGATCCTGGCCGTCAATCAGAATACGGCCGGCCTGTGGATCATAAAAGCGCAGCAAAAGCCGGCTGATGGTGGACTTGCCTGATCCTGTGGGGCCGACGATGGCGGTCGTGGTCCCTGCGTCCACTGCCAGGTTGATGTTTTTCAGAATGGTACGGTTGGCTTCGTAACTGAAACTGACGTTCCGAAACTCGATGACCCCCCCTTCAGGACGAAGGATTTTGGCGCCCGGCGCGTCGGCCACGTCGGTTTTTTCATCCACCAGCGCGAAAAGATTCTCCATGTCCACCATGGACTGGCGTATTTCCCGGTACACCGTGCCTAGAATATTGAGCGGGATCGCCACCTGCAGCAGGTAGGTATTGACCACGACGAAATCACCGATCGTCATATCTCCGTTGCGGATATCAAAGGCGGCAAGCACGAGCATCAGTGTCACACCGAGTGTCACGACACCGGCCTGAGCCACGTTCAGCAACGAAAGGCTTTCCCGCGTGCGTACGGCGGCCTTTTCGTAATCGGCCAGCGCTTCATCCAGACGGGCGACTTCGTGGCTTTCGTTGGTGAAGTAGCGGACCGTCTCAAAGTTAAGCAAAGAATCCACGGTTCGGCTGCCGATGGCATTTTCGGCGTCATTCATTTCACGTCGGATTCGGGTCCGCCAGGCGGTGATCACAAAAGTCAGCCATACATACAGCGCGATAGTGACGATCGTGATCGCGGTGTAGACAAAGCCAAAAAGCGCCCAGAGTATTCCGCCGATCAGCAGCAGTTCGATAACCGTGGGAACCACATTGAAGGCGACGAACGACAGCAGAAAGCGGACGCTGTTCGTGCCCCGATCGATAAAGCGGTTGAGAGCACCGGTTTTGCGCGAAAGATGAAAGCGGATCGAGAGCGAATGAAGATGTTCGAACACTCGNAGTGCCAACGCCCGCATGGCGTGCTGAGCGACCCGCGCAAAGAGTGCATCTCGTAACTCGTTTAACGCGAGAGACGACAGTCGAAAGATCCCATAGGCAAGGATTACGGCGAGCGGAATGCCCAGCCACAGGTGAGCCTCATTATCGAGATTGCCCAGTTGGTCGACAGCGTCACCCAGAACGAGCGGCACCATGACGTTCGCCGCTTTTGCCAGTATGAGGCTTAACAGGGCCAGCAATACCCTGGTTTTCAGGTCAGGCCGTCCCTGCGGCCAAAGAAAAGGCAGCAGTGTGGCGAAGGTCCTGAGGGAATTTGAGGGTGGAGCCGGATCCATATGATTAAAGCGTAGAGTCAGCGAACGGGCAGATGGACCTCCGTGCTGACCGGATAAATTACCTTACTGCTTGCCAGGTGAGCGGCGGTTCATCCATCAGCGCCACCTGCTCACGCAGGTCGAGAATATGCTGCTCCCAACTGCGGGCGGTATTAAACCATGGGAAGGCCCGGGGAAAGGCCGGATCGTTCCAGCGCCTCGCTATCCAGGCAAAGTAGTGCATGAGGCGGAGTGTACGAAGTGCTTCAATGAGGTTGAGCTCTGCGGGGTCAAAGTCGGTAAAGAGCGTGTATCCCTCAAGCACCATATGCAAGGTCTGTTCACAATCTTCCCGCTCGCCGGAAAGAAACATCCACAGATCCTGTACCGCCGGCGCCATGCGTGAATCATCCAGATCCACCATATGCGGGCCCGCNTCTGTCCACAGAATGTTGCCACGATGGCAGTCGCCGTGGGTACGGATCAATTTGAGGTTAGGGCAGCGCTCATAGCACCAGGTCACTCTCTGAATCAGGTCCTGCGTCAGAGAGTCATAAGCGGGAATCAGGTCGACGGGAATGAAATCATGTTCAAGCAGAAAGCGGGCACACTCACTGCCAAAAGTCGTGACATCGAGCGTCGGCCGGTGCTGATAGCGCTCTTTTTTGCCGATGGCATGGAGGCGCCCGATGAAGCGCCCCAACTGACGAAGCTGGTCGGCATCTTCAAAGTCGGGAGATCGCCCTCCGCGCCGCTCAAAGAGGGCAAAGCGGTATGACCCAAACGCGCGCAGCGTAGTGCCTGCGCTATCGGCAAGAGGCGCCACCAGATCAATGTCTTGTGAGGCAAGGTCCAGGGCGAAGGCGTGTTCTTCCAGGATAGCGGCATCGCTCCAGCGGCCCGGCCGGTAAAATTTGGCGATGAGCATACCGCCATCCTCAGTCCCTAACTGATAAACGCGATTCTCAAAACTATTCATCTCGAGCAGTCGTCCGTCACATTGAAAGCCCTCGCTGTCGACGGCAGAGAGCACCGCTTCAGGNCCCAGTCCNTCATAGGTGGTGAGGGAAGTATCGTGGTCTGACATGTCGCTCAAGTTGAGAAAATCTGGGGCGGGGTAGGCTTCATACGCAGGGCCAGCACGATCAGCACGGCTCCCAGCGCGATGAACCCGCCAAAGAGGCTGCAGACCTGGTAGATAGTGAGTCCCGCGTCCATCAACATCCCCATGACCACCGGGCCTACCGCGGAGGCGAAAACCATCAGGGCCAGATAGAGACTTTTGATGGCGCCAAGGTGTTTCGGCCCATAAAGCTCTGCCCACAGGGCCGACGCGGAGGTGTGGATGAGCCCCGTGTGCAGGCCCATCATGATCATATAGGGAATTACCCAGACACCCTGATCGGCTGTTGCGAGCATGAAACACGCACCAATCAGCGGAATTAACGTAATCTGAATTACGCGCTGGGCCCGGAAGCGATCGATCATTGGTCCTGCAAGGAGGACAGTAATGATTCCTGCCAGGGCATAAAAGATATAAGCCCCGGTGATCCATTCACCAGACCAGCCCTTGGCTTCGGCGACATTTAGATGATGAAAAAAGAAAGCGGTCACGATCATGGGTGAGGACAGTATCCCGGGCGCCATGACATAGAACCTGAAGTCGCGGAGCACTTGCCCCCTGGTCCAGGAAACCGCATTTGAGGTCGCAGAGTCTCCCTGGGAAGATAGCTGACTAAGATAGCGACGATGAAAGCGGTGATGGGTACTCAGCAGCCAGACCGTTGCCGGAATCAAAGTGACTCCCACCAGAATGGCAGCTCCGGCGTATGTCCAGCGCCAGCCAATGACGGTGATGAGGACCACCGCTAAAAAGGGCAGTACCGCCTCNCCAACGCTGTATCCCAGTGAGGCGACCGCNATGGCNCGGCCGCGCTCCCGATCAAAATACCGCGCCATGCTGGTAATCGAGACATGCGATGCCAATCCCTGTCCGGATTGTCGCAAAAGAAATATGGCGACCACCAGCATGACCGGACCCGATGCCAGAGAAATACAGGCGCAGGCCGCGAGCAGTCCGACCGCGACCGCGAGTGAGTAGCCTGAGAGCGAGAATCGATCGATCAGGGCTCCGGTGAACGGCATCAAGAGCGCACTGGCCAGTGTGCCGGCAAGGTAGATGCTGCCCCAGAGCGTATGGCTCAGGTCAAACTCGGCCTGAATCTGCGGCCCGAACACCCCAATGAAGTAAGTCTGGCCGAAACTTGAGTAGAAGGTCATCAGGAAACTGAAGACCACGAGACGGCCGTTAATGACGAAGAGTTGTCGATAGGCGGCGAGAGACTTTTTCACAAGTGATCAGGCTTTAAGTGCTGGAGACCGCCTAAGGTGTTCTTGGCGGAAGACGGCCTGACTGTCGATCAGGTACCCGGTTCGGGGAAGCGGACGATATCACAGGAGCTTCAGCTCGATAACGCTTTTCTTTACAGCAAGACCTTGATCATCGGTCTCACACAGCGCGTTCTCCTGTCAGTCTGAGGCGACTTTGACTTTCATTGGCACGACGTCAGCAGGCGCTGAGAGAGCAAAATCCCTAGAATGCCCCGCGAAGACTAAAGGACCAGAGAAATCTATGATTAAGGGTCAGCAGCAGAACGGACGCGGAATCCTGCTTGTCATAACTGCGATGACGATCTTTTCTGTCCAAGACGTCATCATCAAACTGCTCTCAGATGACGTGTCGTTGTATCAGATCCTTTTTTTTCGATCGTTTTTCGGGATACTGCTGATCCTCGGTTTCCAAAAGATCATCGGTGAGCCCATTAAGCTGTGGACCGCATACCCCGGTTTGTCGCTTTATCGAGGAATCGCCTTTTTCTTTGGCTATGCTGCGTTTTATTTCGCTCAGTCGAAAATGCCGATTGCGAATGCCACTGTGCTTTTTCTGGTCAGCCCCTTCTTTATAACGATCATGTCCATATTTGTTTTCGGTAGTTCGGTTGGGGTGCGCCGCTGGGTAGCCATGCTGGTGGGATTTTCGGGGGTGATCTTTATTGCAAGACCTGAAGCTGGTGCGTTCAACTGGATTTACCTGCTGCCGGTCGCGGTGGCAGTGCTTTATGCTACTTCGATGATGATTGCCAAGAAAACCGCTGAGCGCGATACGGTTTACCAGCAGATCATCATGATGTATCTGGTTACAGCAGTGTTCTCCGGATTAATGGGGCTCTTTTTTGGTGATGGCTCTCTCTCAGACTTGGGGATCAACGGAATTGGATTTCTCACCCATCCCTGGCGCTTAGAAGGCCTCGACGTCACTCTGCCTCTGTTACTGATCACGCTCATCGGCACTTCGGGTTTCCTTCTACTCCACAGCGCCTATCGAATTGCAGATCCGGCAGTGATTTCACCCTACGAGTACAGCGGTTTGGCATCGGTGATAATTTTTGCGTTTGCGGTCTTTGGAGATATCCCGTCTGTTCATGAGTCGACCGGCATGTTGCTCATTGTGGGTGCGGGTATCTATCTTTTCTATCGCGAGCGGGTTCAGGGTCAGGACGCGGCAGCCGAGGCAACGCTTCGCTGAATCGCTGCTGTCGGTATAATGCGCCGCCGCGCGTTGTCCGGCTCACTGATTCAGGATCCTCTGGGATGCATCCCTACATAGAAAACTTGAGAAACGTGGCGATCATCGCCCACGTTGACCACGGCAAGACCACACTGGTCGATCAACTGCTGCGCCAATCCGGGACGCTGGCCTCACATGGAGAAATGGGGGAACGCGTCATGGACTCCAATGATCTGGAGCGAGAGCGTGGCATTACGATCCTTTCGAAAAACACCGCTATTCGCTGGCGAGACTGGCGCATCAACATCGTTGACACCCCGGGCCACGCAGATTTTGGCGGAGAAGTGGAGCGGGTGCTGTCGATGGTGGATTCTGTACTGCTGTTGGTGGATGCAGTAGAGGGCCCCATGCCGCAGACACGGTTCGTAACGCAAAAAGCCTTGAGTCATGGACTCCGCCCGATTGTGGTGATAAACAAGGTCGACCGTCCCGGCGCGCGCCCAGATTGGGCGCTGGACCAGACTTTCGATCTGTTCGATCGCCTGGGCGCGTCAGAGGCGCAACTGGACTTCCCCGTCATTTATGCTTCTGCTTTGCAGGGCTGGGCCGCAAAAGAACTGGCTGCAGAAGCAAATCAGGATATGGAGGCACTGTTCGATGCGATTGTGACTCACGCGCCGATTCCACCGGTAGATCCGGACGGCCCCTTCCAGATGCAGATCAGTGCGCTGGATTATTCACCCTATGTCGGAGTCATTGGGATCGGCCGAATCCAGCGGGGCCAGATTCGACGCAACGATGCTGTGGCAGTGGCTGAGCCGGAGGGAAAGGTGCGCAAGGGAAGGATCCTGCAGATTCTAGGCTTTCATGGGCTGGAGCGGGTAGAAACGGAAAGCGCTGTGTCTGGAGATATCGTTGCTGTGACAGGGCTGGATGCACTGGGGATTTCCGATACGTTATGTCATCCGGATTTCGTTGAGCCACTCCCGATGCTGAGCGTGGATCAACCTACCTTGAGCATGACTTTCCAGGTGAACGATTCTCCCTTTGCTGGACGCGAAGGGAAATTTGTCACCAGCCGCAACCTCAAAGAACGGCTCGAGCGTGAACTCATTCATAACGTGGCACTCCGGGTCGAAACCATGGAGGATCCTGACAAGTTCCGGGTATCTGGTCGGGGTGAACTGCATCTGTCAATTCTTATTGAGAATATGCGCCGCGAGGGGTACGAACTGGCGATCTCCCGTCCGGAGGTCATCATGCGTGAGGAGACGGGGGAAACGCATGAGCCTTTTGAGACGCTGACTGTCGACGTCGAGGAAGCGTACCAGGGCCGCGTGATGGAGAACCTTGGGGAGCGGCGCGCCCAACTGCGCGATATGGTGCCTGATGGCCGTGGCCGCGTACGGCTGGACTATCTGATCACCAGTCGGGGGCTGATTGGATTTCGCTCAGAATTTCTCACCATCAGCTCAGGAACCGGATTGATGTATCACGCATTTGATCATTATGGTCCGCGCCTGGAGGGCAGTCTCGCAGAGCGTAACAACGGTGTGATGATATCCATGTCGGCAGGTAAAGCGCTGGCTTATGCCCTGTTTAATCTGCAGGAGCGAGGACGGCTATTCATCAGNCATGGTGTTGAGGTTTANGAGGGCATGGTCATTGGCATTCANTCAAGATCCAANGACNTGGTGGTNAANCCNCTGAAGGCAAAGCAGTTGACNAATATCCGTGCCGCNGGNANTGACGAAAACCTGCTGCTGACNCCGCCNGTCTNGACCACGCTNGAATATGCGCTNGAGTTNATNAANGAGGATGAANTGGTGGANGTGACNCCNGAATCCATNCGGATTCGAAAGAAATTCCTGCGTGAGCACGAGCGCAAACGTGCTAGCCGCGCGGCCTGATCGGCTAGAGGTCGATCTGCTGTCCTGCGAGGTAAAGCCAGGTCGGCACGACACTATCCGGATTAAGAGAAACGCTCTCAATTCCCTCATCCATCAGCCAGCGGGCAAAATCGGGATGATCCGAGGGTCCCTGCCCGCAGATGCCAACATATTTGCCAGCGCGCTGGCAGGCGTCGATCGCCTGATGTAGCAGAATTTTGACCGCATCGTTGCGTTCATCGAAAAGGTGCGCGATGTCACCGGAGTCGCGGTCAAGACCCAGTGCCANCTGGGTCAGGTCATTGGAGCCGATCGAGAAGCCGTCGAAGTGCTCCAAAAAGNCGTCCGCAAGCAAGGCGTTCGCCGGGATCTCGCACATCATGATGACTTTAAGATCGTTGACCCCTCTCACCAGTCCATTGTCTGTCAGCAAGGCCATGACCGCCTCGGCCTCCGCCAGAGTACGGACAAACGGCACCATCAGCCAGACATTCTTGAGTCCCATGTCATCGCGAACATATTTCAGTGCACGGCACTCAAGCTCGAAGCAGTCACGAAAGCCTGAATCGATGTAGCGCGCGGCCCCGCGGAAACCGAGCATGGGATTATCCTCTCGGGGCTCGAACTCGCGTCCTCCAATCATGTTTGCGTATTCGTTGGATTTGAAATCAGACAGCCGCACGATGACGGGTTTGGGATTAAAAGCGGCTCCAATGTGGGAGACACCTTCGGCGAGTTTCTTGACGTAAAAATCAATGGGGCTGTCATAGCCCGCAATCGCCTNNTCNACTTTGGCCCGGATNTNGGGTTCCAGTCGCTCGTAGTTCAGGAGCGCTTTTGGATGAACCCCGNTCGTGTTGTTGATAATGAATTCCAGCCGTGCGAGGCCGACACCTGCGTTCGGCAGGCTCTGAAAATCAAAAGCCCGCTCCGGATTGCCGATATTCATGCTGATCTTGAATGGCAGTTTGGGCATATCTGCAAGATCGATCCGATCAACTTCAAAATCTATCTCGCCGTCATAGACCCGGCCTGTGTCGCCTTCTGCACATGAGACGGTAACCGAAAGGCCTTCGCTCAATGATGAGGTGGCTTTGCCGCAGCCGACCACCGCCGGTATGCCGAGTTCACGGGCAATAATAGCGGCGTGACAGGTCCGTCCACCCCGGTTTGTGACAATCGCACCGGCCCGCTTCATAACGGGCTCCCAATCGGGGTCCGTCATGTCGGTGACCAGGATATCTCCGGGAGCCACCTTGTCGAGATCCTTTACCGAGGGAACCACACGAACCGTGCCGGCTCCGATGCGGCTGCCAATACTACGGCCTTCGCAGAGTACCGGCCCTGACCCGTTCAGCCGGTAGCGTTCCAGAACCTGTTTCTGTACCCGGCTTTGGACAGTCTCTGGACGTGCCTGTAGGATGAAAAGTTCGCCGGAATCACCGTCAAGCCCCCACTCAATATCCATCGGCTTGCCATAGTGGGCTTCAATGGTCATCGCCATCCCAGCCAACGCTTCTACCTGATTGTCGGTCAGGGAGAAGAAGTCCCGTTCCTCGTTCGATGTATCTACGGTTTTGACCGGTGAGGGATCCCCAGGTTCCGCATAGACCATCTTGATCAGTTTGCTGCCCAGGCGTCTTCGGGTGATGGCGGGGCGACCGTTTTTCAGCGTGGGTTTGTGAACGTAGAACTCATCGGGATTGACCGCTCCCTGAACGACACACTCACCCAGTCCGACGCTGGACGTAATGAAGACCGTATCCGCGAATCCGGATTCAGTATCCAGGGTGAAGGCGACGCCACTCGCCCCGATATCGCTTCGGACCATGCGCTGGATGCCCGCGGAGATGGCAACCTGGGCATGATCAAACCCCTGATGTACGCGATACGCAATCGCCCGGTCATTGAAAAGTGATGCAAAGACCTCGTGCACTGCGGTCAGAACGTTGTCGATCCCACGAACATTCAGGAAGCTTTCCTGTTGTCCCGCGAAGGAGGCCTCGGGCAAATCCTCGGCAGTGGCTGAGGATCGGACAGCAACAGCAGTGTGATTTCCGAATTCGCTGTAGTGTCGGGTTATCTCCTCAGACAACGTGGTGGGCAGGGGTGTTTCGATAATCCAGCGCCGGATCTGTTCCCCAGCCCTGGTCAGTTGCTCAATATCGTCCACATCCAGCGGAGCCAGCGCCTGGTCAATACGGCCTTTCAGTCCGTCCCTTTCCAGAAACAGCCTAAAGGCGTCGGCAGTCGTCGCGAAACCTTCCGGCACAGAGATGCCGGCAGAATCCAGTTGGCTGATCATCTCACCCAACGAGGCGTTTTTGCCGCCCACTTCCGGCACGGCATCCATACCGAGTGTCGTGAATGCGATAACGTATTCAGAGGTCATGATGTTCTGACGGCTTCCATGGATGTGCTATACATTCGTCTCTTGGACATCTTCCTGATATTAAAAAAGAGGCGCCGATGAGTCTTGAGAAACGTTCGGTCTTCGTGGTCTCTGATCGTACCGGCCTGACCGCGGAAGAACTCGCGAGGAGTTTATTGACGCAGTTCCCGCAGGTGCATTTTGTGACCACGGTGCTTCCTTTCGTTGACTCGGATGATAAGTTGAAAGATGTGCTCCGACAAATAAAAGAAGGCGGCCAAGAGGATGGGTCACGGCCCATCGTGTTCGTGACCTTCGTTAACGCGGATTACCGCAAGCAGATTGATCAAGCCAATGCTCTGGTTGTGGATGTTTTCAGCTCCTTTATGGGTCTGTTGTCGCGCGAGCTCAACCTCAGTCCCAGTTGGCAGGCGGGCTATAGCCACGGCGTCAACGACCAGCTGCGCTACAACTCGCGGATCGACGCCGTGCATTTCGCAATGGACTGCGACGATGGCGTTAATCCGGATGCCTACGAGCAGGCAGATCTGATCCTGGTGGGGGTATCGCGTAGTGGGAAAACACCCACCTGTGTCTATCTCGCAATGCATTTCGGGTTGTATTGCGCGAACTATCCTCTCACCGATGATGACTTTCTGGACGATGGATTGCCTCCCGCGCTGATCCCCTTTAAGGATCGTCTTTTCGGGTTGACGATAGAACCCCAACGGCTGCATGAAATTCGTGAAAAGCGCCGGCCCGACAGCCCCTATGCCAAGTTGGCCCAGTGTCAGCTTGAAATTCGCCGTGCGGAAGGAATGTATCGACACCACAGCATTCCGATGTCTGATACCTCGGGTATTTCGGTTGAGGAAATTGCGGCGACAGTACTGCAAAGAAGCGGAATCCATCGCGAGCTGCTCAGTTGAATTTATTAAGGGTGATCCGATGAGTCGTCCAACTGTGGGTTTCATAAGTCTGGGTTGCGCCAAGGCAACCGTGGATTCGGAGCGGATCCTGACCCAGCTCAGGGCCGAAGGNTATGCCTTTTCCCAAACTTATACGGATGCNGACGTTGTGGTCGTCAATACCTGCGGTTTTATTGATGCGGCAGTGGAAGAATCCCTGGCAACCATCGACGAGGCATTAAGCGCCAACGGCCAGGTAATCGTAACTGGATGTCTCGGCACGCGGGCTGAAATGCTGAAGGAGAAGTTCCCAGAGCTATTGGCGGTGACGGGTCCTCAAGCTACAGCAGAGGTACTTTCTGCTGTACACCAGAGGGCGCCTCCGGTGCAGGAGCCTCTCTATCACCTGCTGCCTCCGGGCGGTGTCAAGCTGACGCCGCGACATTATGCTTATCTCAAGATCTCNGAGGGATGTAATCANAANTGCAGTTTTTGCATCATCCCGACAATGCGCGGCCGTCTTNCCAGTCGTCGGCCAGNGGATGTGCTGGAAGAAGCAGGGCAATTGGTTGAGGCAGGGGTCAGCGAACTGCTGGTGGTCTCCCAGGACACGAGCGCCTATGGCATTGACCTTAAGAAGCAGGCTGACCTCACAACGGGTCATAACCTGCGCCCGGAAATTCACAGTCTTGCCCGAGCGCTCGGGGAACTGGGAGTGTGGGTGCGCCTGCATTACGTGTACCCCTATCCACACGTGGATGAACTGGTTTCCCTGATGACGGAAGGCCTCGTGTTGCCTTATCTTGATGTGCCGTTTCAGCACGCCAGCCCCCGCATTCTCAAACTGATGAAGCGCCCCGCAAATACCGAGGACAATCTTTCCCGTATCCAGTCCTGGCGGGCCAGATGCCCTGAACTCGCCGTTCGCAGCACGTTCATTGTGGGATTCCCTGGTGAGACGGAGCAAGATTTTTCCGAGCTGCTCGAATTCCTGCGCGAGGCACAACTGGACCGGGTCGGGTGCTTTATCTATTCCCCGGTGACAGGAGCCCGGGCAAACGGACTGCCTGATCCGGTGGATCCTCGACTGGCCGAGGAGCGTCTTCAGGCACTGATGGAGGTGCAGGCGGAAGTCTCGCAAGTCCGCCTCGGTAGCCGGGTAGGTTCGCAGGTTGAGGTGGTGATTGACGATGTGGAGGCAGATATCGCCATAGCCCGAAGTTACGCAGAGTCCCCCGAAGTCGACGGCATCATTCAGGTTTCCGGAGCTGGGAACTTATCGCCCGGTCAGCGCCTGGATGTCAGAATCACCCACTTTGACGAGCATGACCTTCTGGCCGAAGTATTGCCTTAATCCGAATCGATTCATCGGCCTGGCCAGACTCTGTTGGGTCAGCACAGACAATATGGGAACATTCTGCAGTATTTGACGAGTACCCTAACGACTGACAGATGCAGGAATTATCCAGTTCATTTGCCATTGCGTTCTCTCTGATAGGGACGCTGGACGCCGATCTTTTTGAGATCGTCGGGCTGTCTCTTCGCGTCAGCCTGTCCGCGGTGGGCTTATCCCTGCTGATCGGCCTGCCGGTCGGTGCGGCGATTGCGATTGGTCGGTTTCCCGGGCGCTTCAGTCTGATCGTGATCAGTAGTTCGCTTATGGGGATGCCGCCAGTTGTCGTTGGACTGCTCGTCTATCTCGCGCTTTCCAGGGCAGGCCCTTTTGGCGTGCTGGGCCTGCTATACACGCCGACCGCCATGGTAATTGCGCAAACGCTGCTCATTACGCCGATCGTTATTGCACTCGCTCGGCAGACCATCGAAGACCTTAATTCAGAATACGCGGAATATTTTGCGTCCCTGGCGATCGGTTTAGGTCATAGGGTTCGGACACTGCTCTGGGAAGGACGGCACGGTCTTCTGACAGTCGGTCTCGCTGGTTTTGGCAGGGCGATCTCGGAGGTCGGTGCTGTGATGATTGTCGGGGGAAATATCGATCATCTGACCCGTGTAATGACGACGGCAATCGCACTCGAGACATCCAAAGGTGATTTGGAACTTGCGATGGCGCTTGGAATTATTCTGATGTTGCTGGCCCTGGCGGTGAATCTGCTGCTGTTCTTTGTCCGCCCCGCGGACCAGGTCACGAAAAAGCGGACGGCGGCAAGCGCCTGATCCCAAGATTACAGACTTTGGCTGATCCAATCGCATTTTCCGACCCAGGGAGTTGTCTATCATGATGCCTTCGGGGAATAGGCGTCGCGTCCTGTCGTTATTGGCCGGCGCGCTCTTTTGCAGTTTCTCGGCCGGTGTTCCCGCTGTGCAGAATTCTATTGTCATACAGTCGACGACCTCCACAGCCAATTCCGGTCTCTACGATTACCTGCTGCCTCTTTTTGAAGAGGCGCATGACATCAAAGTGAACGTGGTGGCGGTTGGAACAGGTCAGGCTATCCGTAATGCTATGCGGGGAGATGGTGATGTTCTGTTGGTTCACGCCGAGTCGGATGAGAAACGGTTTGTCGCGGATGGCTGGGGTGTTGAGCGTTTTGATCTTATGTTCAATGATTTTGTCCTGGTGGGCCCGGTAGCCGATCCGGCAGGGCTGGGGGAGGCAGACAGCGTCGGTGAGGCGCTGATGCGGATCAGCCTCTCCGGCAAGTTTTTTGCCTCCAGGGGGGATGATTCAGGCACGCACAAAAAAGAGTTGGCGCTATGGCGCTCAGCGGGAATCGATCCATCGGAGGCCAGCGGGGGCTGGTATCGGGAAACCGGCTCCGGTATGGGCACAACGCTAAACNTCGCCGTGGGAATGAACGCGTATTGCCTGACTGATCGTGCCACTTGGATCAGTTTCGCCAACAAGCAGGGCTTTAGGGTGTTATACGAAGATGATCCGCTGCTTTTTAACCAATACGGGATTATCCTGGTGGATGCCAAAAAGCATCCGCATGTCAACGCAAAAGCGGGGCAGATATTCCTAAACTGGATGATCGGCAAGGATGGTCAGACGGCCATCGCCAACTTCAGGCGGTTTGGGCAACAGCTGTTCGTTCCGAACGCTTCACCCTGAGCAGACGCATCGGCGTCGGGGCGATGGGGCACGCTACTGTGACGGTCCAACGGTCGTTAGAATGGAGCCATCGTTACTTCGGAGTGGCAGTACCTTGAACCGCAGCAGATGGAGTACCCGGCGCCGCATTCATCGTATCCGACGACGACGCTCGCACAATTTTGACCGCTACAACCCGCAGCTACCGTTACCGTTTTCGCAGTCCTTCCGCCCCAGTGGAGCTGATGAGGATTTGCGAAAACGTGAGGAGTATTAGGCCACTGTTCCACAGTTGGCGGCATACAGAAAAACGGTATTGAGGGGCTTTAGCCAAGGCACGGACCCGGCAGGACGGTATAATCCGCCGTCTTTTTCAGTCCAGCAACGACGGTTTTATGTCAGATCATCTGGAAGAGGTGCAGCGTCGGCGTACCTTTGCCATCATCTCTCACCCGGACGCGGGCAAGACGACTCTCACTGAGAAATTCCTCCATTACGGCGGCGCGATTCAGGAGGCTGGGACCGTGCGCGCCCGCAAGACAGGCCGGTATGCCACTTCTGACTGGATGAAGCTTGAAAAGGAAAGGGGTATTTCGGTCACCTCTTCGGTCATGCAGTTCGAGTACCGCCAGTTCATTGTGAACTTACTGGATACACCTGGCCATGCTGACTTCTCGGAAGACACCTACCGCACGTTGACCGCAGTGGACTCCGCGCTGATGGTGATTGATGCGGCGAAAGGCGTTGAAGAGCGCACGATCAAACTGATGGATGTTTGTCGCCTGCGGGACACGCCCATCATGACTTTTATCAACAAGATGGATCGCGAAGGACGCGATCCGGTGGAACTGCTTGATGAGGTTGAGTCCGTCCTCAAAATCAGTTGCGCGCCCGTCACCTGGCCACTGGGGTCCGGCCGTCATTTTTGCGGTGTCTACCGACTTCTCGATGACTGTATTTCCTTGTTTGACCGCAGTGGATCAGGAGGCTGCCCGCCCCAGGTGATTCAGGGATTGGACAACCCAAAGCTCGACGCGATAGCGGGAGACGATGTGCTTAAGCTTCGCGAGGAGGTCGAACTACTGCAGGGCGCATCACATGTTTTTGATCGCAGTGCCTATCTTGCCGGGGAATTGACACCCGTTTTCTTTGGGTCAGCCCTGAATCATGAAGGGACAGATGAACTGATCGATGCTTTCGTCGATTACGCACCAGCTCCCTTGCCCAGAGCATCAAAGACACGAACGGTAGACGCGAGCGAAACCCCGTTTTCCGGTTTCGTTTTCAAGATTCAGGCAAATATGGATCCGGCACATCATGATCGGGTCGCTTTTTTGCGGATCACCTCAGGTTCATTTAACAAAGGCCTCAAGGTTCGTCATGTTCGCGCGGAGCGCGATATGCAGTTACACAACGCCATCACTTTTATGGCCGCCCGGCGGGAATCAGCCAGTGGCGCGGTGGCAGGAGACATTATCGGGCTTCATAACCATGGCACCATTCAGATCGGTGACGCCTTCACGGTGGGGGAAGAGCTGAAGTTCCTTGGTATCCCCAGTTTCGCTCCCGAACTGTTTCGGCGGGNGAGACTGGCCGATCCGCTGCGGGCCAAAGCGTTAAACAAAGGGCTGGATCAGTTGAGTGAAGAAGGCGCCACCCAGGTATTTCGACCCATGCNCAGCAACGATCTGGTGCTAGGCGCAGTAGGCATTTTGCAGTTTGATGTGGTGGCGCACCGACTTAAGCACGAATACGGCGTGGAGTGCAGTTTCGAAGCGGTTCCCGTGGCGACCGTGCGCTGGCTCGACAGTGAGGACACCGTAAGATTAGAGGAGATGAAGAAAAAAGCGGCTCAGAACCTTGCTCTCGATGCCTCAGGGGCGCTTACCTATNTGGCACCCAACCTTGCCAATCTGCGCCTTGCGCAGGAGCGGTGGCCTGAGGTGGTGTTTCATACCACCCGTGAGCTGTAACGTAGATTCTGATGGTTCTGGAAGGTTTACTACCGGTGGGACAAATCTTAGAATCCCGACACGGATTTTTAACGATCTATCCAGTATTCTCCCAGCGCTGACAATGACAAGATCAGAACATTCTGAAAGCTTAATTGAAATTTAAAGCTTAGCGAAGGAGTATTAAGATGAAAAAATTCGTTGTTTTGGTGAGTCTTGCTCTGATGAGTTTCGGTTCACCAGCGGTTCAAGCGGACGGTGCAGCGGTGTACAACAGTGGCTGCATGGCCTGCCACAATTCCGGTGTGGCAGGTTCTCCCAAAATTGGTGATAAAGATGCGTGGGCAGATCGCATCTCTCAGGGTATGGATCTGCTTTATGAGCATGCCATTGTGGGATTCCAGGGCAAGGCTGGCTACATGCCGCCCAAAGGGGGATTCGCTCACCTGAGTGACGATGATGTCAAACTCGCTGTGGATTACATGGTCGNGCAGTCGCAGTAACGAAGCTCCAGTTGCTCCACTTCGGCAGACCGGAGCGGGCCAGCTTAGAAAGCCGGGCTTAAAGCCCGGCTTTTTCTTTTTAGGTTTGTCTCCAAACCGTCATCGACGGACTACAGCGTTTGAGATTCAAAAAATTCCTTAAGCGCTCGATACAGAAGGACTGGATCATGCCATCCGGTGGTTTCACGAATCGAATGCATGCCAAGCTGCGGCGCGCCTACGTCTACTGTATCCACGCCGAGTACGGTTGAGGTAATCGGCCCGATGGTGCTGCCNCAGGCCATATCGCTGCGCATCGCCATAGACTGCACCGAAACGTCGGCACGGGCACACACCCCCCTGAAGACCGAAGCGGTCTCACTGTTGGTGGCGTAACGCTGATTGGCGTTGAACTTGATGACGGGTCCGCCGTTAAGGCGCGGCTGATGCTGCGGATCGTGTTTGGTTTCGTAGTTGGGGTGCAGCGCGTGCGCATTATCCGCTGAAATCAAAAGCGAGCGGGCCAATACCCGCGCCATGGTTTCGCCATTGCCGCAAAGTCGCTCCAGCACGGTATGCAGAAAGGGTCCTTGTGCGCCGGCTGCAGATGCGCTGCCGACCTCTTCATGATCATTGCATACCAATAAAACGGCTTGCTTTCCCTGGGCATCCAGCAGGCTGCGAAGCCCGGTGTAGCAGCTCAGTAGGTTATCCAGCCGGGCGCTGGCGAGAAAGTCACCCCGTAATCCCACCTGCTGTGCGCCTTGGGTGTCATAGCAGCTCAGCTCATAGTCTGTCACCGTCTGGACGTTTGCCTCGGGATGCTCCTGATGAATCTGGTGGAGGAGTAATTCGCGAAATCCGGCTTCGCTTTGATCCGGCAGGTCGCACAGTATCGGAACCAGCTCCTGCTGAGAGTTGATCGTGCGGTTTTTGTGTACGTCGCGGTTAAGGTGAATCGCGAGGCTGGGGATGGTGACAATGGGTTTCTTGAAATCAATCAGCAACGAGAGACGCTGGCCGTTGGTGTCAGAGCAGGTGACGCGTCCTGCGATCGAGAGATCCCGATCAAACCAGGGTGCGAGCAACACNCCTCCGTAGATCTCAACACCAAGCTGATGGAAACCGGATCGTCTTACATCAGGCGCCGGTTTGATGCGAAGACAGGGGCTGTCGGTATGGGCGCCGATCATGCGCACACCGGATTCGATGAGGGGCGCACTGCCCATCCGAAATGCGATGAGAGATGAGCCATTTCGAAGGACTAGCGCTTTGTCGCGGTCACCGATTGACCATGGCGTACCAGGATCAAGATTATTAAACCCGTGTTCTTGCAGAGTCCGCTGCATGGCGGTGACGGCGTGGAAAGGGCTGGGCGATTCGTCCAGAAACGCCATCAGCCCGAGATTGAATGATTCCGGTTTCAAGTTCTTTCTCCTCTACGATCCGGTTTTTGCGCAAGGGGCGGTGTCGGCCAGGCCGTTTTGCCGAGTCGTGGTTGCGCCCTCGGGAAGCCAGCGATGCTCCGTTGTCTGTGCCTCCAGTGCGGCGAAGTCAAAAAGAGACCGATCAGCAAGCTGACTTGGTGCAACGTGTGTGAGGCTTCGGAAGATGCTGGCGATACGTCCCGGATGCGCTTTTTCCCAATCAGCCAGCATTGCCTTGATGGCCTGGCGCTGCAGGTGGTCCTGTGAACCGCAGAGGTTACAGGGGATCACCGGATATTCCCGAATCTGTGCGTAGCGCGCGAGATCTGCCTCTCGGCAATAGGCCAATGGTCGAATGACGATATTGTGCCCATCGTCGCTACGCAATTTTGGGGGCATCGATTTTAATTGACCGCCATGGAACATATTCAGAAAAAGGGTCTCAATCATATCGTCGCTATGATGACCAAGCGCAATCCGGCTCATGCCGTTTTCTCGAGCATAGCGATACAGGATGCCCCGCCTCAGTCGTGAGCACAGTCCGCACATCGTCTTCCCTTCGGGGATGACCCGCTTGACGATGCTGTAGGTATCCTCATCGATAATGTCGAAAGGCACTTCGCGGTCGGCAAGGTATGACCTTAAGGTCTCGACCGGAAACCCGGGTTGGTTCTGGTCGAGGTGCACTGCACGCAGCGAAAAGGAGACCGGTGCGCGATGGCGCAATTGTTCCAGCACGTCCAGCATCACAAAGGAATCCTTGCCGCCCGAGACGCAAACCATGATGCTGTCTCCGTCGCCGATCATCTGGAAATCCTGAATGGCACGCCCGACCTCGCGGCGAAGCCGCTTACTGAGTTTCTTTTCGTCCACAGATGAGGTCATGGGATTCTAAATATCGTCGATCGGTTATCTTGATGCAAAAAATCCTGCTGCCACGTTGGCTGAGGGGAGGTTTTGCGGCGAACTAGGTCTGATTTCCTAGCGAACCCGGCGCGCATTGCCTTATGCTACGTCCATCATGACTCGAAAGCGCCTTATTTTATCGACAGTTGGGCTATTGGTGGCGCTACTGGTTCTCCCGGTACTGTTCTTGCAGTACTTCAATTGGAACGATCATCGCGATCGAGTTGCGAGTTGGGTGGGTACCGCCATCCAGCGTGAAGTCCAAATCAGTGGCCGGCTTGGTTTTCAGCTTTGGCCGACGACCAAACTGTCAGTATCGGGCCTTGAGATCTCAAGCCCTCAAGGTGTGTCGGACCTGCCTTTGCTGAAGCTCCAAAGCGGCGAAGCGGAGTTCACAATCTGGCCTCTGCTGTCCGGTATCCTGGTCATCGACAGGCTGGAACTTGACTCGCCCGCTATAAATTTCGTGTCCGGCCTGGAGGAGGGGACAACGAACTGGCGTTTTCGTCTGGGTGAGACTGCTGAAGGCCGGTCGTTCGCTGGACCTCCCTTGATTGTTCGCGAGTTGCAAGTACGCCGCGCTGATGTCCAGTACTCTGATCCTGATCCACAGTTTGATCAGGATCTTCACTTGAGTCAGTTGGACTGGGTGCTGCCCGAGGATGCCTACAACAGCACGGTCACTGCCGTGGGAACACTCAACGGCAGTGACCTCGAGGTGAACGGCGCCCTGACGCTCGTAGGCGAGGATGACCTTGAGGCAGCTTTGAATCTCGTGTTAGGGAAAATCTCAGGAGAAGTTGGCGGGAGCGTCACTGAGGTTATGCAGGGCGGCAACGTCGATATGCGTCTTGCGCTCGAGACAAGCAACTTGACCCAGTCAGTCGCCATGTTTGTGCCCGGACTCACCGAACAGGAGAAAGGTCTTTTCAGCGGCACCGCCCGAGCGATCGCTGCAATACGCGGTCGGCCAGGTAGAGATTTACGCCTTGAAGATGTTGACGTCACGACTCGCTCATCCCTGTTGCGCCTCACGGCCTCCGGAGGGGTAAGTCTGGTACGCCGGCACCGACGCGGCCGGACCCCTTCGACCCGATTCCAGGTGCTGGCTGAGACAGACGCGCTCAGCGAGCTCGTGGGCTTGTATGATGCAACGTTGCCGTTTAAGGCAAGTGCTGAGGCGCGCGGCGTCCTCACAGGATCTCTTGGCAATTTCCGCATTGATGAGATCACGGTCAGTGCGTCGAGTGAGTATGGAAGTCTCTCGGCAAATGGTTTCATGGAAAGGCTCGGCGGCACCGCGCCCCCTTGGCTTGAATTTACGGCCAAGGCGCAAACCGCGGCAGTGGGCAGACTGATGCAGTCCTATGGGATGGAATTGCTTTACTCAGGGTCTGCCCATGCGATCGGTACGGTCAGCGGCCATCCGGGTGATGTCCATGTGCGCGAGTTGGATATCACACTTAGTTCTGACGCAGCGTCGGTAACGGCGAGCGGCAGCATAGGCCCACTTGGAGAAGATCCGGCGTTTGATCTGCCATTCAAGATTGATGCGCGAGATCTTGCTCTTGTGACCGAGCCGCTAGGGCTTGATGTTCCTGAAAAAGCGCATGCTCAGATGATGGGCCGGTTGATTGGAAAGGAAAACGCCCTCAGTGTGAGCAACATCAAGCTCAGCATAGCGTCTGACCCTCTGAATCTAACCGCTACGGGTGATGCGGGCCCGATAGGTAAGGCCGCGGTCTTCAATATGCCCGTCACCGTGGAGTCAGATGACTTGCCAGCCGCGATGCAGATGTTTGGGTACGATTCACCCATCAGCGGAAAAGCCCGCCTGTCGGCAGTGCTGACCGGGCGCTTCGATACGCTCGGTCTTGAGGACTTGTCTGCGCAGCTTGACAGCGAATCCGGCCAATTCAGAGCACAAGGCCGTGTCAGTGACGTGGGCCCGAACGCCGAATTTGATTTGGGCATCAATGTCGTAGTGTCTGACATTGCCCAGCTGAGGTCCCTGTTGGAGATGCCCCTGGATCAGTACCCTGATCTTAGCCTGTCCGCTTCAGCCAAACTTCTTGGCCAAAACGGTAAGCTGCGTCTGTCTGGCGTAGACGGCATGATTTCTGGTGAGGGTATTCGGTTTGGCCGTTTTTCAGGCCAGATTCCAGACCTGACTTATCCTGCGGGTGGATCGGTGAATGTGGATCTCGCGGTCGATGATCTTGGAGTGTTTACGCAGCCGCTGGGTCTGGAAATGGCCAAATCCCTTCCTGCGAGACTGTCGGGAAATATCGTCGGGAGCTCTCAGCGCGAATCACCACTGGTCGTTATCGTCGAGGGTATCAGTGATGATGCCGAGCTGCACATCAATGCCAAGGTGAATCCTTTCGGAGAAAAAACGACCTTTGCGCTGGATGCGCAGTTTCAGACCGAAGCGGTCTCAAACGTCAATGAAATATTCGGCACGGCGATTCCCTTAGAGGGTCCGCTTTCGCTGGGGATGGTGCTACGACGAGACGCATCACAGGACGCGAAAACGGCCAGCGGTCGTGTCCAGGTGTCGGCCAGTGGATTTGACGCGGACGCCAAGGGAGATTTCTCATGGCCGCTTCGTGCGGGTAACGCGCTGTCTTTGACATTCGAGACGCCTTCGCTCGCTAACCTCTCCCGATGGTTGCCGGGTGAATACCTGGACCCAGGCCCTGTAAGCTTTGAAAGCAATTTTGAGATTGACAGCCAGAATACGCCTGTCGGTGATTTTGCGCTGACCCTTGGAAATAACGACCTTTCCGGTGACGCCCACCTTCAGGGTATCAATTTATCCAAGTTTCCTGATCTGTCCGTAAACCCAGGCGAAAAAATTCGTATCACCGGAGCGCTGGAATCCTCCCGTTTGAATATGATCGAGATCCTTCCTCCGCGAAAACGAATACGAGAAGATCCAAAACCGCGCGACGGAGTATTTAGCAATGATCCTCTTGAGGTTGCGTGGCTGGATCACGTTAATCTCGATGTTAAGCTCGACGCGGATGATCTGCTCACTCGTGGATTTGAGGCGCGCGGACTCAAAAGCCGGATCCGGGCGTCTGATGGAAAGCTGGAGATCAGCGCCCGCTCAGGGGAGTTTTCAGGCGGGACGCTTGATATGGATATCGAATTGGATACTCGCCAGTCGCCGTACGCTGCTGATCTTGCATTCGATATGGATGGGCTTATCCTGAATCGCATCCCGGCACTGAAAGATGTCCAGTTGCCTTTGGAAGGTTCGCTGGATGTGGCGATTAACCTCTCCGGCCAAGGCGGGTCTTCTAAGGAGATTATGTCGACCGCGTCAGGATCCTTTCTTGCCAGAGGGGACAATACCTATATTCCAGCAACGGGGTTTGATCTTCTGACCAACTCAATCCTCGTGCAGATCTTCAGCGCGATCAACCCAAAGAAAAAATCAGAATTCCACCAGCTTGACTGTGGGGTGATTGGTTTTCGGGTTGTCGATGGGATCGCAATGTCGAGTGATAGTATTGCGCTCCAAACGCAGGATGTCACTTACCTGATCCGGGGCGGCTTCAGCCTCAAGGATGAGTCGCTGGTGTTTTTGATCAATCCCAAAGCCCGCAAAGGATTCGGTGTCTCTGCGGCGAATCTGACCAACTTTTACAGGATAGGGGGCAATCTCCTGGAGCCAAAAGTCCAGGCAGACCCGGGAGGGATTCTCAAGACCGCGCTGAGGTGGGGCCTTGCATTTTTCTCAGCAGGCGGGTCAGTCGTGCTCGAGGGACTTTTTGATAAGTTCACAAGCAGTCAGGATGTCTGTGCACTTGCAGAAAGCAGTCAGGAGCGACTCCTGGCAGCTAAACCCAAAACCATTCTAAAGGCCTGGAGGCGGTTGCAGCCGACACCAGACGCCAGCAATTAGGCATTGAAATTAAGCGCTACTACACTAATCTCTTATGTTGATGTCAATTCCGGCCGCGACAGGCCCGAAGGGATAAAGAAAATAACGAAATCCTATTGAATAGAAAATTATGCTGAAAGAGTTTTCACAACTACTGGGACCACTGAGACTGGTGTTGGCACTGGTGCTGGGAATCTTGGCTGCGATGGCGCCCTTCGCTTTAGTCCCCACGAGTTACGAGGGTTGGGCTTTTGCCACGACCGTGATTGTTCCGGCCCTCGTGCCGATCTTTTTTTTCGTTACGCTCCTGGATGTGCTGATGAGCGCCGTGTTTATGTCTTCCAGCAGTGGTGAGCGCCGGGCAAAGCATCGCACGGTACTGATCACCCAATCTGTGCTGGTAGGTTTGCTGACGATTGCCTGGTTGCCGCTCTTCTGGCAGGTGTTGAACCCGGGATAGGCGTAAGGAGTCTTTTAGTCTGGTGCGCAGCGGTTTTCAATATGTCTTGCGGTCATGAGATCTAGATGGCCTCCACCGCCGTTTTTGAATAGGGTAATGTCCTGGGAATTTTGGCGTCCGGTCTTATTTGCGCACAAGTCAAAGAAGTCACCAAGCACATCCTCTTCAGAGATCACCCCAGCCTCCATGGGGATTACCAGTTCACCGATTTCTCCTATGGTGGTTTTGCGTGAGTCAACGAAGACGTGTGCCCGTCTTATGGCCTCATTATCTGCCTCCCGCATGTCTTTGCGAAATGCACCGACAAGATCCAGATGTGTGCCTGGCTTGAGCCATTTTCCCTGGATCAAGGGTTCAGAGGCCATGGTCGCACAGCAAATAAGGTCAGCCCAGGCAACCGCCTCTGCAAGATCGTCTGCGGCCTCAGCATGGCGCCCATTGTTTATCTCGTCCAATAACGCGTCGCGCCGTCCCACCGAGCGGTTCCAGACGCGAATCTCTTCAATCTGTGGGTGAACGGTGCAGTGGGCCTCAATGAGATAAGGCGCCATGGCGCCAGCTCCCACCATGAGCAAGCGCTGGGAATCGGGGCGTGCGAGCAGTCGAGATCCCAGCGCGGAGTCTGCGGCGGTTTTGAGGTAGGTAAGTGCGTTGCCGTCAATCGAGCGCACTGGCACACCGTTGGCGCCGTCAAAAAGAATATAAGCGGCATGAATTGCCGGAAGATCGTGCGATACATTGGCTGGAAAGACGCTGGCGATTTTGACGCCGAGCGCTGCGCCACCCTGCCAGGCCGCCCTGATCAGGCAGTAGTCTTTACCCATCTGCCCCGCCTGCTCCAACAGCATGTCCTGTAGATCAGCGGGGGATTCCCGATGCATTCGGGCAAGATCATCGACAAGCGGGCCGAAGCTGATGCGTTCGAAAATGTGGCGCGCGTCAAGGTGGAAGGAGTGTGAGCTCATGGATAAATGCTTTTGCCTGCGGAAGGGCTTTATTTTAGCCTCTTGTCTTGAGTCCAACGTACGCAAACCACTGAATCAGGAGCCGCAACCAAGATGAGCGTTCAAGAGTTGTCCGTGCAAGAGTTTGCCGATCAGTGCGGATTGGCGTTGCTCTATCACAGCACATTTGCGTCGCCTCCCGCAGTGCTTGGGAAGGCGCTCCATAACGTTGCCCCGGACACGCTTTTTCGCCACTTGGAAGCCTTGTCGCGCGCATACCGGTTTGTCTCGGTCGACGAATACTGCCAAGCACCCAACCGCAAGGGTCTTGCCACCGTCACCGTTGACGATGGTTATCAGTGCGTGCCTGATGAAGCGTTCCGCGTCCTTGAGGCGCTGCAGATTCCCCTGGCAATATTTATCAACGGCGCGTTTATGAAGGGCGGGCTTTTCTGGCGTGATCAAGTCCGGGTCATTATGGAGCGGGGGCGCACTCAAGCGTTCGAAGCGCGTTTTGGGAAGGCGTTGCAGCGGGATCCGGGGCAGTCTTTCTACCGCTATACCAAGGATCCAAGAAACAGCAGTATCCGGGTATGTGAAATGCTGGATGTTTTTCTCGAGGATGAGACGCCCATCGAAGAGTGTACCGGGTTCTACACTCAACAAACCCAGCAACTCATCGCGCACCCCTTGGTCAGTTATGGCAGTCATTCCCTACATCACTATGTGCTGTCATCTCTTAGCGAGGATGAGCAATGGCGTGAAATAGATGAGAACCGTCGCTTTTTGAAAACCCTGGCCAATGTTCAGAGCACCTCGGTTTTTTCCATTCCGTTTGGCGGAGACCGGGATTACAATGACGCAACCGTCAGGCTCGCAGCGGAAGCAGGGCACAGTGCGATGCTGCTGAGCCGCGGCGTCGTACAGGGTGGCAGCGTTCATCTAGATGGTCGACTGCCGATGATTGATCGGGTGATGCCAAGAGACGTCAAAGTGGCCGATCTGATTTTAGATCTGCAAACCCGATTCAATCCATCCGGGCACTAGGCTCGGGGAACGTGATCTGGGAGGATTCGGGTGGCAAATAAAACCAGTCGAATGGGTGGCCGGGCTGCCCGTCAGGCATTACGGGCAGCACCGATACCTGAAGAAGAAAAACCGGTTCGTCCGGGTCTGCAAAGCGGGCGCTATCAGCCGTTGACCCAAGAAGAAGTGGAGCGGATTCATGAGGCAGCGCTTCAGACGCTTGAGACCATCGGCTTTGCTAATGCTTTGCCGTCTATCATTGAGCGGGTAACGGCAGCCGGCGGTATCTATACCGAGAATGAGAGACTACTGATCCCGCGGTCCCTCGTGGATGAGGCACTGGCCAAGTGTGCCAAGAACATCACGCTGCATGGTCAGGATCCCCGCTATGACCTGGATCTGAGCGGAAGTCGCACGTACTTTGGGACGGCGGGAGCCGCGGTACACATCGTTGATACTGTCAATAGAGAGTACCGCGAGTCGACGGCACAGGATCTCTACGATGCGGCACGCATCGTGGACCAGATGGAACATATCCACTTCTTCCAGCGTTCCATGGTACTGCGGGATATTGAAGATCCTGCCGAGATGGATTTCAACACCTGCTATGCCGCTATCGCAGGAACCGCCAAGCATGTTGGGACGAGTTTTGTTGAGCCGACCCATGCTCACCAGGCGATCGATATGCTGGAGATGATTGCCGGAGGGGAAGCCGCTTGGCGAGAGCGGCCTTTTGTCAGCTGCTCATGCTGCTTTGTGGTTCCGCCCATGCGTTTTGCCGAGGATGCCTGCCGCGTGCTCGAAGCCTGCGTAGAGCGGGGCATGCCGGTACTGTTGCTGGCGGCAGGACAGGCCGGAGCCACCAGTCCTGCGTCATTGGCGGGTGCTGTCGTCCAGGAAGTGGCAGAAGTGCTGGGCGGACTGGTGTATGTCAACCTGATCAAGCCGGGTCACCCCGCAATCTTTGGGACCTGGCCGTTTGTTTCAGATCTTCGCACCGGCGCAATGAGCGGCGGTAGCGGTGAACAGGCAGTATTGATGGCGGCTTGCGGCCAAATGGGCCGTTACTACGATCTGCCTACCGGGATTGCGGCCGGGATGGCGGACGCCAAACTGCCTGATGCACAGTCAGGGTATGNGAAGGCGTATACGAACGCACTGGCCGGCCATAGCGGGGCCAATCTGATTTATGAAGCGGCCGGCATGCACGCAAGTCTGCTGGGATGTTGTCTGGAGAGCTATGTCATCGACAACGATATGCTGGGAGCGATTAATCGGACCATCCGCGGCATCGAGATCACTGAGGAATCTCTTTCCGTAGATACGATCCGCGATGTCTGTATCGGAGGCCCGAGCCATTTCCTAGGACACAATCAGACCATGACACTGATGCAGCGTGATTATGTTTACCCCGAGGTTGGGGACAGGCTGAGTCCCAAAGAATGGAACGAAAAGGGACGGCCAGATCTGCTCGAGATGGCGCGATCAAAAGTGGCAGAGATTCTTTCGGGATCGAGACCCTCGCACTTGGCCCTTGAGATGGACAGACAGATTCGCGATCATTTTCCGGTGCGGCTGAGCGAGAGCACCATGGGGGATGCCGACGCCGCCTGACCAGGGCGCCCTGCGGGACGTTAGGGGGAAAGCCGCGCGATCTCCCAATCGCCATTTGCGTCACGGGTGTATTCAAACCGGTCGTGCAGCCGGTCAGACTGGCTCTGCCAGAATTCCATGCTTGCCGGCTCCAGCCGATACCCGCCCCAGAACGAAGGCAGCGGGACCTCACCGGCAGAAAATTTCTGTTGGATTTCTTGTAGTTTTGACTCCAACACGCCCCGGGCCGAGATCATGCTGCTCTGGTCTGATGCCCAGGCACCCAGTTGACTGCCCCGACTGCGGGTCAGAAAGTATTTGAGGGATTCGCTTGTCGCAATGCGTGAAACGGATCCCCTGACAATCACCTGGCGCCCCTGTCGCACCCAGGGAAAGAGCATCGCCGCGTGCGGATTTTCTTCAAGATCCTTCGCCTTGCGGCTGGTGTAATTGGTGAAAAAGACAAAGCCGTTGATGTCATAGATTTTCATCAATACGGTGCGCACACTCGGGATGCCAAGCCGTGACGCGGTGGCCAGACTGACGGCGTTGGGAGCGTCAGGATCAATCTCACAGATCTCAGAAAACCAGCGCTCGAACTGCTCGAAGGGATCCTTCGACAGCGTATCAGCACCGAGTGCGCCGTGAGAAAAATCCTCGTTAAGGTTGTCTGGGAGCTTCATCAAACGTCATCCCATGGAGTAGGAATCATCAGGGAACAATGACGGGATGGCCGTCACGACTAACCGGTAGATCATAGCTCCAGATGTCGACATCCCAGCCCTTTTCCCGCCAATGCTCCGCAAGTTCGCCGAGGTAACGCTGGAAACTCGGCTGTTCCAGATAGGCTTTATCATTAACGTAACGCATGATGCCCTGGGTATGAAAAGTGCGAAAGGCNCCGTCCAGGCGCATCACTTCTTTTCCGGANGCNTCGAAGAATACAACCGTCGGTGCGAACTGAATGTTGAGATCTCTGGCGAATGCGCGGGTCGTTGTCTGTCGTCCGTCGGGCGTGGTGATGGGCTCCTCAGACCACATATCAATCTGGACTGAGCGCATTTTTTCAGCCTGACCCCGAACAATGTCATGGGCAAGCACCTTCTGATGCAACGTGTCGCATTGCTGGCAGTTTGGTTGCTCAAAATACACCGCGAGTGTTTGACCTTCGTGGGGGGAAAGATCAGCAGATGACGGTTCGAAGAAAGGCTGCGGGTTGAGTTGGGGATTGGCGTCCTGGGTCTTAAGGCTGGCGAGATACGCACTGAAATCACCTGAGTGATCGGTATCGCTTCGAGCCCATTCGAGTGCTGCCCTGAATGCGTTGGGGGGGTAATAGCCATTCAGCCTTAAGATAACCTGACGCGCTTCGTCAAAAAACAGCAGTGTGGGTGTGTAGTGCACCTGCAACGCTGCAGCCAGGGTCTTTTCGGTAAAGGTCCGTCCACCTACCTCGACGACTTCCCGATCACCCCACATATTCACGGTCACGAGGTCAAAGTGGGCTTGCATGGTATTTGTGATATCCCGCTGCGCAAAGTTGTGCTCGATCAGGGCGTTGCAATAGGGGCAGCCTGTCTGCCAGAAATAGAGCACAAGCCGACGGCCCTCAGCTGCTGCTTCATCGATATCTTCCTCAAAGTCGAGAAAACTTTCCTTGAACCAGCCCGGATGTTCTGTGTCCATGGCGCCCAAAAACGCGCCCAAATTCTCGCTTGCCCTAGACAGGGTTGGGNGGAGCGAGCCGATGAGCATCATCATCGACGCCAAGGCGATCGCGAAAGACCTCGCGGGGTTTATTGGTCCTTGCCGAGAGAGACTCATGTGACCCGCACAGGGAATGAGGCAATTTTGTCTTTCCACGCGCGCGGTCCTTCGGTGTGGACGGAAGCCCCCGTGCTGTCGACGGCGACCGTCACCGGCATGTCTTCCACCTCAAACTCGTAAATGGCTTCCATGCCAAGATCCTCAAAGGCAATCACTTGAGCCCGGCGGATCGCTTTGGAAACGAGATAGGCTGCCCCGCCGACGGCGATGAGATAAACGCTCTGATGTCGCTTGATCGCCTCAATGGCCTCCGGGCCGCGCTCAGCTTTTCCGATCATGCCTGCAAGACCTGTTCCGGACAGCATCGCGTCCGTGAATTTGTCCATGCGGGTCGCTGTGGTGGGGCCTGCCGGACCAACCGCCTCGTCAGCGACAGGATCAACCGGCCCGACGTAATAGATGAGACGTCCGGTGAAATCGACACCTTCAGGCAGTGAGGCCCCTGACGTCATCATTTCTACCAGTCTCTTATGAGCCGCATCCCGGCCAGTCAGGATTGTGCCACTCAACAACAGGTTGTCACCAATACGCCACGATCGGTATTCATCGGGAGTCAGCTCATCCAGATTGACACGCCTTCCGACTGCTTGCTGAGTAATCTTGGGCCACACTGAGATATCCACCTGAGGCAACTCAGCAGGGCCGGCCCCCTCGAGGGTGAAATGAATGTGCCGGGTCGCCGCGCAGTTGGGGATCATGGCGACGGGTAGGGACGCGGCATGAGTCGCATAGGTTTTGATTTTGACATCGAGCACCGTCGTCAGGCCTCCAAGCCCTTGCGCACCAATACCCAGTCGATTGACTGCCTCAAAAATTTCAAGGCGAAGCGTTTCTACGGGTGTTTTGGGCCCGTGCTCCACAATCTCTGCCATATCGACGGGAGCCATGAGGGACTCTTTTGCCAGCAGCATCGCTTTTTCCGGCGTGCCGCCGATGCCGATGCCCAGAATGCCCGGCGGACACCAGCCGGCGCCCATGCTGGGCAGGGTCTGGGTGACCCAGTCGGCAAGGTCGTCGCTTGGGTTCAGCATCGCGAGTTTGGCCTTGTTTTCAGAACCGCCGCCTTTGGCAGCGACCGTCATTTCAATTGTCTCTCCCGGTACGATCTCAGTATGGACCACCGCCGGCGTGTTGTCGCCCGTATTCTTGCGATCGCCGATGGGCGGCGTGATCACCGATGCCCTAAGCGGGTTGTCAGGATCGGTATAGGCGCGGCGCACACCCTCGTCGATCGCTTCCTGAAGGGATGCATCGCCTTCTATGACCACTGATTGCCCCAGTTTGACGAATACCACCACGATCCCGGTATCTTGACAGACGGGACGGTGACCCTCGGCTGCCATGCGTGAATTGATCAGGATCTGCGCGATGGCATTTTTTGCNGGCTCTGAGANCTCTTTCTCATANGCNCGNGTCATCGCCTCGACAAAATCGGGCGGATGGTAGTAGGAGATATATTGAAGCGCATCAGCGACGCTGGTCGAAATGTCTTCGGTTCGAATGCGTGTCATGCGCCGGGACTAACCTGGAGAGTGGGGTTTTGTGAATGCGGTCGAGTAAGTGTAACAAAGCCGATTGCGAGCAAGGGATGGATTCCAAGAGGTCCATTCCACTTAAGCCACCAAATTGGTAGGATTAACGATAAGGGTTGCTGCTGTCGGGCAGGCCGGTTCGGGGACCCATTCCGGACACTTACCGTGTACTTTTAGAGACTATGCTCGATTTGCTCAAGCCGGGAATCCGATGGCTGTTTGGCTGCGTTTTGTTGGCGGGGGNTTTGCAACCCAAGCCGGCAGAGGCGTTTATTGAGGTCAAGCAGCACCGTATGCAGTGTAGTTCGGCTTTTCCCTGTCCTCCCGAATTGCAGGATCGGGTCAACTTTTGGATCGATGTGTACAGCCGTTGGGACAGCCAGGACGCGGTACTGCATGACTCGGTGGCTCCCAGTCGGGTGTACAAGGTCATTGAGGGGCGTGCGTGCGGCCGCAAGGGCAACACGGCCTTTATCAAGGATCAGAAAAAGCGCATCGCGGCAGAACTGCACACACTGGCCAAGAAAATCGACCGCCAGTCGCCGGTTACCACCGCCTATCAGCAGCATCTGTTGAAGCTTTTTCCAGAACGGTCCAGCGCAGACATCCGCCGAGCTGCAGGGGATATTCGCTGCCAGTCAGGTAACCGCGATGGCTTTATGGGGGCGCTGCGCCGATTTGGAACCTATGGTCCGATGGTTCGGCGGGTGTTGAAGGACTCTGGACTGCATAGCGACATCCAGTATTTGCCCTTTGTGGAGTCTTCTTACAGCCCTAAGGCCTATTCGCGAGTCGGTGCAGCAGGCTTATGGCAGATCATGCCGGCCACCGGGCGTGATCTCGGGCTGGAGCTCGATGCTACAGTGGATGAGCGCCTGGATCCCGAGGCAGCAACCTGGGCCGCAGCCCGCTATCTCAAAAATGCGCGCAAGACGCTGACCGTTGCAGCAAAGGCAAAAGACAGCCAGGTCTCACAGCGCAACCTCAGTCCTTTTGTGATTACTTCGTACAATTACGGCGTCAATGGAATGCGTCGGGCCATCAAGAAAATGGGCCCCGATTACATGCAGGTGATCAACCATTATCGGTCAAAAAAATTTCAGGTCGCAGTAAAGAATTTTTACGCAGGCTTTTTGGCTGCAAGACATGTCGCCCGCAACTATCAGCGATTTTTTGGTGATATCAAGCCCGGCCGGCCGCTCCAGTACCAGACCCTGATTCTCGATCGTCCGGTTTCAATATCCCGGGTGCAAAGCATTTTCGGTTTGACAGAATCCCAACTGAAAACACTCAACCCGGCTCTGACCCGGTTCGTCTGGCATGGCTGGCGTTTTATTCCTGATGGCTACAGTTTGCGTCTTCCGAAACGTCAGAGTGGTTGGGCCAACCATGTGGCCCGGCTCCGAATGCTGCCGTCCGAGACCCGCCAAAGCGGCTCGCTGGAGTACACGGTACGTTCCGGGGACACGGCTTGTGGGATTGCAGCAGCTTTTCGGGCGGACTGCCGCGAACTGATTGCGGTTAACGGTCTTAACCGAAAGGCCATGATTCGCGTCGGCCAGAAACTGCAGGTTCCGGGCAAGGGGCGTGCTAAGAGCGGGGTTGCCGAGCGGGGCCGGTATAAGGTACAGCCGGGAGACAGTGCCTGTGCGGTTGCGACCCGTTTTGGCGTCGACTGTGATGATATCTTGGCTGCAAACGGCCTGCACCGCGGCTCGGTGATTCAGGTGGGGGTATCGCTTGTGATTCCGGGTACTATTCCCACGGCACCTGGCGGAAGTTATACCGTTGGCAAGGGCGATAGCGTCTGCAGTATCGCAAGGCATCACGGCATTAGCTGTGAAGCACTGCTTGCAGCCAATGGGCTCGCCAAGCGCGATCTCATTTTCCCGGGGCAAACACTGACCGTGCCAGGGGTGGCGGCCCCCGGCACCGCCGGGCAGCAGGGTTCAGTCTCCGAGTCTGTCGAAACCGTAACTTACACAGTAGTCAGCGGGGATACCGCCTGCCGAATTGCTGCCCGGTTCCAGGTGCCCTGCCGCCGGCTGATCACCGACAACCAGCTTGGTGCGGATGCGCTCATCCGCCCTGGACAATCGCTTGCTATCGCTGGGGTTCGGGCAGATCTTGCCCGTTCCTACGTGCCGCCGACGCAGACAGCGACCCCGCCCACCCCAACGGCAAACCAGAAATCAAACGCGGATGCTGCCTGGCCGAAAATGGCAGACACGGGTGCGGAAAGTACAGGATCTGATCTGAGCGGTGTCAGTCCTTTTGATAGACCTATCGATCTTTCGGTACAGAGGTCCGCAGTCGATGGCCGGACGCTTTATCGCATCAATGTTGAGCCCGAAGAGACGTTAGGACATTATTCTGATTGGCTGCGCCTTGGCGGCGTCAAGAGCATTCGGGAACTCAATGGGTTTGATGCCAGCCAGGTCCTCGCCAGCGGTGACGCACTCTTGCTGCCGGTGACAGATGCGGCTCAGNNNGATGCCTTTGAGAAGCACCGCGAGGAATATCACCAGGTACTGGTGGAAGAGTTCAAAGAGAATTTTGAAGTGACGGGATCCCAGCAGTACAAAATCCAGTCAGGCGACAGTCTTTGGGTGCTGGCTCGTGAATTCGAACTGCCGATCTGGGTGATCACCCGATATAACCCCGAGCTCAGAAGCGGCCCACCCAGAGCCGGAAGGTCGATTACTATCCCCCGAATCCGCTCACGGTAGGGCTGAGCCAATGCCGGCGGTCTTGGCTAGTCGTCGGATTCGAGTTTCAGGGCCACTGAATTGATGCAGTAGCGCTGGCCGGTGGGCTGGGGGCCGTCCGGAAAGACATGGCCGAGGTGGGCCTCACAGCGGCCGCAGCGCACTTCTGTTCTCACCATGCCGAGGCTGGCATCCCGATGCTCATCGACTTCGGCCCCCTCTGCCGGTTGCCAGAAACTCGGCCACCCGGAGCCCGAATCAAACTTGTGTTGCGAATGAAAGAGGGGCGCGTCGCAGCAGACGCACTGATAAGTACCGGAACGTTTGCAGTCGTTGTACTCACCTGTAAAAGGGCGCTCGGTGCCGTGCTCGC
>PAUU01000030.1 GCA_002713825.1 Acidiferrobacteraceae bacterium | reverse complement strand
ACGGTAACGCTCATCTTGGATATCCTCCATACTTGTTAGCAGTTCAAACGAGTCTGCCCAGTGCTTCTATGTGGTTTGGTCCGAAGCCACAGCATCCGCCGATAACGTTAACACCAATGTTTTTCCAGCGTGAGGCAGAAGAGGAGAGGTCGGCGGGACTAATGACTTCTTCGATATCCCAGTAAGGCGATCTGAAATAACCGCTGTCTGGGTAGACGATGATCAAGCCTTCATACCTGGCCTGAATTAAATCAATTCCTTCCTGAATCAACTCAACAGACGTATCCTGATGCCCATACCCTCAAACTCATATTGACATGCTTTATGGGCATTGTCGACAAGCAATATGCTTTCATCAAGAAAGCCTGTGATGGCGGTCTAACTCTGTTGAAATGCCGCCATCCAGTATCGCTAGCTTCCCAGAGCGGATTCATGAAATCAGGAAATCGCATCGAAATGTTATCGCCTCACTCACGTCGTGCCACTAATATGAATTGAAGCTTCAAGAAAAAAAATAACTAGCAAAATTAGTGTCCCGACTCCGATTCCCAATAAAAATGAGCCGAACCGGGCATCACTCACCTCAGATAGCTCATAGTGAAAAACATTAAGCAACAAGGCGCCGGCCAACATCGAAGAGAGAAGTGCGGCTGTGACGGCGCTATGTTCCCCTGTGATCAACCTCAGCCCCCAGCCGACCACGAGGGCACTGCTTAGCACGTAGCGGCCCCAGCGATTAAATTGAATTCCATTATGCGCTTCGTGTTCGGCGTCGACGATCATCAGGTGTAGGGCAATAGCCAAAGTAAACACTGCCGCTGTGAACAGATCAATGGCGATTCGGTCAGCAAGAGTAAAAGCGATGACAGCGTTGTAGATGCTAAAAGAGATAATTGAAACATCAAATGTTCTTCGAGAGTTGTGGGATATTCGCCCCGGACTCTGTCGACACCAGCGCCGCAGCCCGAAGAAAATAATGAATCCTGCCAGGGCAAGAAGGAATACACTCGTGTCAACGAAATGCGAATCCGAGAAGCGCGCCGCCAAAACGGCCCCGATCGCCTCCTTGCTCTCAACAAGTCCGGGCAACATATGCAGGAACACAAATGCTGACGCAAAGCCGCCACTGAATGAGGTGAAGCCCGAGTGCGCTATCAAGGAAAGGTTTCGCAGTCTTGGTGCGGCGAGGTGCACCAACATGAGCAGCGCTGCAAATACTGCGGAAACTATAAGAATCTCGTAGTCCATTCTTAATGATTGTGATCTTTGGTTAAGTTTGACATTGCCTTAAGCAACCAACTATGTCATGAATCCACGGTTATTGGCATCACATTCAATCCTCCGGATGTCCGTGTCTGTGCTGAGTGATTTTTGTTTGCCTGCAGGAGCATACCTCCCAGGCTTGATTCCCCCTAGACCAAAAGAAAAAGCGCGTATATTCTTGTGCTTCTCAAAAACACTGATCAGGTCGTTTTGAATTCATAAAACCAAAGGAGAACGTCAGTATGAAGTCAATTATCAGGTCCGTCATTGTAGCTGCGGCCACATTTTGTGTTGGGATGACGGCCGCCCAGGCGGAAACCCGGGTTACCTATAAATCTGCCAAGAGCACCTCGTCTTACTATCAAATGGCGGTACAGATTGCCGAGGCCATGAAGACAGGTTCCAGCGGACAGATCATCGTAACGGTGGAAGAAAGCCAGGGGTCCGTACAAAATGTCATGGAGGCTGCGGTACGCACCGGCAATTACGTATTCACTACTCCGCCGGTGCTCGTGAGACTGGCTCAGGGCGGCAAGGCCATGTTCAAGGACAAGGCCAACCCGAAGTTCGATGAAATTCGGGCCCTTTTCCCCATTCCGTCTCTCACCATGCATTTCGTGATGCGTGCCGACAGTGGCGTATCCACCTTTGCAGATCTCGAGGGAAAAACCGTACTTATCGGGAAGGGGTCGTTCGGCGCACGTGAGGGTGCGAAATACCTGAAATTGTTCGGCCTCGAAGGCAAAGTGACTCTCGCCGATGTTGAGCTCAACAACGCTGTCCCTGCGCTTAAGAACAAGCAGATCGATGGTTTTGTCACGGCAGGATCCTATCCCGCGCCCAACGTCATCGAAGCTGCCGCAAGCACAGGTGTGACGGTGCTCTCGCTATCTGACGAGCAGATTGCGAAAACGAAGCGGACACGGCTGGTCATTCCTGCTGGCACCTATGCGGGGATTAACAACGAAATCATCACTACGTCTCTGCCCGTGGTCGCCCACACCACTACCAGCATGGATGACGACACAGCTTATCAGTTGACCAAGACCTACTGGGAGCAAAAATCCGGCATGGGCGCTGCAGCAGCCTGGTGGAACGGTGTGTCCGGCGAACTCCTGGAAAACATTTACGGCAAGGTGCATCCGGGAGCCAAGCGGTACTACCAGGAAGCCGGGATGAGCCTGCCTGAAGGAAGCTAACGCCATTAACCCTGCTCCCGGCGAGGAGCGGGGCTTTCTCTCTTGAGCCCGGTTCGGCGGTAATCGCCGGACCGGGCTCCCCGTCCCTATCGTTCACGGCGCAACCCCTTTCATGCCCCTTTCAAAAAGCCTCTGGGTTCTGCTCGGCGCGACTTCGATCGTATTCCATCTATCGTTGATCTTCAGCGGGCTCGTGCCAAACCTTGTCAGTCGACCACTGCATATGGCACTCGCTTTGCCGTGGGTCTTTCTGTTCGCCTCACAAGACCTCCCGAGCCGTATCAGTGGTGCGATCTTTTCCATCATCGGTATCGCGTGCTGTCTATTTATTGTGCTGAACGAGTCTGCACTCTCGGATCAGTATGGTTACTTGAGCGGCTTTCTTCAGACCGCCATCGCGGCTGCGTTGCTGTTAATTGTGCTTGAGATGGCACGCAGGGCGATCAGTTGGCCACTGCCTTTGGTAGCAGGGCTGGCGTTGGTGTACGGCATCTGGGGGCAGCACCTGCCCGGGGAATTCGGTCATCCGGGACTGCCTCTGCAAAGCTTCCTCGGGACCTTGATCATTACAGAAGGAGGACTTTGGGGGAAACTCACAGGGATCTCGGTCAGTATTGTCGCAATATTTGTCATCTTTGGCGCCGTGCTGAACGCCGGCGAGGCCGGTCAGGGATTCATGAACCTTGCGACCGCCGCAGCAGGTCGGCTCAAAGGCGGCGCTGCCAAGGTTTCAGTGCTTTCTTCAGCGCTTTTCGGATCTATCTCCGGTTCCGCCTCAGCGAATGTCGCATCAACCGGCGCGATCACCATGCCAGCCATGACTCGACTGGGTTATCCGAAACGCATTGCCGCCGCTGTCGAGGCCGTTGCCTCTTCGGGCGGCCAAATCATGCCNCCTCTTATGGGTGCTGGCGCTTTTGTGATGGTAGAGCTCACGGGGGTTTCCTACACCGGGATCATGGCAGCGGCGTTGTTGCCTGCCCTGCTCTATTTCCTCACCGTCTGGGTCGGCATCAACGCGTATACGCACCGATATCAGTTGGGAGCGCTTGGCAAAGAAGACCATCCAGATCTTCGCATCGTCATGATCACCACAATATTCTTTTTGGTACCTTTCACGATATTGCTCGAGCGCATGCTGGTGGGGGGTTACACACNGCAATATGCCGCTTGCGTTGCCATTGTTGTGGCTCTGGTGCTTTTGAATTTTGACAGCCAATTTAGTTTTTCCATCGCCCGAACCCTTAAGCGGCTGGAAAGTACCTGTATCAATTCCGGCACTCAAATCGCAACCATTGCCTCGATCATCTTGTGCGCCAGTATCGTGATCGGTGTCCTCGCGCAAACAGGGCTGGGCATCAAGATAACGTCCCTAATCATATCCGTATCGGGCGATCAGTTGTGGCCGGCTCTGCTTTTGACCGCACTCGCGTGCCTGCTGCTGGGCATGGAGGTGCCTACAACGGCGGCCTATATCATCTGCGTATCGGTAGCGGGGCCTGCTCTGCAAAACCTTGGTCTGGACTTGCTGACCACACATCTCTTTGTCTTCTGGTTCGCTTTGTTATCGACCATAACGCCGCCGGTATGCGGTGCTGTGTTTATTGCTGCCGGCATGGTCAACGAGAACTGGCTGAAAGTAGCTGTGAGCGCGATGGCGCTCGGCATCGGGCTTTATCTCGTTCCTATCGGCATGGTTGTTAATGCCGACCTGATCCGCTTGGAGAAAACCCCTCTGCTTGCACTGATAGCGGCTGCAAAGACCGGCTTGAGTTTGTCCGCAATCGCTTATGGCGTCATTGCTCCGCTCAAAATCTGGATTCGCATGCTGCTTGCTGCAAGCGGATTTCTGCTGCTCCTTATTTGAAGCGTGCCCGCCCGCTGATCTNACTCGCTTNAACACTGAGTGGGGCCGGCACCCCGAGAAAACAGGTGGAAAATAATGACTGAGTTATCGCATGCACAGAAGATCAAATGCATGATTGCTTTGATCTCCGCACTGGCGGTCGTATCCATCACGAGCTCCCTGAACTGGCCTATCCTGGCCGAGGCTTTACGTAATCAGGGTTACTCGGAATCCTTGATCGGGATCAATGCCGCCGCCCAGTTTGGCGGGATCATTATCGTCGCCCTTGCNGCNCCNNGGATTATNCCGGCNCTGGGATTNTTNAAAGCCATATTGCTNGGCTTTGCGATTGTNGCCCTCGCTCTTGTNGCGCTGCCGGCATTTCGCGGNTTNGAGACCTGGCTCGTCATCCGCTTTTTGCTGGGNGTNGGCAANTCCCTNCTNTTTACAGCGGGAGACACNTGGGTNAACCAGATTGTNGACGACAGGGTTCGGGGTCGTTGGATGGGAATCTATGTCACNGTAGGNATGGCCGGCTGGGCGGTCGGGCCCATTCTGGGCGCCTATCTNGATCCCGACACNGTTTGGCCATTTATGTCNGGCCTGGTNGCCGTCGCTATTGCNGCCTGTTTCCTNATGCCTGCGCGCAAACTTGATGTCAGGCTGAGCACATCCGAGCTGAGCCTTGCGCTCGGTCTTGCCACGGTATTTCTTGCCGCGCCCACCGTGCTGCTGTCCTCAGCGATGTTCGGCATCGTGGAAGGAGCCATGCAATCTTTTGCGCACCTCTACACCATGGATGTACTCGGCGGGCAGTACCGTCAGACAGGCTATGCGGTAATTTGGGTGGGTGCNGTTGCGGCTATCTTCTTTCAATACCCGATTGGTTGGCTAGCGGACAAAGTGAATCGGCACTGGTTACTAATTTTTTGTGTGTTGGTGTTAATGCTATCGATCCTGCTCTTTCCTATCCTCATTGAAGGCAGCCTGGCAGACTGGTGGCAACCGCAAGCTCTTGCGCTCTGGGCTGTGGTCAGTCTCTGGGGCGGCGCTATGGGCGGCATATTTACCGTGGGGATTACTCTGCTCGGACAGCGTTTTCGGGGCATAGAACTGGTCTCTGCCAACGCGGTCTTTTCCGTTCTTTTTGGCGTTGGCGGGTTGCTCGGCCCCTTTATCGTGGGAACCACAATGACCGCGATTGGGCCAGTCGGTTTCCCTGTCTCACTACTGGTCGCAGTGGGACTCTACACACTGTTTGCCGTATACCGCCAACTTACCCGTCATTGATTTAAGACATCCCGCCATTCACCTGCTGTCGATCTCTTCAGACCCAGAAACTTAAGACGCTGTCTTTCTGCTTCCTTTTTGCGCTGAACCGTAATCGCCTCCACAAGGTCGATTTCTTCCCGGGTTACGCAGGATTTATCGATCGAGTCGCCCTCTTGCTTCTTAGACAGCATTAAGTCGGTGTCCGTATTTTGAACAATTTTTGCCTTGCAACCTCTCACCATGACTTTAGCAGCAGGCTCGGTCGTTGTATCTGCACTCACGAAGCCCAGCCCCAGCGCCAGAACAAAAAAGAAAATCTTTATTCCAGGAAAAATCACGATCGATCTTCAAATCACAGATAGCAGGTCTTCAGTCATCAGCAGTTTATAAAGCTATAATCCNCTGACTCGATGAGCAGATCTAAACGGACTGCGCGAAACCCTCGAGCAAACCTCATGACGGATGCTGTCGATCGCGAACGCTACCCGCTGGATCGGCTTGATAGTGCTGCGGGCCAGGCGCTGATTGCTCGCTGCCAAGCCACACTCGACAAGGAGGGAACCTTCAGCCTTGATGGGCTTATCCGCCCTGAAAGTCTAGGTCAAATGGTCGAAGAGGTACGGCCCGCGGTCGAATCCAGCGCCTTCACCCATCGGCGTCGACATAACGTTTATTTCCTGCCGCAAGTCGAGGGGTTGGAACCCGAACATCCTGCCCTAACTGAGCTCGAAACCGCAAATCACACTGTCTGCGCGGACCAGATCTCGGACTCTGCTCTGGTCCAGCTTTACCGGTGGCCGCCACTGGCGAATTTCTTAGCAGCCGTTATGCAAAAAGCTTCGCTTTATCCTATGGATGATCCGCTCGCGTGTCTTAACGTGATGACTTATTGCGACGGTGAGGCACTCAACTGGCATTTCGACCGATCCGAGTTCACCACGACACTGCTGCTGCAGGCACCGACAGAAGGGGGTCACTTTGAATATCGCACTGGGCTCCGAGCCGATGACGATCCCAACTACGAAGGCGTAGGCGCATTCTTGCACCACAATAACCCGGGTCGACAACAACTCGTCGTCAGCCCGGGNACCCTGAATGTGTTCAGGGGTAAGAATACATTGCACCGCGTGACCCCAGTAAAGGGTTCACGCGATCGCATGATCGCGGTGTTCTCTTANTATGAAAACAAAGGCGNACGTTTCAGCGATGAGGAAAATCTGGGCTTCTACGGACGCAAAGGGCCTGACTAGACAAGCATTGGCGTCCAACGCACTAAAGCGTAATCACCTGGTCCGGCATATTCGACGCAAGCCCCTCATATAGATTGGGGAAACACCCAATCACGGCACCATCAACCAGTTTGTTCTCAATTTCCCGCTCGTAGCAGCACTGATCACAGCCCATCAACAGGATGTTCTGATCTCTGGCGACCGCGGCGAGGCGCTCTCCGATCGGATCGCCTTTCACCAGGACATAGTTGTTATCTTCAAAAAAGAACATGCCGACCACTTCGGGGCCATGTGCCTGTTCTTCAAGCTGCGGCAGGATCATCTTGCCCAACTTGTATGAGACCGTGTGGCCCTGACTTGAAAAAATATATGCGACTTTCATCTTTACTCACTCTGGATTTGTTGATTTAGAAAAATGGCAACGCCTTTTATTCGGACCACACTGAATTGGTTTATCCGCGCCAGGCCTTCNAAAGATAACCAACTTTTAGCAAACAAAAAACAAAAATCAAGAACCCTTATTTATTGAAAGGTCTTGCTCTTGAAAGAAGTAATCTTTCTNTGGACTTTGCCAAATCGAAAACAATGGCTATCGTGATCATTTACGATCCCAAGAGACTGCATAAAGGAATAGATCGTTGTCGCGCCCACAAACTTCCACCCTCTTTTCTTAAGGTCTTTTGAAATAAGTGTGGAAGTNTTGGTCTTCAACGCATCGGAATCAGAGAAATCGCTTTTTGACTCCATACCTTCGAAAAACCAGAAATAATGATTCAAGGAGCCAAATTCACTGATCAGTTCCTTGGCCCTGATGGCATTGTGAACAACCGCCTCTATTTTTCCCCTATGTCTGACAATGCCTTTGTTATCCAGCAGCTTTGCGATTTGTGGTTCGGAAAAACGCGATACGCCATATANGTCAAATTCGTTAAATGCCTTCCTGAAGTTTTCTCGCTTATTCAGGATAGTCCGCCAGCTTAACCCAGATTGAAAGAGTTCCAGACAGAGTTTCTCGAATACCATGTGATCATGTTCTTCCGGCACCCCCCAATCCTGATCATGGTATTCGAAATAGTCCGAATGGCTTGAAGCCCAGTCACATCGTATCTTGGTACCCACGCCCGGCTCCTCAAATAGAGATCAACACTATTCGTTGACGANGCCAGTAGGCTTTGCGACCCCATCGATGACGAGCTGCGGTTGAGTCCCGACGCCGATTAAGTCCGGTCGGCTTGAAAGGTATTCACTCACACCCGAAAGTCTCTCAACCGCAGCCATGAACGCACCCAGATTCGGAAAGGGGTTAAGCAAGCCCTCATCTAGAAACAACGCCAGATTGACATGATGAAAGACACCAAAATCACAATAGAGCGGGGTCTCACCGAAAAAAAATGGGTAATCTGGCGTAGAGCCCAGCAGCCGCTCAAAATCCGCCAGGCGAGGCTGCAGTTGCTCAAGTAAATCGTTTTTGACGGATTCGAACTTTTCTCCGACGGCGAAGTTGATCGTCGGATTCAGCGGCATGAACATTTCCTGAGAGGTTTCATATAGGGCATCGACTTCTGCGCGCAGGAGTGGGTCGTGCGGCTGCATACCCGTCAACTGCGCGAGATATCGGGTGATCGCACCACTTTGGCAAATTCTTGTGTTGTCATCGACAACAAGCATGGGCAACTGCCTGTAGGGAGCAGAGGCTTTGACCTCGCTCCAAGGCTGCCCAAAGTAGTCCCAGGCCATCTCGTAGGAATATGGGGTACCCGTGTAATGCAACAGGAGTTGCGGCGCTTCGGCCAGCGCACGCATCTTGAAATAAACCAACCGCAAATCCGCCATCTGAACTCTCCAGACCACCAAACTTGAATGCGGGACTCAAAGATCAGTGCTCGAAAAGCCCGCCACAAAGCCGCATTCTATCGTGATCCAAGCAATCACCCTCCAGAATGAGAAGTTAACTAATTAGGTGATGGGCATCACATCCTTTTTGCCAGCCGAGGACTAGTATGATCCCGCATTGTTAATGTTTCTCCTCCTTCTGAATTGCCCCGGTGCTTGTATATACCGGGGTTTTCTTTTTCTGGATCTCCTAGATCCTCTCAGACAATCAGAAAATGAATAGAACCCGGCGACAGGGTGGAAGTATTAAAATAATGCCAAAATGCCGATATAATTTTCTGGATCAAAGTTCGGCACACAAACCAGTCTCAGAGAATGCGAAAAACCCTTTCCATTATTCACGAAGAAGGCCTGCTTCTTCTCGGCGTTTCTTTTTTAGTCGGCCACTCGGGGTCAAGCTTTATCTCTTCAGTGATCAACAACATGGTGATGCCTTTTATCTCGCGCGCTTTTAGTGAGGCGCACTGGGAACACGCACACTTTGTTATCCGCGAAGTCAAGATTACCTGGGGTGAGCCCCTGAGTACCGCGCTACACTTTGTGATCGTGATTTATATCGCGACCCTGGCGTTGCGCTTTCTCAAAAAGCAGTCGGACTGACTTTAAGTTGTTAAATGGCTTGAGCAAGAGCTCTCAACTTAAAGACCCAGCCACTGCACAACTGCGTAGGCCATCCAGAGCACTGCAATCAGCAGTATTGTGATCCTCCAATCCATTTTCTGATGCCTCCTCGCTAAAAGCTTTCACTGGTGGCTTGCGCCCTGGGTCGAACCAACGGGAACTTGTCACACGTCATCGCCGATCCTTCGGTCAATTTGGGAGACCGGTAACTCGCGAGGCAGGGAACATCATGAAACCGAATCGCATCCGACGCCCAATTGATTGAGAAGGCGGCTCGACGTCGGCCTAATGTGTTGCCTGGTGCGCTGTGGAAGGTATACGAATCCCATACAAGCATATCTCCGGGCTCGAGTTCTGTCGCAAGAATACGGGCGCTCGCATCACCATCGATATCCGGAATAATTGGTCGATCTGAGCGCACGTGTCGGTAGTCGGAATCGCCAGAAAAATTGGCTGCCTGATAAAGACAGGCGTCCCGGTGCGATCCTGCCCAAAATCGCAAAGCGGTTTCCATCGGGATCGGATCCAACGCTGTCCAACAGTTCACTACACCGACGCCATGAAGCGGATAATAGGCGTGATCCTGATGCCATGGCGTAGTGGCATTTGCCGTTCCGGCTTCCTTGATAAGAAGAAAATCATAAAAAAGATTCATCGAATCTGAATCGAGCAACGCAAAAGCAAGATCCGGCGCCCGTGAATCAAAAATGGCTCGACGAAAGGCATCGACCTGCTGCCACGCCTGGCTGGAATAAGAAAACCGCCCGGTATCTTTCGCCTTCTCGACAATATCGACATCCTCACTTGCGCCTGAGAGAGCCTGCTCGATCCCTTCCTCGACAAGCGATAACCATCCCGAGCCATGGGCCTTGCGTAGACAAACCACGCCGTCGTCCCGAAAAGCCTGGCACGCATAAGAATCAGGCAAAGCCGATTCCGTATTGAATTCCCGAATCGGATCTGGGGTTGAGTATCGGTTAATCGGCTCAGTCATCTAAGGGATGATGTTTGCCATCGAAATGGATCTGTCTGCTCTGACTCATGATTTGCTCAAACTCGTCCAGGCATCGGATGTTGATGGTATTTATATCCGGATCCATCCTGGGCCGACCGAAAACATGAATCCCACAGTTACTGCAAAAGTAATGGCNNGCGGNNTTTGANCCAAACTGGTAATTGCTGAGGTGTTCTTGNCCCATCGTGATCCTGAAATGATCATCATCGACCAAAATAGCAATGATGCCTTTTTTAGCGCATATAGAGCAGTCNCAAATATGTACCTCATCGTAGGCTCCAGCGACTTCGAAGGCCACTGCCCCACAATGACAACTGCCTTGATACGTCTGCATTCGCTTTCTCTTTACTTGAAACCTAAACTGCCAGGTTGGCAATNGACATCATCACAATCAGAAGAGCGCAAACCATCAACGCTGCTTTCCAGCCTTTGACAAAAAGCACGAAAGCAACGACCAAAACTAGAACGCCCACACCGGCAAAGTCGGTTACCCCGATGAATCTGTCAGAAAAAGCCTTAAGCGTATCCACGTCTGTCTCGCTTCATGGTTATCTCTTCAGCCGCGATGTGTTCGATACATACGATAGTGATGCGATGCGAAATCGATAACATCCAGAAACGCAAGATCCCCAATCATGCGTCGATACTGTGATGAAACGCCGGTGACGCCATCTCCAGAATATGAATATCTTTAGAATAGTCCATGAAGTCATGAATTTGACCCCTCGGGTGATAAACAAAGTCACCCTTTTCAAGAACCACCTCTCCTTGGTCTTCGTAATACATCTTTACCCAGCCTTCCAGCACAAACATGATCTGAAAATCGTAGTTATGGTAGTGCCTGCCGCTGGATTGACCCATCTCATTGGCCCGGGTGGTCCAGGCATCATACTGTCCGTGAGTCGCTCGATTCAGGCCGAGATCGCGGATCGAAAGCCAGTCGCGCAGTCCGGTCATGGGCNGATAACTGCCCTCGCCTGCCCTGCACAACAAAAACTGCCCGTCAGGCGTGGTCAGGTTCTTTTTTGCTGAACTCCACCCNGAATCCTGCTTGTCGGCAGTCACTGTTTTGCTGTTCCTTCCCGGNTGTTTTGGCGGCTCAAACCACCCTCGCATCCTGCTGAAAACATTTTCCACCGGTTGCCTCCCACGGTGCACTGTAGACCTCATCCCCAATATACGCTCTCCCCTGTTTCAGGAAAAGTCGCAAATACAAAGAGCGACCCTGAAAACGACGCCGTAAAATACCGTCCATAAACTGATCGCAACCTTATGGATAGATGGTGACATGAGCCTTTCGCAATTCAAGATCCTGACTTTCGATGTCTACGGCACCCTGATCGATTGGGAAAGCGGCATGATCAACGGCCTCAAACCCCTGACGGATCGCGTCAACCGGGCTTTAAGTCGTGACGAAATCCTGAATGCCCACGCCCACTATGAATCAACGGCCCAGCGTTTTTCCCCGTCAAAAAAATACTCTGAGCTTCTCGCTACCGTCTATCGCCGACTGTCAGAGCACTGGGGTATTTCTGTTGAATGGGAGGAGTGTCTCGCCTACGGCCAGTCTGTGCCTCTGTGGCCAGCCTTCGATGACAGCGCCGAAGCACTCGCTTACCTCAAAAAGCACTTTCAGTTGGCAGTGCTGACAAATGCCGACAACGTGAGTTTCTCAGGCTCCAATACGCGCCTTGGAGTCTGCTTCGATGCCGTGATGACTGCAGAGGATGTTGGCAGTTATAAACCGAATGATCGTAACTTCGACTACATGCTGGAAACGCTGGCACATCGCGATATTGCCAAGGAAGAAATCCTGCATGTGGCTGAGAGCATGTTCCATGATCATCAGCCCGCCAACCGGCAGGGTCTTGCCAACTGCTGGATTTATCGGCGGCATGACCAAAAAGGCTTTGGCGCCACCATNGANCCGGNCGAAATGCCAACGGTTAANTTNACNTTCAAAAGTATGGCTGAGTTTGCAGAGGCCCACCGGCAAGAACTCGAATAAAAACACGGCCTGGCGCCGAGCGCATGATTAATTGATACAGAAACCTATCGCACGAACAGATTCAACCATCCGCTTTTCTGCATTGCGGAACGCCTTCGCTGAATCCGTGCGTGACCTTGCCAGAAGCATCCCGGGCTACCGCATCCCACGGCTTGCCACTATCCCATTCGCCCGTTACCGTTCTGCCACTGGCATAGGTGAAAGTTCCTTCGCCATGGTAAATCCCGTCAACAAACTGGCCTTCATAGCGGTCGCCATTCGTCCAAAAGTATGCGCCGGAGCCTGACTTGGTGCCGTTATCCCACTCACCCTCGAAGCGCTCCCCGTTTGCCCAAGTGTAGGTACCCTGACCATGCTTTTTACCGGCCTGCCATTCGCCATCATAGGTATCGCCGTTAGCGTAGGCATGACTACCGACGCAATTATCAAAAAGGTGGCTTGACCCTTCTGAACAGGGAGTTAAGGCAAATCCTTTCAGAGAAAAAGCCAGCCCGGCAACAAGAAAAAATAGGCGCTTTGTCATGGACGCTAGTCTACCGGTTAGCCTTCAGGGTTCAGAAGATAATTAGTGGGCAGGAATCGGTACTTCGCCCTGGATTGTCGCCCTTCTCATGACACGCCTATGGGCAGTCACCTCGCCAAAGTAATCAGCGACTGCATGATGCAGGGACACCCGGTTATCCCATAGCGCAAGAGATCCCTTCTTCCAGTGCAGCCTGCACCCAAAGCGGGACTGGATCGCATGCTTGTAAAGATAATCCATCATGGGCTTGCTCTCTGCGACGGTCATCCCTTCGAAACGTGTGCTGAATGCAGGGCTCACGTAAAGGGATTTACGTCCCGTATCCGGATGGACCCGCACCAACGGATGCACAGCCAGTCCCTCCTCGTTTTTCTTTTCATGCATGCCTTCATAAGTGGCAGACCACTGCTTGGTATCTCCTGATTCGTTGACGACGCGTAACGAATCCACAACCTGCTTGAGCCCATCCGACAGTGCCTCGTAGGCCAGATACATGTTGCAAAATTCCGTGTCTGCACCGAAAGGCGGAACCTCTTCTGCATACAGGGCAGAGCCCATCGGCGGACGCTTCAGAAACATGAGGTCGGAGTGATAGAAATTATCCCAACTGTAGTCCTCACCGGGCTCACGAACAATCTGAAAGATGTCTGGATCTTCATCGACCCCATGGACATAAGGATGCGGAACCAGCGGTCCAAAATGCTCTGCAAAATTACGCTGCCCCGCAACAGTCAGGCTCTGGTCACGAAAAAGCAGAACCAGGAATTCATTGAGCGCCGACTTAACATCTTTCAACTCGACCGGATCAAGATCCTTGGAAAGATCGATACCTGTGATAACGGCTCCCAGGGCGCCGCTAATCGGCGCAACCTCAAAACTGCTGTACGACTTGGTGACGGACATCTTTCCTCCCGAAAAGTATTACTGCATGTTTTTTCCTGCTCTCCTAGAGCAAAGNNCTTATAANGTTTTGGCNAAAATCTATGCTAGTATGANNGCAAATACTATAANGAANNNCTAGNANTCTCTAGCNAGCTNAACNCAGCGCCGAGANCCAGNCAAAGGGATGANANCGTCAAANNTNAGTGATTTTCTTNGNTCCGGAGGTNGTCANNAGACTCAGNAATCCGGATCTCAATCTNGCGAAAGGCCTGCCTGCTNCNATCTANACNGANNCNGATTTTTTCGCNCTNGAANANGAGNNANTATTTCCCAANNNCTGGGTNGGNATNGGNTTTGAGTCNGACGTNCCAANNGTGGGAGATGCTGTTCCGGTGGAGNTNGGCGGCTCACCGCTGATCNTNTGTCGAGACAAGTCCTNNCAAATNCAGGTGCTACANAANGTNTGCCGGCACCGCGCGACAGTCGTGCTGGAGGAGCCTGCCTGNGGACTTAAAACATTNAAGTGTCCTTATCATGGATGGGTCTATGGACTCGACGGAGCTCTTCTAGCCACACCGTTCTGGGATGGCACGTCGAGTGCCAAACGCTGTCCAGTTGATCCATCGTCAGCCAGCCTTGTTCCGGTTCGCAGCGCAGTCTGGAACCACATCGTTTTTGTCAATCTGAGCGGCAACGCCTCTGGNCTTGATTCCTACCTGGCCGAAATGGAAGACGAACTTGGCCATTTTGATCTCGAGTCGATGGAGGCAGTACACAGCGAGTCATGGGTGTTCGATGCGAACTGGAAACTCGTCATGGAAAACTGGGAGGTGTATCACCATGTCTGGGTGCATCAGGGGGTTTTTGACCTCATGTCTGATGAAGTTGACTTTGAAACAGGCAAACCTTGCACAGATATGATCGCCTCCAATAACAGCCTTATGCTGAGGCCGAACGACCTGCGCAAAGAATCAGCGAGACCCAGCCCAATCGACCTCCCGTTAATGCCCTGGAAACCTGAAATCCCAAAAGCACCTAAGTTAAGCAGCATTGCGAACGCCATCCTGCCCAATGTGACTGCAAGCATGGGGCGGGTCGAGTTTGCCCCTGCGATTTATATCCCTATAGCTCCAGATAAAACTCTGGCCAAAATGTCATGGTTCATTCCANCCGGNTTAAAGGACGACGAGAAACTCAGGCCGGAAATCGATAAGATACTCGAGCGCTGGCTTGGTCCTGACCGTTCGATTGCTGGACGACGCGGAATCCGTGCTCAGGATCATCACTGTATGGAGCTTCAGCAAAAAGCGAGAAGCTCGCCGGTCGCCGACGACGTACGGTTTTCCCAGACTTGGGAGGCTAATGTGCGCTATTTTCAAAACTGGCTGGTGGAGCGATTAGAAACATCGCCCTCAGCATAAGGGCCAAAAAGACACAACTCCCTGTTTGTATTAGATGAAAAATCAGACCAGCACTATCGTCGCGGCCCGTACAAAACGCCGTCGAAATTCAGCGATCACCGACACCTTTCAGTTGCTGATCCTGGGGAGTGGGCTTATTTGGCTGGTGTTGCGCGGCGCGGCAGAGATGAACTATGTCTGGCAATGGCACCGGGTACCTCAGTACATCTATAAGGTCATCGACGGCGAGCTAATCTTTGGACCGCTGATTGACGGGCTACTGGTCACCCTTGAAATNGGCGTCTACAGCATCGTGCTGGGACTTGCCATTGGGCTCATCACCGCATTTTTGCGCCTCTCTGATTCCTATTCGGGCAGGTTGCTGGCAACCGTTTATCTTGAGCTGGTCCGCAACACACCGCTTTTGATTCAGCTGTTTGTTTTCTATTTTGTTCTGGGCCCCATCTTTGAGATCGACCGATTCTGGGTAGCTGTCCTTTGCATCTCTTTCTTTGAGGGCTCCTTTGCCGCAGAAATCATTCGCGGAGGAATCTTGTCGGTCCCCAAGGGTCAGGTTGAAGCTGGGGCAAGCCTGGGCCTCAGCCGCGCCGCCACTTATAGGTACATCACCCTGCCACAGGCCTTGCCGATTATTCTGCCGCCACTCGCAGGCATTCTGGTCAATCTCATCAAGCACTCCGCAATCGTCAGCGTAATTGCGGTATTTGACCTGACAACATCGGGACTGGACATTATTTCTGAGACCTTTATGGCTTTCGAGATCTGGATAACGGTTGCGTCGATGTATCTCGTGATCACGATCTCACTCTCTATCGTAATCAGTCGCTTTGAACGCTATATGAAACGTTCAACCCTGGCTGGCTGAATTAATATGGCACCGTATAGAACAGTTTCACTAGCCCGGGAAATGGTTTCCCGGGTGTTTTTCAACAAGGAGGATGTATGCAACTCTTAAAAAAGGTGTTCGTGGGAGCTGTGACCTTTCTGGGCATTGCGCTGGCACCGTTCACCGCTACGGCGGGGGACCTTCAGCAGCAACTGACTTCTGAAAGTGTTATCGAAACCATCACCAAGCGCGGCAAGATGAAAGTAGGCATGTCTACTTTTGTGCCGTGGGCGATGCGTGACAAAAAGGGTGAGCTCATTGGTTTCGAAATCGATGTTGCCAAGAAGGTCGCGGCCGATCTTGGCGTTGAGATTGAATTTGTCCCCACGGCGTGGTCGGGCATCATTCCGGCGCTGATTGCNGGTAACTTCGACGTGATTATTGGCGGNATGAGCGTTACACCNAAACGGAACATGACCATCAACTTCACGGCNCCTTATGCNCACTCAGGCATGGGCATTGTGGCCAATAAAAAGNTGGCTGGTGNTCTTGCCTGGCCNGATGGCTACAACAGCTCGAAGGTCACCTTCACTTGTCGTCGCGGAGCCACGTCCTGCACCGATACCCAGAAACTGTTCCCCAAAGCCAAGCTTCGCCAGTTTGACGACAGCTCCCTGGTTCTCCAGGAAGTGGTCAACGGAAATGCTCACGCAGTGCTGACCAGTTTCCCGAAGCCGACTTTGTGGCAGGCGCAAAATGCCGAAGTGCTGTTCAATCCGACGCTTGAGAAGCTGACAGAAGGTAACGAAGGCTTTGGCGTACGGAAGGGCGACCCGGACGCGATGAACGTCTTTTCCAACTGGATCATGGTCAACACCAGTAATGGCTGGCTACAGGAACGCTGGACCTACTGGTTCACCACCATGGACTGGGCGGATCAGGTCAACCTCAAGAAGTAAGTCTGGCTTTGTATCAAGTGGCAGTCCCGGTCAAGTTGGGACTGCCACTCCTGCCTGACTCATNCGTAATCCCCCCAAGCGGTTTGCTCATACACACTCCATGACGGCGAAAAAGAAAACCAAAAGCGGTGTTACCCGCGCGGTTGACACAATCGTCATTGCCAGCGCGGTCTTCCTGGTCGCGTACATCATCTACAAGGTTGATACCGTGATGATCTATAACTGGCACTGGGGTTTTCTGTGGGAGTACATTCTGAGATGGGACGAGGAACAACAGGCTTACGCGCCGAATCTTCTCCTTAAAGGTCTCGCCACCACGTTCCGACTGGTCATCTGGTCCATGTTGCTCGCCAGCATCATCGGCGTCGTGATGGGCATTATGCGGACCAGTTCACGGATTTTCTTCCGGACNGTGAGTCGACTCTATGTCGAATTCATCCGNAATATGCCGCCGGTCGTCTTTATTTTTGTTTTCTTCTTTTTNATAAGCTCGCAGTTCGTCCCNCTTTTAGGTATCGACGAACTTTCCGTCAATGCGTCTCCGGAAACCATTGCCCTGCTTGAGATTCTGTTGGGCCCGCCGGAGCTTTTCGCAAACGTAATTTCCGGCATTCTTTGCCTGGCTCTCTTTGAGGGAGCGTACATCACGGAGATCATNCGGGCAGGCATTCAGGCCATAGATAAAGGACAGACCGAAGCCGGTCAGTCTATTGGACTCACCCGCTTTCAGACTTTGCGATGGGTAATCTTTCCCCAGGCAGTGCAAAAGGTGATCCCCCCGCTGACCGGGCAATTTATTACTCTGATCAAGGACTCATCAATCGTATCGCTGATTTCCATTCAGGAACTGACGTTTCTCGCGCAGGAAGTGGCCTACTCCACCCAGTATGTGTTCGAGATATGGCTATTTGTTGCTGGCGTTTATTTTTGTATCTGCTATTCCCTGGCACTTTTGTTCGCGAAACTTGAAAAACGCTCCCAAAGAATCTATCGGGGCTAGGACTGATGGACCGGATCACCACTCCACCCCTAAGACGCTCACGTTAATACCACGTCTAACAGGAGAAACCCGTTGGAACAGATGATTTCACTCAAACACGTCTTCAAGTACTTTGGAGAGTTCCGCGCGTTAAACGACGTCTCTCTGGAAGTCGCCGCAGGTGAGCGCGTCGTTGTCTGTGGTCCGTCTGGCTCAGGCAAATCGACCATGATCCGCTGTATCAACCGTCTGGAGGAACACGACGACGGTGAAATATGGGTAAATGGCAATCCCCTTACCGAAGACGTAAAAAAACTGACCGAGATCCGAAAGGATGTTGGGATGGTCTTTCAGCAGTTCAACCTTTTTCCTCATCTCAGTGTCGTCGATAATCTGACGTTAGCCCCAATGAAAGCCCGCGGGCTTTCGAAAAGCGATGCCACCGAGCTCGCGATGACCTATCTCAACCGTGTCCACATTCCCGAGCAGGCGGCCAAATATCCGGGGCAACTTTCGGGCGGACAGCAACAACGTGTGGCCATTGCCCGCAGTCTCTGCATGCAGCCCAAAATCATGCTCTTTGATGAGCCCACTTCGGCTCTTGATCCTGAGATGATCAAGGAAGTGCTGGATGTGATGATTGAACTTGCTGAGGACGGGATGACCATGATCGTGGTCACGCACGAGATGGGCTTTGCCAAAAAGGCGGCGAACAAGGTGGTCTTCATGGANCAGGGCGAAGTAGTAGAGTCGGCACCTACGGAGCAGTTTTTCTCTCAGCCTGAAAGTGATCGGACCAAACTCTTTCTTTCACAGATCCTGACACACTGAACTGCACAAGGAGTATGAGCCGATGCGCTGCTCAATCGATCTCGACCGTCCCGGCAAACGCGAGGGTTACGTTCAGTTAAGTCACTCGAACAATCGGCATGCGTATGGCGTTATCCCGTTGCCGATCGGTGTCATTGCAGGCGATACCGGTCCGACGGCTCTGCTGACTGCCGGCAATCACGGAGACGAATACGAAGGGATCGTTATCCTCCAGCGACTCTTTCATGATCTTGACCCCGATCAGATTCATGGGCGCATCATTTTCATGCCCTCGCTTAATCTCCCAGCCGTGCGCGAATACCACAGGACGTCCCCCCTTGATGGCGCCAACATGAACCGGGTGTTTGGCGATCCCGCCATTAGCGGGCCCACTCGAGACATTGCTGCCTTCGTTGAGGAGATGCTCATCTCTCAGGCTGACTTTGCTATTGATCTGCACTCGGGCGGAAAAATGTGCGAGTTCTCACCTTGCGGTTTTATTTATGGCGTCGGTGATAAAGAACACCTGCAGAACAAAATCCGCGCCGCTCACCACTTTGGCGCCAAGTACACTGCCGTCGTTGAAGGGAGTTCAGGATCGCTCTCCGCTGCGGGCGAGCGCGCCGGAATCGTGATGCTTTCGGCAGAACTCGGCGGCGGACGGATCCAACCCAAGAACATCGAAATCGGATACAACGGCACAATGAATACCCTGGCAGGTTGGGGCGTACTGGCCGATTCGCCACGAGAAACCCAAACCACTTTCCTGCGAAGCGGGTTTGCCGGCTCGTCCGTCATGAGCCCAGTCGCGGGGGCATTTGAACCCCTNACCGACGTTGGCCAGACAATTCGAACTGGCGAGGTCGTGGGTCGCATCCACTCTCTGGATGCACTTGATCAGCCGGCTGTCACTGTCTGCGCCGACAGTGCCGGTATTGTTGTGGGGCAACGGGCGCAAGCCCACGTTCTGAGGGGCGATTTTCTGCTCCATCTTGGCGAAGAAGTCGAAGAATCGGCATTGCTCAAGTCACGCAACTAATGTTGGCTATCCCAGCCGCGCCAGTCCGTTATTGCTGACAGGACGGGCAAAGATACAACCGACGACCGTTCGCCGTGATTCGCCCGATTTTGGTGCCACACCGATAACAGTCACGTTTATCTCTNCCAAATACAGCAAAACGATACTGCCCCTTTGAGCATCCCGCTTTTCTCATCACCCGAACTGCATCGGGATGGTTGGTGACGCCACCGGTCTTGTAGGCACGTATCGAGATCAGCAGAGTATGCCGCGCCAGTTCGTTGAGTTTCGCCGGCTCGAGGTCTTTCGGTCGGCATGTCGGATCAATGCCAGCGGCAAAAAGTATCTCTGANCGTAGATAATTGCCAAGCCCCGCAAGAAAAGACTGGTCGAGATACAGGCCTGAAATACTTCGACCGGAAAAGCGTTTATTACACAAACGCTCGGCAATATCCCGCCACGACAGAGTATCGGAAAGTACATCCGGTCCGAGTTTCTTTAGATAAGGGTGGATCTTGAGATCTTTTTTACCCATCAGGGCGACGTCGGTCGCGCTGTACAAAAGAGCGCTATGGGTGTCTGTGGTGAGGGCGACTCGAAGGGTTCTTTTTGTATTTGGCGGCTTGTCCTTGGGCACCACAACCCATCGGCCGTAAAGTTGATTGTGAGAATACAGAACCCGGCCGTTCTGAAAAAAGATCAACAGCGCCTTGCCACGAGTGGTGACCTCAACCACTTCCTGTCCCACAAGCCTGCGCGCGAAGTTTTTTAGGCGGGCGGGCTCAAAGAAACTCTCCGTGAGTTTTTTGCCGGTCAAAACCCGGCCGATAGCATCCGCTTCGCGGCGAACTTCAGGACCTTCAGGCATGGGAATGGCGACGCGACAAGACGCGCCTATTGAGCGATTGAGATTTTAGTCTAGGGCAGGCAGGATGAAATCGCTGTGTCCAGTTTTGTCACCACCTCATCTATCTGGTCGTCCTCGATGATAAAGGGTGGGGCAAGCAGAATATGATCCCCGTTCACGCCGTCGCGGGTGCCCGACATGGGATAGCAAATCAGGCCCTGCTCAAAAGCCGCTCTCTTAATCCCGGCTGCGAGCCGTTTCTCCGGCGCAAACGATGATTTACTGACTTTGTCTGCCACCAGTTCGATACCGCGGAACAACCCCCGGCCGCGGATGTCTCCCACGTGGGCATGCTCGCTAAACTGGTCTTTCAGCGCCTTATCAAATCGCTCACCCATCCTGCGAACGCGCGATACGAGACCACGCGAGAGAATTGCTTCAAGCACGGCACACCCCGCTGCCGCTGCCACAGGATGTCCCAGATAGGTGTGGCCGTGCTGGAAAAACCCTGAGCCTTCTTCGATGGCCCTATAGATCTCACTGCTGCAAAGCATGGCGCCGATGGGCTGATAGCCCGCCCCCAATCCTTTGGCAATGCAGGCAATATCGGGAGTCACGTTATCTGCCTCACAGGCAAAAAGATGGCCCGTGCGACCCATTCCGCACATGACCTCATCCAAGATCAGCAAAACCCCATATCGGTCACAGATCTCTCTGATTCGGGTGAAATAGCCTTCAACCGCGGGCACAGCTCCAGCTGTCGCCCCGACTACTGGCTCCGCAAGAAACGCAATTACAGAATCAGTTCCCAATCTCAAAATCTCGTCCTCGAGTTCCTGCGCCACTCGCTGCCCGTAATCAAATGTCGATTCTTCGGGATCTCGATCGGCGTACTCAAAACACGGTGATATGTGGCTAACGTCTACCAGCAGCGGGGAGAACTGTTTGCGGCGCCACTGATTTCCACCGACCGCCAGTGCCCCTAGGGTATTCCCGTGATAACTCTGGCGTCGCGCAATCAAAAAGCGTCGATTGGTCTCACCTTTCTCCACAAAATATTGCCGGGCCAACTTAATTGCGGCTTCGTTGGCTTCGGAACCGCCGGACACAAAAAGTACACGATCAAGCTCTCCCGGCGCATTGGCGATCAAAAGGTCCGCCAACTTTTCAGCAGGCTCCGAGGTAAAAAATCCTGTGTGGGCAAACGCCAATTTCTCAACCTGAGTCTTGACTGCCTCGATCACCTCTGGATCTCCATGCCCCAGGCAGGAAACCGCGGCGCCTCCGGAGCCGTCGAAATAGCGCTTACCGGAGGCATCAAAGAGATAGCAGCCCTCTCCGCAAAGGGCGAGCGGGGGCATGTTTTTGGTGTGTCGGGGAAATACGTGCGACATGTCAGGCCTTGCCCATTTGTTTTATGATGACTCTTCCAAGATGACTGATTAAAGATGATTTATTCGATACCAGTCATCGCCGGCATATCGTTGGTGTGACAATGCACGCCGCCACCGTTGGCCCAGGATTCGAGCATTTCAATCACATACACCTCGCGACCGGGAAAGTACCCCTTTAAACGGTCTATGGCAGCACCATCTGCCTTTTCATCTCCAAAACCGGTCGTGATCACGTATCCATTGCCAACCAGCCAGTTTAGGTAATTGGTATCGTAGGTGTCACCCCGGTACGCTACCGAAGTCTCGATGGGTTCCCGGATCACGTCAAATCCTGCTGCCGCGATAGTAGCGGCGGCCGCATCAAATACTTGGCGGGTTGGGTGGTTTGGCTGGCCGCAGGCTGATCCGCCGATGCATTCCCCCACAACGACGGTGGTGGGATTAATGAATCTTGCAATGCCGTCGATGTGCCCATTGGTCAGGTCACCAATAGGCACCCCTTCAATAAACACCACTTTCGAGACGCCGAAATAGTGCTTGAGATCCTGTTCCGCCTTCGCTTTCGTGTAATTCTTATTGCGTCTTGGATCACCCAAAACACTCCAATTGAGCAGCACGGTATCCACGCCATTAAATTCAAGATTACCGCGCTCATGAACGAGTTCTATGCTCTCGGTCTCGAGGCCGACAAGTTCTGCCACGGCCAAGGGCACCGCATTGTCCTGACGAAACGGCACGCTCGGTCCGAAAGCGCCGCCCCACGCATCAAATCCCCAGTTCTGAATCTTGAGCTTGCCATGTTCCTTTATATAAAGCGGGCCGTTGTCCCGCATCCACGCGCTGTCATAAGGGATTTCGTGCCAGCGGACATTCTCATGGCCTGGGTCGGCCCCTACCCGCTTGATGGCCTCTTCTGCGTTGGCCCGGATCGNTTTTGAACTGTACAGAATATGTAGCGGTTGATAACGGACGATAACGCTGGCGATACGGGCAAAATCGCGCTCATAGGACCGCTCCCATGGGCCGGGCCACTGCAACCATACACCGGCCTGAGGTTCCCACTCAGCCGGGACTCGCTTTGGGTTGTCAGCGCTCACGGGTTCTATCCATAGTAGAAAAACAAAAAAACTAGCGACAAGAGTCAGGGTTGCCCCCAACCGTGTCAACAATTTCCGATGCTGGGTCATCTGTACACTCTACGTAAAAGGGCTCCCCGGCCTTGCAAAGACGATACCCCCCGCGCAGCAGGACTGGTCCACTGAATTTTTCCTGGGAGATCAAACGCCAAGTTTTGCATATCAATCATCCTTAGACCCAAAAAACGTCCATTTTGGACTGTCAAAAGACCACGTTCCCAACGATATCTTGCCTCTTTAGTGTGCTACGCTTGAACTCGCCTTTAGGATCATTCATAGAGGATCAAGTATGCATATTCAGATCATTAACTTTAATCTCGACGGCATAAGCCGAAGCGAGTACGAACAGGTCTGCAACGATCTGGCACAGACATTTGCTGATGTTCCAGGCCTTATCTCCAAGCATTGGTTAGCGAATGATGACACCAATACTTTCGGTGGTATGTATATGTTTGAATCCAAAGACGCCTGCGAAGCGTTTATTGGGTCAGAGCTTTTCGCCGCCGTCGGAGGCAATCCCGCACTCGCTAATGTCAGTTCGAAAGATTTTGGGGTTATCGAAGGGCCCACGCGCATAACCCGGGGGATGTAACTAGCCTACCTCTTCGGTCTCATTTCAAAGACTGCCTGAGAAAAATAAACAAGAGATGCTTGACCCCTGACAATCCAGAGCCGACCCGGCGTAATTCATTCCGGGTTATACGCAGTTACAAACCATGCGCTTGACGGGGCCCACACACTTCCGTCCTCGCGAGCGTATCGCGAAACGACGTCACGCAACGCCGCGGAAACCTCTCCTCTCAGTTTTTGTCCAGTTTCTCCAGCTAGGCGTATGATCTCTCCAGCCGGGCCCAACTCAAGAGCAAACTCAATCGCCTCGTCCAAGGAACGGCCAATGCAGATATCGCTGTCAAATCTTTCAAACTGAATATTCCGAAACCCAACAGACTGCAACATATCACTCACCAGGTCTGCCCCCGCCATTGAGAACGGACCGGGACCACAGTGCACTTCATTGGTTTCGTCATGAGAAACCACCGGCACCATCTCGCGCACACATTTCTCAGCATCGTGCAGCCATGGATTATCCTCTCGCTTACGCCACACCACTTGGGTAAAACTGCCACCGGGCTTTAGCGAAGAACGAATATTCTTCATCGCTAGCCCAGGCAAGTTAAAGAACATGGTCCCGAAACGGGCAAAGACATAATCATACGGACCACCAAGGTCTTCTCTTTCGACGTCCGCAACAAAAAATTGGGCGTTATCCACCTGCTCCTCGACTACGCTCCTGCGACATTCCTCAATGAAATTACTTGCGCAGTCAACTCCNCTTGCTACACCCGCGTCGCCGATAGACTTGGCAATGGCAATCGTACAGTCACCAAAACCACAACCTACATCGAGCACAGATGAGCCGTCTGGAAACGGTTGACGATGGAAAACAGCCTGGCTAATGGAGGTATAGCCTTCTACAAAAAGAAACTTGAATCGGGAAAACTTTTCAAACANAACAGTGTTCCAAGCTTCAATCACAACATCGTTACTCATGAACCCCCCTAAACCTTACTTGATTTTTCAGACACCAACCATCGCCAGACCTGATGAAGACTTACATCGAGACGCCAACTTCCCCTGTCCAGATGGTGATGGAGTCTCCATCCATGAGGCCCTCTGCGATCAGTTGACCGAAAACTTTTTGTGCAGTGGCGGTCGCCGCTTCCATAGTAGCGGCATCGGGATATTTCGCCACAACAACACCATTGCCATCGGCATCCGCTGCAAGATCGATCAATTCCGCGCCGACTGCCGACACTTCTTCGCGGGCCTCCTCCGCCTTTGCCATCGCGTTTTCCATATCTGAACTAGTAAATCGGGTAATTCTGTAAATAGCCATCTCAAACTCCTCCTGGTTGATAGTTGAATAATTGGCGCATAGGTTGGGCCGCGCCCCTAACTTAACCATATTTTTTTACTCTTATTTGACGGGTCTTTTAAACATATGATTTATCGCATTTTTTTGACAACCNATCTCAGCAATTCAATTAGATATCGACTATTATTGGCTTCCTTCCACAAGACAAAAGGAATCAGACCTATGTCGAAGTACGAAGATACACCCGCTGCAATCGCTATGATTCTGTTCACACTGGGGGGCATCTTCTATGTCTTCCAATTAATCTTCANNACCGAAGCCTGGTTAGCTGAAAATGGGATCGGGACAGAGGCTATTGGTCTTGCCAGAGTGCTCGGATTCACATGGCTTGGGATCGTTGTTGTCCTAATCAGGACATTCATCAGTGGCCCAGCAGGAACTAGCGCTTTCTTTATAATGCTAGTCATCGCCCAAATCGGGATCTTCCTTAATCTTTGGCATCAGGAATTAATGGGAGCGCTCGAGGTGTCGGTTCTCGACGACGCAATTATTGTCACAGTGCTTACTGCCTTGCTGCTGTTCGGCTGGTTGAGAATCCGCTCCAAAACCTAAATAAAAAAAGAGCTAAAACGTTCGACAATACGCAAAAAGAAACCCCGCTTCGGCGGGGTTTCTTTTTATTGTCCGATTAAAATTTTCACGGACTAAGAACAGATTTGAACTAAACCGAAATCACTTCTCGATCAAACTGGGTAAGACTTTCGCAGCCGACGTCTGTGACGGCAACCGTCTCGCTGAATTCGATTCCCCACCCATCCATCCACATACCGAGCATTACATGCAGCGTCATGTTCTGTTCAACGACGGTGGATTCGCCGGCACGCAGACTGACCGTGTGCTCTCCCCAATCTGGTGAATAACCGACCCCAATGCTGTAACCAATCCGGCTTTCCTTGATCAGTCCGTAGCGGTCCAATACGGCCTGCCAGGCCCGATGTACGTCGCCTGCAACAATTCCCGGCCGAATGGCCTGTAACACTGCTTCAAGCCCCTCGGTTACTGCTTTCGCAGTGTCAAAGACTTTTTGCGGACCCTTACCTAACTGCACTGTCCGTGCCAGGCCAGCGTTATAGCGCCGGTAGGCTCCCCCAAGTTCCAGCGCCACCGTCTGATCAGACTCAAAACGTGCATCGGTCCACATCGGATGGGCGGTGGCAGCAGCTTCTCCCGCAAGTATCAAAGGACAAAGAGCGGTGGTATCACCACCAAGTCCCGCTACACCGCTCACTTGGGTTGAGAGGATCTTTGCAACGAGATCACACTGGCGCATCCCAGGAGAAATATGTTCGCAGGCGACGGTCATGACATGGCTGGCAATTTTCGCAGCACTGCGCATGACCTCGATCTCGATATCACTCTTGACTGCACGACACCAGTTGACGAGCAGATCTGCATCCACCCAGGTCGCACCGGACAGCTTCGCCTGCATACGCTCAACCGCTTTAAAAGAGAAAAAGTAGGTATCACTTTCAAAGCCAATACGCTTTCCCTCTAAATGAAAACGGGCCATCGACTCTGCGATCGCCTCCATCGGATGGACACCGTCGCGTTGAACCAGGTCCTCTGCATAGGGGCGGACGCNATCAGCGCCAAGATGGGTTGTCAGTGCCACTGAGCCTGCATCCATCTGTCGTCCCAGCCAGACTGGCGGATGATCATGCAGCACCAACATGACCTGGGGNACATAAAAAGACCAGGCCTCAAAACCGGTCAGCCAGTTCATATTCGCCGGATCCCCAATCACCAGCGCGTCCAGGTTTTTCTCTGACATCGAACAACGCACTTTTTTCAGGCGGCGCTCATACTCCGGTAATTCAAAAGCAGGTTTCATGAAAGATCTCTCCGACAAGGCCTCCGAACATCGCTCGGGCAGCGCTCATCAACAGTTGTGTTTTAAGTGGGACTCGCTAAGGATACCGGGATACGCTACCGACTTGAAATACGTTCGGGAATATCACGATTCGCGATCCAGATAGGCGACACCCCACTACGGATTTTTCCGGTCAGGTGGTTGACGTCAATGTGCATATCGATTTAATAAAGAGCCGTGAAGATATAGTCGTCCGCTTCCATTTCGCTCAAAGGGCTACAGCACAATCTCACGCACCGGAGCGAAATGGTCGAGATCGCGAGGCTTGTAAACGTATTGGTCAAACACCGCCTTGTTGAGTTCAACTCCAAGACCTGGTCCGGTAGGTAATTCAAAAGCGNCGCCCTTCATGACCAAAGGCTCAACAAGAACATCCTCACGTTCTGGCACGGGAATATATTCAAGGATCCGGAAATTCGGCATGCAGGCCGCGGCGTGGATAGAGGCTGCAGTACAAACCGGGCCGTTGCAGTTATGGGGAATGACTGGACAATAGTAGGCCTCTGCCATAGCTGCAATCTTGCGTAGTTCATTCATCCCGCCGGTATAGATTGCATCGGGCTGGATGTAGTCGCAGCAATATTTTTCGAGCAACTCCCGAAACTGAAAGCGGGCGACATAGCGCTCACCGGTAGCAATGGGGGTGCAGGTGCTGTGCTTGAGCTCCACGTAGGCATCGAGGTTTTCAGGAGGGAGGGGTTCCTCCATGAAATAGAGATCAAATTCCTCGAACCGTTGAGCGAGCCGGCGTGCCTGGGGAAGATCGAAGCGACCATGCGCATCGACCATCAGGTGGATATCCGGCCCCACCGCCTCGCGGACCT
>PAUU01000029.1 GCA_002713825.1 Acidiferrobacteraceae bacterium | reverse complement strand
AAAGGCGCCTGCCGATTTCACGTCCCGCGCCAACGCGGGACTTATCGCGCCCGGTCACGCTTTTGCATGGGCATCACCCAGCGTCCCGCGCATCATGCTGCGCTCACTTTGGCGCAATGATCAGGCCATCCGCTACCGGCCCAGCGTCAATCCCAGACAATGGCGCTGGCTGGCGCAGTTTCTCGGTCAATGTACCGCTGACAACGCTCGTACCAATACGCTACGCAAGACCCGTTTGTGCCAGTACTCTCAGTCGCGACTGCACACGGTTGCACAAGAAACCGGCTTTCAGTACGACCGTAATACCGGCGGCCTGATCTACTTCTATCGCTCCAGCCAGTCTTTTGAAGCAGCGGCCGTCAAAAGTGAAATCCTCTCAAGCGCCGGAATCAAGATTGAGGCCCTCGATAGAGACCAGGTCATTGCGCGGGATCCGGGTCTGGCGGATGCCCGGGATGAGATTGCCGGGGCTCTGTTCGTCCCGACAGATGAAAGCGGTGATGCGCGAGCCTTTACTGATGCCCTAGCCACACGCTGCACCGAACGGGGCGCCGCGATCCATATGCAGACTGAAATCACGGGCTTTTCAAAAACCCAAGATCGGATCAGCGCGGTCACCACCTCCCGGGGTGAAATCGAGGGAGACCTTTTTGTGTTGGCTTTGGGTGTATTCAGTCCCGTATTGTCGCGTCAGTTAGGGTTTTCCCTGCCGATCTATCCAGTCAAGGGTTATTCCGTCACTCTGCCCGCCGATAATGTACATCTGCTTCCCCGCTATGGGGGCGTAGATGAAGACAATCTGCTGGCCTACTGTCCGATGGGGAATCGTCTGCGCATCACAGCCACGGCAGAAATCGGGAGTTATAGTACCCAGCATCAGCCAAGTGACTTCCGAGTGATGCTGGCAAAGACGCGAGACCTCATGCCCCAAGCTGCGAATTTTGATAAACCAGATTACTGGGCGGGATTGAGGCCGATGACGCCCACCGGCCTGCCACTGATTGGCGGAACCCGCTGGTCCAATCTTTGGTTGAATACCGGGCACGGGCACATGGGCTGGACCATGTCCTGTGGATCCGCCCGAATTCTGGCTGACCTGATCGCCGGTCANNCACCGGAGATCCCTCTGGACGGGATGGANCCGGCATCAACGAGGAAACACTAATGGCAATGCAACCGGACACTGCGCAGGATTTCATCAATCTCAAGAATATTCCCTTCACGGTGGATGACGGCATCGCAGCAAGAGCCCGTATTGGCCTGGTGGTGCTTGCGACCGATCACAGCGTGGAGCACGAATTCAAACTTGTGGTGAACATGCCGGGGGTGGCCCTCTACCAGTCGCGGATTCCGAATTCCCCGACGATTACCCCTGAAAACCTGCGGGCGATGGAACCGCACATTACCGACAGAACCGATGTGATTCTCCCGGGCATCCCACTGGACGTCGTTGCCTATGGCTGCACCTCGGCCTCCATGATCATCGGTGAGGAGCGGGTATTCGAATTAATTCATGCCGCCCGCCCGGAAGCNAAAGCCACAACACCCATCACGGCNGCATTTGCTGCATTCCGGGCGACCGGCTGCAAGCGTATTGGGGTGCTCACGCCCTATTCAGACNAAGTGAATCAATTCATCCGCAGCTATATCGAATCGAAAGGTTTCGAAGTGCCGGTNTTCGGCTCATTCAATCAGGATAACGACAATACCGTTGCGCGAATCTCTGCCGACAGTATGCGCGATGCAGCGCTCCAGATCGGAAACCATGACTCGGTTGACGGGGTATTCGTCTCCTGCACCAGTTTGAGACTGGCGCATTGTGTCGCCGATATCGAGGCTGCACTAGGGAAGCCGGTCACGTCATCGAATCACGCTCTGATCTGGCACAGTCTGAGACTGGCAGGCATCAATGAAGTCATTGATGGCTTCGGAGAACTGTTCCGTCTGCCCGCCTGATCACAGTCATCGAAAAGTCCTTAATGGCTCGAAAAATACTTCTGGTCGAGCACCACGATGAACCTCGTGACGACCTGGCCTCGATGTTTCTCCCCAAACTGGGATTCACCCTTGAATACTTCCGACCGTTTGCCGGACAAAGTCTGCCGGATGTTGAGGAAGATACCGCCGGGATAATCATCACTGGAGGTGCCGCCAACGTTGACGAGATGGATCAATATCCCCATCTGCGCGACGAAGCTAGATGGATCGAACACTGCCTTGAAAAAGATATTCCTGCCCTGGGCCTGTGTCTCGGCGCCCAACTTCTTGCCCATGTGCTCGGTGGCCCGGTTGCACCGCACGACCAAGGGGCGCAGGAATTCGGGCTTTACCCAATCAAGGCGGTGGATCAGCAAACATCGTTCGTACCGGAAGACTTTTTTGCAGTGCAATTTCACAGCAGAGGCTTTGAAGTCCCGAAAGATGCCGAACGGCTGGCGGCTGGGGACATCTTCCCAAATCAGGCGTTTCGTTACGGCGACAACGTGCTTGGCACCCAGTTTCATCCGGAATGTACACTCGCCATACTGAGACGGTGGCAGGCGCTGGACGCCGCTCCCTGGGAAGCGCCCGGGGTTCAGGCGAGAGAGGAACAAGACCGGCTGGCCGCTTGCCACCTCAATAATGTCAGGCACTGGTTCGAGAGGTTACTCGGAGATTTTTTTGCATCGCGAACAGATAATGCGCACTAAATATTCACGATCCCGCTGGAGCATCCATCATGTCGTTACCTGAAATTTCCATCCCTCAATCACATCAGAATGCTGCAGCATTGGTGGACTCCGCCTGCCCCGAAAGTGTCAGCGAAGTGTTAGACGTTGCGCGCTGTGACCTTGCCCGCAACACCATCTCGCAATGGTCAGGCTATGGACCCACCGCTTTGCATTCGCTGACGGGTCTCGCCGGCGAGATTGGTGTTGGCGCCCTCTATTACAAAGATGAAAGCACCCGTTTTGGGCTCGGCAGCTTCAAGGCGCTGGGCGGCGCGTATGCGGTCCAGCATGTTCTGCGTCAAACGCTNGATGCCGANATGCCGGATACCGAAGTCAGTCTTGAAGATATCAATACCCAACATTTTGCCGACAGGGTAAAAAACATTACGGTGGTCACCGCCACCGATGGAAATCACGGCCGCTCTGTGGCTTGGGGTGCTCAGCGCTTTGGCTGTGAGTGCATGATCTACATGCATGAGAATGTCAGCCAGGGAAGACAGGAAGCCGTGGAAGCCTTCGGCGCAAAGGTGGTACGCGTGCCCGGAAACTATGACGACTCCGTTCGTCAGGCGGACCAAGACGCAAAGGCCAACGGCTGGCACATCGTTTCNGACACGTCNTATCCCGGGTATATGGAGATCCCCCGGGATGTGATGGCCGGCTATACCCTGATGACTACCGAAGCCATGGATCAATTGCCGGAAGACGTTATCCCCACCCATGTGTTTATCCAGGGCGGATGCGGCGGGCTCGCTGGNGCAGTCGGCGCTGATCTGTGGCACCGCTATGGCGACCGAATGCCGCACTTAANCGTNGTTGAGCCANTNCCNGCAGCCTGCTTGTATGAAAGCGCACGCGCAGGTACCCCGCAACTTGTGAATATTGTGGATGAAAGCCTGATGGCCGGCTTGTCCTGCGGNGAAGTCTCGNTGCTGGGATGGCAGATTCTGCATCCCGGCGCTCGTCANTTCATGACGATCTCNGATGCNCCCGTTGCGCCACTNATGCAANTGCTTGCGGCGGGNGTATCCGGAGACNCTCCTGTCGTCGCNGGCGAATCAGCGATTGCCGGTTTAGCGGGTNTGATAGGNGCCATGCAGANNGANCCGCTCGCNCAGNAGATGAATCTNGATGCGAAGAGCCGCGTATTGGTGTTTGGCACTGAAGGCGCCACCGATCCAGANGTCTTTGAAGCGCTTGTGGGCACNAGCGCAGAAAAGATCGCGGCNTAAGGCAGTTANTCATGAAANATATTGAACGGGGGTTTTCGNCAGNAGAGTTTGAGCAGCGAACCNNGANCGTCCAGNGCCTNATGCATGATGCNAGGCTAGATGCCNTNTTGGTCACCACNGANGCAGAGATCCGNTACTTCACNGGNTTTCACTCGCAGTTCTTTGAAAGNCCNACNCGCCCCTGGTTNGTGNTNGTNCCNGCNGANGGTAANCCTATTGCNNTNATTCCCACNATNGGNGANNCCGGNATGGCNGCNACCTGGATAGANGACATCCANACCTGGCCNTCACCCCGCCCTGCCGATGACGGCATCTCCGCGCTGGCAAGCACCATCAGCAGTCTGCCGACGCGTCACGGTCGCCTTGGAATGCCGCTTGGCCCTGAAAGCATATTGCGGATGCCCGCGGGTGATGCCAAAAAACTGGCCGATGCCATCCCTCATGAGGTAGTGGACTGTGCCGAGATGCTGCTTCGCCAACGCTTTGTCAAATCCCCTTCCGAGATTGAGAAGATTCGGCGGGCCTGCCAGATTACCTCTGACGCCTTCGAGGCCTTGCCGGGTCACTCGCGTATTGGCGATTCGGAGATCGACATTACCCGTCGCATGCGAATTGATCTTTTGGAACGGGGCGCCGACAGCACGCCCTTCATGGTCGCTGGATCAGGGGCTGGGGGATATGACAGCATCATCATGGGTCCGACCCAGCGTCAACTCCAATCTGGTGACATCCTGATTATTGATACTGGGACCGTCTTTGACGGTTATTTCTGTGACTTCGACCGTAATTTCGGATTCGGTCATGTTGCAGATGACGCACGGCGGGCCAACACGGCTGTGCATCAGGCGCTGGATGCCGGCTTTGAGGCTGCGCGGCCGGGTGCCCGGATGNATGACGTCTGGTCTGCGATGTCAAGGGTAATGGAGGAATTCGGCTCACTGGGCAACAGTATCGGCAGAATGGGGCATGGGCTAGGCATGCTGCTGACCGAGTGGCCGTCAGTACATCCGGATGATCAGAATATTCTTGAGCCCGGTGTGGTCATGACGCTTGAACCCGGCATGACCTTTGCGCCAGGCCGTCAACTGGTCCACGAGGAGAATATCGTCATCACTGAATCCGGTGCTGAGTATCTGACCCGTCGGGCCCCGCCGGAGATTCCTGTCATCCATTAGCCGCGCGCGCAATCCAACGCGGNCATNGGCAATAACCGTTACCGAAAGGCGTAAATCGGACTGCTCCAGGCCTGAAAGCCNTCTTCGGTAGTCACACACACCCAGAGAGGATTGTCTGCATCGGGTTTCAGAGGAATCTTTACCTCGGCGCTCAGGGTGCGGTGGGGATTGCTCTCCGGTAAACGAAACACACGGATTTTGCGCTCCAGACCACCCGCGTCCAGCACCGTCTCTTCAAGGCCGATTTCTGAAAGCGCTCCATTCAATGCGCCGAAGTTAGTCTCGATACTAAATCTGGCGTCAGCGACATCCTCAAGCCAAACGTCAAAACCGCCGAAGTTGCCGGTGGTGATCGCGTCAAAGACAACCACATCACGGCCGTGCTGCTCAAGGCGTCGCTCGTGATTCCAGGCATTGATCTTTTCCATTCGCTGTATAGACGCCCCCTCAAAACGGGCACGGCCTTTCCACTTGGTTTCACGGCCTCGGCCCCGATACTCCGCACCGCTCCATACTACCCGGATGCGCTCTCCGAGCTCCTTCTCTGAGAATCCACGAAGCGTCTCAACCACTTCGATTCCATTTCGAACCTCGACCCGCTCGATGGGAGAGAGCGCCGACACTTCCAGCGCCAGGGTGATCTCAGCGTCATCCGTTTGCACGATGTCGCCCATCATCACCCGGGAGACCGTATCAAAGCCCGCATCCGGGAAGACGTTAGGGTCATCGTGATAACACTTCCCGTCGGTGGTCAGGTCTGCACGCACATCGAGAAACAACCTTGTGCCTGTGGTGCCGTAATGATGCCGACGGCGCAGGCATTCAAAAATGCCGTCACGCGTCAGCGATTCAGCAAGAAAACAGGTCAGGCCTCCGTAGGCCCCAAACATCGAAGCCCCCGGATAACTGGCGCCGGGCCTGCCCTTGTGTCCGTCACTGTTGCAGACCACCCCGCTGCGGTGGCCCAAGGCAAACCCGTCAGTCAGCATCCACTCAAAGGTGCCCCAGGCAGAGTGGATCTCCATCGAGCGCTCCAGTCGCGCATCGTGGGCATAGGCAATATCAGCGTATCTGCCGCCAACATGGGCATAGACCACACAATCCTCGTCCGAGAGCGCTTCAAAAAGCAGTTTCGCATCCGGCGCATCCGTATGAAGATCCTCCCGCTCCGGCAACAAAGCATGAGAGGAGCGGCGGATCTGACGCCCTTCAGTCCGGAAGTACACATTGCGATCACCGCCAACTGCGGTATTACCCGACCACTCGTATCCGGGAAAGGTGACGAACCGACCCTCTTCCAGAAACTCAGTGGAGAGTTCGTTGAGATAAGACCAAAACCGGTTATTGACCTGAAAGTCATTGGCCTGATGAGAAGTCAGATCAAGAAACGCACAATCCCGGGCAAAGGTGAAGTAGCTTCTTGCTGTGCCAATACCAATGGACTCACCGGACTGCCCATGCAGATCCCCCCAGTAACCACTGTAGGCGCCTTGCCGGATCATCATCGGATGCGATTGGGCCACCAGTTCATCGGTATCGTGCCGGAAAACCGTTATTCGCAGCTCTCCCTCTTCGGCTACTCGCAGATCATCAAAAACGACCGCCCGTTCCCCAAAGGGATAGTCAAAGCTGGCAGGGAGTCCCTCGACAGGCAGTGTAGTTTCAAAGCGAAGCCGGGCAGAGGCCAGCGGCGTTGGGTTTCCCCAGTTATCCTCCGCTTTCACACCGAAATGAAACCGCTCACCCGGTCGGCGCAAACTGGGCAGCACCGCCCGCCAGACCTCGGGCTTGCCCGGCACAATATCGATAGTGGGCGTGTCGGGAATCGGGGCAAAGTGGCCCACCGCACAAACATCGGCCAACACTTTGAATTCAAAATCCGTCTCCACCATGGTCTGCAGCTTGAGGCCGCTCGACCCCTGACTCGTGTCTCCAAAAACAATGGTGATGGTGTCACCTTCACGCATATATCCGTTCGACACGTTGACGGTAAGGGACTTCCAGCGGGGTCTTGCACTCATACCCCGTCCCGCATAGTTGACCGACAAGGTCACGCCGTTGCTGGCCCGAGCCGTCACATAGTTATCGCCGGCAGGATCCGTCGTCTGCAGTCTGCCGGTATCGCCCATGGCCCGGAACACCACGCGGATCGCGCCAGTGTCATCCAGCCCAAAACGGCCAACGGTATAGGTCAGCGTAAAGGTCTGATAACTCCGCACCTCAAATTGGCCTCGCGGCGTAATCTGGGCATGACCGTACAACACCGGGTCTGCCCCAGGCTCGACCGGCGTCCACCCTTCCCCGACAATGTCAGAGTCAACCAGTCGATCGCCATCAGGCTGTTTGGTCTGATGAGGCTTGGCTGTTTTCATGGCCGTTATCCGCTACCCCTGCACAGGAGGATAGGCCAGAGCCGCAACAAGGTGCACGCGTCGCTCCATNCCCCCGTTGATCGCCGTGTGGTAGCCGCGGGTATCCGTAAAGTACACNGAGCCGTCGGCCGGCAGATGCGTAACGTGGTGATTCACTATAAAAAGTGAACCTGGGTTACTGATGATCGGGATATGAAGGCGAGGCTCTGGATCCCGGTGCCAGGAGTTGCAGTTGTACGTGTCCTTGGAGAGGATACGCATCCTCCCGATAGGAAAACGCTCGGACAATGTCTGATGCACTTCTTCGAAATAGGTATCGGCAAAACGCGGATCAAACTCACTGAAGGCCGACTCATCAACATACTCTTCGCAGGCCTCCTCCACATAGCGGTCATCCTTTCGCATCCAATAGCGACCCGACAGGTCGTTTGTCGCGAGGTCACTCTGGCCCGGTCGGCACGTCAGCGGCATTATCCCGAATCCATGCTCCTTCCATTCATCCCCAAGATAACCCACGCGGCTGACGCAGGTCTCAAGGGCTTGTTGCAGCTGCTGGAGTTCAAATTTGAGTTCGAGTCGTTGGATTCCGTCTCCCGGTACAAATCCCGCGACTGATTTCGTCTCAGGAGGAGTTGCCAGGCAGCGCTCTACCAAGTCAGAGTCTTTATCCGATAGCCGATTAAGGTCATTCATGAGTACTTTCCCATCAAACATGCCGGATCGCGTGATATCTTTGTCCACAATGCCACCGGCCACAACCCAGCGGCTCTGATCTATCGCCCGACCCTTGGACTCTGCTCTATGACCACGCCTGCCCTCAGTCATCCTGATCCTGCCGGACTCAAGGCAGGTCGCCCTGCCCTCTATGATGCGCGCCACCAGCATCTGCGTGAAATGATGGCCCACTTTGGGATTCCGGCATTGCTCATTGTCGACCCGATCAATATCTTTTACGCCACCGGTGCACGCAACATGATGTTTTTCTCGATGCGGGTACCAGCGCGGTATCTGCTCATTCTGAGTGAGGGCCCCACCATACTTTATGAGTACCCTGGCTGCGCTCATCTTGCCGAAGAATGCGCTGCGATTACCGAAATCCATCCGGCCCAGGGACTGTGTTTCATCAGTTCAGGAGGAGACCCGCAGACTGGCGCAATGCAGTTCGCGGCAGAAATCTCTACAGCGATAAATGCCTTTGACCCGACGATCGATCNGCTGGCGGTTGACCGCTTTCCTTTTNCCGCCATCGATGCCCTGCGCAGCCAAGGGTTCTCACTCACCGATGCGGACAATGTCCTGCAGCAAGCGAGAATGCGCAAACTGCCGATAGAAATCCCGTATATGCGTGAGGCGATGCACCGGGTTGAAACCGCTGTCGCTCAGCTTGAAGCAGACCTTGAACCCGGACGAACCGAAGCCGAGGTCTGGGCGCAATACCATCACGGCCTGATGGCAAAGGAAGGCCATTATGTCGGCACCCGTCTTTTCCAAAGCGGCGAGAAAACTTTTCCCTATTTCAAGGAATGCAGTGATCGGGTGATGCAGCGCGGAGACCTGGTCTGTCTGGATACCGATGCCCTTGGCTACGAGGGCTACGCCGCAGACTTCTCCCGCTCATTTATCTGTGGCGACGCAAAGCCAACTGCTGTACAGAGAGAACTGTTTGCCTTAGCCCATGAACAACTCGAAACCAATGCAGCGATCCTGAAACCCGGCATCAGTTATGAGGAACTGGCAGAAACCGCCTGGCCCATACCGCCGGCGTACCGCGATAGCCACTACAGTTGTATCGGCCATGGTCTGGGACTCTCAGGAGAATATCCGAACATTCCCTACAAAACCGAAGGTCAGCCCTATCCGCTATCAGGTTGTATCGAACCGGGCATGGTGATCTGTCTGGAGAGTTATATTGGCTCCAGGGAAGCGGGCGAGGGCGTCAAACTTGAAAACCAGTACCTGGTCCATGACAACGCAATCGAGCAGATGTCGACCTACCCTTTGCAAGACCGGCTGCGTTAATTTCGCCTGCCTGGCCATGAACACACCAGCGCGGTATTAGCTGGAGAGCCTTGAAAAGGTGCGAGGAAGTCATAAAACCGGGTGTTAGACTCATTGCGCGTCATATCTCAGTAGCCGCCAAACCATGAAAATTCTTTCGGTCAAACAACAACTCCGCTCCGGTACCCGGTTGAACGGTTGCTGGATCGAAAGTTTCAGCCCGATTGCCGCAGAGATCATGGCAATGAGCGGCTATGACACGGCCATGATTGATCTTGAACACGGCCCCGGCTCTCTCACTGACGCAGTGGTCATGATGCAGGCCCTGAGCGCACACCAATGCAAGCCGATGATCAGGGCCACCAGTGGCGACCCTGCCGTGATCAAAAGGGTGCTTGATATCGGGCCGCTCGGCATGATGGTGCCGAATGTCAAAAGCGTGCAGGAAGCCCGTGATGTCGTTGCCGCTTGCCGGTACGGGCCTGACGGATTTCGGGGCGCAGCCCCTGCATTGCTGCGGGCAACCGGTTACGGCCGGCACGTCACCGACTACGAGCAATGGATGGCCGAGGAGTTTTTACTGATCATTCAGATTGAATCAAAAGAGGCGGTCGATGCTATTGATGACATCGCTGCCGTAGAAGGAATCGATATGCTGTTTATCGGCCCGATTGATCTTTCGGCATCGCTCGGCGCGCTCGGGCAGTTCGACAGCACAGAATTTATCGAGGCTTTTGAAAAGATAGAGCAATNNGTCCTCGCAGCCGGCAAGTACCTTGGCTGCATTCCTTTTGGGAACTGGGACAGCGCACGGCTTTACNGCAACGGNCACCACCTGGTGCTCGCNGGNGCCGATACNCTTTTGNTGCGCGANGCNGCGGGCCGCGATGTCCNGGAGTTACGCCAGGCGTGTGGAAGCCACCCTGATCCCTGATNCNNCANNCTNATCTTTCGANGCANNNNAGNCGGCTTTGATCATGCANTATATCGATCCAACCAAGGANACCTTTGCNGCATTTCGGGACAACGACCGCGAAGGCCCGATTCATATGCTGAACCTTGTCCGATTCAGGGAAAAAGCAGCTTACCCGGATGGCCGGGAGGTTACAGGGGCCGAAGCTTACGCCGCCTACGGCAGTGAAAGTTATCCGGTGTTTTCAAAACTTGGCGGCCAGATCGTATGGCGCGGCAACTTTGAACTCATGCTGATAGGTCCAAGTGAGGAAAAATGGGACGAGTGCTTTATTGCACAATACCCCTCTATCGATGCCTTCGTGCAGATGATCCGTAACCCCATTTACCGGGAAGCTGTAAAACACCGACAGGCCGCCGTACTCGACTCGCGGCTGATCCGGATGGCGCCTGCTGATGCGGGTACGGGGTTTGGCAAAAGCGGTTAAGACTTCGGTTCTCTCGGATACAACGCGTTCGACCCTTCGTGACCTACCGTCATCGTCCTGACCGGGACGCCTCCCTCATCATTGTTGGATCTGGCTTCGCTGCAGCGGCTGCTGTCATCCATCTCGCCCACAACGGCTTTGCGCCATCTAACATCCTGATCATTGGCCCGGGAACACTGGGCTCCGGCCAGGCTTATGGATGCAAGGCGGATGCGTTTCGACTCAACGTCCGCGCCGACCTGCAGCGGCTATGGCCGGATCATCCCGATCACTTTCCGCAATGGGCAAAGACACACATTGAAGACCCGCAAGCAAAAACCCATGCGGGGCACTTTTACCGCCGCGCGGACTTTGCTCGTTATGTCAGCGCCCAACTCGAAGCTGCCACGGGCAAGAAGAAGCTGCGCCAAGTTCCTGCACGGGTGGTCGATATCAGGCCCGCCCAGCAGGGTTGGCAGGTGTTCTGCGACAACGGGGCAGACTATTGCAGTGCCCGCCTGCTTCTAGCGATCGGCAATCCTGAGCCTCAATGGCCCATCCCAAACCAGTTTGAAGACAGTTCGACCTTGATCCGAAACCCCTGGCGCGGTGACTGGTTAGAGCAGATAGATCCGACTGCAGCTATCTGCCTCGTCGGATCAGGGCTGACCGCCATGGATGCGTTGTCTGGACTGGCCGAGCGGGATCACCAGGGGCCGATTAGCCTTCTGACACCTCATGGCATCCTGCCTCCTGAGCAGGTGGGGTGGAAGCCGGGCGATCCGTTTTTGTGGCCCGAGACGCGGCGGGCATCAGCGTTCCTGCATGTCGCCTTACAGATGTTGAAAGCGGGTTTTTGGGAAGAGCCCGAATGGCAGCAACGTTTTTCTGCGCTACGGAGCGGTATTAGTACGGCCTGGCAGCAGTTACCGGTAGAGGATCGGATGAAACTCCAACGACGGGCCGGGTGGCTCTGGTCACTGGCCCGATTTCGCGCCAGCCCTCAGAGTGTCGAAGCTGCTCGAAACATGAGAGGCCGAGACCAACTGACACTGATTCGCAGCGCACTGAAATCTCTTGAGAGCACCCGCTCCGCCGGATGGCAGCTTGGACTCGCCAATGAGGTCTCCCTCAATGCGGATGTAGTCATCAACTGCACCGGCGTCGGCCGCGATCCACTCATCCGCAAACTGATGGCAACTGGACGCCTCACACCACTCGGCAAAAGTAATTCCCCAGCGGTCTCACCCGGCTTGCAGGTTATCTCTCCAGACGGATCGCCTTGCGACACGCTGTTCTGCATCGGGCCGGCGACCGCACTTGCACTCGGAGATGTGATGGGAGCGACCAGTGTCGCTACCCAAGCGGCGGGCTTTGCCCGATCGTTTCACACGGCTGAAAAGTAATCA
>PAUU01000028.1 GCA_002713825.1 Acidiferrobacteraceae bacterium | reverse complement strand
ACGCCGGGGATAACAGGCTGATACCCCCCAAGAGTTCACATCGACGGGGGTGTTTGGCACCTCGATGTCGGCTCATCACATCCTGGGGCTGTAGCCGGTCCCAAGGGTATGGCTGTTCGCCATTTAAAGTGGTACGCGAGCTGGGTTTAGAACGTCGTGAGACAGTTTGGTCCCTATCTGGTGTGGGCGTTAGAAACTTGAGAGGAGCTGCTCCTAGTACGAGAGGACCGGAGTGGACGTACCTCTGGTGTTCCAGTTGTCATGCCAATGGCATTGCTGGGTAGCTATGTACGGACGGGATAACCGCTGAAAGCATCTAAGCGGGAAGCCCCCCTCNAGATTAGGTTTCTCTGGACNTTTAAGGTCCCTAAAGGGTCGTTGTAGACCACAACGTTGATAGGCGGGGTGTGGAAGTGCAGTAATGCATTAAGCTAACCCGTACTAATTGCCCGTGAGGCTTGATCATATAACACCCAAGAAGACTGGTATGCTGGAACCTCAGTAGCGCCGTCTTTATCACTACCCAATTCGTCTGGATGATTATCCATCCAGGCAGCCAGTTTGCCTGGCGGCCATAGCGTGCGGGTACCACCTGAACCCATTCCGAACTCAGAAGTGAAAACGCACAGCGCCGATGATAGTGTGGGGTCTCCCCATGTGAAAGTAGGACACTGCCAGGCATTAAATACAAAGAGCCCCGTGGAGAAATCCCGGGGCTTTTCGTTTTTTGTTCTCTCAGTTGGAGCGGCCTATCAGCGCGCAAAGTGGGATAGACTAGTTTTGATGCTTTAGTCAATGGGAGAGGCACACCCGGTCCATGACAGACTTTTTTGATCGTAGCCTGATTGTTCACGAGCAACTGCGAGGCAAGATCGGGATCCATTCGAGGGTTCCGGTGAAGACCCGCGATGATCTCTCGCTCGCCTATACCCCAGGAGTGGCGCGTCCCTGCGAGGNGATTGCGGGAGACGTTTCGCTTGCGCGTGATCTGACCATCAAGAACAATACCGTTGCGGTGGTGAGTGATGGTTCAGCAGTGTTAGGACTTGGGAACATTGGCCCCTATGCTGCCATCCCCGTTATGGAGGGCAAGGCCCTGTTATTCAGTGAATTTGCAGGAATTGATGCATGGCCGATTTGCGTTGACACCCAGGATGCGTCCGAGATTATTGAAACGGTGCGCCGTATTGCCCCCGTATTTGGTGGCATCAATTTGGAAGACATAGCCGCACCCCGATGCTTTCAGGTAGAAGCCGAGCTTCAGGATTTGGGTATTCCGGTATTTCACGATGACCAGCACGGGACGGCAATTGTTTTATTGGCGGCATTACTGAACGCCGCTGCTGTCGTAGGGCGGGAATTGACTGAGATGACGGCCGTCATCAATGGGGCCGGCGCAGCCGGGACTGCCATTGCCCGGCTGTTATGCTGCGTGGGTCATGATCCGAGTGTGTGCCAACCCATGAAAGAGGTGGTTGTTTGCGACTCAAGAGGTGCTATCCATGGCGGACGCGACGGATTGACTCCGGAGAAAGAGGAACTTCTGCGGTATACAAACCAGGCGAATCGATCCGGGAAGCTGGACGACGTTTTGCAGGGAGCGGACGTCTTCATCGGTGTGAGCAAGGGCGATCTCTTAAATGGTGCACACATCAAGTCAATGTCGGATACGTCGATCATTCTCGCGATGGCAAACCCCATTCCTGAGATCATGCCGGATGTGGCCCGTGCCGCTGGGGCAGCTGTGGTGGGTACCGGTCGCAGTGACTTTCCCAATCAGGTGAACAACGTGTTAGCCTTTCCTGGGATTTTTCGTGGTGCCTTGGATGCTGGCGCGCAACGAATTACTGAGGAGATGAAACTGGCAGCAGCCAGGGCGCTCGCTGCGTGTGTTGAGTCACCGACCGCTGACCTGATTCTGCCGGATGCACTTGATACCAGAGTGGCTCCCCGTGTGGCCGCTGCGGTTGCGGAGGCGAGTTAGTCGCGGACACGAACGCTGTTGGCAGGTAGAATCTCGCCGTTATTGGATATTGCGCGGCGTTAACGCTTGACCCGCAAACCTTGGAAGCATTCTCTTGGAATACGATAAGACTTACACCACCCAAACCGGCACTGACGTTGGCGAGAAGGGTAGCGGTTCCCGTTTAAGAGATCGTTGGTTTAGCAGGCGCCATCCCAAGGTAAGCAAAAAAGCTGATTTCCCGAAATCCCGCGATTCGAACCTCGGCAGTCAGCGCAGCGAGCCATTCCCTGAATGGAGCGTCTGGCTCCCCGGAGAACCCTTCCCGGAGCATCCTTCGAATCGACCGGGCAGCCGGTCTGCAGGCCAGCCAAAACGTCGATAAGTCTAAAGTGTTGCGCAACCGGGGCTAGGTTGCGCTCAAGCGAAGCGCTCTTCGTACCATAGGCAAGAGCACTTCCGATAGCCCGGCGAGAGTGATCAGAGCGATTCCCGTGATTTCACGGGGCCCGATGACCTCGCTGGTTAGCCAAGCGGCGGTGATTGTCGCAACGCTGATTTCCGTCATAAACAAGAGCCCAGAAGTGCCCGGGTTAAGTTGAGGCAATCCCCAAGTAATCGCGAGGTAGACCGGCAGCACGACTCCGAGGCTAAGCGGGATAAGCCAGGGCATCACAGACATAAACCTGTCGGCAGGGGGAATATTGATGTTCGACGGCAGAATGGCGAGCGCCAGAATAGCCAATAGGCTTGCCCAAACCATCCAGGAGGTCACCACATCAATCGCAGGCTGGTCGGGAAATCGTCTCGTCAGCGTAGCTGCAATTCCCCAGATGATTCCTGAGGCGAGTCCCATCCAGTCGCCGGGGTTTTGGGGAAGGGGAACGCCCTTATCCACATTGAAAATCACGAGCATCCCTGCGAAGCCCAAGGCAATTCCAGATACCCTATCGAGCGAAATTTTCTCAAAGAGCCAGGCCCTCGCGATAAGCGCGCCCCAAACTGGTGTGAGGTAATAAAGCAGGGTGGCCCGGACCACGTCTGTATAAAGAAATGCAGTGGAATACAGCAACATAGCCAATCCCATCGCGACGCCCGTCGCCTGCAGCGCTATCCCGCCTCGACGAACGCTCTGGTATCGAAAGATCATCAAAGGCGCGAGAATCAGCGCAGGGATGATGTGGATCAGTCCTGCCGCGAGGGTTCCGGAAAACCCGGCCGTGTCGAGATGCCTGAGAGGAATCCAGTAGGCGCCCCAAAGCGCGCCGCCCAGAAGGCACGCAGACCTTGCCAGCCCCAGATGGCCGTTGTTTAGAATTTGAGAGATCGGCATAGAGCAGAGTTTAGAGGGGTTTATACTTTCCGGAAGCGTACAGGATCGCTTCGATTGCGAGTTTCATCCTCTTGGAAAGTGGTCTGGTCTACACAAGCAGCAAAACAAAGAGCGGTATCATAACGGCTTCCATTAGGTCACAAAGCGCAACTGTGCGATGACAGAAAAGATTCTAAAAGCGCTACCTGCTCCAAGAGAGGTTGTCTGCCGATGATCCTTTCTACCGCCAATGTCGATGGCATTATTTCTGCGGCAGACAAAGCGTCGATTCCGGTTCTGGATCGAGGGTTTCTTTATGGGGACTCGGTGTATGAGGTGTTTCGAACCTATCGGGCCGTGCCACTTTTCCTAGAGGACCATTTTGAGCGCCTTGAGAATTCCGCGCAGCTGATCCAGATGCAGATCAGCCAATCTCGAGAGCAGCTTTTGGGGGAGATTCGGCGGACTGCGATAGAGGCTGGCATTTCCCGCGAATCAGACGCCTATGTGCGGTACCAGATCACACGGGGAGAGGGGGCGGTTGACCTCTACCCTGATCCTAACCTCAAGACCCGTTATGTCATCATCGTAAAGGCTTTGCCATCGTGGAATCCAGTTTTCTACGAGCGAGGGGTCAACATGGCAATCCCCAATGTGCGGCGCAATCCGGTGAATTCCCTCGACCCCAACATCAAAGGCGGGAACTATCTTAACAATATCATGGGGCTGACTGAGGCCAGAGAAGCGGGAGCCGATGACTGCGTCATGTTGAATCGCGATGGTTTTGTGACCGAGGCAGCCAACAGCAATGTTTGGTTCCTGATCCGCGGCAGACTGGTGACTCCAGGATCGGGGAACCTTAAGGGATTGACTAAGAAACACGTGCATCGCGCGCTTAAGGCTGCCGAGATGGAAAGTTTTGAGGAAGATGTGCACGTCANTGAACTGCTCGATGCGACTGAGTGTTTTATTACCAGCGCCACGCGAGAAGTAATGCCGGTGGTGTCGCTGACGCTGCTTGACGGCGAACACCTTGAATTTCCAGTCGGTGGGGGTGAAGTGACCCGTCAGACTCGACAGATCTTCTCGGACTACGTCGAGGCCCACATCTCGGAGCACGCACAGGACGCTCTGTCCTAACCCCGGGGTAGAGGGCAAATAAGAATGTTCGGACTTCCCCCTGCATGAGTAAGACCCGAGTCCTGTTGCTGTTCGGAGGCCAGTCCGCCGAGCATGAGGTGTCGGTGGTCTCTGCACGGTCAGTGTACCAGGCAATTGATTTCGATCGATATGAAGTGGTCCTGGTTGGGATCTCCCGGACGGGACAGTGGTTTCTCGAGGATGGCGAAGCCTCTCTGCTGGAGCAGAGCGAGGTTTCAGACGGAAACGGCTTTCCCGTACAGTTGGGCGCCGGGCAACGTGATCTTGTGGCGTTGGACGGAAAACCTGTTGGCAATGCCGAGTTCGACGTCGTGTTCCCGCTGTTGCACGGGCCTCGCGGGGAAGATGGGTCTGTCCAGGGGCTGCTCGAGCTGACAGGTGTCGCCTTCGTGGGAGCGGGAATAGCCGCATCCGCGGTGGGGATGGATAAAGAACTGGCCCGAGCAGTCTTTGCTCACGCGGGACTGCGTCAGACAGAGTACCTGGTTTTTCGTCGCGGCGCGTGGAATGCTAACCATCAGGGTACGCTTGAAGATGTCGAAGCCGCTCTGCGCTACCCGCTATTCGTCAAGCCGGTGAACCTCGGCTCCAGTATCGGCATTTCAAAGGTGCATGACACCCAGTCGCTTGAGAGTGCAATCGACCTTGCTGCCGGTTACGACGTAAAGATAATGGTGGAGGCCTCTGTAGAAAACGCACGCGAACTCGAATGCGCCGTGTTGGGTAATGATGACCCCAAAGCCTCCGTCATCGGTGAGATCATTCCGGGCGCCGAATTCTATGACTACACCACCAAATATATTGACGACCACTCACAGTTGATTGTCCCTGCAGAACTGCCGGAATCGATCAGTGCCGAGATTCAGAGAATGTCGGTGGATGCATTTCGCTCGATAGACTGTGCAGGGCTTGGACGCGTTGATTTCCTTTTGACGGCCTCTGGCGACATTTTCCTGAACGAGATCAACACCATGCCTGGCTTTACGCCGATTAGCATGTATCCCCGGCTTTGGCAGGCGAGCGGTATTTCATATCCGGCACTGATCGATGAATTGATCCAGCTGGCGCTGGCCAGACACCGCGAAACGCAACAAATCAGCGTGAACCGTTAGGAAAGCAGGCTTACGGCGGCAGTCTCGCACGCCAAATCCCATTTTGTTGTCTCAAACAATCAAAGACACTAAGATGGGCCTTCGTTGTGTCATCTTTCTGTAAAAAAGAATAGTGATGATACGAATCCGGGGAGGTACCCGGTAACGTATTTACTTAACTAATAGGAGGAGCAGATGAAAAACGGTTTATCTGGTGTTCGTACCGGCCTTGCGGCCGCTTTGGCATTCGGCCTCAGCCATGCCACCTTTGCGGCGACGGAACTCACGGTCTATACCGCAGTCGAGGCCGAGGATCTAAAAAAATATGCAGCGCGATTTAATGAAGATCACCCCGATATAAAAATCAATTGGGTCCGTGACTCGACCGGCATCGTGACGGCAAAGCTGTTGGCGGAAAAGGAAAATCCGCGCGCAGATGTCATCTGGGGTTTGGCGGCAACCAGCCTGCTGTTGATGAAAGGAGAGGGAATGCTACATGCCTACGCTCCCAACGGGCTGGATGGGCTTGATCCAAAGTTCAGCGATAAATCCAATCCGCCCACCTGGACAGGAATGGACGCCTGGGTGGCGGCAGTCTGCGTGAATACTGTCGAGTCGGACAAGCACAACCTGCCAATGCCGTCCTCTTGGAAAGATTTGACCAAGTCGGTCTACAAGGGTCATGTCGCAATGCCCAATCCGAATTCCTCCGGAACAGGGTTTCTTGATGTTTCCAGCTGGCTTCAGATGTTTGGTGAAGAGGGGGGTTGGGCGTTCATGGATCAACTGCATCAGAACATNGATCANTACACCCATTCCGGCTCCAAGCCGTGCAAGCAAGCCGCAAGAGGCGAGGTGGCAATCGGGGTGTCATTTGCCTTTCGAGGTGCAAAGTCCAAGGCGGCAGGCGCACCTCTTGAAGTTATTATCCCCAGTGAAGGCATCGGCTGGGACATGGAAGCNACAGCGATCGTAAAGGGAACCAAGAAGCTCGATGCGGCGAAGACCCTGGTGGATTGGTCGGTCAGCGAAAAAGCCAACAAGATGTACAACGAAGGCTATGCGGTCATCGGCATCCAGCGCCTGGCGAAGCCGGTTGAGCATTTCCCTGAGAACATTCCTCAGGCTATGATCGACAACGACTTTGAATGGGCTGCAGAAAACCGTAAGCGCATTCTTGCCGAATGGCAAAAGCGCTACGATTCAAAATCGGAACCCAAGAGCTAGGGACATAGTCCTGACGTTTTGACGGCCGGTCGCTGTGTGACCAGTGATCGGCCGTTTTGTTTTGGGGCAGAACCCGGCCGCTGTGAGGCAGGATAGCGGCAAATTCCAGAGCTTTCTGTGCTGATGAGCGAAGTATTTCTAAAAATAGAGAATCTGACCAAGAACTTCGGTCAATTCACCGCTTTGCGGGACATCTCCCTGGAGGTGTTTCCGGGCGAGTTCGTGTGTTTTCTGGGGCCTTCAGGGTGCGGGAAAACCACTTTACTGCGCGCCATTGCAGGGCTGGATATCCAGACGCGAGGAAGTATTGCCCAAGCGGGCGCAGATATCTCGGTGCTTCCCCCGGCAGAGCGTGACTTTGGCATTGTTTTCCAATCCTACGCGCTTTTCCCCAATCTCTCGGTAGAGAAGAACGTGGCCTATGGTCTCGAGAGTCGGCGTGCTCAGCGAGATGAGGCCAGTCAACGTGTTGCCGAGTTGCTGGCGCTCGTCGATCTCGCCGACCAGGCGAAAAAATATCCCGCTCAACTGTCCGGGGGGCAGCAGCAGCGTGTTGCCCTGGCGAGGGCGTTAGCGACTTCTCCAGGATTGCTTTTGTTGGATGAGCCTTTGTCGGCACTGGATGCAAAAGTGCGGGCCCACCTCAGACTGGAGATCAAGGATCTGCAAAAGCGCCTGGCGGTCACGACGATCATGGTGACCCACGATCAGGAAGAGGCGTTAACGATGGCCGATCGGATTGTTGTGATGAACCATGGGNTNATNGAGCAGATCGGAACGCCCCAGGAGATTTACGCGAGTCCCGCCTCACAGTTTGTNGCNGACTTTATNGGAACNATGAATTTTCTGANCGCNAGGATCGCCGCTTCCGGGAAATGCCTTCTCGGAGCAACCGAGGTTGCGGTTAACACATCGGACCTGGAGGTGGGTCAGCAGGTGCAGCTTGCCGTACGGCCCGAGGATATCCACCTGGAGGCGAAAAAGTCTGTATCTGAAAAGGGGCAGAATCAGGCCCAGGGGACGATAGAGTCCCTGGAATATCTGGGGGCCTTTGTTCGAGCGACGGTGGAGCTCCATCAAAGCGGCGCAAGGGTGCAGGCGGATGTATCTTCTGGGAGCATCGACCAATTGGCGATGGCGCCGCAAACAGCCGTTGCGGTGACTTTTCCTGCGGACAAGATACGACTCTACCCTTTGGAAATCTGATGGCCGGCATGCGTCATCGGAGCGGCACTCACGGATCACCGCTACGCCGTAAATCCAGTTCAGACGACCGGGCCATGCGGCTCTTTATTCTAGTGATCGCGGTCTATCTGGTGATCGCGCTCGCTTTGCCCCTGTATGTGATGTTCTCCAAAAGTGTGGAAAATTCACAGGGAGCGTTTGTCGGATTCCAGAATTACCTCGAATATTTCAATACCCCGGCTCTGGTGTATTCGATCCAGAACAGCCTCTTTATTGGAGTGATCACCACCACCATCACGGTGACGATCGCCTTTATCCTCGCCTATGCCCTCACTCGCAGTCGCATGCCGGGAAAACCTGTCTTTAAGACTATCGCGATGATCCCGATCCTCGTACCTTCTCTTTTGCCCGGGATCGCCTTGATTTATCTTTTCGGCCGCCAGGGATTGATCAACGAACTATTGTTTGGCTATGAGATTTACGGGCCGATCGGTATCGTCATTGCTGAGGTGTTTTTCACACTGCCCCACGCGCTCATCATCATTATCACTGCGTTGTCCATTGCTGATGCGAGACTGTACGAGGCAGCCACCGCCCTTCGGGCCAACCGCGCACGGATATTTTTTACAGTCACTCTGCCTGGCGTACGCTACGGACTGATCAGCGCCGCTTTTGTTGTTTTCACGTTGTCGGTAACGGACTTCGGTGCGCCCAAGGTGATCGGCGGGGATTTCAATGTTCTTGCAACTGATATTTACAAACAGGTGATTGGTCAGCAGAACTTCGAGATGGGCGCGGTAGTCTCGATGGTGCTGCTGCTCCCAGCGGGCCTGGCCTTTGTGGTGGATCGTATTATCCAGAAAAAACAGGTAGCGCTTCTTTCAGCCCGGGCAGTGCCTCTCGAACCGCTTCCAGATAAGCGGTTCGACACTCTGATGCTGACTTACTCAATCATCATCAGTATTTTTATTCTGGGGATCCTTGGCGTCTGCCAGTTTGCAGCGCTGGTGAAGTTCTTCCCCTATAACCTGAGTCTTGGCTTCAGCAATTACCAGTTTGATCTTATGGATGGGGGCGGCTGGGACAGTTACTTCAATTCGATTGAGATGGCCTCCTACACGGCGGTGTTCGGTACGATCGTGGTCTTTGCGGGGGCGTATCTGGTTGAAAAAGGTGAGGGGCTGGGACCCATTCGGGGAGCATTTCAGTTTCTGGCGATGCTGCCGATGGCCATTCCCGGCCTGGTATTGGGCCTTGCGTATATCTTCTTCTTCAACGCGCCGTCGAACCCGCTCAATTTTTTATACCACACGATGGCGATACTGGTAATCAGCACCATCACTCATTTCTATACCGTGAGCCACCTGACCGCGACCACCGCACTGAAACAGATGGATTCGCAGTTTGAGTCGGTTGCCGCGTCTTTGAAGCAGCCGTTTCATCGCACCTTCCTGAGAGTGACGGTACCTGTCTGTACTCCCGCGATTCTGGATATCAGTATTTATCTTTTTGTGAATGCGATGACGACAGTTTCTGCGGTTGTCTTTCTCTATTCCCCGCATACCACACTGGCCTCTGTCGCGGTCCTCAATATGGACGATGCGGGTGATATTGCACCGGCNGCNGCGATGGGNATGATGATNTTNTACACCGCNGCCNGNGTCAAAATNCTNCACTANCTGCTNAGNCGNGGTATCGAGNCGCGCACNCAGGCGTGGCGNGTCGNNGNGGCNAAGTAGNCAAGCANNCCNGCAGAAGATCGAACCGCAGGAAAACAGNCAAACANGGAACAGGGAAACGTATGAAATACCTTCACACNATGGTCAGGGTCANNGANCTTGATGCNTCGCTGGATTTTTACTGNGCGAAGCTGGGTCTGGTTGAACTGCGNCGCTACGATGAGCCCAAAGGACGCTTCACGAATGTGTTTCTTGCGGCCCCTGGCGATGAGTCTGCCCAGGTGGAGTTAACCTTTAACTGGGACTCGGAAGATTATGGCGGCGGCCGAAATTTTGGGCACCTGGCCTACGAGGTAGAGGATATCTACGGTCTGTGCCAACACCTGATGGACGAGGGGGTGGTCATCAACCGTCCGCCGCGGGATGGCCGTATGGCTTTTGTTCGTTCTCCGGANGGCATCTCGGTTGAGCTGTTGCAAAAAGGGAAGGCCCTGCCCCCGGCCGAACCTTGGCTATCCATGTCGAACACGGGATCCTGGTAACACATTCTCTAATGCAGTCCCCCGGCGCGCCCCTGGAGATCAATACGGTTACGCTGGGAGATTTCGGTGGTTTGGTGGGTATGTGCTGTTGTCCCGGGCGGATCGAGCGGCATAACGATGGAGTTCATCGCCCCAGAGATCTTTCTGAAGATCTGGCAATGGTCTGCGAGTGGCAGCCCGACCTGGTGATTTCTCTTGTCGAACTTCATGAATTTGATTTTCTAGGGGTGGCCCAACTGCCCGAAAAGTTAGAAAGAACATTTCACTGGCAGCACCATCCTATCCGCGATCTTTCAGCACCCTCTGAGGGAGTGGAAGAAGGCTCCCTATTGAGCCAGTGGTTTGGTTTAGTGAGCCAGGGAGGCCGTATTCTTCTGCACTGCGCAGCCGGGCTCGGCCGAACCGGTACCGTGGCGGCCCGGCTTCTGATGATGGCAGGCCATGATGCGGATACAGCGATTCATCTGGTCCGTGCTGCAAGGCCGGGCACCATCGAGTCAGTCACTCAGGAACGCTTTTTGCGTCAGCCGGACTAGTTTGCTCAAGCCGGACAGATTTGCCCGATATCCTCAATCAGCACGTCAGCGTGCGGTTTTAACTGTGCAACACTGCCCGCGCCGCCCGTCACTCCAACGCACAGGGCAGCCCCTGCCTGGCGCGCCATCGCGAGATCACTCACTGTGTCACCGACCATGATGAGATCCGTAACCTTCAGATCGAGCCCCTTCGCAATGCTTTCGAGAACGGCTGTATCGGGCTTGACGGGGCCTGTGTCGTCGCCGCATCTGATGTCAGCAAAGAACATCGCAAGATCTAGCGTGCCGATCATTGCTTCAGTCGCAGATCGATTGTCGGTGGTGGCGATGGCGGTTTGGATGTCTGCGTCCTTGAGTTGTTGCAGAGAATGGGTAACTGGACCTTTGGGGATGATTTCCTCTGCCGCGGGTTTGGCAGTCATCGCCTCGCCGATGTAGTCTTGGCTGAGTTCCAGCGCTCTGTCCCAGATAATACCGTGTTGATAGACCACGCTCGCCGCGATCACCGTGAACTGGTGCAGCGGTGCTGTGGCAAGGGGCCCCTGTCCAGATGTCATGCCTTTATCAGGGTCATAGCCCGCCGCACGATACAGGTGCGCCAGAAACTCATCGCCAAGATCTGCGGCCTCAGCAAGCGCCGTANCACCTCTAGCGAGTCTGGGCCCCCAGANGGCGTGGAAATCGATCAGNGTNCCGTCCTTGTCGAAGACCACACAACGGGCGGGTGTCTCGATATCTGCCACTTTGATAACGGGATTGTCCATAGTCTCGCAATGTAGCGTATTCACAAAGAATTGGGCAAAGCGATGATCTGGCAAAACGTGAAATAATCGGCGTTATGCGTGATTGTGATTATTTGATTGTCGGCGCTGGTTCCGCTGGATGTGTCCTGGCGACACGTCTCAGTGAAGATCCTTCAGTAAATGTGGTGCTCCTTGAAGCGGGAGGCAGTGACCGAAGCATTATTGTGCAGATGCCTTCGGCGCTTTCCATGCCTATGAATACCCGTCGCTTCAACTGGGGATTCCAGACTGAGGCTGAGCCCGGTCTGGATGGGCGTGTCATGGACTGCCCCCGGGGATTGGGTCTTGGCGGTTCTTCTTCGATTAACGGGATGGTCTATGTGCGCGGTCATGCCGAGGATATTAATCAGTGGGAATCCAGCGGCGCGGCCGGCTGGAATTATGCTGCTTGTCTGCCTTATTACCAGCGCGCGGAGACCTGGTATCGTGGCGCAGATCAGTATCGAGGGGGCAGCGGCCCGGTCGGTGTCTGCGCGGGAAATGACATGAAACTGAACCCGTTGTATCGGGCGTTTATCGATGCGGGCGTTGAGGCAGGTTACCCCTCCACTGAGGACTACAACGGATANCAGCAGGAAGGGTTNGGTCAAATGCATATGACGGTGGATCGGGGCCGTCGTGCATCNACCAGTCANGCCTACCTTAAGCCCGTGCGCCACCGNAAGAATCTGAGAGTGATCAGCGGNACGTTGGCAACCAAAGTGCTGCTCGAAGGCGACCGCGCGGTGGGCGTAGCCTATCAAAAAGACGGCAATGACTTTGAGGTGTTCGCGCGGGTGGAAGTCATTCTTTCTGCAGGATCTATCGGCTCTCCTGCTTTGCTTCAGCGCTCCGGGATTGGCTCACCTGGGATGCTCGAGGCAGCCGGAATTGCGGTAGTACACCCCCTGGAGGGCGTCGGTCAGAATCTGCAGGATCATCTTGAAGTTTATTTTCAGTACCGTTGCCTGGAGCCGATATCCCTGAACTCCCGCCTGGGTCTCGTCAGCAAAGGAATGATCGGATTGCAGTGGCTGCTGTTCAAATCCGGGCTCGGCGCGACCAATCACTTTGAGTCCTGCGCGTTCATCCGTTCAGCCGCGGGAGTCAAGTCACCGGATATCCAATATCACTTCCTGCCCGGTGCCATGCGGTACGACGGCCGCGCCGCTTTTGACGGACATGGCTTTCAGGTTCATGTCGGTCCGAACAAGCCGGTCAGTCGGGGATCGGTAACGGTGAGGTCTGATGATCCCCGGCAGCACCCCAGAGTGCTGTTCAATTACCTCACTGCGGAAAAAGATATTGTGGACTGGCGCGCGTGTATCCGATTGACTCGCGAGATACTCGGACAGTCTGCGATGGATCGTTTCCGGGGTGAGGAAATCGCGCCCGGCAAAGAGGTGCAAACCGACGCTCAGATTGATGCATGGGTCCGACAAAGCGTTGAGAGTGCCTACCATCCCTCATGTACCTGCAAGATGGGTGCCGAAGATGATCCTGCCGCGGTGCTGGATGAGAACTGTCGGGTGCGCGGGATAAATCAACTCCGGGTGGTGGATTCTTCGAGTTTCCCAACTATCACCAACGGCAACCTCAATGCGCCGACCATCATGGTGGCTGAGCGTGTGGCCGACCTGATTGCCGGCAATACGCTATTGCAGGCGTCAGATGCGCCGGTGTGGATCGATCCCTCTTGGCGTGAGGCCCAGCGCACGGGCGAGCCCCAACGCAGCCTGGATCCCCACTCGGCATCACNGCATTGACTCGTCGAGCGGAAGATTCCGAAATCCTGTCGGTAGTCGATTCGACAGATTCGATTATCGGCGAAGANCGCCGGGATGAGATCCATCGTCTGGAATTGCGTCATCGGGCGATACATGCGCTGGTTTTCAAACCTGAGGGAGCGGTGTTTTTGCAAAAGCGGGGTCTGCACAAACAAGAGAATCCCGGAATGTGGGACTCGTCAGTGGCAGGACACGTGGATGCGGGCGAAAGTTATGACGAGTGCTGTGTCCGAGAAATCAAAGAGGAGGTGGGATTGGTTCTCGACCATGTGCCGCCCCGGCTTTTCAAGCTGGATGCCACCGCGGTCACCGGTATGGAGTTTGCCTGGGTGTATCGGCTGGAAACCGATCAGGTCCTTAAGCTCAACCAACAGGAGATATCGGGTGGCGACTGGTTCGACCCCGCCGAATTGGACAACTGGATTGATTCTGGGGACCCATCCCNATCTGGAGTGTTTTGCCTGATATGGAAAACCTATCGAAACCTCTCGAATCCAGTCTGAGTATGTTGCGAATCAGGATCTGCCGCTAGCGCCCTCGTGGTAGGCGCGAGCGACCTCTTCACCAATGATCGCGATACCTGATTGAACGGTCTCAATGTCCTGTGCATATGAGAGTCTGATGCACTCATGACGATGAGTCCACGGATCCCCCATACCCGGGAAGAAATGCTCGCCCGCAATCACGAGCACCCCTCTTTGTTTTAAACGTTGGTACAGGGTCTCGCTGGTAATTGGCAGGCCCTCAAACCAAAGCCAGAGGAATATTGCCCCTTCAGGGGTGTGCACCCGGCAGGGCAGATTGCCCATGGCATCGGTGACCCAACGGACTGCTTGTTGCACCTTGTCACGGTAGTAGGGTCTGATGACGTTGTCTGACAGGTCAAGAATACTGCCGTTTTCCACCATAGCGCTGACGAGCGCTGGACCCATACTTCCAGGAGCAAGCGATACGATCGCGTTGGCCGCGGTGACCGCGCGGACGACCTGTGGGTTAGCAATGATGATGCCGGTGCGAAGGCCGGGCAGGCCGAGTTTGGAGAGGCTCAGACAGGCAATAGTGTTGTCATCCCAGAGATTGCTCGCCGGAGGAAAGATAATATTCGGAAAGGGTCCGCCATACGCGGAATCCAGAATAAACGGGATACCATAGTGACGCGCGAGTTCGCGAAGCTGTTGCACCTCTCCATCAGTCAGCACATTGCCTGTAGGGTTGGTTGGACGGGAAACTGCGATTGCGCCGATATCATCGGAGATCTCNAATCGATCAAAGTCCACGTGATACTTGAATTCCCGATCACCGACCAATGTGATGGAGGGCCGGTAGGCGTGAAAAAACTCGGCGCCCATCCCAATGTCGGCGTAGCCGATGTACTCTGGCGCAAGGGGCAAAAGGATCNTTCGATGCNTGTTCTTGCCGAAGTCACCGGCAAAAAGCTTGAACAGCAGATAAAAAGAACTCTGACTGCCGTTGGTGATCGCAATATTCTCAGGCCCGATCTCCCAGCCGCACCGGGATTTCAAAAGCGCCGCGAGCCCGTTGATCAACCGGGCGTGACCTCTTGCACCGTCGTATTCTCCAATNGTCCTCTCAAATTGCTCGCCGTCGGCAAGCAGGTCGATCATCGCCTGCCGGAAATGAGCTTGTCCCTCGGGAATGCGGGCGGGATTGCCTCCACCGAGAAGCCGNATTTNAGNGCTNTCAGCCGCCGCGCTTTCGATATCCTCCATGAGAGTCAGGATTCCTGAGCCCGAGGAGAGGAAGCGGCCGAATGGGGAGAACTTCATCAGAGGATTGATTCGGAAGACTATTGGCCGACTGCGTTGTGATCTTTCGCTGGGCTGGGGAGCGGCGCAGCGTCTTTCTGTACTAACTGTACGACAAGCCGATCGTCGAAGTTACCGATANTCAGATCGGTCAGAATGCGGGCTGATTCCAGCAAAACCGCATCTCTTGGGAGGTCCCCCAACGGTTCGTCAGAATCAGCACTAACGCCGTGGGCTGNCTTCAAAGTCTCGAAGATGCGTTGTTGCGTCTCTTCTCTTTGATCCCGTTCCGCCTTGCGCTGGCTCTCTAGAAGAGAAACCTCCCCGGACCGCGTTAACCTCAGGTCGAGATCTCGAAGGCCGGCGAGGTAAGCGAAGTCCGGATCATCCACCACGCGCCTGTCGTAAGCCTCCCGGAGCCGTTTTAGGTCAGGCTCAGAGTCCGTAAATCGGGAAAACGCCGCCGCGTCAATTTGCGCAAAGGGCAGGGCATTATCGAGCGCCTTTTCCCCATAGGGGAGATCGGGCTCGACACCCGGCAGCACGAAGTCGGGCACGACCCCTCGATGCTGGGTGCTCTCGCCGTTTATCCGGAAGAACTGTGCAATGGTNAGCTTCAACTGACCNAGGGGNTGCTCTTGATCTTCAGAGTAGGGATCGAGGTTNATNAGGTTCTGTACGGTTCCTTTCCCATAGGTGGGTTCCCCGATGATGATNCCGCGTCGATAATCCTGTATCGCGCCTGAAAAAATCTCCGAAGCTGAGGCACTGTTGCGATCTACGATAACTGCGAGCGGTCCCGCATAAGCAACGCCTCTGCTGGGGTCCCGGTTCACACTGGTCCGTCCACGAGCGTCACGTACCTGCACCACGGGACCTGAATTAATAAAGAGGCCCGTTAACGCGGTTGCCTCGGCAAGGGCACCTCCCCCATTGCCGCGAAGGTCGACAATCAGGCCATCTAATCCTTCGCGCTCAAGGTCCCGGATCAGGCGAAGCACGTCCCGAGTAGTGCTGCGATAATCGGCATCGCCGCGTGAACGCGCGTCAAAGTCAACATAAAAAGTCGGGATATCGATCACCCCAATGCGCTGTATTTGATTAGGACCTGAAACCTTTAGAAGCATGCTCTGCGCCGCTTGCTCCTCCAACTTGATNTGATCCCGGGTGAGCGCCAGGATGCGNGACTCACTTTTCCCGGTCTTGGGGTCAGGCCGGATCTGCAGACGGACGATGGAGCCTTTTGGGCCCCGAATCAGGTCTACCACATCATCCAGACGCCAGCCGATCACATCCACGACAGGATCACCGTCCCCCTGACCTACGCCGACTATCCGATCACCCGCACGTAAACTTCCTTCGACTTCTGCGGGACCGCCAGGGACAACACGCTGGACTACGGTGAATTCATTCTGTGATTGCAACACAGCGCCAATGCCCTCCAGAGACAGACTCATGCGGATCTTGAAATTCTCCGTTGCCCGNGGCGAGAAGTATCCCGTATGCGGTTCAATCGCCGACATGTACGCATTGAGAATGGTCTGAAAGACATCCTGGCTGGAGATCTGCAGAATGCGCCGCCTCTGCTGCTGATATCGGTCTCGGAGGGTGCCCACGATTTCGTCGTGCTGTTTGCCCTCAAGTTTTAGGATCAGATAGTCGTTTTTAACCCGTCGTCTCCANAAGTCGTCCAGGGCGACGCCATCTATTGCCCAAGGAGCTTCACCTCGGTCAAAGGGGTAAGTCTCNTTGGCTGAGAAATCAAACGGTTGGCTGAGTCGCACCAGCGCGTAGTCGATTCTTTGGATGACCCTGTCTCGATAACGGTTGAAGACGGCAAACAGCGGGTCGGTGTTATGCGATCCAAAATAGTCGTCGAGTTCAAATCGAAGCGTTTCGAACGACTCAATATCCGCCGCCAGAAAATAAATGCGGTTGGCATCCAGGGCATCCAGATAGCGATCCAGAATTCGAGATGACAGTGGGTCGTCGAGCCTGGCTTTCCGGTAGTGGTACCGTTCGATGAAATAGTTGACGTATTTGAGTGTTTGGTTGTGGTGCGGCTCTGCGCTCAGCGTTGAAGTTGCCGGCAGGGAGGCGTTGACACTGCCTCCGATAAGCGCAAGCAGTAACCCGGCCGCGATACCCGCNCGNNANCGATGAAATACGGCGCTCTTAATGAGAGTCAGAAAATTACGATAGTGCAAATCAGTCTCGGGAGGTGTGACGCGAGGNCAAATTATATCTTTTGCGCTTCGGCAGCCTGTGGAAAAAGCGAGACAAGATCGTCCTCGAGNGCCTTAACGACGCCTNTCTCGGTAATGATGCCATCTACNAGTTTGCGTGGCGTGACGTCAAAGGCAGGATTGGCGGCTGAGCTGCCGTCNGGGATGATTCGTACCCGCACGAGCCTGTTGGCCTCACTGTCACGGCCACAGATGTAGCTGACTTCCTCTTCGGCGCGTTCTTCGATCGGGATATCCCGAACGCCGTCCGAAATCGTCCAATCAATGGTGGAAGATGGCAGGGCGGCGTAGAAGGGAATTCCGTTGTCGTGGGCAGCGAGTGCTTTGAGATAGGTGCCGATCTTGTTGCAGACATCCCCGGCCCGGGTAGTTCTATCCGATCCGACGATGCAAAGGTCGACTTCGCCATGCTGCATCAAGTGGCCGCCGGCATTGTCGGCAATTACCGTATGGGGGACGCCGTGAGCACCCAGCTCCCATGCTGTCAACGAGGCACCCTGGTTGCGCGGCCGCGTTTCATCTACCCACACATGAACCGCAATGCCCTGATCATGCGCCTTGAAGATCGGCGCGAGGGCGGTGCCCCAGTCGACCGTTGCAAGCCAGCCGGCATTGCAGTGCGTGAGGATATTCACCGGTCGATGCGGGCAGGCGTTCGCCGCTTCGCAAATAAGCGTCAGTCCGTGGTCGCCGATAGCGCTGTTGGTGGCCACATCCTCATCGCAGATCTGCTGCGCGANCTCCCGGGCANGGTCTGCGCGCTCCGATTCGGAGACTTCCAGCAATAAAGGAAGCATTCGCCCGAGCGCCCAGCGCAGGTTGACCGCGGTGGGGCGCGATGACAGCAGTTCATGACAGGCATNTCGTAGATTGGCCTCGNTCGCATCCCTNGNGGCCGCAAGAAACAGTCCGCAGGCAGCCGTCGCTCCGATCAGCGGCGCACCGCGGACGACCATCTCACGGATGGCAAGCGCCGTCTCGCTCGAGGTGGTGAGTGTCCGCGTCTCAAAGGCGAAGGGCAATAGAGTCTGGTCAATGACCCGAACTTCGGGCTCGTTCGCACAGAGCCAGATTGATCGGAAAGGGGTTCCGTTGACCTGCAAGTCAAACTCCTAACGGTTTTTGAAATCGGCGGTGCGTTTCTCAGAAAATGCTGACATGCCTTCTTTTTGGTCTTCTGTGGCGAACAGCGATTGGAACATGATTCGCTCCGCGGCAACGCCCTCGGCCAACGTTGTTTCATAAGCCTTGTTGACGGCAGTTTTTGCCATAAACACGGAAGGTCGTGACATCGCCGCGATCTCACCTGCAGTTTTCACGGCTTCTTCCAGCAGATCAGCAGAAGGAATAATCCGGCTAACCAGTCCGGCACGCTCTGCTTCTTGTGCATCCATCATGCGCCCGGTCAGGCACATTTCCATTGCTTTGGATTTGCCGACGAAGCGCGTCAGTCGCTGGGTGCCGCCGGCTCCTGGAATAATGCCAAGCTTGATCTCGGGTTGGCCGAAGCGGGCGTTGTCTGCAGCCAGGATAAAGTCGCACATCATGGCGAGTTCGCATCCTCCGCCGAGCGCGTAGCCGGCCACAGCCGCAATCACTGGTTTTCTACAGCGTGTGACCTGCTCCCAGTTGCGTCCAATAAAGTTTCCAAGATACATGTCCATGTACGAACGATCCTTCATCCCCTTGATGTCGGCGCCAGCCGCAAAGGCTTTTTCACTCCCGGTGATAACCACCGCTCCGATAGCATCGTCTTGCTCGAAGCTAGTGAGGGCTTGGCCCACCTCGTCCATCAGACCGTCAGATAGGGCATTGAGGGCATCAGGCCGGTTAAGGGTAATCAGTCCCACGTTTTCGCGGGTTTCGGTCAGGATGTATTCGTAACTCATGAGAACTCCTTTGGGGAGGCAAATATAAACCGTTACAATGGGCCTTGAATCAGCGAGCAAGGCGTTGCGCGAACAACGGTTCGGGATTTGGCATGACGTCGAAGGAAGGAGTCTATCAGACCGGCAACAGGTTTCGCGCCCGGCAAAAACATCGTTGAGGCCGGGTGTTGTTTTCTGGAGGGACTATGAATCAGCAAGTGCAAGGGATCATCACATGAGTGCAAGCCCCAGTCATTCCTACTCAAAAATTTTTGCGGCGTCGCTTCAGGATGTCGAACAGTTCTGGTCGGAAGCGGCCGCAGATATTCACTGGACCCGCACTTGGGATCGGGTGCTGGACGATTCCGATGCGCCGTATTACCGATGGTTTTCCGGCGCCGAACTCAACACCTGCTACAACACTTTGGACCTGCATATTGACCAGGGCAACGGCGACCGCACCGCACTGATCTATGACTCCGCGGTGACACAGGCCCGACAGACTTTTTCATTTTCGGAACTGCGTGACGCTGTCGCGACTTTTGCGGGGGTGTTGGCGGCACGCGGTGTCCGCAAAGGAGATCGGGTCATCGTGTATATGCCGATGGTGCCTGAGGCCGTTATCGCCATGCTCGCCTGTGCCCGCTTGGGCGCTGTGCACTCGGTTGTCTTTGGCGGGTTCGCTGCCAACGAGCTTGCGGTGCGACTCGATGATGCCACTCCCAAGGCAATCGTCAGTGCATCCTGCGGAATCGAACCTGGCCGGGTGGTGGAATACAAACCTTTACTGGATGAGGCGATTTCACTGGCGGATCACAAGCCGGATTTCTGTATTGTTCTCCAGCGCCCCCAGGCAAGCGCCGCCATGACCGCCGGTCGCGATTTTGATTGGCAGGCGGAGGTGGCAGCCGCGGTGCCGCATGAGTGCGTGCCGGTGTTGGCAACAGATCCGCTTTACATCCTCTATACCTCAGGAACCACCGGACAGCCTAAGGGCGTGGTTCGGGACAATGGCGGTCATGCTGTGGCGCTTAAGTGGACCATGAAGAATATCTACGATGTGAGTCCCGACGAGACCTTCTGGGCAGCTTCTGACGTCGGTTGGGTTGTGGGACATTCCTATATTGTTTATGCACCTCTATTGGCGGGAAATGCGACCGTACTTTATGAGGGAAAGCCTGTGGGCACCCCGGATCCCGGAGCCTTTTGGCGGGTCATCAGTGAAAACCGTGTGAGCGTATTGTTTACAGCGCCCACGGCCTTTCGTGCGATCAAAAAAGAAGATCCGTCGGGGCAGCATATCGGTCGATACGATATCTCATCATTGCGGTATCTTTTTCTCGCTGGCGAGCGAACCGATCCCCACACTCTCCATTGGGCGGAGGATAAGCTGAAAGTGCCCGTAATCGATCACTGGTGGCAGACGGAAACAGGCTGGTCGATTGCCGCGAACTGTGCCGGCATAGAACTTCTTCCAATCAAGGAGGGTTCTCCTTCACTGCCTGTCCCCGGTTGGGATCTGCAAGTCCTGGATGAAGCCGGGGCGCCGACCCCCGCCGGCGAGATCGGTACGCTGGCGGTGAAGTTGCCGCTGCCGCCCGGTACATTCCCCGCCTTGTGGAATGCGCGCCAGCGACATTTTGATTCCTATTTGAGTCGATTCCCGGGCTACTACAACACTTCCGACGCCGGGATGATTGATGAAGACGGGTATGTATACGTGATGTCTCGCACCGATGACATCATTAATGTTGCGGGCCATCGCCTGTCTACCGGCGCTATGGAAGAAGTGCTGGCAGATCATCCAGATGTTGCAGAGTGCGCAGTCACCGGCGTGGCGGATGAACTGAAAGGTCAGGCGCCGTTGGGCTTTCTTGTCTTAAGTGCCGGGTGCGATCGCCCGACAGAGATTATTTGTAAAGAAGTGGTTGGAATGGTGCGTGAACGAATCGGCCCCGTGGCGGCTTTCAAACAGGCGCTCGTGGTCCAGCGTCTGCCAAAAACCCGCTCGGGCAAAGTGCTGCGCGGCACTATGAGAGCGATTGCGGACGGTGAGGAGTGGAAGATGCCGGCGACGATTGACGATCCGGCGATACTGGATGAGATAACTGATGCGTTGAAAGCCATCGGTTTACCTCGCGCGGAATAAGGTCTCGGAAGTGTGTCATGACTGATCCAACCGATCGCTCCCTTAGAGCCTGGCAGGATCTGGCGGCCCGAGAGTTATCGGGTGACCAACCCGAAGGCCTGGAGTGGGTGACGCCTGAAGGTATCTCTATCAAGCCGCTCTATACCGCGGAGGATCTGGAAGATTTGGATCACCAGGGAGGTCTGCCCGGTTTGCCGCCCTATGTCAGAGGTCCGCGGGCCACCATGTACGCGGGACGGCCCTGGACCATTCGCCAGTATTCTGGTTTTTCGACTGCAGAGGAGTCCAATGCCTTTTATCGGCGCAATCTGGCGGCAGGCCAAAGCGGGCTGTCGGTCGCTTTCGATCTTGCAACCCATCGAGGCTATGACTCGGATCATCCGCGCGTCACCGGCGATATTGGCATGGCTGGGGTCGCGATTGACTCGGTCGAGGACATGCGCATTCTCTTTGATGGAATTCCTCTGGATCAAATGTCGGTGTCCATGACCATGAACGGTGCTGTGATCCCCGTGCTGGCGATGTTTATCGTTGCCGGAGAGGAGCAAGGCGTCGACAAGGCGAGTCTCTCCGGAACGCTGCAGAACGATATCCTCAAAGAGTTCATGGTGCGCAACACCTATATTTATCCGCCGCAGGAGTCCATGCGGATCGTTTCCAACATCATTGGCTATACCGCAGCGCATATGCCGCGCTTTAACCCGATCTCCATTTCTGGATATCACATCCAGGAGGCGGGAGCGACATCTGTCCAGGAATTGGCTTATACACTGGCAGATGGTATCGAATATGTTCGTACCGCCGTGGCAAGCGGATTGCAGATCGACAAGTTTGCCCCCCGNCTGTCGTTCTTCTTCGGGATTGGAATGAACTTTTTCATGGAGGTGGCAAAGCTGCGGGCGGCGCGTTTGCTATGGGCCCAGTTGATACAGGAAAAGTTCANTCCNTCGGANCCGCGNTCATTGATGCTGAGAACGCATTGCCAGACNTCNGGNGTGAGCCTGACCAGTGAGGACCCTTACAACAATATCGTAAGAACAACCATCGAGGCGCTGGCTGCCGTACTCGGTGGGACCCAGTCGCTGCATACCAACAGTTTTGACGAAGCCCTTGCCTTGCCAACCGATTTCTCCGCGCACATTGCACGCAACACCCAGCTGATTCTTCGTGAAGAAGCCGGTATTAACCGCGTGGTCGATCCGCTGGGTGGGTCTTATTATGTCGAGAGCCTGACAGCCAGTCTCGCAGCACATGCACGATCTCTGATCGATGAAATCGAGGACATGGGCGGCATGACTCAGGCAATCATAAACGGCATCCCCAAAATGCGAATCGAGGAGGCGGCGGCGAGAAAGCAGGCCAGAACAGACCGCGGTGACGAAGTCGTTGTTGGCGTAAACCGCTATCAGGCGTCGGAGGAGACCGAGGTGGATATCCTCAGCATCGACAACTCTGAGGTATTGAAGACGCAGGTTGACCGCCTGAAGTCCGTTCGCGCGAATCGCGATCAGGAGAAATGCCGGCAGGCGCTTGACGCGCTGCAATTGGCTGCCGGGCAGGGCGGGACTAACCTGCTAGAGTACGCCGTGGAAGCGGCAAGGGCTCGGGCAACCGTTGGTGAGATCTCGCTTGCGCTGGAAGAGAAATTTGGTCGATATCAGGCTCAGGTCAGGACAATTTCAGGCGTGTACGGTGAGGCATACCAACAGGATGCGACCTTTCAGCAGTTGCGAGAGGATGTCGCTGCTTTTGCTGCACAGCAGGGCAGGCGGCCGCGCATTCTCGTTGCCAAATTGGGCCAGGATGGCCACGACCGGGGAGCGCGCATTATTGCAACCGGATTTGCCGATGTGGGGTTTGATGTGGATATCGGGCCGCTGTTCCAAACTCCGGAGGAAGTTGTGCTGCAGGCACTGGATAACGACGTGCATGTGATTGGCGTCTCCTCTCAGGCAGCGGGTCACTCTACTCTGGTACCGAAAGTGCTCGAAACCCTCGCTCTTAAAGGCGCAGATCAAATAAAAGTGGTGTTGGGCGGGGTCGTGCCAAAAGACGACCGCGAAGCACTCTCTTCGCTGGGTGTGGCGGCGTTTTTCGGCCCGGGCACTCCAATTCTTGAGGCAGCCCGCGAGGTGTTTGATCTGATTCCTGTCACAGAGGAAAACGACTGATGCGGGAGATTCTCGAGGAATTGGAGCGGCGGCGCGAAGCTGCCCGCCAGGGAGGAGGTCAAAGGCGCATTGACGCCCAGCATGCCAAGGGCAAGTTGACCGCGCGAGAACGGATCGGTGTGCTGCTGGACGAAGACAGTTTTGAGGAGTGGGACATTTTCGTCGAGCATCGGTGCGTCGACTTTGATATGGCTGACAAAGCGGTACCGGGCGATGGCGTGGTCACCGGGCACGGCACCATCAATGGCCGCACCGTTTTCGTCTTTAGCCAGGATTTCACGGTACTCGGAGGATCCCTTTCTGAGGCGCATGCGGGGAAAATCTGCAAAATCATGGATCATTCCATGCGGGCGGGTGCGCCGGTGATCGGCCTGAATGATTCGGGCGGCGCCAGAATTCAGGAAGGTATTGACTCATTGGCCGGTTATGCCGAGGTTTTTCAGCGCAACGTTCTGGCGTCAGGCGTGATTCCGCAGATCTCCATGATCATGGGTCCCTGTGCCGGAGGCGCTGTCTACTCACCGGCTATCACTGACTTTATCTTTATGGTTCGGGATACGTCCTACATGTACGTCACGGGCCCCGAGGTCGTAAAGACTGTCACGCATGAAACAGTGACCCACGAAGAACTTGGTGGGGCAACCACGCACTCGAGTCGATCAGGAGTGGCAGACGGGGCGTTTGACAATGACNTCGAGGCGCTTTTGAGTCTGCGTCGGTTTATCGATTTCCTACCGTCAAGCAATGTCGACGAAGCGCCCCAACGGCCAGCAATGGATCCTGTCACCCGGACCGAGCCGTCTCTGGACACGTTGATACCAGATAATCCCAACAAACCCTATGACATGCACGAACTCATCACCAAAGTCGTCGACGACGGTGATTTCTTTGAGCTTAAGCCGGATTTTGCAGGTAACATCCTGATCGGGTTTGGTCGCATGGACGGCTCAACCGTTGGTGTCGTGGCTAATCAACCCATGGTGCTCGCTGGGTGTCTCGACATTCAGTCTTCGGTCAAGGCGGCGCGTTTCGTCAGATTCTGCGATGCCTTCAGCATCCCAATAGTAACCTTTGTCGATGTGCCGGGCTTTTTGCCCGGTACCTCCCAAGAGTACGGCGGCATTATCAGACATGGCGCAAAACTGCTTTATGCCTACGCAGAATGCACGGTGCCGAAGGTCACGGTGATCACCCGAAAAGCCTATGGCGGGGCTTATGATGTGATGGCTTCCAAGCACCTGCGAGGGGACGTCAATCTGGCATGGCCCAGTGCTGAGATCGCCGTGATGGGGTCAAAAGGGGCGGTGGAGATTATCTTTCGTGAAGACATCGGTGATGAGGAGAAGATCGCCCAAAGAACAGAGGAATACCGTAAAAAGTTTGCCAACCCCTTTGTTGCCGGCCATAGAGGATTCATTGACGATGTCATTTTGCCGAGTGAGACCCGTACCCGGATCAGCCGATCTCTTTCCATGTTGCGCAATAAGCAACTGGACAATCCCTGGCGCAAGCACGGCAATATTCCACTCTAAGGGGAAACAGTCATGACAGTAGAAGGCAGGGTTTTAGCGGTGTGCCTTTCGGCAACCGAAGGTGGAGTGACCCGTGAAGTATCTGAAGCCATGGCCACGGCAGGAGCGGGTCTCGAAGGGGATCGTTATTGCACCTTTGGTGCCTCAGCAGAAACGCAATTGACGTTGATTCAGATCGAAGCCGTCAATGAATTCAACGAGGCGTTTGCTGCAAACTTGCCGGCGACCGCATTCCGTAGAAACGTGATTACTGAGGGAGTTGATCTCAACGCACTGGAAGGGCGCGTCTTCACGGTGGGAGACGTGCAGTTGCGCGGCGTTGAGCTCTGCGAGCCTTGCGCCGACCTGCAGAACCTTCTCGATATCCCGGGATTAGTCAAACAACTCACCCATAAGGGCGGCCTGCGTTGCGAGATTCTTGGCGGGGGCGTGATTCGTCCGGGAGACAAGGTCGGTGCTGCCGACTGAGTACGTCTGGGTGAGGTGACTAGTACTGTGCCGGCCTAAAGATTTTTGGCTTTTTCCCGGAGCACAAATTTCTGAATCTTGCCGGTTGAGGTCTTGGGGAGTCCGCCGAAGACAATGGTGCGCGGCGCTTTATAGTGCGCCATGTTTTCGCGACAGAAGTCGATGATCTCCTGGGGCTGCGCGTCCTCTCTTTCATGCAGTGTCACGAAAGCGCAAGGGGTCTCTCCCCAGGTTTCGTCCGGTTTTGCCACGACAGCGGCTTCCAGGACCTTGGGGTGACGGTAGAGCGTTTCCTCGACCTCAAGGCTTGAAATATTTTCTCCGCCGGAAATGATAATGTCTTTTGAACGGTCCTTGATCTCGATATAACCGTCGGGATGGCGCACGGCGATGTCCCCGCTGTGAAACCACCCTCCAGCAAAGGCGGCCTGCGTCGCCTCTTCGTTCTTAAGATAACCCTTCATGACCGTATTGCCTCGGATCATGACTTCACCAAAGGTCTCTCCGTCCCACGGCACGTCTTCCATCGTTTCCGGGTTTTTGACGCTGGCATTTTCTAGCGTGCCGTAATGTACGCCTTGCCGCGCCATGCGCGACGAGCGTTCCTGAAGCGCAAGGGCCGGCCAATCCTCCTGCGGGATGCAGACCGTGGCTGGTCCATAAGTCTCAGTCAGACCGTAGAGATGGGTCACGTGGAAGCCGTCCGCTTCCATGGCTTCGATGACCGCCGATGGCGGCGCAGCGCCGCCTGTTGCGATCTCAACGGTTTGAGAGAAGGGCGTTTTCATTTCCTGCGGAGCGTTCGCAAGCATATTCATCACGATCGGCGCGCCACACATATGAGTGACGCCACTGGAGGCGATGGACGCGAAGACCGCTTCCGGTTCAACCGCCCGCAGACAAACATGGGTGCCCATTGCTGCGGTGACTGCCCAGGTAAAGGTCCAGCCGTCGCAGTGAAACATCGGCAGAGTCCACAGGTACACCGAGTCACGGTTCAGTTCCATGGTCGNCATGTTGCCCAGCGCATTCAGATAAGCACCGCGGTGATGATAGACGCAACCCTTGGGGTTGCCAGTCGTCCCAGAGGTATACAGCAGTGACAGCCCCTGCCACTCGTCCTCGGGCTGTCCNAGAGGGAAGGTATCGTCAGCATGCGCTATAAAAGTCTCGTAGTTCATCTCCCCAAGGCATTCGCCGCCCTGACTTTCGGAGTCATCAATGTCGATAACCAGCAGTTCTCGCTGGGTTAAGGTCATCGCTTCCTTGATGACATCTGAAAATGCCCGGTCGGTTAACAGCACTTTGGCTTCACCATGATCCAGAATGAAGGCAATAGTGTTGGCATCGAGCCGGATATTGAGCGAATTCAGAACAGCGCCGAGCATCGGAACCCCATTGTGGGCCTCCAGCATTTCGGGTGTGTTCGCTCCCATGATGGCCACACAGTCGCCGGGGCCAATGCCTCGGCTGGCAAGCGCATTGGCCAGTTGGGATGAGCGTGCTAGAAATTGGGCGTAAGAGTAACGGCGTTGGCCGTGAATGATGGCAGTGTGTGACGGAGCCACCTGTGCCGCACGGCGCAGGAAACTGACCGGCGTCAGGGGTTCAAAGTTTGCACGGTCTTTCTGCAGTTGTTCTTCAAAAATTGACAATTTGTTCGTTTCGTCTGGGCTGTGGGGAGTCCCTTATTTGGTGCCTAGGACTCTGAAAACTTAAGGATCAGTTGATCCGAGAGAGTAACCGGTGTTGACCTGCCGGAGAAGCACTTACGGCGGGCTTGGTGTGGGTGTAGCGGTAGTCTAGTCCCTCAATCAGCATTCCAAGAATCAGACCTAGAGTATAAATTCATAAAGCGAGCATAGGTATGGTCTATGCTGAGCATGAACGAAGCGATTGTTGGGCCTTGGTACTACACCTGCATACTATCATCACGGATTTCGCGAACACTCTGAACGAACTCCACGTTGCGTCGGGCTTGCGCTTCCTGAAAGCGAGTTGGCGCTAGGTCTTCGTTTGGATACGATCTACTGTTGTTCATGATAATTTAACCCGTAGCCTAAGAGCTAAGTGTATCAACCGTTCGCCGAGAGAGTCAAAATATGGGAGATTCGTTCACGCTGAAAATTGATGGGATTGTGGGATACGTCAGCGATCCTGGCCTAGACGAAAAAGTCCACTCACTCCAACATCAGGGTCGACTCGAAATCCTATTGATTCAGCCTCAGGATGTTGCGCGCCATCGCTTGCGGGCTGTCACAGATAAGGGTACTGAATGCCAGATCATAATTCCGCGTGAACAGCGCTTGGGAGACGGCGCTATTCTCTTGCTGAATTCCGAGCGCGCTGTTGTCGTCAGGATAACGGAGCAGCGCTGGTTAAGACTCCTCCCATTAACCTCCTCGGATGCGCTTGGGCTGGGTTATTTCTGTGGCAACTTACACTGGCGCGTTCGTTTCGAAGCAGACACGATTCTGGTGGCGCTCGAAGGGCCTGAGGAGGACTATTTGGCGAGACTTTCGGCGTTCATCGAAACAGGACGTGTCAGGAGAATACTAAGTGAGTGAAACCACCGCTGAGGTGTTGAGCGCTCTTCAATTCGCCGACAGTTTTTTCCCTACCGGTGCGACGTCCACCTCCAACGGCCTCGAGGCGCTGGTAGATGATGGTGTGGTCGATGATCCCGATAGCCTAGAGCGATTTATTGGTGGCCAGCTTCGATGGAGGTGGGCCCCGTTCGAACGACCGTTCTTGGTAGCTGCTCACCGATACCATCAAAATNTACAAACGGTGGTTTTATTGGATAGGCGAATCCATGCACACACGCTTGGTATGGAGGCGAGACAGGGCTCTATCCGGACTGGAAAGGCGCTTCTGAGGATGCACGCGGGTATCGACACGCCGGGCGCAGTTGAGTACCAGGACAGGGTCGTTGCCAAGAGCGCTTTTGGTCATAATGTCATAGTGCAAGGCTTCGTTTGGGGCGCCTCCAACATAACGACGACTAAGGCCGAGCTGATCTCAGCGCACACGTTTTGTGTGACATATCTTGGTGCAGCTATTCGGCTGGGAATCGTCGGACATCAACGGGCTCAGCGTATTTTGGTTAGTCTTCAAAAAGAGATAGCGCAGTTAATTAAAACTCCGAGGACTGAAGTAGATCATGTAACCTCATTTTGTCCTGAGCAGGAAGTAGCTGCCATGCGCCACGAGAAATTGTCGTCTAGGTTGTTCTTAAATTAAGATTGAATTGACCGTTAACGGTTAACGAAGGAGGAGACAATGTTGCTCACACCCACAGAGATGGAGCGATTGGTAATTTTTTCGGCAGCGGAACTGGCCCGAAAAAGACGGAATAAAGGACTAACGCTTAATCATCCGGAGGCAATAGCCTTAATTTCTGATGAAATTCTTGAGGGGGCGCGAGAGGGTCGAAGCGTTGCGGAGTTGATCTCGTTTGGTTCGACGATTCTCTCCACGGACGACGTTATGCCGGGGGTCGCTGAGTTAATGCCAATGATTCAGGTGGAGGGCACATTTCCCGATGGGACCAAACTTGTAACGGTACACGATCCAATACGTCCAGGTGGGAAGACGACGGAAGAAGCAAGCCTCTCACCTGGGGAATTGTTTCCTGCGGAAGGGCAAATTGAGATTAATCAGGGACGATCNAAACATACATTGCGGGTAGTGAATACCGGGGATCGACCGGTTCAAGTGGGAAGCCATTATCATTTTTTTGAGACCAATAGAGCTCTGGATTTTGACCGCGAATCGGCCTATGGGATGCATCTTGACGTCCCGGCGGGCACGGCAGTCAGATTTGAGCCAGGGGAGGACAAGGAGGTCACGCTCACCCAATTCGGCGGAACACGCGAATTATTCGGTCTCAACGGGTTGACCAACGGCTCCGCGGATAGCGAGATTCAGAAGTCAGCTGCATTAAAGCGCGCGCGCGACAAAGATTTTAAGGGAGCGTAGAACAATGGCCACAATGACACGAAAAGAATACGCGGAGATGTACGGCCCGACTAAAGGGGACGGAATCCGGCTTGGGGACACTTCGCTAATTGCGGAGGTCGAGCATGATTACGGAGTCCCTGGAGATGAATGCCTTCACGGAGGCGGTAAGACATTACGGGATGGCTTAGGGTTAACGCCAGGCTACGACAGTGCAATGGGTTCTTTAGACATGCTGCTTTGCAATGCATTGGTTATCGATCCAGTCCTGGGAATCGTTAAGGGAGATCTCGGTATCAAGGATGGACGCATTGTCGGAATTGGTAAAGCGGGGAACCCAGCCACTATGGACGGTGTTGATTCGCGATTAATTTGTGGTGCTGCTACAACCGTACGCGACGCTGAAGGACTGATCGCTACCCCAGGGGGAATTGATGTTCACGTCCATTTTGACAGTGCCCAACTTTGTGAACATGCGATTAGCTCGGGAATCACTACGATGCTGGGTGGTTCACTGGGGCCTATAACCGTCGGGATCGATTGCGGCGGAGCCTGGAATGTTGGAAAAATGCTTCAGGCCTCCGAGCATTGGCCTATCAATTTCGGATTTTTAGGGAGAGGGAATACTTCCAAACCAAGGTCAATTTACGATCAGATTAAGGGCGGTTGTTTTGGGCTTAAGATTCATGAGGACTGGGGCGCAATGCCTGCAGTAATAGATACCTGCCTCGGGGTTGCGGACGAGCTAGATTTTCAAGTCCAGTTACATACTGATACGCTAAATGAGAGCGGTTTCGTCGAAGACACGCTTGCCGCGATTAATGGCAGAACGATCCACATGTATCACACTGAAGGAGCGGGGGGAGGGCATGCGCCGGATATTATTCGGGTTGCGGGTATAGAGAACTGCTTGCCGTCATCAACCAATCCAACGAATCCATACACAATAAACACATTCGATGAGCACTTGGATATGACTATGGTGTGTCATCACCTTAGCCCTTCAATTCCAGAAGATGTTGCGTTTGCTGAGAGCCGCATTAGGTCTCAAAGTATTGCGGCCGAGGATATCCTACATGATTTAGGCGCCATATCTATGCTTGGATCAGACAGTCAGGGAATGGGTCGAATTAATGAAGTGATTTGTCGGACATGGCAATTGGCGTCAAAAATGAAAGATCAGCGCGGTCGTTTAGCTGAAGAGCAAACAACGCTCGGCGATAATGAAAGGATCAAGAGGTACATTGCTAAATACACAATTAACGCGGCGCGTGCCTTTGGAATAGATCCCTATGTGGGATCTTTAGAATCAGGAAAAATGGCCGACGTGATTCTCTGGCGGCCTGGATTTTTTGGTATCAAGCCGGAGTTGGTTGTCAAAGGGGGATTCATTGTTCGCTCCCCTATGGGAGATAGCGCTGCTTCATTAATGACTTGCGAGCCTTTGCAAATGCGACCGCAATGGGGCGCGTTTGGATCAGCACCTGCATCATTAAGTGCTTGTTTTGTGAATTCGCTCGCAATAGATAATGACTTGTCGGGCAGCCTGGGTCTAAGAAAACAATTGCTGCCGACTGGCCCAACCAGAAAACTCAACAAGCGGCATATGCTACATAATGATCTGTGTCCGCAGATTGAAGTGGATCCTCAGACATTCGATGTTTTTGTCGATGGTGAAGTCGCCTATTGTGAGCCCGCGGAAACGTTGCCACTCACCCAAAGGTATATGCTCAGATGACAGAACGGGTTGAGATACAGCAGAGTGCCGCACGAATTGGGATTGGCGGCCCGGTTGGGTCTGGAAAGACTGCGCTTGTCGAGCGATTGATTCCCGCTTTCCATGATGCCAACTACGAGGTGGCTGTAGTAACCAATGATTTAGTCACTCGTGAAGACGCTGAGCGGCTCAAGAGAAGTGGGTTGATAGACCCCGGCCGAGTTATGGCAGTCGAGACGGGAGCGTGTCCTCACACGGCAATTCGTGAAGATCCGACCATGAACATACAGAGTGTTGAGGAACTCTGCTTGTTATATCCCGGTCTCGCCGCTGTTCTGCTTGAGAGTGGTGGAGATAATTTGGCTTCGACATTCTCGCTTGAACTTGTCGACTATTGGATGTTTGTTATTGACGTTGCCGGCGGCGATGACATTCCACGCAAGAAGGGTCCCGGCGTGATTAAGTCAGATCTTTTAGTCATAAACAAAATGGATCTCGCACCACACGTCGGTGTGGATCTCGAGAGGATGCATGCAGAAGCAGTGGAGGTTCGTAATGGCCGGCCTGTCATCATGACAAATTGTCTAGGGGGTGATGGGATTCAGGAGGTGCTAGAACAGTTAAGGCGAGATGTTCTTTTTCAATAAAATTCGTCATGGAGCCTGCGACTGAACATTCAAGACCTCATCTCGATCTTTCTCTTGGAGTACATCGCGATCGGACCTTTATTGACCGCCAGTTTTCTCGGTATCCGTTCCATATCTGCAGACCACTGTATGTTGACGATCACCCTCCCGGTATGGCGACGGTGTATGTCCAGTCGTGTGCGGGAGGAATCTTCTCAGGTGACCAGTTACGCATTCGAGTTCATGCACAGGCTCACAGCCAGGTTCATCTGACCTCTCAGGCATCAACCGTCATTCATCGAATGACTGAGAGCAGCGCAGTACTGGATACCTCAGTACAGATGGAAGAGGGCGCGCTGCTGGAGTACCTCCCTGACCCCCTTATTCTTTTTCCAGAGGCTGATCTTACGTCTCGCTTTACTCTTCAACTCAACGAGCGCTCAGTGGCAATTTTTAGTGATTCATTTTTGATGTATGACCCGTATCATCAGGGCAAGTATTTCTCTAACTTTACTAACGAGACCTCAGTATATAACTCAAATAACGAACTGTTGTGCCGCGACAGGACCTCCGTTTCTGGCCTGGAAATTGCGCAACACAATACAGGCATCATCGGTACAAAAGCGGCGGTGGGAACCTTTTACTACCTACACTCTGGCCAAGATTTGGACCGTATGCACGAAACACTCAACGACTCGATCCAGGATGCCTCAACAGCGTATGTCGGGGTATCCACTCTTCCGAGCGAGGTGGGCATATGGGCGAGAATTATCGCTTCTGAAGTGGCGGATCTACGCCAGGTGATGGAATATCTTTGGTTTGCTGCCCGAGAGGATGCTACGGGGCATAGACCATTAAAAAGAAAAAAATGAGAGCCCGATCCGACCTTATTGCTCGATCAGAGCCTGTCCTGATGATCGTCGATTTTCAGAAAAACTTGTCTCGGCGATCCCGTATCGCCGCCCAAGGCATCCAGTGCGGAACTGCGGAAATGGTTTTGTTTGAATGGCCTGCACATTGAGATACTCCTGAATTCAAGAAGTCGATCTCATTAATAAAGGATCTCAAACGTGAATCATGAAAGTGGTCATTTAGTCGGCAATATATGTATAGACACTTTCAAAATTGCCATAGATCAACGCACCACCTATCAGAAGTAGTGCTGATCCAATAATCCAGTTGATCGCGGCCGTGAAGCCGGCTAATCGTGATGCGGACTTGTTTATTAGCCAACCGATGAAGAATGAAGTGAGAATCATCCCGCCTAGCGTTCCCATCGAGAAAACTAGAGCATAAGAAAGGACATCTGCTTGATGGCCACCAGCAGTTGAAAGAATGACAAACAGCACTCCAGAGCCTGCGAAGCCATGTAGCATGCCTAAAAGGAACGCGTGGGTAGAGCCTGCTCCGCTCCTGTCAGACCTTGGATTCGGTGTCGAGCTATCAACCGATGTCCTATTGAGCTGGGTATCTACTGGATTTTTAACTTTTGTTAGTGGCCCTGACTTGAAAAATCGTGCACCGAGAAAACAAAGAATGACACCGACAACAACTTCAGAAGCTTGTGTAATACTGGATGGAATCTCAAGGTTGAGCATATCAATTACGACAGCGGTAAGAACCAAGACCAGTCCGTGCCCAATCGCCCAACGCCCTGCGTTGCTGAGAAACTCGCGTCTCAGTAGGTTGTTGGCTAGCGGTGATCGGTGTTTGATGCCAACTATCGCACCGATGTGGTCAGCCTCAAACGCGTGCTGAAACCCTAAGAGGAGACTCAGTGTGAAAAAAGAGGTGGTCATGAAGCAGCGGGCATATTTGGTATTACAGCGGGATTCAAGTTCACGTGTGAAGTAAGAAGTTCTGTTTGCGAGCTATTACGCGTTAAATTTCAATGACGGATTCCCTAAAGGAGTGAGTCGTCCGAACACCGATGATACACCGCGGAATTTGTTGAATCGATATTGACAGGCGAATGCGAGTGGCTTCTACATGTGTGAACTAACTTGGTAAGATATGCGTTCCAAGTGTTATTGAGATTTGACCAATAACATAAGAATCTCGCCAGTTAGTCGATTAAAAACGGTTCTTCACTGACGAAAGTATCAGCCTAACGCACGTCTTCGAAAAGGTATAGTAGAGGGGGTTCAATTTGGATAACAGAGCCGACGATGTTGCTCAGGTAGGGAAGCATGCGGGTTCCACAGGGTAGGGCGTACGACGAAGTCAGTGTGGCCGATGAGTTCGATTATGTCCTGACAATCACGGAGGCTCATCTTGTTACCGCGGCGGGTCTTTTCGGGGACTTCAACCCACTGCATGTGGACGAAACGTTTGCAAGTCAATCCCGATTCGGTGGGCGCATTCTGCACGGACCGTTTACCAGCGCTTTTGTTGCGGCACCCGTTGGAATCTATTTTTCAGGTACCGCAATCGCCTATCTTGAGCACAGTTGTCGATTTCTGGCTCCGGTAAAACCTGGCGATACGCTGCGGGCATCTTGGGAAATCACCGACATGACAGACAAGCCAAAGTTCCGGGGCGGCGTGATCAGTTTGAGCTGTCTCTGTACCAACCAGCAGGATATTGAGGTCGCGAGTGCGTCGGGCAAGATTATGGTTGCCGCGCGAGAAGCGGCAAAAAGTGCATGACGAATGATATAAACAACGCGCTGCACGGCAAGCGCGTTCTGATCTATAGCCATGATTCATTTGGTCTGGGCCACTTGCGTCGATGCCGGACTATTGCCCATGCCCTGGTGGATCAATTTGCCGGTCTGAAGGTCCTCATCGTTTCAGGTTCTCCGATTATCGGCAGTTTCGATTTCAAGAGCCGGGTGGATTTTGTGCGGATCCCGGGTGTAGTCAAACTCCGTGGCGGTGACTACACCTCTCTTTCGGATCATATTGACCTGTCTCAGACGCTGCAGTTGCGGGCATCCATCATGGAGCAGACTGCAGATACGTTTTCCCCTGACCTTTTTATCGTGGATAAGGAGCCGTTAGGGCTTCGGGGAGAAGTCACCCAAACCCTGAAGAAACTTCGAGGCAAAGGTGTGCCGACGGTCCTGGGGCTTCGGGATATTCTTGATGATCCCGTTTTGCTGACTAAAGAGTGGGATCATCGTGGGACGCCGCGAAATCTTGAGGACTGGTATGACGAGCTNTGGGTATTNGGATCGCGTTCNATGGGTAACCCNCTNGCTGAANTGGGNGTCAGTGAAGCNGGTCTACAGAGGATNGNCTATACCGGATANCTGCGNCGAGCNGTGCCNTNGATTGCAAGAGCGCCNNTCANCCTGCCNCNNGAACCGTTTCTGCTGGTGACGCCTGGNGGNGGGGGAGATGGGGAGACTTTGGTGGACTGGGTCTTGAANGCANTGGAACANAAACCCCGGCCAGCCAAACCNGTTGTGATCGTNCTGGGGCCATTTATGCCCCAGGCAGTCAGACAGCAGTTTCAANTGCGGGCNGAGGNGCTCANGGGGGTNCAGACCATCGTCTTCAATTCCAACATGGAANTGGTAATGGAGCGGGCGGCCGGTGTGGTTGCCATGGGAGGTTACAACACATTTTGCGAAATCCTGTCGCTTGACAAGCCTGCGCTACTGATTCCGCGCTCTAGGCCGCGTATGGAGCAAACCCTTCGCGCCCGCCGGGCTTCTTCGCTCGGGCTGGTGTCAATGCTCGATGGCGATGGCGATCGGTCTGCTGGTGCGATGGCGAGGGCCTTGCGTGGGCTTGAGCGTCAGTCGCTGCCTTCTGCGGCGGGCTCAGACCAGATCCTGTTAGGTCTGGACGTTATCTGTGAGCGCACCCATCGCCTGCTTTTCGAAAAAGCCCCAGTACGCCAAAAACTCTCCTGACCCCCGGGGGGTAGGCCGGAGCTTTGATTCTTTTCTACGTTCAACATCTACTGGGTATCGGCCATCTGCGCCGGACGCTTGCTATTGCTGAGGCATGCCAGAATGCCGGAACGCCTGTCGAGGTGATCACCGGTGGGATGCCCATTACCCTGCAACAGGCGTCCCCTGTTCTGGTGCATCAACTCGAGCCCCTGCAAAGCGCGGATCTTTCTTTTACGAGTATCGTGGATCGCCGTGGTGCGCCCCTAAATGACGTTTTGGAAACCGTACGAACTAAAGAATTGCTCCGGCTTTTTCATGACTTGCGACCCGAGGTGCTGGTAACAGAGTTGTTTCCTTTTGGTCGAAGGCGGTTTCAGTTCGAGTTACTGCCTTTGCTTGAAGCGGCGCGGGCTGCAAAAACACCTGTGCTGTGCTCCGTACGGGACAGCGTTCAAAAACGCTCGAAAGCCCGTGAAGCGGAGACCATAGGCTGGCTTCGAACTTATTATCAGCGGGTGCTCGTTCATGGCGAGAAAGAGTTCTTGCCATTGAGTGATTCCTTTGGCGAGTTCGATGAGATTTCTGATCTCGTGTCCTACACCGGCTTTGTAGATACAACGTCTTACCCGAAGCGAAGAGGTGAATCTTCTTTGCGCCGCTCTCAGGAGGTACTCGTCTCGGCGGGGGGAGGGAAGGCTGGCGAGCGACTCTATCTTGCAGCAGCGGAAGCGAGTGCGCTCTCGATGCATCCCGATATCGTTTGGCGGATTCTTGCGGGGACCTCACCTGATACGAATTTAGTCACCCGATTGCGCCAAATGGGCGCAGAGACAATGACGGTCGAATCAAACCGTGCCGACTTTCGAGCTCTTTTGAGCGGTTGCCGACTGTCTGTTTCGCAAGCAGGATACAACAGTGTGGTTGATATTCTGGCGAGTGGCGCGCCGGCGCTGCTTGTGCCGTTTGCCGGGGAAGGGGGCGAGACGGAGCAACCCGCACGGGCGCAACACCTCCAGGCAATTCAAAGAGCCCAGGTTCTCCCTGAGGCGAACCTTGATGGCCCAACTCTGGCGGTGGCGACAGACAGGCTGTTGGCGCAGTCCCCAGAGTCTTTTATGCCTGTTGCCTGTAACGGCGCAGAGCGTTCAGCCAAAGCTCTGAATGCCTATCTTTCGCCATGACGACAGCTTCTCCAACACGGGTGCAGATCAGAGCATTCGAACTGCCTGATCAGGAGCGATTGCTGCAGCTATGGCACGATTGCGACCTAACCCGTCCCTGGAACAATCCCGAAGACGATATTCGTCAGTGTCTCGAGAACCCGTCATCCGAACTGCTGGTGGCAGTTACTGAAGACACGCTTTGCGGGAGTGTCATGATCGGCTGTGACGGGCACCGTGGTTGGGTGTATTACCTCGCGGTGGATCGACAGTGTCGGCATCAGGGCATCGGGCGAGCCCTCATGGAACACGCCGAGCATTGGATGCGCGTGAGAAAAGTTCCGAAGATTCAGGCCATGATCCGGCACGACAATCTTGTGGTCCGCGGATTTTATGGTCGACTGAACTATCGTGATGGGGATGTGCAGTTGGTGCAGAAGTGGCTCAACGAGGAGACGTCCTGAGCCGGCCGTGCCGTGCCATGAGTTCCAGCATGGCGTCGATATCCATCGCCGCGCAGCGTTGGCCAGGTGGACGAAGGGTGGTCATGTCTTCAGCCGCGACCAGGGCATTGATTACAGACTCTTCAATCGCTTGAACTGCGGCCAGATAGACGGCGTCACACAAATCATCCCCAATCCAAGCGAAATCGGGATTGATCTGGCCCATGCGTTCAATGGGAATAGGGTTGGCAGTACTTATTGCGAGAAAGATATCGCCTGAGCCATTGCCTCCCGGGGTGCCGCCTCGGGCGATACCTATGGTGCCGCGTTTTGCGAGACGCTCAAGCTGGTGGGGCATCATGGGAACATCGGTGGCGACGACCGCGATGATCGAACCCATCTCATGCTCGTGGGAAAGCATATCATTTTGTAGGTGTCGGCCCACCGGAACACCCAGGATGGTGAGGTCCTGGCGTCTGCCATGATTGGCCTGAACCAGGACACCGACGTGGAATTGCTGACCTCCTAATGAGATCCGGCGTGAGCTGGTCCCGGTACCTCCTTTGAATTCATAGCAGATCATGCCAGTTCCGCCGCCCACATTGCCTTCTCGAAGCGGACCATCAGTTGCCTGATCCAGCGCCTCTCGGGCATGAGCCTCGGTTAAGTGCAGTCCATTAATGTCGTTTAAGGTGCCGTCATAGGTTTCGGCGACAACAGGCATGGCCCACAGATGCTCGGATCCCCAATGCTTGGGATAGGTGTCGATAATCCATTTAACGGCAGCCTGGTGTGCCCGCCCCACGCTGTGGGTATTGGTAATCATGATCGGGCCAAGCAGGTATCCCCCGTCACGGATCCAGTGGGTGCCGGTCATCTCACCATTGCCGTTCAGACTGTGTGTCCCGGCCCAGACTGGCTGGGGAACGGTGTCACGGCCTCGTGGCAGGACTGCCGTAACCCCAGTACGGACCGGACCGCCGCCGGTTACGAGCGGACCTTCCCCTGTCATCAAGGTTTTATAGCCCACCATTAGTCCGGACACATCGGTAATGGCATTATGCTGTCCGGGGGTTCCGGAAAACTCCAAACCCAGTTCACGTGCGCGTTTTGTTGTCATGGTTTGATTTTTGACGGCTTAAGCAAAATGTTCAGTTGTTTGACCAGCAGTGAGTCACCTTGGATTGTGTAGAGATGTGCACACGGCTCGCGGAGCTTATCGGCCGGGTCATCAAACATATCCCCGTCGGTTGCGAGACTGAGAGCGGCCCGCAGCACTCCTTTATGGCAGACGATAACAGCTGGCAGGGCTTCTTCCTCCAGAGAAGCAACCCATTGCGCAAGACGCACCTTGACCTCACGCGGACTTTCCCCGCCGGCAGGACGAAAATCGAGGCCGCGGTCTTCATTGCGCCGGAAAGCTTCCGGATCAATGGCGCGCAGTGTGTTGAGCGTGTGGCCCTCACACTCTCCCCAATCCATTTCCTGTAGATCGTCAACGATCTGAGGAGTCTCAAATCCAAGAAGCGCTGCGGTTTCCCGGGCCCGTGAAAGAGGACTGCAAAAACACGCCCATGATTGAAAGGAGGGAGAAAGAGTCCAGGATCGCACTTCGTCTCGACCCGAATTGCTCAGGGGAATATCGGACCGTCCCTGAATACGGCCCGCCTCGTTCCACTCGGTGGGCCCGTGTCTGATAAAAAGCAGTTCAGTCATTCGCTCGTCAGTGATCGCAGCAAAGTATCAATTTTCTGTGAGGCGCTTTTCAGCGTATGGCAGGAAAGGAACTTTTGCCGGGCGTTTTGTCCCATGTGCTCGCGTAACTCGGAATTTTGCAACAGTCGCCTAAGGGCTTGTGAAAAAGCAGCCGTATTTTCAGGCTCAGTCAATATCCCCGTGTGCTCATCCTGAACAATGGTGGCTGTTCCGTCGGTGTGTCCCGCAACGACGGGAAGGGCATGGCCTTGGGCTTCAAGCAGGGACATGCCGAATGCTTCATTGATTGCCGGCCATACAAAAATATCTGCTGCATTTAGATAGGGATGCACCTTATCGGTTGTTAACTGACCGGCAAAGTAAACGCGTTCCTGACCCAATGACGCAAATGCGTCTTTCGCTTCCTGAGCGGCCTCCCCGTCACCAATGATGATGAGACGCCAGGCGAGATCGGTCACCACGTCAAGCGCCTCGGCCAACATGCTGAACGATCGTTGTTTGTCTCCTCTACGCATCATCGCTACTGTAACCAGCCAGGGCTGTTCGGAGTCGGTGTCGAGCTTGCGCCCTAGTTCCTGCTTAAGTTGACCACGGCGGTCAGATGGCAAAGCGTTTTCATGAGTGAACGGCAAAAGAGAAAGCTGCTTTGCCTTGAGTTTCAGAAAGGGCTGAATGCACTCGTGGTCGCGAGGGTTGAGGGAAATAATGCCTGCCGCGTGCCCAAGTGCAGTTTCAACACTGGACAACCCCTCGCGCCAGGGTCCGTTCTTTTGTTTCGGCGCATAGGAGGCTTCGGCAACCACATACGGAATGCCGAACTCCTCACAGACCTCGGGACCTAACCAGTCTGGCGCCTTGTGGGAAAGGTGATAGGTAAACCAAAGATCGATTGAATTAGAGTGGTGCGGCAGTTGATCGAGGATGCGCGCGACTTCAGACGCACTTTGCTCCCTGATTTTCCCCTGGTTTTCCAGATCTCCACCGATGTCGATGGAGCGGTGCTGACTCATCAGTCGAACGTCGTGGCCGGCCTGGGTCATCGCCTCGATCAGAAGTCGGGCAATGGTTCTGTCGCCCGAGGGTGAAGGATAGTCAGGCGCCTTCATGGGAGCATAGAAGCCAATCTTCATCAGTCGGCGCCTGCCACATCTTGGATTAGGGAAATGAGTGGCTGGATATTGTCCCGATGATCGAACTCCTGGATCACTCGGATTTTTGCGGCAGCGCCGAGGGCCGCTCTTAATTCAGGGTTGGTGCCGATGCGGTGGATCGCATCGGAGAGCGCCTCAGCGTCATCAGGAGAAACCAAAACACCGTGTTTATCGGGCGCAATGAACTCGTCAATGCCGGGGAGGTCGCTTGTGATGATAGCAAGGCCCTGGCTTGCCGCCTCCATCAGGACATTGGGCAAACCGTCACGATCACCTCCGGCGGTAATGCGGCTGGGCAATATGAAGACATCACTTTCCCGATAGAGAGATAACACTGTCTCCTGGGGTTGCGGCCCAAGCCAGGAAATTCGCTCGTCGAGATCGAGATCAGCGGCAGCGCTTTGCAGCGCCGGCAGTTTGTCGCCGCCTCCTACATGCTGCCAGCGCCAGTGAAACTCGGGCGGGAGCGATGCCAGAGCGGCAAGCAGTACGTCGAAGCCTTTTTTTGGAACCGCTCGTCCGACACTGAGCAGGTTAACCTTGTGTTGTGCGGTGACACCGTTTGACTGACTGTGCCTAAGTCCCGTGTCAGAGAACCGCTCGGTGTCCAGACCATGATAGAGTAATCTGAGCCGGGCCCCGGCCGGGCCGACTTGTTTGAGGTGTGAGAACCCTGCCTGGGTACAGGTCACACCCCAAGTGCAGTCGGCAAGTTTTTCATGCTTTTCCCAATCTGGCGTCGTCCAGATGTCCTTGGCGTGAGCGGAAAACGACCACGGTATGCCGCGAACGGTTGCCGCATAGCGGGTGACAGACGCTGGGGTATGCAGGAAGTGGGCATACATCAGGGAGGTGGATGATCGTGCCTCTGCGGCCAAAACTAGAGCCTGTCCAAAACGCCGAATACGATTGATCGACAGATCCCTTTTCAGATCGCGGAGCCACAGGGCCCGGGCCGCAAGATACCCCGGGCCTTTTCGGGCGGCGCGCCATGCCCTTATTACGCGCAGTGGTTCCCGGTGAAGATATTCTGGCAGATAGAGCACCGGCGCCTGAATTTCGCGATGAATCGGATGCGTGGTGGGATCCGTGGGATAGCGAAGCGAGACAATTTCAAGGTCCACGCCGGCCTTCTCGAGGCTGTGAATCTCCTGCGCAATGAAGGTCTCCGACAGTCGCGGATAGCCTTTGAGTACGACTGCAACAGGCATAGGTTGGGATCCGGGTCGCGTCGAGCCCGAGAACAGGTTCGACAAGAAGCAGGGGTATGCTATAAGAGGGCGGTTGCGAGCGCAAACCACCACTATGACCGACCCCAAAAAAGATCAGTCCACGGCTTCAATCGAGGGGGATAACCCAGATTATCCCCGAATAGACAAGTCGATCTATCGTTATGTCCTGCGGCATACCTTCCGTGGTCAGCTATTCCTGCTGTTGTTGACCGTCTTGACGATGCCGCTTGTCTATATTTCGCTGGACATCCCCAAAAGGATTATCAACCAGGCGATCGACGGCAAGAATTTGCCGGAGACGATCCTTGGCTTCGAAGTGACCCAGATCAGTTTTCTGATGCTGCTTTCGGTAGGGTTTCTCGTAGCTGTCGTGGCCTCGGGAGGCCTGAAGTACTACCTGAATGTTTATAAGGGAATTCTGGGAGAGCGCATGCTGCGCCGCTTCCGGTTCGATCTTTATGCGCGCATCCTGCGTTTTCCTTCAGCCAAGATTCGCCGGACGCCGCCTGCTGAAATCATCCCCATGATCACGGCGGAAACCGAGCCGCTTGGAGGGTTGATTGGGGACGCGATTGCCGCTCCGGCATTTCAGGGCGCTTTGCTGCTTACTTACCTCTCTTTCATTTTCCAGCAGGATGTCTGGCTCGGACTGGCTTCGATTGCGCTTTATCCGCCTCAGATGTACCTCATCCCAAAACTGCAGGCGAAGGTAAACGCACTCTCCAAGGCGCGCGTCAAGACAGTGAGGGGGTTGGCCACTCATGTCGGAGAAACCGTACAGGGCGCTTCCGATATTCATGCCAACGACAGCGGACGTTTCGAGCAGGCCCGAACTTCAGGCCATCTGGGACGGATCTTTGGCATTCGTGAGGAGATCTATCGCAGAAAGTTTTTCATAAAGTTCCTCAATAATTTCCTAGCTCAAGTGACGCCCTTTTTCTTTTTCTCCATCGGCGGCTATCTGGTCATCAAAGGGGAAGTTTCACTCGGTGCTTTAGTGGCCGTTCTGGCGGCTTACAAGGATATCGGCCCGCCGTGGAAAGAGTTGCTGAAGTTCTATCAGGTTTTTGAAGATACGCGGGTCAAGTATCTCCAGGTGGCGGATCAGTTTGAGCCTGAGAACATGATCCGCAAGTCGTTGCTTGAAGCACCTGATGAAGTCAAGTCCCTATCAGGGGAGTTAAAGGCACAAGGCGTCAGTTACGTAGACGACGAGACAACGACCGTTAGTAACGTGGCCTTCTCAGTGCCTCTGGATACCCATGTTGCTATTGTCGGTGGGGCGGGTTCCGGCAAGAGTGATGTGTCGGCGTTGGCGGCGAGACTGATCTGGCCGACCTCCGGCAAGATTGAGGTCGGTCATCTCAATTGGGCGGAAACGCCCGAAGCGGTTACCGGAAGACGGGTCGGATGGGTCGGATCGACACCGTACATTTTCACCGGGACCATTGCCCATAACCTGTATTACGGGCTTTTTAATTCCCCTGTGGCCCAAAAAGACGATGACGGTCCTGATGAGAAACAACGGATACGGGAATCAATCGCCTCGGGAAACAGCGTCGACGATGCGGACGCGGACTGGCTGGATCTGGCCGCCGTGGGGGTTCAGGATATTGAAGAACTGCGTGAGCGGGCGAGGCAGGTCCTTGAAGTATCGGACCTTGGAGAGGACGTATACCAGATGGGTCTTGCGACGCGAATTGCTGATGCACAGATCGACGCGCAGACCGAGTCAAAGATTCTCGATGCGCGCAGACAGTTTCAGGATAAGGGCCTGGATGTCACCACATTTAATCCCAATACCTACAATGTCAATATTTCGGTCTCGCAGAATATTCTCTTCGGTTATCCGCTGGCTGCTGAGTTTGCGCCGGAGCTATTGCCCTCAAATCCTCTCGTCACCGACCTGCTGAGAGAGGCCGGGCTGTTCGACGAATTCCTGTATTTGGGAGTGAAAGTCGCCGAGACGATGACCGAGGTGTTTGAAGGAGTCAGCCCGGACAGCGACCTTTTTGAGCGTTTCAGCCTGATCAGTGGAGATGATCTTCCGATTCTCGAAGAGATTCTAAGAAGACTGTCTGCGACAGAAGATCAGTCGCCGCAGTCCTTGCCTGAATCGGATCAGGAGGTTCTCAGGTCTTTTGTTTACCGCCTGGTCCCGGCGCAACACCGTTTGGGCATTGTCGATGAATCATTGCAAGCGAAGCTGCTCAAGGTGCGAGTGCTTCTTCGGGAAAAATTGGGCGACACGAACGATTCGGTAGATTTCCTCGAGCCGGCGTCTCTCAACCCCGGTCTGGATATCGAGTCCAATGTGCTGTTTGGGGCGCTGCCCTTTGGCAAACCCGCCTTGCGGAGCAAGATACGCAAGAGCATCGATGAAGTGATTGATGCGGTTGAATTACGGGCCTATGTGATGGAGTTGGGACTGCATGCGCAGGTCGGGACGTCTGGCGGGAAACTCAGCAGTATTCAGCGGCAAAAGCTCGGATTTGCAAGAGCCCTCATGAAGCATCCCGATCTGCTCGTGGTTGATGAAGCGTTGGCACCGTTTGATTTCAATGTGCGAGGCAGTCTCATCAAGGGCATTCGCGAGCATATGCGCGGTCGGGGAATCATCTGGGCGCTTGAGAGCGCGAGTTCAGTTGAACACTTTGAAGAAGTAGTCGTGATGGAGGCTGGAAGAATTCTCGAACGGGGTCGCACCCAAGAGCTCATGGCACGCGATGGCCCGCTGAAGACCCTGCTGGAAAATTGAGCCGGACGGTCATCGGGGCGACTTGCTGATGAAAGAGATGGACAACGCTGCGATCCATGTTCTGGAGCCCTCTGGCCCTCCAGAAAGTGGCGTGCTGGATCGGAACCTCACGGCAATTCGGCAACAGGGATTTGAAGTGGATTACACCCCTTGTCCGATCGATGCAAAGACACGCTTGGAAATCGACGGAGTCGACATTCGTCTTGGAGCGCTGCAATCTGCTTTAGACAGTAAAAGCCGATATCTTCTCAGCGCCCGAGGCGGCTACGGTGCCAGCGAACTCTTGAGTCGCCTTGACTGGGATGCGCTGGCAAAAGAAGTTCCTAGGGTTTTGATCGGGTTTTCTGATATCAGCGCGCTACAAAGCGCGCTATACGCTCGGCTGAATTGGCCGTCTTTGCATGCCCCCATGCCGGGGTCTCCATTATGGCAGGGCGGTGAAGACGTTACCGCGCTCCTGAATCTATTGAGGTCAGACCGACCCTGGACAGGGAGCATCAGTGTGACGGCGGTCTCGAAAACACCGGAGCTGAAATGCGAGGGTCGTCTCTTCGGAGGCTGCCTCAGCGTGCTAAGCAATCTGGTGGGGACNCCTAATCTGCCTTCGGACCTTTCCGGGCATNTNCTCTTTTTTGAGGACACCGGAGAAAGCGCACCCCGNCTGCTGCGATATTGGCGTCAGTGGCTGGATAGCGNCCTCTTAAAGGGNGTCAGNGCTGTGGTATTCGGNCGGTTTACNGAGATGGGGTCAATGGCAGAGGCAGACTCATGGGTCGTCANCGAGCTGGCCGCNAGGACACCGTGNCCGGTNTTTTCCTCGCGTGACTTCGGGCACGTGANNCCTAACGTGCCGCTTGCTATCGGCGCGCAGGCTGAGATCAAAGGCGATCGGCTTCTCTGGAGTCTTGATCTTTAGGAGAATTGTCTTAAGGATGTCTTGTGCTGGGAATGGGTGCAAAGTACCATCCGGGTGTCGATAAGCGGCTCTGTTCCAACCTACCGAAAGTCAAAATTGAGGAGCTCCCAGATGTTCACAGGCAGTATGGTGGCGATGGTCACCCCGATGCACGATGATGGCAGTGTTGACTGGACCGCGCTGGAGGGGTTGGTAAATCACCACGTTGCGGAAGGGACTGATGCCATTGTCTCAGTAGGAACCACAGGAGAGTCCGCTACACTGAACCATGATGAACATGGCGAGGTGATCGCGAGGACAGTAAAGGCGGCAGCTGGGCGCATTCCCGTGATCGGGGGGACGGGGGCCAATTCGACAGCCGAAGCTATCTCATTGACCCGTCATGCCGCGGAAGTGGGTGTCGATGCCTGTCTTCTTGTGGTGCCGTACTACAACAAGCCTCCCCAGGAAGGTCTCTATCAGCATTTCAAGGCGATCGCCGATGCGGTTTCTATTCCACAGATTCTGTATAACGTGCCGGGGCGGACCGGTGTGGATATGCATAACGATACGACTTTGCGTCTTGCCGAGATCGAAAATATTGTCGCAATCAAAGACGCGACCAATGATCTTGATCGTGGCAGGAACCTGATCAGCCGGGCGCCGCAGGACTTTCTGATCTATTCCGGAGAGGACGGGACGGCTTGCGAATTAATGATTGCAGGCGGCAAGGGCACCATTTCGGTGACCGCTAACGCCGCTCCCAACCTGATGCACCGGATGTGTCAGGCGGCGATTGCCGGCGACGCCGATTCTGCGCGGGCGTTCAATAACCAACTGGCGGATTTGCATAAAGCCATGTTTGTGGAATCCAACCCGATCCCGGCGAAATGGGCAGTCTCGCAACAAGGATTTATGGGCGGGGGCATTCGTTTGCCGCTGCTACCCCTGTCTTCGCAGTGTCATGACGAGGTGCGCTCCGCGATGTCCGGCGCCGGCGTCCTGTAAAGACTTTTCAATCAGGGTTAACGCGCTGTGCAACGAGGTGAAGAGCTTTATTCGGGCAAAGCCAAGTCCGTCTTCCTGACTGAGGATCCTGCTCGGCTTGTCCTGGAGTTCCGAGATGACACCTCAGCGTTTGACGGACAGAAAGTCGATCAGCTCGACCGCAAGGGGATGATCAACAACCGCTTTAATGCCTTCATCATGGAGCGCCTTGAGGCGCAGGGGGTTGCCACGCATTTTGACGCACTGCTCAGCGACAATGAATCCCGGGTCAAGCGTCTAGATATGATTCCGGCTGAGTGTGTTGTTCGTAACGTCGCGACGGGTTCTTTGTGTCGTCGTCTGGGGGTAGAAGAGGGGCTGGATCTTGTGCCGCCGACCTTTGAATTCTTTTTAAAGAATGACGAACTGCACGATCCCATGATCAACGAGTNNCACATTGCGTCTTTTGGTTGGGCGAGTCCNGCCGAAGTCGAGTCGATGAAAGCCCAGACCTTCCAAGTCAATGAAATNCTTAGCCAGCTTTTTGCCGACGCGGGNATGATTCTGGTGGACTTCAAACTGGAGTTCGGCCGTTTTGACGAGGAGCTGTTGCTNGGAGACGAGTTTACGCCCGATGGGTGCCGGCTCTGGGATTCCGATACCCGCAAGAAACTCGATAAAGATCGATTCCGTCAGGGGCTCGGTGGTGTCGTGGAGGCCTATGAAGAGGTTGCTCTGCGACTCGGTGTCGATCTTGAGGCAACCATTGCGGGCTGACCGCTTGCTTGAGACCCCGCCGTGCTGATGCTGAGCGGCGGGCCCGCTCTTACGCCCTTCAACCTTGAGAAATTTGCGGCCCGCGTGGCGGATCGGCAAATGGTGCTGGGCACGTGTTCGGCACGGTTTTTTTATCTCGTTGACAGCGCTCGCACGCTGGATTCCGAAGAGGTCCAGATTCTCGAAAATCTGCTTGATGCCTCCCTGGAANGTGCACAGGAGCTCGTGTTTGCCGGTGACTCGATTCGTGTGATCCCCCGTTACGGGACCCGATCTCCCTGGTCCACCAAAGCAACNGACATTGCCCGACACTGCGGCTTGGCTTCGGTTCGAAGAATTGAGCGTGGCGTTGTCTGGCAAATTGAAGGTGGCGAGGGTCCAGAACAATCCAGGAGCGCATTGCTCGCGTTACTCCACGATCCAATGACGGAATCGATTGTTAAGAACGTGGAGGAATTGGATCAGGTGTTCGCGCTACAGACACCCGCGCCCCTTGAAGTTGTGGATGTCCTGAACGGCGGCTTGCAGGCGCTCGAGATTGCAAATGACCGGGAAGGTTTTGCGCTGTCGCGTCAGGAGTGTGAGTACCTCGCTGAAGCTTATCTCGAGATGGGCCGTAATCCCACCGATGCTGAGTTGATGATGTTTGCGCAGGTTAATTCAGAGCATTGCCGGCATAAGATCTTCAATGCGGAGTGGACGCTGGATGAGACACGTCAGGACGTCTCTCTTTTCGAGATGGTACGAACGACACATGCCCGGCATGGCGAAAAGACATTAAGTGCGTATAGTGATAACGCGGCAGTGCTGACGGGTTACCCTGCTTCGTGGTTTCTGGCGGATCCCTCCGATGGCGAATACCGCCAGATAGCCGAACCGCTGCATCTCGTAGCAAAGGTCGAAACCCATAATCACCCGACGGCCATTTCTCCGTTTCCTGGTGCAGCGACCGGTTCGGGGGGCGAGATCCGGGATGAAGGGGCAACCGGCCGTGGTGGCAAGCCCAAAGTTGGGGTCACTGGGTTTTCGGTCTCCGACCTGCGTTTGCCGGATGCGCGAATGCCCTGGGAACTTGCGCCCCAAAGTCCGTCCCGCATTGCTTCGCCACTGCAGATTATGCTCGAAGGGCCTATCGGGGCCGCATCCTTCAACAATGAGTTCGGCCGGCCGAATGTCGCGGGGTATTTTCGTACCCTGGAGGTGGCAACGGATGAGGGGGTCCCCGCCCGTCGGCATGGCTATCACAAGCCAATCATGATTGCCGGTGGGCTTGGCAACATCCGTGACTGTCACGTACAAAAGCAGGCCATTCCTCCCGGGGCCAAGCTGATTGTACTGGGGGGTCCGGCGATGTTGATTGGGCTCGGCGGTGGTGCGGCATCCAGTGTGGATTCTGGCGAAAGCGACGAAGCATTGGACTTCGCCTCCGTGCAAAGAGGCAACGCCGAGATGCAAAGACGATGTCAGGAGGTGATTGACCGCTGCATCGCTCTGGGCTCTGAAAACCCGATTATCTCTATCCATGACGTTGGTGCGGGAGGGCTCTCTAATGCGCTCCCAGAGTTGGTTCACGATGCGAACCTTGGGGCCCGATTTGACGTCAACGCCATCCCTTCTGATGAACCCGGGCTCTCTCCCATGCAGTTGTGGTGCAACGAGGCGCAGGAACGCTATGTCCTGGCTGTGGCCCCGGAAAAACTCGAGGCGTTTGAAGTGCTCTGTGAGCGGGAACGTTGTCTCTTTAGCGTCGTTGGAGAGGCCTGTTCGGAAGCGCTGTTGCATCTTGCTTCTGCCGAAAAGGCGGGTGAGCGGAAAGAGGGCGCGACCGCCGACCCAGTGCCAGTGGATGTCCCCATGTCTTTACTCTTTGGCAATACCCCGCGGATGCATCGGGAAGGGCTCAGCCGCTCTCGTTCGTATCCGGATCTTGATCTGGATGGCATCACAGTGAGTGAAGCGCTCGATCGGGTGCTGCGCTTGCCGGCCGTCGCTGACAAGACCTTTCTCGTAACGATCGGCGACAGAAGTGTGGGCGGGCAGGTGGTGCGCGATCAGATGGTGGGCCCCTGGCAGGTTCCCGTGGCGGATGCCGGTATCACGACAGCGGGTTTCGATAGTCATACCGGGGAGGCGATCTCGATGGGCGAGCGGACACCGCTTGCACTCATCAATGCCCCTGCCAGTGGCCGTATGGCAGTCACAGAGGCGATCACCAACATCGCCTGCGCGGGGATCAGCGAACTGTCAGACATTCATCTTTGCGCCAACTGGATGGCGGCGGCAGGTGAGGCCGGACAGGATGTGGATCTTTTCAAGACAGTTGAGGCTGTGACGCTCGAACTTTGCCCAGCGCTAGGCATCTCGATCCCGGTTGGAAAGGACTCCATGTCCATGTCCAGCCGTTGGAATGAGAGCGAAGACAGTTTCAGCGTCTCCTCGCCCTTGTCCCTTATCGTGACCGCATTTGCGCCGGTGGCCGACGTACGCCGTTCTGCGACGCCCGTGCTGGATGTCTCAGGCGAGTCGGTGCTGCTGCTGGTAGATCTGGCACGAGGTAAACAACGGCTCGGAGGCTCTGCCCTCGCACAGGTTTATGGAAAGGTAGGCAACGAGGTACCGGATCTGGATTATTCGGAGGACTTGTGCAGATTTTTTGCGGCAACAAGACGCTTATTGGCCAGTGATTTGGCCTTGGCTTATCACGATCGTTCTGATGGCGGCTTGATTGTCACCCTGATGGAAATGGCTTTCGCCAGCCGCTGTTCGCTCGATATTGACATTGGAAAAGCTCAGGACCCGCTCGCTTATCTGTTTTGTGAGGAACCGGGCGCCGTGATTCAGGTGAGTGAAAACGAACTGGATCGCGTACGCAAGATTTTTGATGAGGAGGGCATTGGCTCATGGGTGCGGCCGTTGGGAACAGCCTCGGCAGGAAGCGATTCGATCCGTATTGCCAGCGACGCTGACGTCCTGCACGAATCAAGCCGCTCTTCGCTCCACCGGACCTGGTCGGAACTGACTTTCCGCATGCAGAGTCTTAGGGATAACCCTGAGTGCACGGTTCAGGAATATGAACGTTTGACTGATTTATCGGATCCTGGCCTCAGCGCCGAACTGACTTTTGATCCGACGGTCAATCCTGCCACCCAAGCTATTTTGGGCGGGGCTCGTCCACGAGTGGCGATTCTGCGCGAACAGGGAGTCAACGGCCATATGGAAATGGCTGCCGCTTTTGACCGGGCCGGATTCCGAGCGGTGGATGTGACGATGTCTGATCTCAAAGCAGGCCGTCAGCACCTTGAGGCGTTCCAGGGCCTTGCCGCCTGTGGCGGGTTCTCCTTTGGGGATGTCCTGGGAGCGGGGCAGGGTTGGGCAAAGTCCATTCTGTTTGAGCCCCGGATGCGTGAGCAGTTTGAGGCATTTTTCTCCCGAGAGGAGATTTTTGCGCTCGGCGTATGCAATGGCTGCCAGATGATGGCGTCCCTTAAGAAGTTAATTCCTGGTGCCGAGCATTGGCCGGATTTCTCAGCGAATGAATCGGGTCAGTTTGAGTCCCGGGTTGTGATGGTCGAGATCCTGGACAGCGATTCAGTTTTGTTTCAGCATATGGCAGGCACTCGTGTCCCCGTGGTCGTGGCGCATGGCGAAGGCCGCGCCGATCTGGGTCAGGATACCCTGGGCACGCTTCGTGGGCGAAACCAGGTCAGTCTGCAGTTTGTGGACAATTACGGGGAAAGGGCGGCACGCTATCCATTTAATCCTAACGGCTCCACTGAAGGAGTC
>PAUU01000027.1 GCA_002713825.1 Acidiferrobacteraceae bacterium | reverse complement strand
AATGCGGTCGCCCCGATTGTCAATGTGATTGCGCTGAATCTTGCCTATCTTGTCAGCGGCGTGGTGGTGGTTGAAGCAATTTTCCGAATTCCCGGCCTTGGCACCCTGATGGTTGAGTCTGTCATCTACCGAGATATCCCCACCGTGCAGGCGATCGGCATGTTGTTTTGCGTGACTTACGTTGGGTTTAACCTGATCGCAGACGTTATGGCCATTATTGCCAACCCCCGATTACGGCATCCGCGATGAGCGCGGCTTCGCAAGTGCCGTCTGGCGCGGATTTAAAGACCCGATTCACGCCTTCTCTCATTATTGGATTGGTGATCGTCGGGTTTTGGCTGTTGGTCGCACTTTTTGGTCCTGCACTTGCTCCCCATCTGGAGTCCGATATTGTGACGGACATGAGTTACGCGCCCGCAGGTGAAGTGGGTCTGCTGGGAAGCGACTATCTTGGCCGGGATGTGTTCTCACGTCTGTTGTATGGTGCGCGGATGACGATGGGTCTCGCGCTGCTGGTAACTCTGTTGTCTTTTTCTCTCGGTGTGACTCTGGGATTTATCGCCGCAATTAGCGGTCGTTGGATTGATGGGTTAATGAGTCGAATCAATGATGCATTGATGGCGTTTCCCTCGATCATCCTGGCGCTAATCGTGATGTCGGCACTNGGCACCTCNTTAATGATCATGATNGTCACNGTCGCAATAATNGACTCGACNCGNGTATTCCGNNTNTCNCGNGCCTTGGCGATGGATATNTCGGTGATGGATTTTGTCGATGTGGCCCGNTCCCGTGGAGANAGNTTNTGGTGGATNACNGTCCGNGAGATTCTGCCCAATACNCTCGCNCCCCTCGCGGCAGAATTTGGGATCCGGTTTACTTTCGCGATCCTCTTTATCAGTGCGCTGAGCTTTCTCGGGCTCGGGGTACAGCCCCCCGCCGCGGATTGGGGTGTGATGGTGAAGGAAAACCTGCAGGGACTGCTGTTTGGCTCTGCCGCTGCATTGATGCCAGCTGCTGCCGTTGCTTCATTGACTGTTGGAGTGAACCTCATCGTGGACTGGTTCTTGAGCCGCTTGGGCGGTGATGTTTCGCAGGAACTGATGAACTAGCTCGAGCGCAGCATGAGTGCAGTCATTGACATTCAAGATCTTTGGGTAGAGGCCCGTTCGTCAGGCGGCAGCTTCCAACCCATTGTTGAAGGAGTCAGTGTCAGCGTGTATCCGGGTGAGGTGGTGGCACTGATTGGCGAATCCGGTTCTGGAAAGACCACAACAGCATTGTCGGCCATGGCGTACAGTAAGCCCGGGTGCCGTATCGTAGGGGGCAGCATCACCCTGAATGGCCGTGATCTTCTAAAGCTGGACCAGGAGGAGCGCCGTCAGTTGCGCGGGCGGGAGGCGGCGTACGTGGCTCAAAGCGCAGCAGCTGCTTTCAATCCAGCTATCCGTATTGGCGATCAGGTTATCGAGAGCACAGCGATTCACCAGCTTATGCCTCGCGATGATGCGCTGCGCGAGGCAGTGAAACTCTATCAGCGTTTGGATCTTCCGGACCCCGAGCGGCTCAGCAGCCGATATCCACATCAGGTAAGTGGGGGTCAGCTACAGAGGCTGATGGCTGCAATGGCAATGTCATCGAGTCCTGCTCTGCTCGTTCTGGATGAGCCCACGACAGCACTCGATGTGACGACTCAGATTTCGGTCCTTAGCGCTTTTAAAGATCTGATCAGGGACCAGAACACCGCTGCTATTTATGTTACCCACGATCTCGCGGTAGTGGCACAGATTGCGGACCGCATCGTCGTGATGCAAAACGGCAATGTCATGGAAGCCGGCTCTACCGAACAGATCATCTCCCGCCCCGAGAATGCCTATACCCAGACGTTGATGGCGGCTGTCAGACCGCCGCCGAAATTGATGTCCGTTGAGGGCGAAAAGCCAGATAGCAACGAGAGCGAGATGATTGTCAAGGTGGACTCGATTACGGCGGGTTACGGCCGAACCCACACGAAAATTGTGCTGCAGGATGTAAGCGTGGCGGTGCTCAAGGGAAAGGTCGTGGGCGTTATTGGGGAGTCAGGTTGTGGCAAGAGCACGCTGGCGAGGGTTATTGCCGGTNTGCTTCCCCAACTCTCAGGTGAGATATACCACCATGGGAAGATGCTTCCCAGGACGGCAAGACGCAGAACCCGTAACGTCCTTAAAAATATCCAGATTGTCTTTCAGATGCCTGACGTTGCCATCAATCCGCGTCATCACGTTCGGGAAATTCTCGGTCGGCCGTTGGATCTTTTTATAGGCCTGTCTGCAAGTGCTCGGGAATCCCGCATCGATGAGTTGCTTGAACTGGTCGAGCTGCCCACGTCCTACAAAACCCGACTGCCAGGAGAGTTGTCGGGCGGCGAGAAACAGCGGATCAACCTGGCCCGGGCGCTCGCGGCCGAACCCGAAGTCATTTTGTGTGATGAGGTAACCTCAGCGCTTGATACGGTCGTTGGCAAAGCAATCATTGATCTTTTAAAGAAGCTTCAGGAAAATCTAGGCATCGCTTATTTGTTTATCAGTCATGACCTGTCCACAGTCGCTTCTTTTGCTGACCATGTCGTTGTTTTGTATGCCGGCCGCGTTGTTGAGCAGGGACCGCTTGCCTCGGTTCTAGCGCCCCCGTTTCATCCCTACACGCGTTTGCTGCTGAGTTCTGTACCTGAACTGCGCACTGATTGGCTTGATGGCGTGGTAGCCTCGAAAGCGCACCTGGATCATCTTGGACAGGCAGTGGATAGCAGAAAAGTTGGGTGCCCGTTTTTTAACCGGTGTGCGGTGGCGGTTAATGATGTTTGCAACCGACAAGATGCGCCGCTGCGGCAAATGTCGCAAGGACATACTGTGGCCTGCCATCTTGAGCTGGATGTCTTGCGAGGATAAGGCGAACGACCCAGCGCGGTTTCTCCCAGAAATACCCTGCGCATACTGAAAGTGGTATCGTCCGGCGTTTACAGAAAACTTGATCAAAAAATGACGACTGAAAAACCAGAAGGGTTTTCCGGTTACCACCGCAACCAAGACTGGACTGAAGATCCTGAGTTAACGCATATCACCCGGGGGACACCGTGTGGTGAGTACTTGCGGCGCTATTGGCATCCGATCGCGATGACCGAGGAAGTCACCGNCCTGCCGCTACTGGCCAAAGTCTTGGGAGAAGAGNTGGTCCTCTTTAGGGACAAAAGTGGGGACTTTGGACTCTTGCATAAGCACTGCTCTCATCGGGGTGCTTCTCTTGAGTTTGGCATTGTTGCGGATCACGGAATCATCTGTTGTTACCACGGATGGCACTACGCTGTGGATGGCACACTGATTCGTGCGGGGTCAGAGCGCGAAGACGGACCAATATGCAAGAAGGTGGTTCACGGCGCCTATCCGGTGATCGAGAGAGACGGACTGGTGTTTGCGTATCTTGGTCCTCCAGAACTCACACCGCCTTTTCCGATATTTGATACGCAGGCCGACACTGGAGTGGAGAAGGTTCCTTTTTCCCTCTCGACACCATGCAACTGGCTGCAGATCTACGAGAACACCCAGGACCCTGTGCATGTGATTCATCTGCACTCTAATGTCAGNGGGATTCAGTTTGGAGCCGCTTCTGGAGTAGATCAGATCATTGAGTACCAGGACAGTCCTTTGGGAATGATCAATATCCAAACACGGCAAGTGGGCGAATTCGTCTGGAACCGAACGGTGGAATCGATCCTGCCTAACGCCAATCAGACCGGCGCAATCTGGGAAGAAGCACAAAACGAGAAGTTCTTTCAGCGAAGCTCTCTGTTGCGCTGGGTTGTGCCGCTAGACAATACCTCAGCACGCACTATCGGCTGGCGCTACTTAAGCGCTGGGTTGGATCCCGAGAATCAGGGCGATCGTTCGCAGATTGGCAAGGAAGGAATCGACTTTATCGGCCAGACTGCGACCGAGCGATCTCACGAGGAAGCGCAGAGGCATCCGGGAGACTATGAGGCACAGGTATCCCAGGGTCTGATTGCCATCCATGATCGCGAAAATCTTGCCAGTTCTGATGCCGGCGTCGCTCGCCTGCGACGTCTTTTGCGCAAACGTGTCACGGAACTGCGTTCGGGCGAAGAGCCGGCGCCTCAGGCAAGAGAGGAGGGCGAGATCGTCCCGACCTACACCCAAGACACAGTGTTCAAGATTCAACTCAACGACCAGCAAAGAAAGGGGTTTGGGCAAGCGGTAGCCCATGCGGTGGTCGACAGCGGTGATAAGGGCCCTCAAGAGCGGGAGTTGATGGTACAGCAGACCTGTGAGACATTTGGGGGGGAGTAGAAGAGATTCCACGACAGCAATGAGGAAGTTCAAAGAAGTTTTTGTAGTTTTAACCCGAGAGGAAATAACGGAGGAAGTAACCCGATGAATCAGTTTAAGAAGTTGATAGCACGAAGCATCTTTATTTTGGCCGCACCGTTGCTGGCCACCAGTGCGCAGGCAGAGGACTCTGTGCTTCATACGATTCTCAAAGAGGGCGTGTTGAAGGTGGGCACCACCGGTGACTGGAACCCAATGACGATGCGCGATGCCGCAACCAACAAGTACACCGGTTTTGATATCGATGTGAGCACCAAGCTGGCCGAAGATCTCGGCGTTGAGATCGAATATGTCCCCACGGACTGGAAAACCCTGGTGGCCGGAGTGACCGCTGACAAGTATCACATGACCGGTTCGGCTTCGGTAAATCCCAAGCGCGCCAAGGTCGCAGGATATTCAATCTCTTACGTGGAAGTCGGTCAATTGCCGATGATTCACAAAAAAAATGCAGACCGCTTCAAATCCTGGGATGACATTAACCAGGCAGGAGTNAAGGTCGCGGCAAACCTCGGCACCACGCAGGAGCAGTACATCAAGACCTTCTTCCCCAATGCAACTCACGTCGTCGTTGAATCACCGGCCCGTGACTGGCAGGACGTGTTGGCGGGACGCTCTGATGCCAGCATTACTTCAAACATTGAAGCACACAAACTGGTCGAGAAGTATCCCGATCAGATGATGATTGTGCCGGTGGATCAGGCAAAAGCCCGGACACCGCTTGCTGTCTTGCTGCCGCAGGGTGACCAGGTTTGGATCAACTATGTGAACCACTGGATTTCACTGCAGCAGGCTCGCGGCTTCTTTGATGGCCTCAAGAAAAAGTGGGGCCTGTAATCAGTTTTAGCCCCCAGACTGAAGAAAAAGGCCCGTTCTCACGGGCCTTTTTTGTTTCTACAATAGTAGCCTGATCCATGCATGAATAGGTCNAGAACTTGAATCTTCAAACGGCAACCAGCCAGGAGGTCGAAGATTACCTAAAGACCTGCACCGNCATNATNNTGCCCACCGGTTCGCTGGAGCAGCACGGCCCAGTNGGNCTGATTGGGACAGATGCCATCTGCGTTGAAACCATTGCACTGCGGGCAGCAGAGCAAGAATCTGTCCTGGTTGCGCCAGTGCTTAACTACGCCCCAGCGCAGTTTAATCTTGGATTTGCGGGGACGATCTCTCTTTCTGCGGAGACTTTCTCACGGATTTTCACTGAAATTACAAACTCACTCATGCGTAGCGGGTTTGACTGCATCTACGTACTAAATGGCCACGGCGCCAATCTTGCGCCGTTGAGAGGCGCAGTGCATGATCTTTATCTGAAACACGATGACGCCTCCCCGAGGATCAAGATCCGTAACTGGTGGGACTTCCCTGAGGTGAATGCCTTGCGTCAACAACTCTACGGGGAATGGGAAGGTCTGCACGGTACGCCGTCTGAAGTGGCGATCACCCAATATGCTGTGCGCACGGTTAAGCGCGAGAATGCAAATCCGCCGCGCGCATTGTTGGAAGATGAAATTCGCGAAACGGCGGGTGACTACCATGGACCTGCGAGCGAGCACAGGAAGAATTTTTCAGACGGCAGGGTAGGGTCTTTTTCAGAACTCGCCGAACCCGGGCACGGCGGACAGTTTGTCACAGCCGCCGCCAATGCACTGATTGAGGAGTTCAGGGCGTTTGTGACGGCATAGCGGTTTAATCGTGTTTATAGCCTAGCGTTGGGGATCAACGCTCTTCCGTGTGCATCTTCCGTTCCAGCCATCGCACGCCGGCGGACACGATGAGAATCAGTACCAGGTATTCCAGAATCAAGAAGGTGTAAATCTCCAGCGGGCGGTATTCGGTTACGACAAGTTCGTTGGCCCGGCGGGTCAGTTCCTGCATGCCGATAACTGATGCCAGTGACGACATTTTCAGCATATAGACGAACTGGTTGCCCAAAGGAGGCAAGATCACCTTGATCGCCTGGGGAAGAATAATGAGGCGCATTTTCTGGCTGTATTTCAGGCCCAGCGCATCGGCGGCCTCAATCTGGCCTCTTTGAACCGATTGGATCCCTGCCCGGAAAATTTCGGCCTGAAAGGCGGAGTCGGATATCCCCAGTGCCAGCACGCTCGCCAGGAAAATGCCGATACTCATGCCGCTCACCTGGGGAAGGCCGTAATACACCCAGAGTATCAGGACCAGCAGCGGGACCGCTCGAACCAATTCCACGTAGGTGACGTTGATCGCCTGTGCCGTTCGGTTGGTTGCGATACCCGGCAGGGCGATGAGAAAACCCAGCACCATCGCGAGCGCAATGGAAACAATGGAGAGTACGATCGTATCCTTCAACCCGCCAAGCAGGAATTGAATATTCGTCATGCCCTGCGTTGTGTTAGGCGAGATAACGTACCAGCCCCACGAGCCACTGTCGCCGGATCCAGCGCAACCGACAAGAGACATCACTGCAACAAACAGAAATAGAAATCTAAAGCGGTTCTTCATCCAGGTCACGTATTGCATTGGAGTAGGACGAGCATCAAAATACCCGTTGTACTGAGACTGGCGATTATATCCAGATAAACTGAGTCTCAGTGGCAGCACGTCTCTAATTCTGTGACGTTATGAAGAATCAATAACCTTGCCAAGTTAATGCTTAATTCATCATATAACTAGGCCATCCTACCAATGGGCGCACTTGGCGATTTCATCGATCTCGACCGCTATCCGATTGACAACTTGGAGTCCTCCGCTGGCAGAACTCTGATCGAGAGTTGCCAGGTCATGATGCGGGAGCGGGCTATCTGTGCTCTGAAAGGCTTTCTGAGGCCTGTCTTTTTGCAAGCGATAACAGATGAGGTGACGCATCTTGAGAGCGGGATGCGTCGTGTAGATTTTCCTGCTACCCCCTATGGTTGGCTGAAGAACGCAGGATTCTCGAAAACTCATCCGAGAAGCCGTGTTTTCGATCGGCGTTGCGGCGTCTTGACCAGGGACCAATTGGACCCCAAGGGGCTCTGTGTATGCCTTTTTGAGTTTCCAGAGTTGACCGAATTTGTTCGGCAGCTTCTCGGTTATGAAGAGCTATTCAATTCCGCCTGTCCCAATATATCGGTGAGGCTCAACATCATGGAGCAGGGCGATGCGTTTGGGTGGCATTACGATACCAACGACGGAGCGGTGTCATTGGTTCTTCAATCTGCGGAGGAGGGTGGCGATTTTGAATATGCCCCCTTAATCCGTAGCGAGGAAGATGAAAATTATGATCGGGTAGGTGCGATTTTTTCGGGAGAGGAAACTCCTGATGTAGCCGATGCGCCGGCTGGGACCTTTATCCTTTTCATGGGCAGGCGGTCGTTGCATCGCGTGGCGCCGATCGGCAAGACTCGACAGTCTCGCCAAACCCTGTTGTTCAGTTATGACCGAAAGCCAGGGATGGTCTTTCCGGAGAAGATCCGCAAACGAATGCTGGAGCCCTCAGGCGAGCCTTTTCTCGGTCAGTAGCTAAGAGATTTATCCTGCGACCTGATTCAGTTGAGTTTTGTCGCGACCCAGGCGGCAATGGCGGCCCGATTTTGGTCAATAATTTGGCGAACCACGTCGGTTGCGTAGAGAGTGTTACGCCAGTCACGAATTTTCTGTGAAACTCGAGGCGCCAGACTCATGCTGTTTGCAATGTCGTCCATCATAAACAGGGTTGTGGCATAGGCACAGTCGGCGAGCGAGAGCGTTTCTCCCCCTAGATACGGCCTGGCATCCACAAGAACATCCAGGCGATCGAGATGCTCGTTCATCACCTCAATCGACTCTTTGGCGTCCTCTATTTTTTCAGAATTGCCCACCAAGGGAAAAAGTCTGCGAAGAGCAGGTTCAAGGCGGGTATCATGAAATCGGGTGATGGATTTCAGAATGGCTCGATCAAAGGCGTCATTCGGGCGTAGTTGGGGTTCCTCAAAAAGATCTTCAAGCAACTCTACGATAGCGTCCGAGTCATGGAGAATTGTTCCGTTGATCTGTATTGCTGGTACGGAGCCTGCGGGCACAAGGCGACGATAGTCCTCGCTTCTATAGCTTCCGCCAACAGGTCGCTCCTCGATATATTCAATGGACTTTAGTTCAAGCACAAGCCTCACGCGAGCACAGTAAGTACTCTCGGGCACGGCATATAATGTGATGGGCTGAGACACTGAGGACGGCGCTCCCGATGTCGCGCGCTTAAGATAAATCGAATTGGGAAGTGGCTGAATCAAATCAGCATAAATGAAACAGGGACTGAATACTATGACAGCGTGGATCAGGATGATTGAAGATCAGGGTGCAGATCCTGAGTTGTTGGAGATACTGAAGCTTGCCCGTACGCCGCACGGGACGGTCGACAACGTGATGCGGGTTCATTCGCTGCGGCCCAACACGATGAAAGGGCATGTGATCCTTTATCGCGCTGCCCTGCATGACGATGCCAACACACTTCCCATGTGGCTTCAGGAAGTAATAGGTTCCTATGTTTCTTTGCTGAACGACTGTGATTATTCCTATGCAAACCACTGGGCAAACGCTAAGCATCTTATGGGCGATGATGCGAAGGCTGATGCCGCGGAGGCCGCTCTTAGGGCGAGAAAGCCAGAGGATGGTTTCGATGGCAAGGCGCTGGCGTTATTACGTTATGCACAGAAGCTAACGCTTACGCCAGGAGAAATGGTGCGAGATGATGTGACCGCGCTCACCGAGGCAGGAGTCGACGACGGTGAGATACTGGAAGCCAATCAGATTATCGGCTACTTCAACTATGTCAATCGATGTCTTAACGGCTTGGGCGTGACCACTGAAGGAGATATCGTGGGGTACTACAGTTCCAGTGATTCAGCCTGACGCATCGGGGGGCACGTTTTGACTAATTCCAATAACCCACACGGCCAGGGCCTCGCCAATATGCTGGAGGGCGCGGTCAGTATTTCGCCAGGAGCAAGCGTGCTGGTTGCTTATGAAGATGCATCGCTGGGCTGGTATGACGCGGAACTTAAAGACCACGTGATCGCGTATTGTCGAGAAATACTGAGTGCTGAGGTCCAGTCAGTGGAAGTGGGGTTACCCGCCAATACGCCATCAGCCCCGTTGGAGGAAAAGCTTCAGGAGAAAAGATTCGACTGGATCATCTTTCTCGCCCGTCTTGGAGACCAGGGCCGCTTTGATGAAGATCACGATGGACCCCGCAAGCTTATGGTCTACACGCGGCGATTCTCGCAGTTGGCCAGCACTTTTGGCACGGTGCCTCAGAACGCCATGATCGCACTGAAAAAGGTGGTCGATGATCTAATCAATAACGCAACAACTATTACGATAACTTGCCCCCATGGCACAAAATTGATCGGGAAACCAAACCTGGCAGCTCCCCAAACCGGCAAAACCAAAAAAGCGCAAACGCTAGACGGTGTGAGCAAGGACGTCACGGTCGTCAGGTTTCCAGCAGCCGTCAGTACGCCTGTTTCCGCCAAAACCTTCTCCGGCCAGGTCGTATTGAGACAGGGACTTACCTCGACCGGCTCAAAGGTTTATGAGCCGCCGAACCTGCCGATTGCCTCGCAGGTCGTTGCGCATGTCACGAGGGGGCGGATTGAGCGCTTTGATGGGCCCGAAGAAGAGGCTCAAGCGGTACGCGCTCACTACGAAAAAGTAGCCTGTCTTTTCGGGATCGAGCCGATGATTGTCGACTCATGGCACCAAGGCCTGCATCCAGGAACGGATCCCAGCCCGATGCCCGAAGAGGATCTGTGTCTTTGGGGCGAAACGTTGTTCACGAGCCCTCAATACCTTCACTTTCACACCTGTGGAGAGTATCCGCCCGGTGAGATCTGCTGGATGGTTGAGTGTCCGACGGTAGAGTTGGATGGCCGAAACCTTTATGAGAGCGGGCACATACAGGTGGAGGTGTTTGAGGCCTTCAAACCTTGTCTGGATCAGCACCCCGAATTGCGGACGCTTTTTTAGTCTAACCTAGGGCCAGCCGTACAGTGACGCTGCTCCCTGTCATTCAGGCGGGCGTCTTTGAGTAGATGTTCAGATATTTAAGGCAGATAACTCTGAGGCAAGAAGCCAGGTTCTTGTCGTTGGCAACGAGGCACTGATCTGCGATTTCTTGAATTACGCCGTTAACGCTCATTTTATGGTCGTGGGCGATCTCGTCGAGCACGTTCCAGAACGCGCGTTCAAGGCGCAGGGTTGTGGACTGGCCATGGATGCGCAGGCTGCGTTTTTCGGGAATGAATTCGTTAATCTGTTCGGTCGTACAGGCATTAAACATATGCGCCAGTGCGCTGTCTGATTCGATAAAGATGGACACAACAGATCTCCCGGACGTTGTAAGCAATAAATACCACCTGCTTGAGCTGATTATAGCCATGATCAAAGGGTGCGCCAGTTTGTGAATCTGAGATAAATATTCAACGTTAATGGAACTATTCAGAAAGACGCTTGATCCCGTGATCGCCTTATCCGCGATCGCGGTGCTGGACATTTTTCTTTTTCTGATCGTCGGCGCCTGGACAGTGGGCGGCGGCGAAACAATGATGACGGGCCTAATCGCCCAGTTCTTTTTGGGCGATACCATCGACCGCATTCCTTTCTGGCATGAGGTCTTCAAGCCGGACGCGGGCTACTGGAAGATATACATCTCCCTTGGAATGTTATTTGGCGCGATCGTCGGTGCTGTTGCCAGCAAAGAATTCTTCTGGCGCTTTCCCAAGCGGCTTTCTGAGTGGGTCATGATAACGGTCGGCGGACTACTGATGGGCATCGGTATCCGCCTCGCATTTGTCTGTAATGTCAGTACCTTCTTTGGTTTGACGCCGGAGCTTAATCTGGGGGGATACCTGGCTATCAGTGGAATTCTGGCTGGCGCCTGGTTTGGCTCACTCATCTATAAACGTGTGCTGGAGGGCGGTTGATGTCTGCACTTGCTGAGTGTCTTGTTGCTTTTGTGTTCGGCTCGGTGGTGGGCCTACTGGTACAGCGCTCCCGGTTCTGCAACACGGCTGCGCTTCGCGATGCCATGCTTTTCAAGACATTCCGTAATACCAAAGCGCTGCTGGTCGCGATGATGATCTTGACGATAGGGTTTACCGCGTTCATTTCCATTGGTGCAGGCAATCCGATGCGCTTTGATGTCGGGGTCAATCAGATTCTCGGGTTGTTTCTGTTCGGGACCGGTATGGTGCTGGCAGGAGCCTGCACGGTGTCGACATGGGTCAAGGCGGGGGAGGGAAATTTCGGTGCCATATGGGCGTTGATCTTCACCTTCGTGGGCATGTTCCTGTTCTCCCTGATTTGGTCTTATATCTATTGGCCTCCGGCCCCCTCGGCGATGACCGGTGAGTTGTCGGTCGAGCGACTGCAGTTTGGCTTCTCCAACGCAGAGACTTTGCAGGAGAAGACGGGCATCCCGGCGATTTTCTTCGGCATTATTCAAGCGGCGGTGCTGTATGGGCTGTATCGGGCAATCAAACGTCGTGAAGCGGCATCGGCCGCGACGAGTTGAGGTCGCGCAGGCATTCTGCAGATCGCAGACAGCGTGGAACTCGGAACACAAGGTTGCATCTTTAATCTAGTTAGGAAAAGGATCGAGGATTGACGATGGGGTTATTTGGAAAGAAAAAAGACTCAGCAGCAGGTCAGGATAACGGCAGTGCGCCCCTCGCTCTGAGTGATGGCTCATCCGTAACCGTCACGAAGACCGTTGACTGCATTGGGGATTCTTGCCCAAGACCACAACTGATGACACGAAAAGCCGTCGGCTCGGCAGGTGTCGGCGATGTGGTTGCGGTGCTTATTGATAACCCGACCTCAATGGAAGCGATTCCGCCGATGTGTCCGGAAATCGGAGCAACGCATCTTGAGACTCTGCGCCAAAATCGGGGTTGGCAGGTGCTGGTTCGCAAGGATTGAAGCTTTATGTTCATCATTCAACCAAGAGTGCAGAGCGCAAAGACGCAAGGTGGCGCATGGCGCAGGGAGATGATGGAATGACCGCCGAACGCCAGTTTGCAGTGCTGGTGCTGCTGATTGTTATTGGCGGCGCGGCAGCCTTTTTCCATCTTGCGAGCGCTGCACCTGCGAGCTTGCGGTTCAGCCAGAACGGCGTGCCGTTTTACGCGCACAGTGTCCAACATCCCGAATCTGGAAAGTGTCTCTCGACCCGGGAACTTGTCCAGCATTTTCTCAATTAATCATGGATATGCTTCTTATCATTCACCTGTGCGCTTTTGTCGCCGCGTTCTATTTCTTTGGTCTGTCCATAATCGGACGGACATTCAAGTGAATAGAGCCGGCGTCATTTTCTGCGTTGTCTCTGTTTTGCTGTCGCTCGCGCTGGTGACGGCCTTGATGCCCTCAGCCATGGTGCCGGCATCGGTGGCTGCGGACGCGGCAACGTGCAAGACGCTTGAGGATGACATTGAAGTGGAGCTCTCAGGCGTGCTGGAAGGGGTCAGTATGTATGACCTGTTAAGTCATTATCTTGAGAATCCCCCTACTGTGCAGGCAGGTGCAGCGGCGAGGGTCCGACAGTTCGGCGGTTGCTGAGTTCGCGAGGAGTCTGGTTGAGCATGAGCGTCAGAACACGATCCCGTCGTTTCCTAGAGACTGCCCTTGCTGCGTTTTTCACGGCCTTAGTGTTCGCAAAGCCATACACCGCCCTGGCAGATGACCTGATTCCCGCAGTCTCGTCTTTGAATGTTCCTGCGGATATGGTGTTTGTAGATGCCGGCACTGTCGCGAAGTGCCTTGAGGCTGCGCGCCCTGGCGCATTATGTCTCTCGCTCGATCGCGTGTTGAACCAAGAGGGCCGCCTTGCCAATATGAGGGATGTCCGTTGGCTGCTGGGAAGTTATGGGCTCACAGGCGATGAGGGGGTCGTCATCTATGCGGATGATGAGAAAACTCGGGATGCCATGGCGGCGATCTTTTATCTTGCTGGCCAGGATCGGGTCAGTCGATTAATTAAAAGTGCTCAGGTAGATTCGACCGGAAAAGGGGTAGCGGGCGCTCTCAGTCGCCGGGCGCTTTTCGTTGGGAAAGTGCGGCTGGTAAACCTACAGCCAGCGCCCTTTGGGCGAGTTTCATCGGCACAACTTGCCGAGTTTGTAAGTGATCTCAATCTGGATCCGCGTGCACTCTTTATGTGGCCGGCGGGGTATCTCTGATGCTGCTGATTACAGTCACACGGCCAGATAGCGAAAACATTCTGAGAAATATGCTGCAGGCTTGCTCTCGCAAAGCCTATGCGGTTTCCGTGTTCTTCACTGGCCAGGGGGTGCAATCGCTGGCGAATCATGACGTTCTGACTGCTTTGTCCGAAGCGGCTGAGGCGGTGGCTTGTGCCGACTCCTGGAAAGAGGTCTTTGAACATGACTGTCCCGTCACTTCGGGCAGTCAGACTGACCACAGTCGTCTGATCGGTGAGGCGGCACAGGTAGTGAGTTTGTAGTTTCTGATGGCGTCCACAAAGAAGATTCTGGTTATGGCGCGGGACGATGCTGAGGAAGCGATGCGAGTTGCGGCCGGGCTGACAATATTTGGACATGAGGTGCGTTTTCTCTTTGCCGATGAGTTTGAAGTGACGCCTCGTTTTGAGGAGAACGCGGAGCTGCTGGAGCTTGCAGATGTGGATGAGATCATGACTTTGGTGCCTTTCGCGGAATGCGAACAAGTCTCGGGCGAGCAAGCCGCAATGTTTCTGGCGGAAGCCGACGCGACGCTGGTGCTGTAGGGCGATGAGAATTTCCACAGGGACAGAATCAGGAATAGGAGAAGGCGGATGAAGAAGGTGGCATTACTGGTCCGTGGACAGCATCGCGCGAGCAATAAGCTTAACGGCGTAGTCGAAGCCTTGAGGCGATGCGCGGACGTGGTGGAGATTGAGCTTGACAGTCTCGGCGATGATGCCGGGGCATGGGATGGGGCTCTGACTCAGATTCTTGAGTCGGAGCAGTGTGTGTGTATCTAGTCTTCCAAAGGAGGAGAAAACTAAAATGAAGCAAAAAATGACTAAGATGATGGCCTGGTTAGGCGGCGCAATCACTTGCGCCTTTGCGGTCTCAGCAATGGCGGCACAGCCTCTGGTAGATGTCGCATGGATCAAGGAGCATTCCTGTGATCCGAATGTCCGGGTGTTGGATATCCGGAATAAGTGGGATGGTTCGCGAAAGGGGGACTATCAGAAAGGACACATTCCTTGTGCGATCTATTCCGATTATTCCTCGGCTGGCTGGCGGGCCAAAGTAGACAACACGCCCGGCCAGATGTCTCCAGTTGCAAAACTTGAAGAGCTTATTGGCGGCCTGGGCATTTCCAATGGCAATCATGTGGTCATCTACAGCCGGGGTACCAACGCTCTGGATATGGGCAGCGCGACTCGGGTGTACTGGACGTTCAAAGCACTTGGTCACGATGAGGTGTCCATTTTGAATGGCGGATACTTTGGCTATATTGCAGATGAGAAAAACCCGGTCGAAAAGGGCACCCATAAAGCCATGCCGACTAAATTTACCGCCGATCTGCAGGAAGACATGATCCCCTCCAAAGACAATATCGCTGCAGCGTCGAGTTCTGGAGGTGTGACCGTGGACCTACGACCCGCCCACCAATACCTTGGTATCAATAAACATCCAAAGGCGTCCCGCTATGGAACCATTCCAGGCTCGGTCAATCTTCCCGAGAGCTGGTTAACTGTTAATGGCGGAAGCAAATGGAGAAGCCAGAGCGAACTGAAGCAACTCTTTGCGGCCGCGGGCGTGCCAGAGAGCGGGGAAGAATATTTCTTCTGTAATTCAGGTCACTGGGCGACTCTTGGCTGGTTCGCCAGCAGCGAGATCCTGGGCAATAAAGATGCGAAGATGTATGATGGATCCATGATCGAGTGGACTAACGATAAATCATTGCCGATGGAGGCAGCGGTAAATCTGAATTAATTGTTCAAGTCATTCGTTATTGCAGGATGTATCGCAGCGGCCGGGCTTTGTCCGGCCGCTGTTTTTTGTGCGGGACTGGGTACAACTCTCGATCGGGCCCGTTTCCCCTCAGAAGTTCTGATCCTTCGGGGGGACCTGCAAAGACTGATCTCGCCCGCGGCTTTGAGCCCAGCTGAAGTGACGGGGCTGGAAGGTCGAATCAAGTCCGCATTAACAGGCCTCTCGTGGCTTGCGCTGGAGTATGATGCGCTGACAAGGTCAGGGATAGACAGAAAACTGCTTCAGGATCTCGATCGATCGTGGGCTAAAAGGGATCTCGTTTCGGCGGAGGCGCTGGCAGACGAGTTATCCAGGCGGTATACCCTCAACTCTGCAATATTTTCAGCAGGCCGCGCGGGGGCGGAGGATCTTGAAAGAGCCCGGGAGTTGGACTTACAACTCTGTCAGGGGTGCCATACCGACAAAGTCGGCACAGAAAAAATTCTGCCTGCCTATCCTCTCAGAGAGATGGCGGCAAATATGCCCTCAGAAGAGTTCTTGGCCCGACTGTTGAGCGGGGTAAGAGGCGCCTCTGACACAGCGCTCGCCAACCCGCTCAGTTTGGGAGATATTCGCGGCTTGTTGCGCTTGTATCAGGGAGACACTGTTGATTGAGTATCGTCGCTGAGCGTTAGTTGGTCTGCTGATCAGCACGCATCGGCAGTGGCGTGATCGTTTCCAGATTGGCGGCCGAGGTCCCCGGCGGCACAAAGAAATAAAGAAACTCGCGCTCGCTTCCTGGGAAGAAAAGCCCTGCCTTTGCCGTCACTCGGAGCGGTGTCAGGCCATACTCCGGGAAAAGGGTATTGGCATTTTTCAGGCACCGGGTGTCCGATTTCAGGCAGATGACAGCCATGCCGTCACGTGCAATGTCTTCTTGGGTAATCCAGGGGCTCCATTGATGGCTAAGATGCTGGAGAACCGACGGGTGATCCGGTGAGTGGAAGGCGATACTGTCGGGCGCATCGTGGCCTCCGCCGACGATGCGAAGCGGTGTCTGGTGAGCGTTTCGCCAAAGCGCAGTAATGTCGCGCCCGAGTTCTTTGCCTGGAAAGTGGTACATCGCGTGGCCGGATGTCACGAGGCCGGTGAAGAGCAGCATGGGAGGCAGCACCAAAAGCCATCCGAACGCAGCGCGGATCAGGTGCTTTAGTGCCGGAGCGTTCGCTGCCATAGGCCAATAAAGCAGCAGTGCGATGCCCGCCAAATTCAGCGTGGGTCCACCCCAGCGACTGGAAGCGCCGATGCCGGCGAGAAAACCCACTACCGCAGTCCCAATCAGGGGAAAAAGGAACATCCAGTATATAAAAGACGAAAGACCCTGGTTCTGCAGAATCTCGTCAGATGTTTCTGCTGGAGTCTTTCGTCGCTGATAAAACAATACCGTAAAAAAAACGAGCAGAAGGGGCGCAAGGTATAAAAGTTGTGCAAACAGAAAACGAACAGCCTTGATCCGAGACGAAATGTCCGAAGCAACATAATCCCCGATATGGGTCACCGTCCCCATCTGGTGACTATCCACGTACCATAGATGCCAACCCATCATGATCAAGAAGAGGGTGAGGGACAGATACGGCCCGGGAGTCGTTAGGGTTTGTCGACCCTTCGCGAAGAGCAGCAGATAAAGGGCGATGCCTGGAAGCATGGCGGCCGAGTAGTATTTGGTCAGCATCGCCACGCCGGAAATCAATCCAAGCGCGATCCAGTAGCGGTATTGACCTCTTTGAATGGCAAAGTAGGCAAGCAGGATCGTCAATGCCCAGATCGGGATTAGCATTGAACTGTGATTGAGCCGCATGCTGAAAAAACTGAAAAAAGGTATGAACTCGAGCAGGCAAACTGCTGTCAGCGCCTGAACAGGCGGTAAAACCTCTCGAGCGAGCCGCCAGACGCAAAAGAGCGCAAGAAGAAAATTCAGCTGGGTCAGCAGGTTGTAGGTCCAGTTGCTGATGCCAACTGTCTTCAGGAACCCGGCAACCACCCACGGCAGCACAGGCGGATGGAGATGATAGGATCCCATCCATTCCTGCCCCCAGGCAAAATGCATCATGCTGTCGGTATCCAGCTCGTGCCTGCCGAGGGTCGGCAAAAGTGTCCACAGAAGCAGGTGGGTGAGTGCAAAAAGCCAGAAGATTCGGCTGCAGTTCCGGGAAGTGGGGGTCATGAGGCAGGGCCAGCGTCCGTGGGGCGAGGGATAGTAGCCCTGAAGTTCAAAAAACCCAAGTATTCTGGGAGAGATTAGGGTCCTTAGGCCCAATTCCATTGCAGAGATCCACTGAACCCGGTTTTGGCCAAACTGACCCACTAGGGGCTATCGTCTGGCTCCAGATTCAGTTAGAATCGCGCACCCGCACGAAGTTTAGATGCCTGTAGCGGAATCCGAATGCGCTGGGGATCGGGCCCGCCATTCGACAATCCAGATTTAATTGACCAGATTCCGAGACTTCGCGAAGTTCGGTTTTGTGCTTTTCGGAGGGGTTCCCGAGCGGTCAAAGGGGGCAGACTGTAAATCTGTTGGCTCAGCCTTCGGAGGTTCGAATCCTCCCCCCTCCACCAGTTGACTGGTGGACAACAGGCGAGTCGTAACTAGCAGTTCAGCAAAACCATGATGACACGAAATCAACTTGGGAACGAATACCTTTTGGGCGGGTGTAGTTCAATGGTAGAACCTCAGCCTTCCAAGCTGATGATGTGGGTTCGATCCCCATCACCCGCTCCAGCATGGATCTCCGCCCACATAGCTCAGTCGGTAGAGCACTTCCTTGGTAAGGAAGAGGTCACCGGTTCAATTCCGGTTGTGGGCTCCAGTAACGCGCCTGTACGGTTTACGGAGTCGGACAGCCAGTTAACCACGCACTGTTGAGGAAATCAGAAAGTGTCGAAAGAGAAATTCGAGCGGAGTAAACCGCATGTGAACGTTGGCACCATCGGT
>PAUU01000026.1 GCA_002713825.1 Acidiferrobacteraceae bacterium | reverse complement strand
AGATAGACCGGTTTTTCTGAGCGACCTTCGACAAGCAGAAGATCAAATCCGGCGTATTTCAACTCTGCGCCGAACTTGCCTCCGCTGTTAGAACAGGCAATCGCCCCCGTGAGCGGGCCCTTGGTAATCACGGCATAACGGCCGCTCGTGGATGCGCTGGTGCCCGTGAGTGGGCCGGTCGCAAAAATCAACACGTTGTCAGGGCCCATGGGGTCGGCTTTGGCATCCATGTTCTCCCACAGATACTTAGTGCCAAGACCGCGCTCGCCAATATAGTCGTTGGCCCACTCCATATTGAGCGGCTCAGGAGTTATCTCTCCCAACGTCAGATTGACCCGAAGTATTTTTCCCTGCCAACTCATGATGCACCCCCTTGTGCAGCCTGTTGTGCGGACGCCTGCATGCGGCCAACGCCAGAGGCCCCGGCATCCACATAGGTAATCGCGTCAGTCGGGCATGCAGACACACATTTCGGATCCCCGCCACAAAGATCACACTTGTCGACTTTGCCGCTCACAGGATTAAATTCGATCGTTCCAAACGGGCACGCAGAGACACAGGCCTTGCATCCCACACACGCTTCGGGACTCACGAGCTTGGCTCCCAGCTCCGTATTGACCGAGATCGCTGCCGTTGGGCAGGCTTTCATACACCATGCCTCAACACACTGCGTGCAGGTATATGGCACAGACGTGCGCCCGTGCTCAAACTCGAAAACCCGAATGCGCGACCGCGCAGGGTTGAACTCTCCCTCGTGCTCATAGCTGCACGCCATCTCGCACTGCAGACACCCGGTACAAAGACTGGGCTCCATGTGAAGCATCCGATGCATTACCCGATTCTCCTTCGCATTTTGATTATTTGATCGACTTCCGCGACACTGTACCAAAAAAGAATGTCGCTGTGACACCGTTGCCCCCTCGGAACCCTATAATCCCCTCGTTGGCAACAATACCCCAGTAGTGACTAGGTCATTCACCGACTGCCAGTCTTGATTTAACCGATGAATACTCTGCTCTCACACCTTCGTGAAATTCTCGACGATCGAGGGGTGATTACCAACCCTGTCGAAGCGGAGCCTTATCTCGAAGAACGGCGCGGACGGTTCCACGGTGGGTCGCAGATCATCGTTCGACCTCGAGATGCCGCTGAGGTTCAGGAAGTGGTGAAGGCCTGCGTTGCACAGAAAACGCCGTTGGTGCCACAAGGCGGTAACACCGGACTTTGTGGCGGCGCTGTAGCACACGTCGACCAAATCATCCTCAGTCTCGAGCGGCTCAACCAGATTCGCGCCATCGATCCAGCCAACAACACGATGACGGTGGAGGCGGGGTGCATACTGGCAGTACTTCAAGCAACCGCACGTGACGCCGGGCGGTTTTTTCCGCTCAGCCTGGCGGCGGAAGGCAGTTGCCAAATCGGTGGAAACCTCGCGACCAATGCCGGGGGCATAAACGTTCTGCGTTACGGCAATGCAAGAGATCAGGTTCTGGGTCTTGAGGCCGTGATGCCGAATGGCGAGTTACTGTCTGATCTGCACGGCCTCAGGAAAAACAATACCGGATATGATCTCAAACAACTACTCATCGGCTCCGAGGGCACGCTCGGCATCATTACCGCCGCAACGCTAAAGCTTTATCCCTACCCTGACCAAAGCGCAACAGCGCTTGTTGCGTTGCGCGATCTCCCGGCTAGCATCGCATTCCTGGAGCGCGCCCAATCAGGAAGTGGAGGCACTCTGTGCAGCTTCGAACTTATGCACCGGGTCGGCCTCGACTTTGCCTTCAAGCACGTGTCAGGCTGCTTTGATCCGATGACAACGCCCCATGAGTGGTATGTCCTGCTTTCGCTCCAGGCCAGTGGCGACGCCATCAACGTCGATACCCTGCTTTCAGCGATTCTTGAACATGCATTTGAGGCGGGAGACATTCACGACGCGGTCATCGCATCAAGTGAACAGCAGGCCAAGTCACTTTGGAAGTTACGGGAAGGGATTGTAGAGGGGCAACGTCTCGAAGGCGCGAGCATAAAACATGACGTTTCCGTTCCGGTCTCGAAGGTACCCGAATTTATCGAAACGGCGTGGGCCATCGTCGCCAAACGGGTGCCGGGGATCAGGCCATGTCCGTTTGGCCATGTAGGAGACGGCAACATTCACTTCAATCTCTCGCAACCGCCCGATATGGACGCAGAAGCTTTCCTGTCGCTATGGGCGGAAGTGAACAATCTTGTCCATGACTACGTCGCCGGATTGGGAGGCTCCTTCAGCGCCGAACACGGAATCGGTATGTCCAAAATTGATGAGATGCAAAGGTACAAAGATCCTACTGGTTTAAGAGTCATGGCGGCGATTAAAAAGGCGCTGGACCCCGACAATCTATTCAACCCCGGGAAGGTCATCCCACCTCCCAATGCCGATTCCCATTGATTCCCTAAGTTCTGATCCATTCCCCACGGAGAAGACCGACGTCGTCATCATTGGCGGCGGCATTATTGGGGTCAGTGCGGCACTCACCCTCGCTGAGAGAGGAATATCGGTCACGCTCTGCGAAAAAGGCGAGATCGGTGCCGAGCAGTCGTCCCGCAACTGGGGTTGGTGCCGCCAACAAGGACGTGATCCTCGAGAAATTCCGCTGGTCATGAAGTCGCTGGAAAGATGGGCCGCAATGAATGAGCGCGTCGAAGGAGAAGTTGGTTTCAAGCGCTGCGGCACTCTCTATCTCGCTGATTCCGATCAAGGTCTTGAAGCACACGGAAAATGGCTTGAATACGCAGAGCCCTTTGGTATTGATACGGGCCTCCTTACCACAGCCGAGGTCGCAAAGCATCTGCCGGGCAGCTCCCACACCTGGCCTGGCGCCCTTTATTGCCCGACCGACGGCAAAGCGGAACCCTTTATTGCTGCTCCGACAATCGCACGCTGCGCGAAAATAAAAGGGGCGACCATCCTGACGCAAACAGCAGCACTCGAACTCGACATCAGTGGCGGCAGGGTTTGCGGGGTCCTCACCGAGAACGGCCTGATCCGATCTGATGCGGTTCTGCTGGCCGCCGGGGCATGGTCACGCCTGTTTTGTGCGCACGAGCGCCTGCTACTGCCTCAGTTGAAGGTCCGATCATCGGTTATGCGTACCAGCGCCATCAATGCAGGTCTTAAATCCTGCATCAGCGCGCCTGGGTTCGCGATTCGACCCCGCGCAGATGGCGGTTATACAGTTGCCCCCAATACGGCTATCTGGTTTGAACTGACGCCTGACGCGCTCCAGTTTATGGGGTTATTCAGCAAACTGGCCTGGATGGCCAAGGGACACCTGCGACCCAGCTTAGGCAGGACCTTTACCGAGGCGTTAAGTCATCACAGACAGGCGCTGGCAGGCAAAGGAGAGCCTTTTACAGCACATCGCATTCTTGACCCTGCGCCGGTCCAACCACTATTGAATAAAGCCCGCTCCCGGCTTGAGAGGGATTTTCCGGTGTTCCGCGACGCAGTCATCGCCCAACAGTGGGCAGGAATGATTGATGTCACTCCTGATGCGGTGCCGGTAATTTCAGAGGTCTCTGAACAGCCCGGCTTTTTTATTGCTACTGGGTTTTCCGGCCACGGATTTGGCATCGGGCCGGCGGCGGGAGAACTCGCTGCGGATCTCATCATGAATGAAACACCGCTGGTCGACCCCGAACCGTTCCGTTTCTCCCGCTTTAGTGACGGCTCGCAGATCCATCCGATTATTGGTATCTGAGGCGAATGATCGTCGGTCTCAACACTTACTCTCGGAATTTGTTGATTTCTTCTCCGTGAAAACGTGCTACACGATTCATCGGCGGTAGCGATTCTTCATAGAAAAACGCCGGAAGCTCGTCATCTTCATCACTGAATCCCGCGGCCCGGTTGAACTCATGCTCTAAATGCAGCGTCTCGGCCCCGAGTTCTCGATAGAAAGAGTTTGGAAGTTCGGTCCCTAGGGCATTATTGATAGCGTCGATGATGAATTCCACATTGGTATCCGTGACGCCACGCCCAAAGATGCATAGACCCAATGAATCAGAGGCTGCCATCACCCGCTGCGCTTCGAAACTTGCCGCCACAATCTCAGATGCCTCCATCTCCCTGCAATCGAGCTTAGGAAGATTGCCGGCAGTATGATCTGCTCCCTGGGCAGTCATCATCATCGTGATTCCCGTCCCCTCGACAACACGCGGATCGTAGGCGCTGATCGCCTGCTGTTTGATGACTGGTACCCGCTGAGCGCCGTAATGCTCTCCGACCCGGGCGGTTCCCTGGGCCCAAATCCGGCCGTTTTCCGAACCGCTGCGAATCTCCTCCAGCACCTTAAGCATGAAATTCACGTCACCGAATGCGCCCTGGCCCACCTCCATTAACACAGCAATCATGGCGCCAGTTTCAATCGTATCAATGCCAAGGTCATTCGCAACGAAATTAACCCGGGCAAGCTCATCCGGATCCGTCAGCCCGCAGTTTGTCCCCATCAGGCCGATCGTTTCATATTCGACCGGCGAGGCAATTTCCTTTCCCTCGCTGTCAACATAAACATTGCTACATTCAATCGTGCACCCGGGCATACAGGCGTGGGCGGTCTGGCCGCCGCGCTCAAGGTTCTGCTCGCGGATAAATTCGCCCCCCATCCGCATTACGTCTTCATCCGGATCGACAAGCTGCCCGGCAGTAAAGTTCCTGACTGGCAAACCCCCAAGATAATTCTGGGTATCCGCCATCAGTGCCGTGCCGAAGGTCTTCATGTTCTGCGCGATCTCGTCTTCCTTGATCATGGCGTTGTACTGCTTCACCGCCCCGATGACCTTTTTTCGATCATGCAGTTTTGGCATCTTGTTGAGATCCAGGACAATGGCCTTCACTCTTTTAGCCCCCATCACTGCACCGACGCCACCGCGGGCTGCAAGACGGGACGGTCGAAGATCCGTATCACTGAATGAGATACCTGACAACAAGCCGAGATACTCCCCGACTGGCCCGCAGATTCCGAGACTGACTTTCTTGCCAAAACGCTCGTGCAGTTTTGCGGCACAGTCGAAATTCGATAGCCCCATGAGATCATCCGCAGACGAGAAGTTGACCTCGCCTTCAAGGGAGACATGCATGACGGTCCATTCACTTGCCGCTCCATGCAGTGTGAATCCCGCAAGAGCCAACTGCCCCAAGGCGAATCCAAAGGTCCCGCCTGCATTCGCCTCCTTGATTCCGCCGGTCAATGGACTGCGACAACCAACGCTGACCCGGTTGGCGTTAGAGAAATTGGTACCCGCAAAAGGGCCAACTGAGAAAATCAGGGGATTGTCGCCCGACAGGGGTTCGACCTTAGCCGCGCCACATGCCACAAGCTCGCGGGCGATAAAATAGCGCCCCGACCGGGCAACCTGTTCTCCGGTGAAGGTCTGCCGGTCAACAGTCTGGTCTCCGAGCTGTATGTGCAGGTAATCTCTCATGTTTTCTCCTTTATGTCCTTTTGAGTCCCGTCACAACTGCACGGACGTCCTCAATCGTGGGCACGCTCAATAGCTAACAGCACGCCAGATCAATGGTACCGTTGCGGCCGCCAAGGCGGCCTTGAACACTTCCGCAGCAATAAATGGGGTCAATCCCAGAGCGATCGCTTTATCCATGCCGATTACGGCACCCAGCCACAGTACGCCGGGGGCGAAAATCAGGATTTGACCAACGATCATAACGCCCAACATCCCTAGTACGGTCTGGCTCCAGCCACGTTGTGCGAGCAAGCCACAGATACCCATGGCGACTACAAATCCGAACAGATAGCCTCCAGTGGGACCCATCAGATAAGCTATCCCGGCCCCTTTAGCGAATACCGGGAGTCCGAACGCCCCTTCAACCAGGTAGAGTGCGCCCGTAATAAATCCCAGGCGTGGGCCATAGGCGATTCCCAGCAGCAGTACGACGAAGGTCTGCATTGTCATTGGCACAGGCCAAAACGGGACCTGTACTTTAGAAGAAGCTGCAAGCAACACCGTTCCCGCAACAACGAGCAGAACTTGGGCCATTCGCGAACTGCGGGCCAACGGCCATATTTCCTGGGCAAGCGTGTTTTGCATTAACTTTCTCCTGGTCTGGCCGAGCTGCCGTTAAGGCGCCTCAGCGTTCGGTTAATCTGCATCTGTCAGCGGGTCGCATTGGCGAAGCGGTATTGTCGGTTTCCACCTGGATTCTGTCAAAAACGGAGTGATTCCTAAAGGGTTGTGAAGGGGGTCCACAGCCTATTTGGTTAGCGCATCAAGATACTGTCCAACGAAGTCGAATTGGACCTCTTTGGCAAAAGCGTCAATCAGTCGACGTGTGATCGGGCCGGGGATACCTACTTTATCCAAACTCGACTCATCGTAGGAGCGCACCGGGCAGATACAAAAACTCGTGGAGGTAATAAACGCTTCATCCGCGCTGCGTGCCTGCTCTGGAGAGATATCCACTTCATGAGCCACCACTCCCTCCATCGCCGCCAGTTCGAGCACCACCGCCCGACTGACTCCGGGCAAGACATAGTCCACGTTGGGAGTAAGGAGTTCGCCGTCCTTGACGAAGAATACATTACTGCCGATACCTTCCGACACAAATCCTCGAGTATCCAGCAACATCGCCCAGGCGTGAGCGGCACGGTCCCGAATTTCGAGATCCGCCATCACAAGATTTAAGTAATTGTGGCTTTTTATGTTCGGATCGAGGCTTTCAGGTGGGACCCGCCGATGCGACGGAGTAAATAAGTCTAACCCGTCGCGGAGCATCGGGGCGCGCGCAGCGAGCGGCAGTGGCGTGCATTCGACAATGACCGTTGCCCCACTGCTCTGCCACAACTCGCCTCCAACGACATTGAGGCCGCGTGTCACCCGTTGCATCACCCAATAATCTTCGCCTGGCGCGAGCAATGGAAGATTGCGGGCGACGGTCTCGCGTGTGATGTCGGTCATTTCCGCAGGGGTCAACCCTGGATCTATTGACACCTTTTCAAGCGACCGAAACAGACGGTCAATATGCGCATTCAGCCGGAAAATTTCTCCGCCAAAGGTTCTTTCGGCATCAAAGACGGCATCGCCGAGGTTGAAGCCGCGATCTCTGAATGAGACACAGACCTTAGATTCGGGCAGGTACTCACCGTTGAAATAAGCCGTCCTTTCCGTCATCCCAATGGCCCGACCTCTAGGGTGATCCTACCGGTGCCAGGAATTCAAAGCCGCTTTCAGCCGCAGCGTCCATCAGCCAGCGGGCGAGGTGGTCGGCGAAACTTCGGCGCACGACAATATCAACGGCTTCATCGCGGTTCGGATCCCTTAAAGGTATCAACAGAGCGTTCGTATGGGCAATCATGGTCTGAGCGCAGGCCCCTTCCCCAAAAACTCGAGGATGTAAATCTAAAGGGCAGGCAGATGCCAGCACGTCCCGCCAGTTCTCGCCCCCTACCCGAAGTATCGTCTGCCCGCCTGATAGGTCTGTCAGCGCGTGATGCAGCGGCGCAAGCCGATCTTCAAGTGTGGCGACGCCGAACTCTTCATCAGCCCCGATCAGCAGCCACTCATCAGGGCCCAACCATGCCACGCGACAGTGCTCAGAGGAAACACAGGTGTTCGGGTGCTCGGGCAATGCGATCCCAGAGAAAGCGTTGACGGCTTCGGAAAAAGCCGAGCTCGACGAATCCCCACGTAAATTGAGATGCACACAGAACGCGTATTCCTGCATCCAGAACAGCGCCTGTCCGTCGGAGCCCGGCCGCAACACTGGCGTCTCGATTTCTATCAGGGGAGACTGCTTAGCGCTCATATTGGCTGGTTTCCTATGCAGCCGGGGCAAGACCTAACAGGGCTCGCGCTTCTTCGGGGCTTGCCGGATAGCGATCGTACCCCTCTGCCACATCGGCAATGAGCNTCACNAGTGCTGCGTTANTGGGGGCCAANGTATCNCTATNCAGCTTCACATTATCTTCGAAGCCCGTCCGTGCGTGCCCGCCCATCTCCAGAGTCCACTTGTTCACCTCAAACTGTCGTCCGCCAATTCCCATTGCGGACCAGGTGGCNTCGGGCNCAAGCTCGTGAAGTTCATCCACCAGAAACTCCAACAGTTTTCGGCGGGTAGGCATTGCACCCGGAATGCCGGTCACGAACTGAACATGCAGCGGCTTGGGAATCTTTCCTGCTTCCGAGAGTTTTACCGCGTTGTACAGCATTGCCGCATCAAACACCTCCACCTCGGGCTTCACGCCATGCTCTTTCATACTGGCAGCAAGGGCTTCGACCAACTCCGGTGGATTTTCATAAATCATGGTCGGGAAATTGACCGATCCTGTTGCCAGCGAGGCCATATCAGGTTTCAGATACATCATGGCGCCCCGCTGATCGGCTTCCCGACCGCGACCACCTGTGGAAAACTGAATGATCATCCCCGGGCAATGTTTCCTGACGCCTTCCTGCACTTGGCCAAAGAGATCGGGGTCAGAGGAGGAATTTTCGTCTTTGTCCCGGACATGGATATGCACCAGTGAAGAGCCTGCCTCGAAGGCCTCATGAGTGGACTCAATCTGCTCGGAAGGCGTCACCGGCAGCGCAGGATTGTCCTTTTTTCTTGGCTGCGACCCGGTAATCGCGGTCGTGATAACGATAGGCTGTTTCATGACTTCGTTCGCTCGTTCTCAGGATCGAAAAATACAGGCGAGCAGATGGTNGCCGGCACCACTGATCCGTCCATCAGGTGGGCGTATATTNTGTCACCCATTCGGGAAAGACCCGCCTTGACCAGGGCCAGTGCAATAGAGTGTCCCAGATGTGCACTGTAGTAGCTCGACGAAACGTGACCGATCATGGGAACGGGTCGTTCGACCTGAGGCACATTGACGAGTTGGGCTCCCTCAGGCAGCGCTCGAGAGGGATCTTGCGTTTTTAGGCCCACGAGCTGTTTTCGGTTTGGGCGGCCGGTATCGGAACGACTTAAGGAGCGCTTACCGATAAAGTCCTTTTTCTTAGAGATGATCCAGTCCATACCCAGATCAACCGGTGTCACCGAACCATCGGTATCCTGGCCCACAATGACATAGCCCTTCTCTGCACGCAGGATATGCATGGCCTCCGTACCGTAAGGGGTGATGTCGTAGTCCCGGCCTGCCGTCATGATGGCTTCCCACAGGGCCAGACCCTGATTGGCGTCAACGCTGATCTCAAACGCAGACTCCCCGCTGAAGCTGATACGGCTGATGCGTGCCGGGATNNCGGCNANCTCTNCTCTTNGCATNCTCATNAAGGGAAAANCCTCGGCGTCCAGATTCCGATCACACCCGGCTGTCTTGATGACGGCCCGNGCGTTCGGGCCCGCTACACTCATGACACTCCAGTGATCCGTCACCGAGGTCAAATACACCTTGAGTTCCGGCCATTCGGTCTGCAGCCACCGCTCCATCCAGGACATCACCGCTGCCGCCCCGCCCGTTGTCGTGGTCATCAGATAATGATCGGGGGTGATACAGGTCGTGACGCCGTCGTCCATCACCATGCCGTCTTCACCCAACATAAATCCGTAGCGGCAGCGTCCTGACTGCAGGTTGTCCCAATTGTTGGTGTAGAGCAAATTCAAAAAGTGCGAAGCATCCGGACCGCGGATATCGATCTTGCCCAGAGTTGATGCATCAAGCACACCGACACTGCTTCGGGTCGCGAGGCATTCGCGGTTAACTGCCGCGTGCATATCCTCGCCTTCATGCGGATAAAACCAGGGACGCTTCCATTGTCCGACGTTCTCAAACATCGCCCCCCGTCGGACATGCCAGGCGTGTATCGCAGTTTTGCGCACCGGATCAAAAAGCTGCTCTCCCAGGGCGCGGCCAGCCACCGTGCCAAAAGTTACCGGCGTATAGTTGGGTCGGAACGTTGTCGTTCCCACTTCGCCCGGCGACTTGCCCAATGTCTCGGCGAGTATCGCGAGCCCATTGATATTACCCAGTTTCCCCTGATCGGTTCCGAAGCCGAGTGCGGTATACCGCTTGACGTGCTCAATCGACCGGTAGCCNTCGCGGGCAGCCAATCGGATATCTGAGGCCGTTGTATCGTTCTGGAAATCCANAAANTTCTTGACGCGATNGCCNGCCAACGCNCCNGCCGGCACTTCCCAGANNGGNTGTANNGGNGCTTCGNCACGCTCNNCGNCANCCGGAATATCCACNTAACCTCCCGGCCANCCGCTTTGCGCNGCCGCNCTGACGCCGGCGTCNGCNCCTTCCCGCAGGCAGGCGGCGAGGCTGAAACTGCCGGCACACGCGCCGGCTGAACGCTCGTCCTGCACCGAAGCGCCCGGAATAAAACAGGCCTGACTTTCCTGATAGCAAGGACGCCCGCCCGACTGGGAATGTAAGTGCACGACCGGACTCCAACCGCCGGAAACGGCAAGAATCTGACAGTCCACCAAACCCTTATGCGACAGGATATCTCTCCCATCGGCCGACAGTTTCGCCAGCTCGATACGCTTAAGACCCTGTAACCCTGATTGCACAGAGGGCACAACGTGCCCGAGATAGACGGATATCCCTATGTCTGCTACGGCGTTCGCCACATCAGCACCGGCTTTCGCTCTGACGTCTACCACGGCCCGCACGTCCATTCCGGCGTTGGCCATGTCAATCGCTGCCTGGTAACCGGAATCATTGTTTGTGAAAACTGCACCACTGCGGCCCGGGGCAACGGCGAAACGATGAATATAGGTACTCACAGCAGAGGCCAGCATGACGCCCGGCGTGTCATTGCCGTCAAAAACCAGCGGACGCTCGATAGCACCCGTGGCGAGCACAACCTGCTTAGCGCGGATTCGCCAAAGTCTCTCGCGCGTTCCCGGAGTATCGGATTGCACCGGCCCGAGATGGTCAGTTCTGCGCTCGTTNACGGAAAGAAAATTATGATCGTAATAGCCGGTGACGGTGGAGCGGCTCAGTATGATGACCTCAGGAAGCGATCTGAGCTCCGCTTCAACCTCGCTGGACCAGTCCAGGCCAGCCTGCCCGCCGATGACTGCGGGCGCCGAGAGCAGACTGCCCCCGAGCTGGGATTGCTCATCTGCCAGCATTACGCGGGCCCCCGAACGCGCGGCACCCAACGCTGCGATCAGTCCTGTGGGGCCAGCGCCGACGACCAAAACATCACAGTGGGCGTGGCGCTTGTCGTATTGATCTGGGTCCGGCAATGACGGGGTGTGACCCAGTCCCGCGGCATGCCGAATATGATGTTCGTAGCGCATCCATGCCGACTTGGGCCACATAAAGGTCTTGTAATAAAAACCCGCCGGCAGCAGTCGCGATAGGCGGTTGTTGATCGCGCCAATATCGAAAGCCAGGCTCGGCCAGCCATTGACCGTTCGGGCAGTTAGCCCCTCGTACAACTCAACCTGGGTCGCCTTAAGATTTGGCGTGCTGTACGCGCCCTCACCGACCTGCACTAATGCATTGGGCTCCTCCGCGCCCGCACCAACAACGCCACGGCGCCGGTGATATTTGAAACTCCGGCCGAACAGGCGTACACCCTGTGCAAGTAACGCGGACGCGAGGGTATCGCCGGGATGGCCAAAGTATTCACGGCCGTTGAACTTGAATCGAATTCGCCTTGATCGGTCGACCAGTCCACCACTTTGAAGCCGCCGCGCTGAGCTCATTCCTCGCCTCCCGGAGGCTGCTCTCCGGGCCGATAGACGGCCAGGATCTTGTAACTCACCGTATCTCGCAGCACATTAAACCAGCGGCGACAGCCTGCTGCATGACACCACTGTTCGGCATGTACCCCTTTGACGTTTGCGCGATTGAAAAGGTAATCGGCCCACTGTGTATCCGTTAAGGATTCAGGGTTATCAGGGCGGACAATATGAGCCTCACCGCCATATTGAAACTCCTCCTGGTCACGTCCTCCGCACCAGGGACATTCGATTTGCAGCATCGGAATCCCTCGCTCAGCGTTCTAGTGCGCGACCCCGGCCGCACCGTGTTCATCAATCAGCGCACCGGTAGTAAAGCGATCGAGATCAAATGCCGCATTCAGTTCATGGGGTTCATTCCGAGCCACGGTGTGCGCAAATACCCAACCCGAGCCGGGAGTTGCCTTGAAACCCCCTGTGCCCCATCCGCAGTTGAAATAAAGCCCGGAGACAGGCGTTTTGGAAATGATCGGACAGGCATCGGGGCAAACATCTACGATTCCGCCCCACTGGCGAAGCATCCGCACCCGGCTGAAAATAGGGAAAAGCTCAACTATCGCGGCGACGTTTCCCTCGATGATCGAAAAACTGCCGCGTTGACCATAGCCCGTGTAGGCATCAATGCCGGCCCCGATCACAAGCTCGCCCTTATCTGACTGGCTAACGTATCCATGGACAGCGTTGGACATAATCACGGTGTCAAGCACCGGCTTGAGGGGCTCAGACACCAGCGCCTGCAATGGATGGCTTTCGACCGGGAAACGCAGTTCTGCCATATCCGCCAGAACGCTAGCATGACCAGCAACCACAACGGCCACTTTCTTGGCGCTTATATATCCTCGGCTTGTCTCCACTCCACAAACCGCTCCATTCTCACGACGAATACCCGTCACCTCACAGTTCTGGATGATATCGACACCTCGGGCATCCGCCGCTCGGGCAAAACCCCAGGCGACGGCGTCATGCCGCGCCACCCCGCCGCGCGGTTGGAACGAAGCACCTAGCACCGGATAGCGTGCCTCACTCGACACATTCATCGCTGGGACTTTTGCCTTTATCTGAGCGGGTGTCAGGATCTCGCTGTCGATTCCGTTCAGGCGGTTGGCGTTTGAGCGACGATAAATATCCCGCATGTCCTGCAGAGTGTGGCCGAGATTCATCACGCCGCGCTGGCTGAACATGACATTGAAGTTGAGTTCCTGACTCAACCCTTCCCAAAGTTTTAAGGATTTCTCATACAGATGCGCGGCCTCGTCCCAAAGATAGTTCGAGCGCACAATCGTCGTATTGCGGCCCGTATTGCCGCCGCCGATCCATCCTTTCTCGAGCACCGCGATGCGTCCCACATTGTGCTCAGCAGCGAGGTAATAGGCGGTTGCGAGGCCATGCCCGCCGCCGCCCACGACAATCACATCATAGGAAGGAGCAGGCTCGGGGCTGCGCCAGGCCTCTGACCAGTCTTGGTGGTAACTGACTGCGTTACGTGCCAGGCTGAAAATAGAATAACGATCTTTTCTCACACTGCTCCTGACGTCCTCAACAGCGCCGCGCTGTCGAGGACGAGAACACCCCCAAAATGCGCCCGCAAACAGAACGGGTTTTGAACCGCTTTACGCCTCCCGATACACGGGGAAGCGAGCACAAAGCTCTTTCACTTTTTCGCGGGTGGCGTCGACGACTGACTCATCTCCCATATTGTCCAGAATATCGCAGATCCACTCTGCAACCTGTGCCATTTCCGTCTCTTTGAATCCGCGGGTCGTCCCAGCGGGAGAACCGATGCGCAATCCACTGGTGACGAACGGCGACTGGGGATCATTGGGAACCGAATTCTTGTTGACGGTAATGTTGGCCCGACCCAATGCCGCATCCGCGTCTTTGCCGGTAATACCCTTGTTGATCAAGTCCAAAAGGAACAGATGGTTCACCGTCCCGCCGGAGACAATGTCGTAGCCCCGATCAATAAACGCCTTCGCCATCGCCTGGGCATTAGCAATTACCTGCTCACCGTATGTTTTGAACTCGGGCTGCAACGCCTCCAGGAAGGCCACCGCCTTGCCGGCGATCGCATGCATCAGCGGCCCGCCCTGAGTACCGGGAAAAACCAGCGATGACAACTTCTTCTCGATCTCCGGGTTTGCCCGGGCCATAATCATGCCGCCGCGGGCGCCGCGAAGCGTCTTATGCGTAGTGCACGTCGTCACGTCGGCAATAGANACCGGGCTNGGATAAAGACCGACCGCCACCANGCCGGTGACATGCGCCATATCNGCAAGNAGGTATGCNCCNATGCTGTCNGCAATATCACGGAAACGCTGCCAATCCAGGACCAGGCTGTATGCGGAAAAACCCGCAACGATCATCTTTGGCTGATGCTCTTTCGCAAGCCGCTCGACTTCGTCGTAATCGATCTCGCCGGTGTCAGTGTTGAGGCCATACTGCACCGCGTTGTANAGCTTNCCGGAAAAGTTGACCGTCGCACCATGTGTCAGGTGTCCGCCATGTGCAAGGCTCATTCCGAGCACGGTATCGCCCGGATTCAGTAGAGCCATGTAGACGGCCGCGTTAGCGCCTGACCCTGAATGCGGCTGTACATTAACGTAGGCCGCCCCGAAAAGCTCCTTGGCGCGATCAATCGCCAACTGTTCAGCGACGTCGACAAACTCACAACCGCCGTAGTAGCGCTTGCCGGGGTAGCCTTCAGCATACTTGTTGGTCAACACAGTCCCTTGCGCCTCAAGGACGCGGGGGCTCGCGTAGTTCTCTGAAGCGATCAGTTCGATGTGCTCTTCCTGACGCTGTCTCTCATTCTGAATGGCTTCCCAAAGCTGCGGATCAAAATCTGCAATCGTATCTTTGCTGCTGAACATAGTTTTCTCGTTGTCTACCTGTCGTTAATTGAAGTAAGAAATCTGTTGCGGTCTTTGCCGGGCAAGCGATTTTACCGGAGGACGGCGCCCGAACCCAACCACAGAACGACGATTTAATTATGGTCGGTTAGTAGCCTGACGCTTGCTTCCAGGCAAGCAGGCTTTGCAAAGATCGCTCCCCATGATAGTGCAGTTGCCGTTGGGGATATCTCCACTTTATCCCTATTGGGCAGGCTAGGCGCGAATAGCATTGAATCCCACAGCCCCCCTCATCGGCAAAGCGCCGTTCCAAGCAACGCTCACGATCCAGCGCTTCTTCCCGTTTTACGGCCTCTACGGGGCACGCTTGGATACAGGGCGTATCCCGACAGGTGTCACAAGGTGACGCCGCGGGCGAGATATCCGTAAGCGGCAAAGGACTGCGGGTCAAAAACGCAGCACGAAAAGCAAACCAGGGTCCGTACACCGGGCTGATATCCAGACCCAGCGGTGAGGGTACCGACCATCCCGCAAAGCGGCCAAGCTGCTGCAGCGGAATCAGAGCCTCCCCGGGATACAGAATCTTCGGGTTGCGGTCTCCCCAGAAACGCTCGCAGACCTTGACCACTGCGCGACGCGAAATCTCATCAAAGCGATTGGTATCAGACAACCCCTGTGCATTCATCCATTCCCACAGACCAGGCCCACCCATACCGAGCAAGACCAGGCGCTCTGACGGCGTTCGAGGGATGCCGGTTCTGTCCCAGACGGCTGCAAGGTCCTCAGGAAATGTACAGGGATCCACCACGGCTCTAAGATTCAAACCACGGTCTTCAAGCCATTGTTCCCCCTCAGCAAAGGCAATGTTATTTTTTTCCTGCATCTTAAGGATAGATTTGATTCCGCAATGTTAGGCGAGGGGCTGCCCTGATATAGTTAATCTTACGCAAATTGCCCGGCCTTTACCGAATACAACGTGCCTAACTGTGTGATTCATGGTCATCGCGGAGCCCGTGGGCTCGCACCAGAAAATACCCTCGCAGGATTCGCCAGCGCCTGTGCTATCGGCGTTCATGGGCTTGAACTTGATATTCTGATCAGCGCCGATGAAAAGATGGTAGTGCACCATGACCCGCACCTTAGCAGCGACCTGTGCCGCGATGCTTCTGGGAACTGGGTCGAAGGTTCCACGCCAGCTATCTATGCGCTGACCGAAGCACAGTTGAGAACCTACGATGTGGGAACGATTCGACCAGGCTCTCTGCAGGAAACGCGCTTCCCTTTCCAGGAGGGCACCGACGAAGAGCCGATTCCCATGTTGTCCGATCTGCTGGACTGGTGGCAAAGCCTGACCCCTTACCAACCGGTCCTCAACATTGAGCTCAAGTCAGATCCCAGATATCCGGATGAAAGCCCGGATCCTGACGACTATGCCCAAATCGTAGTCGGTGAGCTCAAGCAGTGGAATTTGTTGACTTCCGTCTGGCTCCAGGCGTTCGACTGGCGACTGCTTCAGTCAATCCAGCAGTTGAGTGATGAGGTCTTTACTGGCTATCTCAGCAGCGAGCGCGATCATGACGCGACCGTCTTGAAAGAAGGGATCTCACCTTGGCTCGCAGGATTTGATCCTTGTCATTTTTCGTCCAGCCTCCCACAGGCNATCCGGGCGGCGGGAGGCAGATTCTGGGGCCCCGCTTTTGCCGATCTCTCGAAAGAGCGGATACAGGAAGCACAAGGCCTGGGGCTTTCTGTGCATACCTGGACCCTTAACGAGGATGAGGTATTCCATAAGGCCATCGAACTTGGCGTCAATGGAATCACCTCGGACTATCCAGACCGGGCCCGGTCAGTAATGCAGGCTGCCGGTTTCTCAGTCGCCCCGCCCAGCGGACCCGCCGAATCTGCAAAGGCAGGTGCNGCATGAGCGAACCNCTCTTAAGTGTGCGAGATCTGCGCGTTGTCTTTAAGATGGCGACAGGGGAAATCGAGGCTCTTCATGGGGTTGACTTTGATATTCAGCCAGGCAGTACGGTGGCACTGGTCGGAGAATCTGGATCCGGCAAATCGGTAACCGCCCAAGCCGTGATGGGCATCCTGCCCGCCAACGCCCGCATCACGTCGGGGCAACTGGTCTTCAACGATCCGGTGAGTGGTGTCAGCACTGATATTGCCTCACTGCCGGCTGACAGTTCCCAACTTCAGGATATCCGCGGCGGCAGAATCTCGATCATCTTTCAGGAGCCAATGGTGTCCCTGTCGCCGCTCCACACCGTGGGAGACCAGGTAAGTGAAGCGCTATTTCTGCACCACGATGTGACTCGCGCACAAGGCATGGAGCAGACCGAAGCCATGCTTGAGATGGTCGGATTCCCCAATCCCGCACGGGCCTTGCACACCTACCCGTTCGAGTTATCCGGAGGGTTGCGCCAAAGAGCCATGATAGCGATGGCACTGGTCTGTCGACCTTCTCTGTTGATAGCCGATGAGCCAACAACCGCTCTCGATGTGACGGTCCAGGCGCAGATACTGAATCTCATTCGTGACCTGCAGTCTGAACTCAAAATGGCTTTGCTCCTGATCACACATGATCTGGGTGTCGTCGCCAATATGGCACAAACGGTAGTTGTCATGTATCACGGACGAATTGTTGAAAGCGGCGCCGCGTCGGATCTCTTTAAAGATCCGGCCCATCCCTATTTGAGCGCGCTCTTCAAGGCCGTACCGCGCTTTGGCATGGAGGCGAGCGAACGGCTCGTGCCTGTCAGGACAATCGAACACGAACTTGGCGAGCATTTCCAAAGCCCCTCTTCTCAGACGATACGCACCGGACCGCTGCTTGACGTCCGCCACCTGTGCAAAACGTTCACGATCAGGGGAACGGGGCTTTTTGGCCGAAACGAATCTACACGGCTGAAAGCGGTAGACGATGTCAGTTTTTCAATTCAACGCGGCGAGTGTCTTGGGCTCGTTGGAGAAAGTGGGTGCGGAAAAACCACTATCAGCAAGATACTGATGCGCGCATTGAGCCCGGACTCAGGCTCCGTCGAATTTNATGACGACCAGGGGCCAGTAGACNTGTTTGGCCTTGATAACGACGCCATGATGGCGATGCGGCGCAAGATGCAGTTGATCTTTCAGGATCCATTCAGCTCGCTCAGTCCGCGCATGACGGTCTTTGATATCGTCAGAGAGCCCTTGGTGATCCATCAAAGAGGGGATACCGCAAGCCAACGGGAACTGGTTCAGGAACTAATGCGACTGGTCGGGCTGGATCCCCGTTTTCTCAGTCGCTATCCCCACAGTTTTTCGGGAGGACAACGCCAGCGGATCAGCATTGCCCGCGCGCTCGCTCTGCAACCGCAGTTGCTGATCTGTGATGAGCCGGTGTCTGCGCTGGATGTCTCGATTCAGGCGCAGGTATTGAATCTCCTAAAGGACCTCAAGTCTGAGTTGGGCCTGACCTATCTGTTTATCTCCCACAACCTGGCGGTAATTGATTACATCGCCGACCGAGTGGCTGTCATGCACCGGGGGCGTCTCCTAGAAATGGCCTCCCGTGATCAACTGTTTTCTAATCCCGCCCATCCCTATACCCGATCACTGCTTAAGGCGGTTCCTCACCCTGACCTTGCCAAACCCTTGGATTTTGACGCCATTACCGCCTCTGGAGGAAGTGATCCCAATCAGTGGCCCCAGGCATTTCAACTGGATGCCGGCAGTGACGCCCAATGGCTCGACCTAGGTCAGGGCCACCGCGTTTGGGCCCGCGCCAATGCCAACTCTGGAGAAATCATGTAATGAGAGTTTTCTACTTCGCCTCCCTGCTCTTTACCGCCAGCCTGGTGGCTGGGCCGGCAGCGGCGGAATCGCCGCTGCTGAGTGAGAGAGTCAGTTCTGGCGCGCTCCCGCCTTCTGCCGAAAGGCTGCCGGAGAAGCCGCTGATAAGCAACCTTGCCGAAATGAATCGTGAGACAGGTCAGCCTGGCGGGGACATCCGTCTGCTGATGGCGCGCAGCAAGGATACGCGCATGATGACGGTTTATGGTTACGCCCGGCTGGTCGGCTTCACTCCGCAGCTCACCCTGGAGCCTGATATTGCGCTCGGGGTTGAAAACGTCAAGGACCAGACTTTTACCTTTCATCTGCGTCCCGGCCACCGTTGGTCAGACGGGCATCCCTTCACCACCGAAGACTTTCGGTACTACTGGCAGGACATGGCGCTTAACGAATTCCTGTCGCCGTTCGGCCCGCCGGAAGCCTTGCTGGTCAACGGCAAACCCCCCAGGGTAGAAGTGATCGACCGTCACACCATCCGGTATCACTGGGAAGCTCCCAATCCCCTGTTCCTCCCTGCACTTGCGGGTGCCCGGCCGCTTTACATCTATGCACCAGCGCATTACCTGAAGCAGTTTCATGCAGACCATGTCGACGACGAGAAACTGAAGTCGATGGTCGAGGAGGCCGGCGTTCGAAACTGGGCTGGACTGCACACCCGCTTTGGTCATCAGTACAAATTTGACAACCCCGACCTGCCGACGCTGCAACCATGGCTCTGTGTCACGCCGGCGCCCTCAGAACGATTTATTTTCGAGCGCAACCCCTACTTCCATCGCGTGGACTCCAAGCGTCAACAACTTCCTTATCTTGACCGGGTGATCGTCAATATTGCCAGTTCAGGGCTGATACCCGCCAAGACCGGTGCCGGTGAATCCGATCTGCAGGGTCGGTACCTTAGGCTAGATAACTATCCGTTTCTGATGGAGGGAGGAGAGCGAAACAACTTTGTGGTGCGGCTGTGGCAGATGGGCATCGGGTCGCAGATGGCGATCTATCCGAATCTCAACGCCAATGACGATACCTGGCGTGAGGTGATGCGAGATGTGCGTTTCCGACGCGCCTTGTCATTGGGGATCGATCGGGAAGAAATCAATCAGGTTATTTATTTCGGCTTGGTTCTGCCCAGCGCGAATACCGTCCTGCCGCAAAGTCCCCTTTTCCGCCAAGAGTATGCAGACGCCTGGGTGCGTTTTGATCTCAATGCTGCCAATGCCCTTCTCGATGAGATGGGACTCGCTGAGCGGAATGAAGAAAATCTGAGACTGTTGCCAGACGGCCGACCCATGGAAATTGTGGTGCATTCTGCCGGCGAGAGTACTGAACAAACCGACCTGCTTGAACTCATTCATGATAACTGGCTGAAGATGGGCATCAAGATTCACACCAAGCCCTCGCAGCGGGAGATATTCCGTGAACGGCTTTATTCAGGCGAAGCGCTGATGTCGATCTGGACCGGTCTCGACAATGGCCTGCCCACAGCGGACACGCCGCCGACCGAACTCGCCCCTACCAACCAGACCCAGCCACAGTGGCCAGTCTGGGGTCAGTACTTTGAAACGGCGGGACTCACTGGCAGTTCGCCGGATGTCACAGAGGTCGCCCAATTGGCTGACCTGCTGCAGCAATGGCGACGCACTTCGGACACGAGGGTGAGAAATACAGTCTGGCAGAAGATGCTCGAGATCCATGCGGACCAGGTCTTCACCATCGGCACAGTCAATGCCGTCCCACAGCCGATTGTGGTGAACGCGCGTCTACAGAACGTGCCGGAGCAAGGCGTTTACGCATGGGCGCCGGGGGCATACTTTGGCATGTACCGTCCGGATACCTTCTGGCTTGCCCCCTGACCAACTGATCTGGCAACTGACCCATGCTTCGATACACCCTCAGGCGACTTCTCACCATGATCCCTACGCTGATTGCGATCAGCGTTATTGTGTTCGTGATCATTCAGTTGCCGCCGGGCGATTACCTCGAAAGCCATATCGCGACCATGCAGGCCCAGGGCGAGAGCGTCGACCAGAAAAAGGTCGCTTTCTTGCGGGAGCAGTACGGTCTCGATCAGCCCATGTGGAAACAGTACCTCACCTGGGTAACGGGATTCGTTCAGGGAGATCTTGGCTATTCCTTCGAGTATGACCTGCCTGTGGCCGAAGTCGTCGGAGATAGGATGTTCCTAACGATACTGATTTCGGTCGTCACGATTGTCTTCACCTGGCTGATTGCGTTTCCAATTGGAATCTATTCAGCAACCCATCAGTACAGTTGGGGCGATTACGGACTTACTTTTATCGGCTTCATTGGACTCGCCACACCGAATTTTCTGTTGGCGCTGGTGATGCTCTATCTTGCCAACGTGTATTTTGGCACCTCCATCGGAGGGCTGATGGACCCGGAATATATTGATCAGCCATGGAGCACGGCCAAATTGCTCTCAGTGCTGGAGCACCTCTGGATCCCGGTGGTCGTGATCGGGACCTCGGGTACGGCTGCCATGATCCGCCGCCTTCGTGCCAACCTGCTGGACGAGCTTGAAAAACAATATGTCACCACCGGGCGTGCCAAAGGGTTACCGCCGGGCAAGCTGCTGCGGAAATACCCGTTACGAATGGCGCTCAATTTTTTCGTCGCCGACATCGGCAATCTCCTGCCCGGAATTATCACGGGGG
>PAUU01000025.1 GCA_002713825.1 Acidiferrobacteraceae bacterium | reverse complement strand
AATGGCCATAACGTCTGCGATCAGGTTAAACCCAACGTAAGTCACGCAAAACAACATACCGATCGCCTGCACCGTGGGGATATCTCGGTAGATGACAGACTCAACCATCAGGGTGCCCAAACCGGGAATTCGGAAAATTGCTTCAACCACCACCACACCACTGACAAGGTAGGCAAGATTCAGCGCAATCACATTGACAATCGGGGCAACCGCATTAGGCAATGCGTGCCGGATGATTACCCGGCTTCTTGATGCNCCTTTAAGAATCGCCTGCTCAATATAGGGNGACGACATTACGTTAAGCACNGCCGTTCGAGTCATCCGCGTCATATGCGCGAGNACNGCAAACGTCANTGTNGCAATAGGCAGTGCCANCGCTTCAATCACCTCGAGAAAGTCTCCCCTCGTAAGGTCACGATAGTTCGCTACTGCCGGCATCCACCGAAGTTGCACCGCCAAGATATAGACCAGCAGCACTCCGGTAAAAAATTCGGGTACAGAGATAAAGCACAACGTCCCAATGGAGATCCCCCGATCGACCGAACTGTCAGCCCGAATGGCCGCAATCAAGCCCAACAGAACTGCCAGGGGCACAGCGATCAACGCAGTCAGCGCTGCAAGCCTCACGGTGTTCCATGCGCGAGCGCCAATCTGGTCTGAGATTTGAAGATCGTTGGCCAGGGAGGTCCCCAGTTCCCCCGTCGCCAATCTCCCCAGCCACTGAAGATACCGCGTGTGCATNGGCTGNTTTAACTGNAGGCGCTCNCGACAGCTCTCTAGTGANTNCTCGGTTGCNCCCTGCCCCAGCACCGCATGACAGACNTCACCGGGCAGCAACTCTGTCGCGGCAAAAATCATCATCGAGACCACCCAGGTCACGACGATACCGAGCAGGATCCGGCGAATCAGGAGTCTAACCATGACATCTCATCGTCCACACAAGGAAAACGGGGCGGCAATCAGCCGCCCCTTTTTCGTTGCTTCGATGAACGGAATTCTCCGCCTTAAGCGAAGGAAATATCGGTGGCGAAAAACGCGTCGCGGTTATATCCAGCCGGGTGCGGATCGAAACCCACAACATTGTCACGTCGTGAGTCGATCATGTCATAAAACCCAAGCATTCCAACACCGCCGTCATCATGGAGCATCCGCTGCATTTCACAGTACATGCCCTTTCGCTTGGCCGCGTCAGTCTCACCACGTGCCGCAACCAGTAGCTGATCGAAACGCTCACTTCCCCAGGCAGTCTCATTCCATGAGCCGTCGGATTTGTTCGCGATGGTCAACATCAGATCGGCGGTTGGCCGTGCGTCCCATCCAGACACACACACCGGCACCTGCATCCACACTTTGCTCCAATAAGAGCCAGGAGGCGCAACCTGAACCTGTAGATCTATTCCAGCTGCTTTCGCACCCTCGGCAAAAATCAATGCAATCGCCTCTGAGCCGGAGACGGCCATATCAGAGGTATACAAAGTGATGTTGGCACCATCCACGCCAGACTTCTTGAAGTGGTGCCGTGCTTTGTCGGGGTCGAAGGTCCGCTGCGCGATCTCATCACAATAGAACGGATCCGTGGGCGACACCTGGTGGTCGTTACCGACCATGCCGTATCCCTTGAATGCATTCTGGATGATCTGCTCGCGTGGAATACAGTATTTCAACGCCTGCCTGAGATCATGATTACTGGTTGGCTCACGGTCACACATCATCGACAGATTGGTGTGTCTTCCGGAAGCAGACGCAACGATCTCGACTCCAGGTGCGCGCGCTACCAGATCAATCAGGTTTCGATCAACTTCGGTGGCGATGTCGTACTCACCCGCCATCATCGCATTCATACGTGCGGTACCGTCGACGTTGGTGATCCACTCCAGAGCGTCGAGGTAACAATCACCCCAGTAATTGGGATTTCTCTCAACACGCGCGTAGATCCCAACCTCGTACTCTTTCAGGATAAATCCACCAGTTCCCGAAGGATTGACGAACTCTTCCTCGCCTTCCTGTGAGATCATGAACTGCGGCTGGGTGAAAAGAATTGGCAGGTCCGCGTTGGGAGATGCAGTTTTCATTCGGACCACATGCGGCCCATCTGCTTTCATTTCAGTAACTTGCTCAAGCAACGGTTTGCCTGGGGATTCCGATTCGGGCCTGAGATGGCGCTGCAACGAATAAAGAACATCTGCGGAAGTGAAGTCTTTTCCGTTGCTGAAGGTCACACCCTTACGCAGCGAAAATACCCATTCATCTGCCGTTGAGTTGGATTCCCAGGATTCCGCAAGCGCCGGTATGGGTTGCATGCTGGGATTGAGCGCCACCAGCGGGTTGTAGATCGAGTGCCCGCGGGCGTAGTCACCAGTTGACAGAAATTTGGTTGGATCCAGGCTGTCTGTTGTACCGCCACTTGCGATACAGACCCGAAGCGTACCCCCGGTCTTTCGAGTTGCCGCCGAGGACGCAGCCGAANCCAAGAGGGTTGAAGTCGCTGCCGCACTGATCCCCAGAGCTCCTGCTCGCTTCAGAAATTGCCGCCGCGATATTTGACCGACCGCTAGTTGATCGCGCAGATCGTAAATCGTACCGTTTGTCATTTTGTCCTCCGATATCCGATGGAATGGTTATGGTGCACTTTATTATTGAACATTTTCTGAACCCTGATAAGCGCTCAGATTTAGAAACATGGTCATTCTCGTTATGAACTATCTTCGACATTGACCCGAATTTCAGTGGGGTTTTTGAAAGCTTCCCAGGGAAAAATATAGCATGACGATCGAGGCTCAGCGAAAAAACACTCGGAATTCCTAGTTATCGATTCAGAGATTAAGGTGTCAGAATTCAAGGACTCCAATACACCACCTTAACCTCCCGATCGGACGCATTAGGCCTAGGCACGCCTAGCTAGTCTTGTAGCCAGGTACTGATAGAAATCCCAGACATTTCCCTCATAATCTGCCGGCGCGAGTGGCGCAGTTTGCGCACTTTCTGCCTTGAGGCCCTTTTGTAGCACGGCCAGCTGGCGCATGTCCTCAGCCATTGTCCGTTCGAAAAGGTCCGCGGCAGCCCGGCGCTCCTCCTCAGGAATCTCTTGGTCGAGAAAAGCAATACCCCTTTTGACCTTGACCGTGTCTGCGGTAGCAGGCTGCAGGTATAGATAAGTCACAATNTGGCCAGTGACGCTCCCCACATGGCCNGGCGGCACAGCAAACATCACAGATCGCTGCCTTTCTTCTGNAGTGAGGTCGGAGTGATAAGCACCCCGTTGCGGGAGGTCCTCCGGGAAGTTTGAGAAATATCCAAAGTAGCCTTCGCCCGACGGAAAGTGACGGCAAAGTCGAGTGGGCGTGATAGCGTGCAGCGTCTTCTGATGAACGCTCGAAAGATGGTAGCCCTCCATGAAATTTTCCACGAGACACTTCCAATTCGTCTCCCAAACACTCTCCTCCCCGTGCAACTCCACCATTTCATCCATGTGGTAGCGGGTAAGCAAATGACTCAAACCTTCGAGTTGAGGCGCAAGAGGAGGGGCTTCATTGCCAAGGTTGACGTAAATGAAGCCGCCCCAGATCTCACAGGCAAAGCGCGGAAGTCGACAGTTTTTTAAATCAAAGTCCGGTCGCTCGGGAATAAGCGGCGCTCTCATCAGATGCCCGTCGATGTCGTAGGACCAGGCGTGGTAAGGACAAACAAAATTTCTTGCCTTTCCCGCGCCTTCGACAACCAAGGAACCTCGGTGCCGGCAAACGTTTGCAAGAATCCTGATTTGCTCATCCTGCCCCCGAACAACAATCAGCGGCTCACCGACAAGATCAACCGTAAAGTAATCACCACGCTCTGGAATCTGGTCTACACGCCCAAGGCAGATCCATTGCTCTCGAAAAAGCGTGCTCTTCTCAAATTCACAAAATTCTGGCGCGGTATAAAAAGCCGGCGGCATGGACCGAGCCTCTTCATACCCCTTGTGCGCACAACTCCCTAGGACCGAAAGTATCTCTTGAATTGAATTTGTCATGGATAAACGCCGATATTCTTAAAGTGTCTCCTAGTAGCCTCGATAGACTAATTCAAACCGATCACTGGTGCTATGCTCTTTTCAGGATTGGCCTGCCATGCAGATTAGACCTGATACACTTGATAAGAGGGATCCACTCACGCTATCTAGACTCAAGGAGAAACCATGCCGGTCTCACTTCAGGTTCTGTATCCCGTCGGGGAAAACACGCATTTTGATCATGATTACTATGCCAACAAGCACTTCGCGATTGTTGATAACTGTGCGGGTAAGCATATTCAAAGCCGCGTCGTAACCAAAGGCAATGCGGGCGGTCCCAACGCACCCCCAGGGTATCACGCTATTGCGACAATTCTTTTTGCTGATCAGGCTGCCATGGATGCTGCAATGCCAAAGATGGGCCCTGCCATTGAGGATATTCCCAACTTCACCAATGTCCAGCCTGAGATGCTGATGGGAGAAGTCACCGCCTGACAACAGCCGCGTGACCCACCCTGACCGCAGAAAAACTATCGAGTTAAATTACGAGCCCCCATCGAGCAACACATGAAGAAAAAAGGTTTATTACACCTAGCGCTGACTATCATCGTTGTCGCCATCGCGTATTTCTGGTTATTTGCATAATCGACTTTTGCGCATTGTCCTTAACTGGCGGATCAACTGATTGACCTGCAGGCGGACTCACTCTGTATACCTGCGCAAAGTCCGAATAACTTTCAGACCGTCCTCTCTCATACCATCGCACCACAAAACATGAATGTGAGTTAATGGATCCTGCGGCCTCAGTCAACGCAAAGCAGCACGAACTCTGGAATACACAGACAGCCGACTACTGGGTCCACCATAAATCAGCGCTGGATAAATTGCTTCAACCGTTAACTGACTTATTGTTGGAAGCGGCCGATCTTTCCGGTTCGGAACAGGTCGCTGACATAGGATGCGGCACTGGAGCGACCGCATTACAGATTGCTTCAGCGTTGGATGACAGCGGACATGTCATTGGCATCGACATCTCCAAGAAGCTCATTCAAAGCGCGGTCTGCACTGCCGAAGAGGCCGGTATTAAGAACGTTTCATTTATTGAGGCCGACGCCGCACGCTTTGAATTTGATAAAGCCCAGGATCTACTCATCTCGCGTTGCGGCGTCATGTTTTTTGGAGACCTCATCAAAGCCTTTTCACGCTTGCGAAAAGGGCTTAAGCCAGGTGGACGGCTGTTATTGGCAGTCTGGTGTGCGCCAGAAGAAAATGAGTGGTATCAGTTTCCGATGCAGTGTGTTGAAGCATTTTCTGAAAGCCACAACTCTCCAGACTACGATGCGCCGGGTGCTTTTACCCTGGCAAAAGAAGCTCGAGTTCGGGACATCCTTAACACCGCAGGCTTTACCGATATTAATCTCGTCTCACACCAGCCGACTCTCTTAGTCGGCAGTACCGTGAGTAAGTCTGCAGAGCTTTTCATGGCAATGAACTCAATCCGGACGCTGCTCCACGAAGCTGACGATGCTTTGAAGGAACGCGTCCTGCAGCACATGCTGGAAGGTCTCAAGAGTTACCAGCAGGATGCGGGCGTGTATATGAAAAGCGCTTGCTGGCTGATTTCTGCGAAACCCTAATCCTGGCACCAATCCTCATAGATGCTGCTACAGACACAGTGAGCCAAAAAGCATTTATCTCTACGTTGGACGACGCCCCCTGGGCTACATCTGACCAGAATCCTGGCCTTACATACAAACTCCTGATCGATGCATCAAATGCAGAAACAGACGGGTTCAGCTTTGGGATTCTGCGGCTGGAGTCCGGCGCATCGCTTTTACCGCATCACCATGACCCTCAAGAAAGTTACTTCATTCTGGAAGGCGAAGGCTTGATGCATCTAAATGGAAGTGAACAGGCCGTCGGCCCGGGATCGGTCGTCTATGTTCCTCGATGTCATCGACATGGGATCACAAACACTGGGTCGAAGCCGCTCGTTTTTATTTGGACCTTCCCGACGGATACCTGGTCCGAGGTGGAGTACTACTACGGATAATCGATAACTGATTATCCTGCATTCGGAGATTCTGATGATTTCGTCGGCGGCTCCCCCCGAAACCATCCTTTGCGCCACTTGTTCTTGTCCAACAGTTCATCCAGGCAGACCTGGACCAAAGAACGGGTTACGACACATCTCATCAGGCAGACGACTTGGGCACTTTGTCTTGTCTGCTCCGTAAGCGCTTTTAGTTCAAAATGCCGCGATCGGTCGATCGGTTTTACTGCGGTCCACTTAGAGTTGACGAGATGATTCAGTTTTTGCATTGGCGTCGTTATGAGCAGAACTGCTGAAACAGGCCTCTGAACACGAGGATTTCACTTATTCGAAAGATAATGGACTAATGGAAAAGTTTTCGAGCAACGTGCTGCGACTCTCGGTGATATCCTCAAGATCATCTTTTCGACCGGATTTTGTCTATGAGCCCGTCGCGGCGGGTTGGCCGCCGGCGAGTGAATGTCGCGAAGTATCGGGAGACCACCGTTTGCGCCGAACGACAGGTATTGTCGTCGCGCTCGATCGCCGACCTCTACCCCACGACCCAGCACAGAAACCAGACTGAAGCGAAAAGTTATGGCAGCAAACAACTCAAAGAAGCCCTCCAACAAGGACCCTATCGAAGATCAGCTCCGGTTCGAAGCGGCCCTCTATGGGGATTGGTACAGCCAGTCGATTCATACTTCTTACGTTCAAGATCAACCTGGAAAACATCGCAGCGTCGACATTCCCGAGGAGAAGACGGAGGAACCTGATGCACCTTCAGACAGCCAGTGATCTCCCGCTCTGTGGTCGATCTTTTTTATTCTTTCCCCTTTATTTAGTATTTATTCCTTATTCTTTCCCCAAGAGTTGCGCCCTAATCTCTAGATCAAGTGCCTCGTCCCCGATCCAGGGGGAATGAATTATTCTGGCGACGTTTGGAGAGTTACTGTCGCTTACCAAAAGGTTGTTCAAATACAATCTGGTCACCGATCCTTTCACCAGCATGGCAAAACGGTCACCTTCTTTAAGGTCTGGAGTGTTGGAACGCACCCATTCCATGGCGAGTTTCAAATCTGGGTCAGACTCGATGTGTTCGAAACCTTTATCCCAGCCCTTGAGGGATAAATATCTGGGAACGTCGCGAAGATAAGTCAGCTCAACCAGAGTCTCGTTTGCATTGCGAGTGAAGTGTCGCGCCTGGTAGACATCCAGGTCGAACGGCCCCACTTCAACTAATGCCTCGCCCACCAGGGAAAAAGATTCCCGGTCGAGTTCTGCAGAGGCCGCATCGGCGCTGTTAGCCAGCACAAATACAACGGCAAGAAAACCAACGCGCAAACCCATTTTCTTATCTCTCGTGAGCATACAGTTCTCGCATAAAGTGACATCGGGTCGGGCAAATCAATTTAATCTGGCGCGATGGCCGCCTGGCAGTGGTCCAGTTGTTCGAAACGTTTTTTGGCGAACCTGTCGTAGAGTTTTCCTGCCAATTGATAGCACCCCGGCAAGCTGATAATACTTCCAAGCAGTCGCCAGCGCGGCAAGGCCGCCCAAATTATCAGGAAAGCATCGACCCCCACATGAACCGCTCCGTCTGCACTTTGGGCGTGTAGTCTTTCCAGCGCCGCCACCTGGGAGACGCCAATCGCTTCCAGCGGTGAGGGATCGGAGGCGATATCTGACCAGCAAAAGCGTCCCGCAGGTGCAATTCTCTGGTAGTGGCGAATCTCCTTCGAACAAAGCCCACACTTGCCATCAAAAAAAACGGTAATCATTGCTTTTGTTAACTGTGATCAGCTCAGTAAAGTCGAATATTCATGATAGTGATACTGGCCTNATGATCCCGCCCAAAGGCAACAACGCCCAGCGACTCAATATCCTTTAAAGCAATATTGTTCGGCAAGACCTTACTTGANGGTTTGAAGGCGCTGAAAGGAATAGCGACATNCTGCCAATCGCTGTCGNATTTGAACCCAGCTTGATAGTACTGCCAGGGGAGTAAAGTCCAAAACGAGCGAAGGTGCAGGAAGTATTCTTCTCCATTACCTCTCACCGTTAGCATGATCCCTTGGTAGTCGCGAGTTTTTTCGACAGAAAATGCTCGGCGCGCTTGAATAAAACCACCATTGTTCTCGGTACTGACGGTGCCGGAAAGCGTCATGACGTCGTTTTTCTCGACGAGATTAAACCGGACGCTGCCGTAAGACACGCCACCCATTACTCCATCTGCAATGAATTCCCAGCGAGATGACGGATCATTGGAAAAATCATCGATGAGGAAATCGTCGGCGAATCCTGAAGCGCAGTGCATCATTACTGTTCCTGCGAGACCTAGCGAAAAAATNNCCTGTTTCATNTAATGATCGTAAGCGCTGCGGAATCAACGGCATGTGAAAGAATCATCAGCATGTGTCGTATCGTTTCGTTANATTAAGCGCTTTNGTCCTAAANTTTTNCGGTTTGTCGGAGCCGATATGCCCAGCCCGCTTGAAGATGTNCTGTCCTCAAACGCGAGTTTTTATGAAGCACTCGCAACGGGGGATTTTGGCCTAATGCAAAAGGTGTGGTCTAACACTGACGATGTCACATGCATCCATCCAGGTTGGGGCGCCATTTTTGGGAGACAGCCCGTTATGAGGAGTTGGGAAACCATTCTTCAAAATCCACCACAGATCGCCTGCACTGAACCCCGGGGATTCGTCAGTGGAGAGTCCGCCTATGTGATCGCGTATGAGAATTTAGGCGACGGCAGGCTTGTTGCCACCAACCTTTTCCGGTTAGAGGATGATGCATGGAAAATGATTCATCATCAGGCCGGCGTTGCGCGTCCTGCCAGCGCGCCGCAACCGGCATCCCTAACCTCGATACATTGATCATGTCTTATTTTGCCGACATCAAGTCCCGTTCGTCCTGGTGCCATAGCGCTCTGATTCACGCCCCCAAATATAAGATAATCCAGTTTCCCAGTCGCGCCACCTTGCTCAAACTATCCTGATTCCCCAATGACTTTCAGCAAGCAGATCTTGATTGTTGCAATCGTTGTCGCGGTGGGTGGTGTCGGGTATTACTCCTGGCCGCTCGCAAAAACAGACANCGCGTCTTCGAGAACAGCAGTTAAGGCACCGCGTCAGCCTGGAGTGGTCGAAGCTTCTGTCGCTACCGTGCAACGCATGGAACGCGTCATCGAAGCAGTNGGCACCACCAGGGCAGTACGTTCCGTCAAAATTTCTCCACTTTCAGCCGGCCGTGTCGTTGAATCACGGTTGTCACAGGGAACAGAAATCGAATCCCGCTCTTTATTGATCGCCCTAGACTCAGTCGTTGAAGAAGCGGACCTGCTGGAAGCCAAAGCACGTCTTGAAGAGGCCNCCCGGGCACTGCAGCGTTCNGACAGTTTGACGGCATCCAGCGGCATGTCACAGGCCGCTATCGACAACCTTAAAGCCCAGACCAAGATCGCCCGTGCCCAACTGGAAAGAGCGAACAAGAGACTGGGAGACCGGTTTTTGCGAGCGCCGTTTTCAGGCGTCGTCAGCCTCTCGGATATCGAAATCGGCTCTCGGGTGAAGGCGGGTGAAGTGGTAGCGGTATTGGATGACCTTTCGGGCGTCCTCGTTGAGTTTTCTGTCCCCGAAGATCACTTTGGCTCGCTTGGATCAGGCGATANTCTGACGGCACAGGCTGCGGCCTTCCCAGGCAGAAAATTTACGGGCACGATCGACGCAATCGACACTCGGATCGATACCGCCTCGCGTTCTTTCAAAGTGCGAGGCTTCATCAAGAATGCCGATCGATCCCTCCCGGCAGGCATGTTCATGCATGTCAGTATCGCTCTTCAGGAAAGCGAGTCTCTGGTTGTTCCCGAAGAGGCGCTTATGATTGACCAAGGCCAACCCTTTGTTTTTCGACTGGACCCCGCCAAAGACCCCGGTCTTTTCCGGATTGATAAGCGTGCGGTGGCTATCGGCCGGCGAGGATTTGGATTTGTGGAACTCACCGACGGGATCAGTCCAGGCGACGAGGTAGTCACACGAGGCACTCAAAAGGTCCGCCCAGGAGCGATCGTAAAAAAACGCGACCTCGCAAATATGGGCAAGGATAATGCAGCCAACTCGGCCGACACGGGTTCCTGACGGATTTACGCTCTTCTGGCCCCGCTCGAGTCTACNTAACGGTATTCCTTGATGGCGCGACGTGGCTATGCTCTTTCTGATATTGCGATTCGTCGTCCGGTCACGACGATAGTCGCAAGCCTCCTGATCGTTACGGCAGGCTTTGCGGCGCTTCAATCCATTCCGATCCGCGAGCTGCCCGATGTCGACCGCAGTGTCGTGACGATTACCACAGGCTATCAGGGCGCTTCGCCTCAGGTCATCGATACGGACATCACCGAAGTTATCGAGAGCGCCATTTCTGGTTTCGCCGGGGTCGAGTCGCTCAGTTCGCAAAGCCGGCGCGGAAGAAGCCGCACCGTGGTGGAGTTTCAATCAGGCCGCGATATCGATGAGGCCGCGAATGACGTAAGAGATGCCGTGGGCAGAGCCCGCGGTTCCCTGCCAGAGGACGTTGACGAGCCGATCATTCTAAAAAGTGACAGCGATGCAGATCCTGTCATGCGGATCGGAGTGTCTTCCAGCCAGCACTCCCCCGAGGAGATTACAGACTACGTCGAAAGATTTATTGTCGATCGGCTATCGACGCTCGAGGGCGTGGCCAGCGTCGATGTTCGAGGTGAGCGACGGTTTGCGATTCGGATCTGGCTGGACCGTCAGGCGCTGGCGGCACGTAACCTGACAGTATCCGAAATCCAACAGGCAATTAGTCGAAGTAACCTGGAATTGCCCGCGGGGGATATCACCTCCCGGGAACGCATGTTGGAAATCCGGCTGGACGGCCGACTGAGCACTCCCGAGGATTTCCAAAACATCGTACTCCAGAAAGTCGATGACTATCCGATACGCCTGGGGGATGTTGCGCTGGTTGAGCATGGGGTTGAAGACGACAGTTTGATCGTCCGGGCCAACGGTCAACCGGCGGTGGGTCTTTCGGTGCTTCGCCAGAGTCAAGCCAACACCATGGAGATCTCCAAGCGCGTGCGTGCTGAGATCAGCCGTATCGAAAAAACCCTTCCCGAGGGAATGACGATCATTGTTGGCTCGGATGATGCCCTGTTTATCTCGGCATCCATAAGGGAAGTCCTGATTGCGCTGAGTATTTCACTGGCGCTGGTCATCGCCGTGATTGTGCTTTTTCTGGGTTCGTTTCGCACGGCGCTGGTGCCCATCGTCACAATCCCGGTTGCGCTGATTGGCTGTATCGGTGCNATTTATATTCTCGGATTTTCGATCAATCTCATTACGNTNCTCGCNCTGCTGCTTGCGATCGGACTGGTGGTCGACGATGCCATNGTGGTCCTTGANAACATCAAGCGTCGNATNGAAAACGGNGAACCGGTTCTGCATGCCGCGAGCGAAGGTACTCAACAGGTCGTCTTTGCCGTACTGGCAACCTCAGTTACATTGATTGCCACCTTTGTTCCTATTTCCCTGCTCGAAGGACAGGTCGGTCGACTCTTCAGCGAATTTGGTCTTATCCTGGCAGCGGCAGTTGTCATCTCAACTTTTGTGGCGCTCACACTCTGCCCCATGATGGCGTCCCGAATTCTGCAGCGATCAAAATCCGTCTCACCTACCCAGAAGGAAGAAGCAAACCCAGACCACAGTACGCATTTGCCCAAAACAGTGATGAGTCGAGGCTATAACGCGCTCTTGGAGCGTGCGCTCGATGCGCCCGTTCTTGTCATTGCAGGATCGATCGTGTTTTCGCTCGGTGGCGTTGTGCTTTACGACACGCTGCCGAGAGAGCTGGCGCCCAGAGAGGACCGAGGCGTGGCGTTCATTCCCATGACCGCACCGCAGGGATCCACCGCAAGCTACACCGACTCTCAAGCGCAGATTATTGAGCGCGATCTGCTGCCTTTCCAGGAAGACGGCAATATCGAAACGGTCTACAGCATTGTTGGCTGGGGTAACCGGCCTTATCGTGGTTTCGTTGTGATGCGTTTGGCACATTGGGATAATCGGGAAGCCTCCCAAGCCGAGCTGGTTAGGCAGATGCGTCCCATCACCCGACGTCTGATTGGCGCAAGAGCCGGCGTTGCCAGTCCGGCAGGGCTCGGGTTACGGGGAAGCTCGACGCCGCTTCGGATCGTAGTAGGCGGCCCAGACTTTGAAGAGGTCAAGCGTACGGCGACTGAACTGCTTGGTTACGCTGAGTCCAACGATAACCTTATCAATCCGGGAATGGATTACGAGGAAAACCAGCCGCAAATCGATCTCAAACTTGATCGACGACGGGCAGACGATCTGGGTGTCAGCGTAGAAGAAATTGCATTCACCTTGCAGTCAATGTTTGCTTCAAAAAAGCTGAGCTCCTACATAGACCGGGGACGAGAATACCCTGTGATCATTCAGGCGCAAAAGAAAGACCGGCGTGACATCAATAGCCTCGAAAACGTATTCGTACGCTCAATTGACCCGGATTCTGGTGCCCGCAAACTGGTGCCGCTCAGTGTATTCGTCTCAGCCACGGAAAACGCCGCAGCAGCACAGTTGCGCCGCTTTGACCGGCTCCCCTCTATTACGATATCTGCGGGTTTGTCTCCAGACTACACGCTTGGCGAGGCGGTGGCGTTTATGGAACAGGGCGCAGAATCCATTCTGCCCAGCAGCATCAAGATGAGTTACTCAGGGCAATCCAAGGTCTTCAAGAGCGCGTCCAGCGGCGTGCTTTTGAGCTTCTCAATTGCCCTCCTGATTGTCTTTTTGGTGCTGGCTGCACAATTTGAGAGCTTTGTCAGCCCAATGGTGATTGTTTTGTCGGTTCCCCTGGCCGTGGCCGGCGCCATCTACTCGCTCACCCTGATGGGACTGTCCCTTAACGTGTACAGTCAGATCGGGATCATCCTGCTGATTGGCCTCATGGCTAAGAACGGCATACTCATTGTTGAATTTGCCAACCAGCTGCGCTCGACTGGAAAAACGGTTCGGCAGGCAGTGCTCGAAGCCTCTACTCTGCGTCTTCGCCCCATTGTCATGACCGTGATCTCAACCATCCTCGGCGCCACCCCCCTCGTTCTTGCGAGCGGTGCCGGCGCAGAAAGCCGAATCACCATCGGCTGGGTGATTGTCGGCGGACTCACAATGGCGCTGATATTGACTTTGTTCCTGACCCCTCTTCTCTATAACCTGATGGCAGGGCTTTCGAAACCCGGTCACTCTCAGGAACTAGGAACGCGGGACTAAGTCTCATTTGTCAGCACAATTAGGCCAAAAGACAAAAATTCAACTTATCACGCGGGCGTCATTCTTCCCCAGTGCCCTCTTTTGTAACAATCTGATTGCAGATTCTCGAAAATCGTATTGATTTAGTTGAAATCTTTCCTTTCTGGGGGTCTAATCTACTGACGTTGTAAAAAAAACAGCGGCAATAAAGTTTTACCCAACCGAAGGAGTTAACCATGAAATCTCTGACTACCAGACTGGCGGTCGGTGTGGTCGCGGGTGTCTTCGTATCCACCCTCGCCTCCGCTGAGACTATCCGCTGGGCACGTGCAGGCGATTCTCTGACCATGGACCCCCATGCTCAGAATGAAGGCCCAACCCATGCACTAGCACACCAGATTTATGACTCGCTGCTCCAGCGTGATATGTCAGGTGCCATTATTCCGTCATTGGCAACCGAGTGGGCGGCACTGCCCGATAATCCAAACGTCTGGCGCTTTAAACTGCGCAAGGGCGTGACCTACCACGACGGCGCTGCTTTTGAATCTGAAGACGTTGTTTTCTCCCTCAATCGGGCAATGGCTGATGGTTCTGACATGAAAGAACTGTTGTCATCTGTCAAGGAAGTCCGCGCTGTCGATTCTCATACTGTCGACATCGAAACGCATGGCGCCAACCCTCTTTTGGTCAACAACCTGACCAACATGTTCATGATGGACAAGGGCTGGGCTGAAGCCAACGACGTGATGACACCGCACGATGTGGCCAAGGGCGAGACCAACTTTGCGACGATGAACACCAACGGAACCGGCGCCTTCAAACTGGTCAGCCGCTCGATCGACGAAAAGACCGTTCTGTCTGCTAATCCCAACTACTGGGGCAAGAGTATCTACCCCAGCCAGGTAACGGAGATCATTTACACCCCGATCCAATCCTCCGCGACCCGCGTTGCTGCTTTGCTTTCAGGTGAGGTAGACATCATTCAGGACGTCCCAGTTCAGGATCTGGGTCGCGTCAGTTCGACGGCGGGCCTCAAGGTCGGCACCGCCGCGCAGAACCGGGTGATCTTCTTTGGCATAGACAATGCGGATGGGCCTACGGCTGACCTGCGTGTGCGTCAGGCAATGAACATCGCGATCAACCGTGAAGCCATCAAGAAAGTCGTCATGCGTGACCAGTCCGATCCGACTGGCGTCATCATGCCTCCGTTCGTGAACGGCTGGACCTCTGCCCTTAACGAGTATCCTGCTCACGACCTGGATAAAGCCAAGGCCCTGATGGCCGAAGCTGGCCACGCCAATGGTTTTGACATCACCCTGAACTGCCCGAACGACCGCTACATCAACGACGAAGCGATCTGCCAGGCAGCTGTGGGCATGATGGGTCAGATCGGAATCAACGTTACCCTCGACGCCAAGCCGAAAGCGCAGCACTTCCCGTTTATCAAAGGGGGTGACTCCGACTTCTACATGCTGGGCTGGGGTGTTCCGACCTTTGACTCGCACTATATCTTCAACTTCCTGGTGCACAGCCGGACCGGCGACCGCGGTTCCTGGAACCCAACCGGTTACTCTGACTCCGCCGTCGACGACATGATCGTCAGCCTCGAATCAGAGACCGATCTGGCGGCACGGAATGCCACGATTGGCAAAATCTGGGCTGCCATCCAGGCTCAGCAGATGTATCTGCCGATTCATAACCAGGTTTTGAACTGGGGCATGAAAGACAGCATTGATTTCGCTGTCCAGCCCGAAGACCAACCGCACTTCCAGTTCCTGACCTTCAACTGATTCATCGAGACGCGCCTGGTCGATCCCTCGCGGATCGGCTAGGCTGTCCCGGTGTACAAGGAGTGATTGAGCCCGGGCAGTTGCTGTCGGGGCCCAATAAACTTATGGCGCTATGCTGCTGATTATTCTTCGGCGCCTCGGCCAGTCCGTTTTCGTACTGTTCCTGGTCGCGTTTATTTCATTCATGATGTTCCGCTATGTCGGTAACCCGGTCGATAACCTGCTCGGCCAGGAAGCGACAGTGGAGCAGCGCGAG
>PAUU01000024.1 GCA_002713825.1 Acidiferrobacteraceae bacterium | reverse complement strand
CAGTTGACTTCATCAGGGCGTACCCCGGTTTCAAACTCCCCCCGAAAAAGCGCATCGAAGCTGTCTCTCAATCTTTCAACGGTATCGTCATCGATCAACCGTTCGACAATGAGAAATCCATCTCGATCAAAATCTGATTTTTGTTGTGTGCTCAGTCTAAACATGGACCGCTTTTTCTGAGGCTTAAGTAACCTGGAGTGTCGGCGCGCTATCAGTATTCAGACGACCTGCCGCAGTTCGCAGATGTGCTCCTTGCGAACGCCACAGCAGCCGCCGATCAGCTGCACACCCTGATCCATCCAACGTTTGGATACCTGGGCATAGTCTGAGGGAGAGATCATATCGTCGAATTTCGCCGTCGTATCGTCTTTACTAAATTGACAGACGTGTGCGTAGATCCCGACTGCGCCCTGCCAGTGAGTTTTTAGGATATCGAGACACGCGTCTATATGGTCGACTTCAGTGTGCATGATATTGATAAGAGGAACGTCTTTTTCTTTAAGCGCGACAAGCGCGTCTTCTAAAGGTTCGCCGCCCAAAAGGCACATCCTCCCATCTATCGGTTTTGCCGACACACCCGCCCAGACCGGCAATCCACTTGCCTTGGCTCCGTCAACGCAGGCAAGCAAGCGGTCGATGTGGCTCAGCATCTCAAGCATGATGAGATCGCATCCCCCGCTTGCCATCAGCATGGCCTGATCACGGGTATTGGTTTCAAGCTCTTCTATAGACGGTATATCCTTGGTCCATATCCAATGCGTAATTCCTCCTGCAATCAACAGCCCGGACTGGCTGGAAGCGCTCCTTGCCTCATTGGCAAGCCGGACAGCAGCTTTGGTGAGTTCTTCGAATTGATCTTCGATCCCAGCTGAACGAAGGCAATGACGCGATGAGCTGAAGGTGTTGGTGATAATGATCTCTGCGCCGCATTCGATGTACTCTTCATGGATCGCGCGGACGATCTCGGGGTGAGAGAGGGCAGCGCCGCTGTTCCAGGTGTTCACGACCTGAGGTACGCCTCGGCGTTCACACTCGGTACCGGTAGCGCCATCCAGCAGAATTCGCTCGCCTCGGCATATCCGATCCCAAATCGCTTGATAGCGCTTTGTTGCCATCCTTACCTTGTCTCCTTTAGCCCACTTTTAAGGCAGCACCGCTAGTGGGAATTACTGAGCGGAGTGTCACCCAATGTAGTGCCCCCCTCTAGAACGATTTCCTGCAGGCGATAACTCCAGCGCTCCATTAGCGTGGCCTGGGCTACCACCTGGTCTTCTAAAGAAACACGACTTGTGGGAATAGCCTCAGCCTGATCCACGACCTGTGCGGCAAGTTCGTTATTGCCAAGCTCAGTCATCTGCTCCCGGACATAGTTCCTTATATCCTCGGCCGTGACAGCCTCCATACCAATAGAAGACACATGTTGGTCAAGTTGTATAGAGACAGTGTTTGGCGTCAGGAGTTTGCCATCCGGGTCGAGAAAGACGCCGCTCCCCAGGGTTGATTTAGGAATCCACGTTAACACCCACTCAGGAATGGTCAGATCCCAGGCCGTTGAAGATTGTTTTTTGGTTCTCGTCCACACCCCGGTCTCTTCATCGATGTCAGACCAGTCCATTTCGACTATGTCTTTGAGCGGCTGTCCAGTTGCTAGCAGGAACCTATGCACCAAAGGTAAGTCGGGCCACATGGCAAGAATCTCCGCATCCATGAGATCACGGGATAGAGTTCGCTCAGTTATCACCAAAAACCTCAAAAGTTAACTTTTATCCAACAAGGCGGGATATTAATCTTGAATGGCTATGGGTAGCCAATTTCTGCGTTAAGCGGGATGAGCCACCAAGTGTGTCAGATTTTGAGTTAATGGATTTGCGATCGCAAATCGTTAAGTATTGTGCGTTTTTTTACAATTGGAGGAGCATCAGATATGACAATATGTTCCGTCCACTTAGGAGGTGCGACATGCCTTTAGAGATGAATCTTAAGCCGTTTATTACCTGTGCCGTGACAGGTTCGGGGGGAACACAAGACCGGTCGCCACACGTGCCGCGCTCGCCAGAACAGATCGCGGCCAGCGCTATCGATGCGGCTAGGGCGGGTGCGGCCATCGTGCATTGTCACGTGCGTGATCCCGAGACCGGAAAGCCTGGCCGGCAAAAAGAACTNTTTCGNGANGTGGTNGATCGTATNCGNGANNCNGACACNGANGTGGTNNTCAACCTGACCGCCGGNATGGGCGGCGATATGGTTTTTGGNNATGNCGAAAGTCCATTGCCNNTGAANGAAGAAGNNACNGACATGGCNGGTGCNACNGAGCGTGTGGCNCATGTTGCAGAGTGCNTGCCGGAGATCTGTACTCTTGATTGCGGGACGATGAACTTCGCGGAAGCAGACTACGTGATGACAAATACGCCGGGGATTCTTCGCGCGATGGCGAAGATGATGGCGGATCTTGGGGTCCGTATTGAGATTGAGGCGTTTGATACTGGCCACCTGTGGTTTGCCAAACAGTTGGTTCAGGAGGGGATCATTCCGGAACCGGTGATGATTCAGATGTGCATGGGCGTCCCGTGGGGCGCACCCGATGATCTAAACACCTTTATGGCAATGATTAATAACGCGCCGGCGGGCTGGACGGTGTCGGCGTTTTCACTCGGGCGCAATGAGATGCCCTACGCAGCAGCATCGGTACTCGCTGGCGCCAATATCCGAGTCGGTCTCGAAGACAATCTTTGGCTGAAAAAGGGCCAACTCGCCACCAATGCCCAACTTGTCGAAAAGGCGGCAACGATTGTGACCAACATGGGGTGCGCGCTGATGACACCGGCAGAGGTGCGCGAAAAGCTCCAACTGCAAAAGCGTATGCCCCAAACTGTCTANGTCAAAGAAGGTAGAGCGATGAACAGTATCGAAACAGTTGCAATTATCGGTGGAGGGGTGATTGGTGGCGGCTGGGCCGCTCGTCTTATTGAAAACGGCATTGACGTTCGCGTCTTTGACCCGGCGCCTGATGCCAAGGATAAGTTCGATGCGGTGCTTGCTAATGCAGATCGGGCCTATGCCGGCCTGACCGATGCACCCCGCGGCTCCAAAGGGTCAGTGACCTGGCACGAAACTGTCGCCCAAGCGGCTGAGGGCGCCCAGCTGATTATTGAATCAGTGCCGGAACGCCCCGACATCAAACGCGCAGTCTATGCAGAAATCGAAACCACTGCTGCTGACGATGCGATCATCACCTCATCCACTTCCGGCATCATGCCGAGTGAGTTGCAGGCCGAGATGACGCATCCAGAGCGACTGATGGTCGCGCACCCCTTTAATCCGGTATACCTGTTGCCGCTGGTGGAACTTGTGGCAGGCACACAGACCGACAACAAATACATCGAATGGGGCAAAACATTTTTTGCGGACATCGGAATGCATCCGCTGCATTGCCGGGTTGAGATAGCAGGGTTTCTATCTGATCGCCTGCAGGAAGCTTTGTGGCGCGAGGCACTGTGGCTNCTTCATGACAAGGTGGCCACGGCCGACGAGATCGATGCGGCTATTGCTTACGGTCCAGGATTGCGTTGGGCACAGATGGGCACGATGCAGACATTCCACCTGGCTGGCGGTGAAGGAGGTATGCGGGCGATGTTGGCCATGTTTGGTCCGTGTCTTAAGTGGCCCTGGACCAAGTTGATGGATGTGCCTGAGTTGACTGATGACTTCGTCAATGAGGTGGGTGACCAATGTGAAAAGCAGGCCGCAGGCTTGANCCCGCGGGANCTCGAACGCATACGAGACGANAACCTCATTGCGATNCAGCGCGCGCTCAAGGGCAATGACTGGGGCGCAGGAAAGACTCTAGCCCGCTACGAAGCCAAGATGGGGCGAGCCGCAAACGATGATTGAGTGAAAAGTATTCATAAAATTCTGCTCCCCCATCTTGAAGTGGACGAATATTTGAATGAAATACTGAACTAGAATCGTGCAAGAAGCGTATCGTATAACCGAACTTGGTCAAGACGGTTTCGGCATTCGCCTTGAGTTCAAGAGTGGCGACCTTGAGGATGTGTTCGCCGCTCTTGCTGCTAATGTAGATGTAATCCTCGATCGTTTTTATACCGCGCGTGGATTGTTGGTGATTAAGGGAATGCATGGTGTATTTGCGCGTCCNCAAGCGCTGGTCGAACTCAGTCGACTATTTGGATCCGAAGTTGAGAACTATCATCAGACTTTGACGAGTCCCCGATTTTTCCACGATTCCGAAGAAGAGATACTTATCCTGTCTAACGACCCACCTTGTAATCATCTTCCGCCACCCAAGGTAAGTCGTGACGATGGGTTGAGAGTTGAATTCCCACACCAGCCTAACTGGCATAGTGACCAAAGCTACCGACGTCCGCCGCCTGACATCACGTTGCTATTGGCTGTGCGTGTACCCCCTCCCGATCAGGGGCAGACGCTGATTGCAGATTGCACTAGAGCTTGTGCGGCACTTAAACCGCAGATGCGGGAACGTCTACGCAATCTCAACGGAATCCACGCGCCGAGTTGGGTCGGCCGCTCACGTGAGGCCGTGGAGCGAGGGGAACCTGTTCTAGATCTTTTGCCGCATCAGTTACCGCAACAGCATCCTCTNCTGCGCCGGCATCCTGTCAGCGGAGAGGACTCACTATTCATCTGCGAGGAAAAACAGATGGATTTTGTTGATGGCCCGGTGGCTGAACTTGAGGTGGGCCCGGATGGAGAAGGCGCCAGACTTATCCGCGAACTACTCGCGCACGCTACGCAGGAGAGATTTGTTTACACGCATCGCTGGGAGGTTGGAGATTTATTGATCACTGATAATCGAAATCTTCTCCACTGTGCAACGTGGTATGACTTGGACTCTTATTCGCGACTGATGTGGCGTACTACGGTAATGGGCAATCCGGGTGATGACTATGAGGGGGAGGAAAAGTCCTGGATTCCCCAGGACGGTAGCCAGATCATGGCCGGAATGGATCATGCCTAGAAATATCGAGCATGGGATAAGACGAGAATTGCCTAGTTAATTTCGCGGCCGACCCCTAACTGAACATCCTCTATGCCCTAGAGTATGTACTCCACCTTTCCAGAAAATGATAAGAACAGGAGAAACCACATGCCTTTAATTCAGGTACAGATGTTTGCCGGTCGTACACCCCAGCAAAAGCGAGATCTGGTGCGCGCCCTAACCGATGCGTTTGTCGAGACGGCAGGCAGCACACACGACGCCGTGGATGTGATTTTGACCGATGTCGAGCAATCCGACTGGGGACAGGGNGGAGAGTTATTCTCAGAGAAGAAGCGGGATTAGCGAGGGCACTCCAGACGTGCATCGATGAACCCGCTTAGACGGCATATTAAGCCCGTGTAACGTACTTCAATATCTGGATCACCTGGTCAGTTGTTTTTGCCCAGGCCATTGCTGCGGCATCAACTTCTTTTAGCGCGTGGACGATGTCTTCGTCATGNAGCGTTATGTAGGGTTTGCCTTTNGCGGCACANNATCCGGCATCAAANGCAGCATTCCACTGCTTGAATTTTTCTCCAAACCGGATGATNGCGATGTCGCAATTCTCAAGATGTGTCTTGATTCTTATNGCGTTCACTTTCGACGATTTGTGATCGCGCCAAAATGAGTTCTCTTCTGCTCCGAGCAGATCGCCGGCCGCGTCGCTTGCTTCATGGTCGGTAACGGCCGAAGTAAATGTGATGGGCAGATCGTCGGCAATGGCGCCGTCGATCAGTTGCTGACGCCAATCTGAGTGAATCTCACCAGATAAATAGACTTTCCAGATCATAAATCCTCGCTGAAATTAAGCTCGTTACATGAGACGCGCACTGCCAAGAGTACATGGCTAACCCTTTGCTGTGACGATTAGTCAGAGGATTATGAGCCCTGTTCTGGTGTAGTCAATAAGCCGGGTGATAAGCAAAGGCGCGATGAGATTTGTAGAATGCATGTATCACAAAAATAAAGTCTAGCTATCCCGAGGTCCATTTCATATGAACGACGGCATGATGAGTGTTGAGCAACTGGCGCAGGATGTGAAAGAGGGTCATATCGATACGGTGTTGGCCTGCCAGATTGACATGCAGGGGCGTTTAATGGGTAAGCGCTTCCAGGCAGAGTTTTTTCTTGAAAGCGCTATCGACGAAACCCATAGCTGTAATTATTTGCAGGCGACGGATATGGAAATGGAAACCGTCGAGGGATACAAGTCTACGAGCTGGGAGGCGGGCTATGGTGACTACGTCATGAAGCCGGATCTGGCCACACTGCGCAGATTGCCCTGGCTCGAGGGAACGGCTTTGGTGCTATGTGATGTTCTTGATCACCATACTCATGAAGAGGTCCCTCACTCTCCTCGAGCCGTACTGAAAAAACAGGTCCGCCGTTTAGAGGGCAAGGGCTTTAAGGCGGTGATGGCAACCGAGCTCGAGTTTTATCTCTTCGATGACAGTTTTCAGTCTGCGTACGAGAGCGGCTACCGAGGCTTAACGACTGCTAGCCACTATAACGAGGACTATCACATTTTCCAGACCACAAAGGAGGAAGAAGTGATGCGGGCCATACGAACGGGTCTGCAGGGAGCTGGCGTGCCGGTTGAAAACAGCAAGGGGGAAGCCTGTGCCGGTCAGGAAGAGATTAACGTGCGTTATGCACAAGCTCTGGACATGGCGGATCGCCATGTCATTGTCAAAAATGCGTGCAAGGAAATTGCCTGGCAGAAGGGCCGGTCGGTAACGTTCATGGCGAAGTGGGACTATGACCACGCCGGCAACTCGAGTCACATCCATCAATCGTTGAGAAGCCTCGACGACAACCCTGTATTCCATGATCCGGTCGCAGAGCATGGCATGTCCGAAACCATGCGCCACTATCTCGCTGGTTTGCTTGGCTACGCCGATGAGATTACCTATTTTCTAGCGCCGTACATTAACTCCTACAAGCGATTTCAAGCAGGCACCTTCGCGCCTACTAAGGCGGTCTGGAGTCTTGACAATCGTACTGCCGGCTATCGGGTGTGCGCCGCGGATACGGCAAATGTACGGGTCGAATGCCGGGTGGGAGGCGCGGACCTCAATCCTTACCTGGCTCTTGCCTCACAAATAGCTGCCGGTCTGTACGGGATCGAACATCAAACCCCGCTTGAGGCGTCTTTCGTTGGTGACGCCTATGGCGGTGAAGGTCGGCACATCCCATCTACATTGCGCGATGCAACGAGAGCACTCGATGAATCAGCGATGCTTCGCCAGGCTTTGGGTGACGATGTGGTCGATCACTATGTGCACGCAGCGCGTTATGAGCAATTCGAGTACGACAGGCGGGTAACGGATTGGGAGATTTTTCGCGGGTTTGAAAGAGCCTAGTTTGGCGACAAGTGCCGATTTTGATGAGAAAAAATGTCTACCACTTCAAGAAAAATTTTCCTGCGGTGGCGCCGATGCTGCCTGCAAACAGAATACCGACGGTATACCAAAGCCCATAAAAGGCAGGACTGTCCTCAGTGCAGATAAACGCGTAGATGATCGCTGAGATAGCGCCAGCCGCAGCGCCTGCGATGGCTCCTGCAGCGATTGGCTTGGTCACGGCTCCGTTGCGAAGAACTGTTATCTGAGCTGCGATCAAGCCGACGGAGAGCGCGCTGATCGAGAGCAAGCATTGGACGAATCCATCTCCCTGAATAAGTGAAAACCGTGCTTCCCCTGTGAGTGGAGCCAGAGTCCAGGCCATCATTATCGGCGGGATCGAAAGGGCAGCGACCAGAGGCAAAATGTTGCTAGATAGCCGTGTTTCCGGGTGCATCAGTATGAGGATAATAGGAGCACCTGTGAGGAGAATCATAAGGGGAATGAGCTGCTTTAATGCAACGCCTGAGTTCGTTATGAGGTCAAAATAATCTGGCCGTACCGAAGCACCAGCAAGATGAAAGATCCACAGGCCTATCAGAGCGATCGGCAGAGCCGCTGAAACCAGCACAGTCCAATAATGTCTGCTGAGCGAGCCAGAAGTGACTTTTGCGTCGGCAGATAACTCTTCAATTAATGGGTTGCTTTGGGTCATCTCTTATCTCTCCTGGTAGCTTTCCGAAAGGAAAGCGCGAAGTTTCTTCAGGCCGCGGTGAAAAGTGATGCGGGCAGCGTTTTCGCTGATCCCCAGTTCCGCTCCTATCTGCTTCGCATCCTTGCCTTCTACCCCCATCGCGCGGACGACTGCTTCTGTTTGCGGGTTAAGGTTGCGAATCCCTTGCTCAAGATCGTGTCGGAGGGCACTCGTGTCCTTACGCGGATGGGCCCAGTCATCAAATGATCCGGATTCCAAATCAATGGATATCGTTGGAGAGCGTTTTTCTCTTCTCAAAAAGTCAATGAGTCGATAGCGCGCGATGGCGTAAATCCAGGGCAGGATGGCTTTGTCCTGGCGCCAGGTATGGCGTTTGGCATGAATGGAGGTCAGCGTCTCCTGAACAATATCCTCCCTTAGATCCGACGGAAGGGAAGGGGACATCGTTCTGAGCATGTTATCGAGCATCGGCGTTATGTTTTCAAAAAAATGGCGGTAGGCCTCACGGTCTCCGGTTATGGCCGCTCGCATCAGTTCCGCAATGGCTTCTTCGTCTAGTCGTCCCACGATCGTTCTCTTGAGAGTTCAGTTCGATGATACTGGGCCGGGCCAATGCCCTCATCTAGTTCAGCGTGGTAAAAATGAACCCCGGCAAGAGATATCAGGAATCACTCAAGGGCTTTCCTCGCCTTTTGTTTTTTGTCGATGGAGTTGAATGCGCCGGTCAATGGACAACGGTCCGGCGCCGAAGAAAACGATCACCATCAGTGGAAAGATCCAGAACAGCCGTTGATCGGGTATCAGACCTGAAGGATTCCCGTCGAGCAAAGAGCCCAGCGCGACCCCATGTCCGGTGACATCAACCAGCGACATGACGATGATGAAGCCAACCATGCCGAGGGCTGTGAGCCGGGTCATAAAACCGATGACGATGCAGGCAGGCAGAATAAATTCCGCGTAAGTGCCGAGCATAACAATCGCCCAGTTGAGCGTGCTCATTGCCGAGGGGTCATAACCCACCGCCTCGAACTGAAGCGGAAGAATCTGCCCGTAAGCACCAGCAGAGGGCGTCCACAATCCCGTAATCCTGTCGCCGAGTTTCGTCAGGGCAGATTTCCAGAAAAATGCAAGCAGCGTGAACGCAAAAAGCGCGCGCGCAAGCAGAGGGATAAGTTGCAAGCCTGCTGTCTGTAACCAACGCATGGGTGTCTCCAAATGATGAGGTTCTGTGCCCATTATCGTGGATTCGAAGCGTTACGATGCCGTAGGGTCTGCTGTCGAGGATAAGGATCGTTGAACACTTGATTGAAGGGCGATTCGAATCAGTTCACTGAGCTGCGCCTCATGGCCTGCGTCGATTATTCGTTCTGCAGATTGGCCCAGCGTATGACCGCTTTGAATCATGGCGAAAAACTGGACACCCCCTGCCGGCATTAACTGCTCTTCCACCTGCTGGGCCAGCCGTCGAACCAGCACAGTTTCCCTCTGATTTGGAACCTCATGATGTTCCATTCCGGGCATATTGCGTAGCCAGATTGAATAAATGGGTTGATCACTCTCAACGATCTGGAGCGAGGGATGCAAGGTTAGATAGTGATCCAGCAGTTGCTCAATCGGCATTGCCGTAAGCAGCTCACTGTCGAGCGGACGTTGATCAGCACAGTGGAGTGCCAGTCTTCGGGCGTACTCAAGCCGGGTAACTCCACCAAGGTAGGGAAGATCTGAAGCTGGAGCAAAGTCATCTATAAAGTCGCCAAAAGTTTCGCCATAGAAGACCATGACTGGCGACTGAGGAAGGTGGGCGCGAACATAACAGCTGGCCATGCCTTTGAAAAATGCTTCGCCCACCAATTTGGCGACAACCGGATATCCCTCATATAGGTTGTTCACAAGACTCGAGTAGACGTTATTGCGATAAACAGCAAACCGTCGGGACGCCTGAAGCCCGCCGGGGCTGCGCAAGAACGGAGGCGGGGGAGTATCAGCATCCTGCAAACTCGATGCGAATTCAGCTTGCCACACGATAATGCTCCTTATCTCGAGCAACTCGCAGTCTTTGTTCTGCCGCTCTGGCCTCGGCTTGTAATCGCGTGAACTCCGGCAGATCATCATCCCACTCGATAAGGGTGGGTGTCGCGCCGAACTTCTCGATCGCGACATCATAGAGTTCCCAGACTGGTTGAGCGACCGGCTGGTTGTGACTATCAATCAACAGGCAGTGCCCCGCCTCGTCCTGATCAACTGAATGGCCAGCCAGGTGAATCTGACCTATTGCCTCGACCGGCAGAGCATCAAGAAAACCGTTTGCGGAAAATTCCTGGTTTGTGGCGCTGACGTAGACGTTATTTATGTCAAGCAACAGGTCGCAACCCGAACGCCTGATGATCTCAGAAATAAATTCTGCTTCACTCATCTCGTGAGTGGAGAAGTCGAGGTAAGTGGATGGATTTTCCAGCAGTATCGGGCGATGAAGCGTGTTTTGCACTTCATCAATATGGTTTACGACCTGCTTCAACGTCGCTCTGGTATACGGCAACGGCAGCAGATCGTTAAAGAAGTTGACCCCATGACTGGACCACGCCAGATGCTCTGAGAGCACAGCGGGTTCCAGCCAATCCAGCAGCGTTTTCAAGCGTGAAAGGTGCGACTGATCTAGGGCTTGTTCTGAGCCGATCGATAGTCCGACACCATGACACGATATGGGGTAGTCCCGGCGCAACTGCTCAAGTTGGTTCCTTACTGGACCACCATCGATCATGTAGTTCTCGGCATGAATCTCAAACCAGCCGAGCGCATGCTCTCCTGCACTCGCTTCTTCAAAGTACTGGGGTTTGAAACTGACGCCGGGATTGTCAATGGGAAGGTCAATCGATGATGAGGTCTTGATCAAGTGTTTCCCTGGGGCAACATCAGGCATAAAAACGTACCTCGCATTTCCGGCTGTGATAACCATGCCAGATCCATGATCCAGGCATGGTTATCCGCGCGCTGGAATTCAGGCCTTAACCCGGCAGGTCACGAGACAGCGCTTCGAGAGAACCCGCACGCTCCGTGCCGTCAGACATGGTCGGCAGTTCGATGGTGGTGCAAGTACCTTTTGGGACGTAAGTCCAGGCATTACCCTGATAGTCCACTGTTGAGCTGCCAGCGCAGCTGGTTCCGGCGCCCGCCTTGCAGTCGTTCTGGCCCGCCAGAGACACGCCGTAACACCTCTCGTTGGCCCCTGCATGCGCCAATGGAGTGCCAAGAGCACTTACCGCTGCCACAGTCGCTGCCGTGATCAAGGCTTTATTTATCTTTTTAGACATAGTGTTTCCCTTTTCCTTTTTGTTTGGTGCGAGCGCTGCGCTAACACCGTGTGGATTGTCTGGGGAGTATTGATTGAGCACAAACTCTATAAATTGGCGATTTAGGTGGCCCGAAACCTACCAAACTGCTCCCTTCACTAATTCAATACGAATGAGACATCGATTTTATTTCACCTTTGAACATATCAAAATGGCAGTATTCTTTAGCAGATCTGCCTGCGACCCTTCTAAAATGTGCTGCATTTCATGCGCGAGCGGTTTTATCCGGTATTCCCGATAGATGACAGCTGACAATCGAAAAAAGCAGCTAGGGCAGTTATTTGATGCCGCAGTCTTAGCGGTTTCGGGCCGCCAGGCAGTAGCCAATGCCATTGCCGTGGACGCCCCATTTTCACCGAGTTTAATCATCGGGGTAGGAAAGGCGGCAGTCGGTATGACTCTTGGAGCCCTGGATAAGTGGCCCGATTGCCCTGCGCTAGTGATCACCAAATATGGCCATGTAACCGATGAGTTTGATGCTTTCCCAGGCGTCAGAGTTATGGAAGCCGCACATCCTGTCCCTGATGAAAACTCGCTGTCTGCAGGGAAACTGCTTGTTGATTCCATCGAAGCGTTACCTGCGGACAGTGATGTACTGTTTTTGGTCTCCGGTGGGGCGTCGGCCCTTGCCGAAGCCTTGCCTTCTGATGTGTCGCTCAGCGCGTTAAAGGCGATGACTGACGAGATGCTGGCCACAGGAAAAACGATCGACCAAATCAATGCTCGTCGCAAAGGCTATTCATTGATCAAAGGGGGCAAGCTCATTGAGCGTTTTCCAGGCCGGCAGATCAGGGTCTATGCCATCTCCGACGTTGAAGGTGACAGTGTTGCGGTTATTGGGTCAGGCCTTGGAGATACAAATCTTTTATCCGATAAAGGTGCCAGTCGAATCATTGCCTCCAACAAGATCGCTCGCCAGGCCGCAGCCTCAAAGGCTGAGCAGTTGGGTCTCACCGTTATAGAGAATAGTGAAACTCTGTATGGCGATATATATGAATTGGCGGATCGACTTGGACCGTTTATTGCCAACGCGCTGCCCGGGGTTTATTTGTTTGGCGGTGAGCCCATAGTGACTTTGCCAGAGCATCCCGGTCGGGGAGGGCGAAACCAAAGCTTGGCGCTTGCCCTGTCGGCGCATATCGCGGGCAGAGATGACATCAGTGTTCTGGTCGCAGGGACCGATGGGACAGATGGCCCAACATCGGCCGCGGGCGGCCTGATTGCCGGGACTACGTGGAGTGAAACCACGGCTTCAGATGCGCTTCGCCGGGCCGATGCCGGCACCTACCTGGAACAATGCGGAGAATTACTTTATACCGGGCCCACAAATACAAATGTGATGGACTTGCTCATTGCAATCGTCGATTAGCTAAGCGCACCACCCTCATCGTTTGACACGATATCATCGACAACATGGGTGCCACTATTAGTTATCCGAGTGTAGAGCACATTAAACTGACTTCCGCTATTCCCGCTTGGTTCGCGCATGGATTCGGTAAATCCTTTGCCTTCGATAAAAGACTCGACCGTACCTGAGCTAAGCACTGTTTGGATCTCAATCATTATGGACTGAAGTCTATGATCAGATAGTGTCTCTGTCATACCATGTATGATCTGGTCCTCCACTCCATCTACATCTATCTTAATATGGTTTGGAAAATCTACGTCGTGTTCTCGCACAAAGTCGTCAACTGTCATGATATAGACGCCTTGGATGTGTTTTGCCTCAAAAGTGTTTCCCCCGCTATTTGGATTGTCGATGCTGTGCAAAGCTGATCCAGGAATAACCGAACTAAGGAAAAACTTGCTAACTCGTGTTTGATCGCTGAAAGCAATCGCATAAGGCAACACCGTTTGAGTTAGGTTATTTTCCCGAATATTTCTATTCAGCGCGTAGAAATTCGAGGATTCTGGTTCAAACGCGTAGACTCTCCCACTTCCGCGAGCAACATTGAGCCCCATAAATAGGCTGTAAGCACCTACATTAGCCCCAATATCGAAAACAATGTCATCGTTACCTATTTTGCTATTTATCCAGTGCATCGTAACTTCTTCTCGCGTGTAACTGTCTTGAGCACGCAAAAGATATTCAATAAAACTAGAAACCAAAAAACGAACTGAATGCTTGCCAACTTTGGTTGTTACGCGCAATTGAAATCCGATTCCCAGTAGAGCGCGGGCTACAAGGTGTCTGACTTTATTGATGTAAGCACTAGGGAGAAAATATTTCTTATTCATGAGTGAGAATACATTTTCAGTTAATCTTAGCTGTCTTAATCGTTAGGCACGAGCCCAAAACCTAAAGCAGGATCCATTGAGGTTATTACGCTAGTGTTTTGCGACTTCGGTGAGATAAATCAATTAATAATTAGGTCAAGATTGGATTCAGTTGGTCGGGCGAAACAGAAAAGCCTCTTCAAGTTCCTGAAGTCTCGTTTCGAGTCTATACTACTCTTACTGCAGGCCTTATGTATCCGAAATTCCTGCAGTTCATCCAGCCGTGGCTCATAAATCCGCAGGATGTAATTCCAGTCCTCTACCGTTGGAAGATTGTTTTTAACCTCACCGCACTCTCCAAAATAGGCATCAAACGAACCGTCTGAGTTCATTTCAAGATTGAGCTCATTAAGAATGCCATTCTCCACATACATCCATCCCTCAGCGTCATAGATCGTTATTTAAAAGAAGCCTGGCTCGTTGAAGGGCAGGGGCGGGTAGGTGGCCTTATAGCAGCCGTCGTTTGGGTATTTCGTTGAGCCAAGATACTGAGCTTGTGCATCGGGCAAAAGACCTCAGCCAATCGCCGTACCATAAAGATGCGTCTGTGGATCCACGGCTCCTCTTGCTCCCTGCATGCCCATGAGCGAACCCAGTTTGACCCCCTCGGTGGTTAGTTCATTGCGTAGAGCAACGAGTTGCTGCATGTCGTAATTGGGTCGAACATGGGAAGCATTCCCACTGACATTAAGGATCGTTCCCTCGCGAATAGCGGTGATCTTGGCTGCATCATCCGGATCATTATTGTTGCTTCGAATTCTCATCGCCAGCATCGCAAAGGGCGTGCTGGTTTTTATCTCATGCGTTCCAGGTTCAAGAAAAACCTGGGGAATGTAGTGATCATTCTCGACGATCATCACTGACAGATAGCGTCCATTGGTTTCTGGTATGGTGATAGTCGCCCCTTCCGAGGCATCTATGATGACCGCACTGTATTAGGTATCTCGATTCATTCTCACAACGGTTTGGTTATCGAGATCAAAGTTGCCGATGGGAAAATGGAAAAAGGTATTCATGCCCACCAATTTGGTGATGTTATGGAACGCCTCGTCGCTCTCAGCGACTTTGTAGTTGTCAAGAGTGACCGGTATAACGGGACCAGAATTATCTGAATGAATTTCACTGAAGTTGCTAGATTGAGCGGAGTTAGCCTGGCCTGGGAGATGTGAACAGGCCGTGGCAAAAAATGTCATCAGCAAAATGCCGGAAATAGTGAATGGTCTTAACATGAAGGAGTTCTCTGAAATCGGGGGCGATAAACCTAGTAGATTTTCAAAAAAACAGCACCACCGCTACTTCGAATTCAACTGTGGCAGTCAGGAATTCCAGCTGGATAAATGGCGTGGCCGACACCACGACGGAATCGAAGAAAAGATGAAAAAAATCGAGAATGCAAAAGAAGGATGCACGCGAAATGAGTATATTGCTGTCGCCCGCTGAAGCTTTCTCACTAATTTGGGATGCGCTCACCGGCAGCGGCACATCTCCTAAGAATGCCGATTACTTCACGCAGGCCATTCTGGACACCGAGTTGTCTGGTTTGGAGGGACATGGATTTGATTGGCTTCAGTATTACTGTGAACACCTGCGCAGCGGTAAGGTGGATGGCAGGGCTGTGCCGCAAATTGAGTCGGTGTCTGAGACCAGTTTTCGTGTAGACGCACAGCATGGTTTTGCCCATCCGGCGATAGAGGCGGGGTTCAAGTATCTGATCCCGGCGGCAAAAGCACATGGCGTTGCGGCGATGGGCGTCTACAACTCCTACAACGCCGCAACCTTGGGGTTTCATACCGGATATCTTGCGCGTGCGGGTCTTTTGGCTCTGGGTGCGACCAATGCTGTTCCAAACCTTGCGCCCGTGGGCGGTAAGACCCCGATCATTGGTACCAACCCGATTTCTTATGCTGTTCCGGCGCCAGGCGGCGAAATTGCCTTTCTCGTCGACCAGTCGGCGACACAGGTGGCCTG
>PAUU01000023.1 GCA_002713825.1 Acidiferrobacteraceae bacterium | reverse complement strand
TCCAGAAAGTCGGAGTGGATTCGGAAGTTCCCGTTGGTGCTTACCCAGAAAGTCTGCAGTCTCGCGACTACAGCTGATTCGATTCCATTAACTAGGAGAACCCACTATGTTTGATTCAAGTCCAATTGAATCTTGGGAAGGTGCAGGCGCGTACTTCAATAGCGCCGGCAGTTGGGGCGTCACCGTCTGGGTGATCATCGTCGCGGCACTTTGCATCATCCCAATCATCTCTGCCATTCGCCATGAGAATGAAGTTGAGAAAAAGCACGGCTAGAGCCTGCAACTTATGATGTACTGATGTAACAGATGGAGATGTAGAAGTGGCAGTATGAACGGCCCGGCGATATCCGCCGGGCCGTTTTCTTTTACACGAAAACAAACGACGATCACAAAGTTACTATGGAACTGTCAGCCAACCCTGCGGCCACCCTGCCCCTCGAACCCGGCCTTTGGCGCGCCGATCCCTACCTTGAGCGTTACACCGTACCGCCCTGCGGTTCGATCGTTTTTGAACTGCTTGCAGGAGACCAAATTACGGTGACGGATCCCGAAGGCGCGCAGCCGGGAGAGCTGATCGCCTTCTCCACCGACGGCCGCTGCGCCCCGGCAAGCCTTTGCGACACGTCTCCGCAGGAAGCAGCGGGGTTTCAGAAGATTCTTGCCTCGAATGAACCCAGCGCTCGGCAGGTCGCAGCTGGACTGAAGCGACGGGGTATTAGTCCGGCCGATGCTAGGGCGATCCCGCTGTTTGGTTCAGAGACTCATCCTGGATCGGCTCAGCACTATACCGCTCGAAACGATCTTCTCTGCGTTGTATGCGCTCCCGGCTGTGCAATGGCAGTCGATGCGCAATTCCCGCCCACATCCCTCACGGTTCACGTCAATCGAAAATCAGGCAAGACGCTTCAAGAACCCGCTTTGCCTGAGCCCCTGGCGGATCCCCGGCTGGAACTTCGTATTGATAAATGCACCGCCAGCGAATATACGGTGCACGCGGGTGAATACATCCAGATTATTGATGTCGTCGGTCGGGAGTGTTCCGATTTTCTTGCCCTCTGTGCCGTGGGTCTTGATCAAGGGAAAGAACGCCATATAGATATGACCACTACCCGCACCCTGATGGGCAGCGGGTATCCCGGCCCTGGGCTTTACTCAAAATATTATGACCGCGACATGCAGGCTCTTGTGGAGGTGGTTCAGGACACCTGTGGACGTCACGATACTTTCGGCCTGGCCTGTGCGGCNAANTATTACGAGGANCAGGGNTACTTNGGTCACCCCAACTGCTCCGATAACCTGAACGCCGTTATGGCGCCTTATGGCGTTAAACCAAGACGCGGCTGGGAAGCTGTGAACTTTTTTTATAACACCGGGATCGACGACCACAACGTCCTTTTTTTGGATGAACCCTGGTCAAGGCCGGGCGATTATGTGCTTCTTAAAGCCATGACTGACCTGGTGTGCGCATCGACAGCCTGTCCCGACGACACCAGCGCGGCCAACGGCTGGAACCCTACTGATATACACGTTCGTATTTACACTCCGGAGAAAGCCTTTTCACGGGCTATTGCATACAGAATGACCCCAGACGCAGAAACCCAACTGACCCGCGAGACGGGCTTTCACCCTCGCACCTCACAGCACACCCGAAACTTCGCAGAGTATCGTGGATATTGGCTACCCACCGCATTCAATAACGCAGGCGCCATTGACGAATACTGGGCATGCCGCGAGCGTGCGGCGATAATGGACTTGTCGCCGCTACGCAAGTTCGAGGTGCTCGGCCCTGATGCCGAAACCCTGCTTCAGACCACGCTGACACGTAACATCCGTCGACTTTCGGTGGGACAAGTGGCCTATACCGCGATGTGTTATCCGCACGGCGGGATGATTGATGACGGCACCGCATTACGCCTCGGCCCGGATAATTTCCGCTGGATTGGCGGGGACGACTACAGCGGAATCTGGCTTCGCGAACAGGCGCAAAAGCTGGGGCTGAAAGTTCTGGTCAAATCCTCCACTGATCAAATTCACAACGTGGCCGTACAGGGGCCAAAGAGTCGGGAGATCCTGAGAGAAATTATCTGGACGCCGCCCGCGCAGACCACTGTGGAGGAACTGGAGTGGTTCCGTTTTACCGTAGGCCGTTTGGGCGACCTGAACGGTTGTCCTGTGATGGTCTCTCGAACGGGGTACACAGGCGAACTTGGCTACGAGATCTTCTGCCATCCCGATGATGCGTCGAAGATCTGGGACGCGGTATGGCAGACAGGTGAACCCTATGGCTTGCTGCCGCTGGGTCTGGATGCCCTTGATATGGTGCGAATTGAAGCAGGTCTCATCTTTGCCGGTTATGAATTCTGTGACCAGACAGATCCATTTGAAGCGGGTATCGGATTTACGGTCCCCTTGAATTCGAAACAAGATGACTTCATCGGACGCGAGGCCCTGGAGCAACGAAAAGCGAATCCCCAGCGCAAACTCGTTGGGCTTGAACTTGAGGGCAATGAACCCGCAGCCCATGGGGACTGCGTACGTGTGGGCCGCGCTCAGGTTGGGGTCGTTACCAGCGCCATGCGATCTCCGATCCTGAGAAAGAATATTGCTCTGTGCCGAATCGACACAACTCACTCAGAATTAGAGACCGAAGTCGAGATAGGGAAACTGGACGGCCAGCAAAAGCGGATCCGCGCCTCAGTAGTCTCCTTTCCTTTTTACGATCCCAAAAAAGAACGTGTCAGAGCGTAACCCTTAAGGGTTGACCGGCGATACACAACGATCGGGGCGGGAGTATTCGCAATTAGGCCGCTCAAATAAGCAATCTAGTGGTATCGCGAGAAAAATTTGGAAAAATTAGCTATTTTTTTAATTGCTTAAAAAATAGGTTAATACGCGAAAAAGCAGTTAATTGGTGTTATTTTGGTTGTGGGTCTGCAAATTGAAGTCGCCTAGACTTGTTCTGTGGTCCGTTGGATCACTGCCCACTAGAGGCGCTAAATTAACTTACGGATGGCCCTTTATTAGGTCTGTCAAACGGTGGCGAATCCCATTGTGGGCAAGTGGAAAAACGTAAAAAGGATGCAGAAGGCGCGTACCTGGAAAATAAACTTTTAAAGGAGGAGCAATATGAAGAAGTCAAAGCAAATTAAAGGCTTGGCGGTCGGGACACTGTTGGCCTTTGGCGCCACCTCGACAGTCACGCAGGCGGCTGATCCGATNAGAATCCCGGTTTTGAACTGGTCAAGTCAGATCGTAATGGCGCACGTCATGGCCCAAGTTTTCGAAGAAATGGGTCATAAAGTAGAACTGGTGCCATCAGAATCCGCCTCACGATATGAGGCTGTCCGGATCGGCGACCTTCATGTCGCTCATGAAACCTGGGAATCAACCATGGCGCTTCCGTTTTACGACGCAATGGACAAAGGCGGCTTGATCGATGCAGGCAGTCATAACCTGATCACGTTCGAAGAAATGGGCGTCCCTAATTGGGTTATCGAAGAGGGTCTGTGCCCAGGTCTTCCAAATTGGGAAGCTCTGAAGTCGCCTGAATGTGCAAAAAATTTCGCCACGGCTGACTCAGGTGGAAAAGGACGTTGGCTGGAGGGTCCCGTTGAATGGCACGGTGACGTGATGCCTAACAGGCTCAAGGGTCTGGGCATTGATGACTTGTGGACTGTGAAGTTTGCAGGTGCTGCCAATGCACTTTGGGCTGAACTCGATGCTGCCAAGAAGGAAGGTCGTGGAACCGTCATATTTAACTGGTCTCCAAACTTCACTGATGCCGCAGGGTTCACCTTCATTGAATTCCCTCCATACTACGAGGGCTGCAGAATAGAAAACGGGGGCACCTGGGAGACGACCGGCTGTGGGTCGCCCAAAGGCTGGCTTAAAAAGGCTGCTCATATCAAATTCCCCCTCTCACATCCGGACGCATATAAGTTCTACACAAAGATGTCCTTCAATGCTCCTCAAATCGGTGAGATGGCTGACAACGTTGACAGCAAAGGCATGACCCATGCTGAAGCTGCCNCGGCATTCATTGNCAATCACAGGGCTCAGATCGATCTCTGGAANAACTNAGTCANCAGAAGTTGATTTGCCAAAAATCCTCCCTGCNTCAGGGAGGATTTTTTTTGGCCGCACTACGACAGTTCTCCCGTATTGATATCTTCGGGCTGATTATTCGACTGAGGATTGATCCCGATTATCTTGTGTGGAAAAAGAAAGACATTTGAAAACAATCGGGTTATGGTTATCAGCCTACAGGTTTGATGGAAAGCGCTGTCAATAAATTAATTAGTGCGTCTAAAGCCAAATTCTGAGTCTTTTCATTCGTTAACCGCTGCCCCAGAGCCCATCTACCTGGTTAGAAAACATTCGCGTGCTCACTAATTTCACAAATTCCAGACCAATGCAGTTTGGCCTGCTCGCGATAATTTTTTTGTTCTCGTACCATTTTGTCCCGCATTCTGAAACCAGCTATTTTTGGCGTTTGCCTCCTCTATTAAAGGAGTTCCCAGGCTGGATCAACACGCTTCTTGATAACTTGATGTTCCAATGGCTGGCTGTCGATGTCTGGGATCCTGTCTGGAAAGAATACGAACAACGGCCTGTTTTCAGGATCATTACCAGGGCAATAGGTAGCGCGATTTTATTTGTCATTATCTTTGTTCGGGAACTCTTTCTTGGAGGAGCGCAGACTATCGGGGCGTTCTTCAGCGACTCATTTTTGAGCGCTAATAAGTGGTTGTACTGGCCTGCTCTTCCGTGGACCGCGATCGTCGCTGGCGCTGCGATTTTGGGCTATCAGCTCCAAGGTGCTCGCTTGGCGTTGCTTTCAGGTATCGGGGTTGGGTATCTCTGCATTTTTGGACAATGGGAGCCCTCCCTGGAGACGTTATCTTTTGTACTGGTATGCGCGCCTATCTGTTTTGTTTTTGGCCTGGGCTTCGGGATTTGGGGGTACATGAACAGATCTGTAGAAGCCGCACTTCAGCCATTGCTCAACACCATGCAGACCATGCCCCATTTTTCCTATCTGATTCCGGTCATGGTTCTGTTTGGAGTCGGTGATCACGCGGGCGCCGTTGCCACAATCATCTTTGCTACCCCGCCGATGATCCGGCTAACGATTCTCGGTCTAAAGAAAGTTTCTCCCGATATTGTTGATGCCGGCGCAATGAGTGGATGCACCAAGTCTCAATTACTGTTCAAAGTTCTCATTCCAACCGCACGGACAGATATATTGATAGGCGTCAACCAAGTCATCATGCAGTGCCTGGCAATGACAACCGTTGCCGCATTCATTGGCGCCAAAGGCTTGGGCTTTAATCTCAAAGTGGCTTTAAATTCTCTGGAAATAGGAAAAGCTTCGGAGATTGGACTGTGCGTCGTTTTGATTGCCGTCATCCTGGATAAATACTCCCTAGCGTGGGCAAACAAACAAAAAGATTATTTTTCTGATTTGAGCTTCTTTGAGAAATATAAGCCTTATATCGGATTTATCCTTCTGACGCTTGTGGCGTTTCTTTTATCCTACTTGGGCGCCCTGTACTTCCAGGATGGCATCAACTATCTGTACTATGTCCCCTTTGACAAGGGATTTACGATTTCACCCTTTATCGATGCGGGTGTCGACTGGTTTTGGGAGGCTTTTTTTCCCTACTTAAACGCGTTTAATGTCTGGTTGATCACATCGGTCCTTGTGCCGATGCGAGACGCCTATTTAGGCATGCCGGTATTTTCCACATTCATTCTCGTGATGGGTGCCGGCTACATCGTTGGAGGAGTGAGATCCGCAGTCATCATTGGGGGGTTGATCCTCTTTATTGCTCTTTCTGAGTACTGGGACAGAGCACTAATTACAGCCTACATGGCGACTTTTGCAGTGTTGATCTCGGCTGTTCTCGGAATAGTCGTTGGATCCATTTCCGCTCAAAACCGTTTTGCCAGCAAAACAATTCTTTCGGTCTGTGATTTTTTTCAAACATTCCCATCCTTCATTTATCTGATCCCAGTCATCTTGCTCTTTGGCATTACGGATACCTCCGTCATGATTGCTGCAATTGTTTATGCAGTAATCCCAGCCACCCGATATACCGTAGAGGGCTTAAACAGCGTCCCAACATCGTTACATGAAGCCGGAACAATGTCAGGAGTGTCGCGACTTCAAAGATGGATGAACATTGAACTGCCTCTCGCAGTTCCCCACATAATGCTGGGAATCAACCAGACAGTCGTGTTCGCACTGGTCATGGTGATCTTTGGCGCATTAATCGGAACAATAGATTTGGGTCAACTCATCATGGCATCGTTGTCCAAGAAAGGGGGTGCTGGAATCGGTTTGACGCTAGGTATATTTGTGGCCTTTATGTGTCTAGCGGTCGACAATCTAATTCAGACTTGGGCGAAAGAAAGAAAGAAAGCTTTAGGAATCGACTGAAGGATCGTCTGCTAGCTATCGCCACTTGATACTAAGAGAATAATCGGAAACTCTACTATGGCCTCGAACGAACACCTCTCGACAGATCCACAACCGGTCATCCAATGTGATTCTGTATTTAAGATCTTCGGGGACAGGGCAAAAGAAAAGCTCGCCGAGGTACAAGGCGGCATCGTAGATGCCAAAGCTTTTCAGGAAGCTGGTTGCATCGTCGGGGTCAACAACGCCTCCTTTAATGTCACCAGAGGCGAAAAGCTCATCATTATGGGGCTCTCAGGTTCTGGCAAGTCAACGCTTCTGCGCTGCATCTCCAGACTGACAGATGCTACTGCCGGCCGCATTCTGATCGAAGGGCAAGATCTACTGGCGATGAACGATAAACAACTGATCGAACTCCGCCGGGAAACCATGGGCATGGTCTTTCAGAGTTTCGCACTCTTGCCGCACAAAACCGTGCTTGAGAATATTGCGTTCCCTTTGCAGGTTAAGGGGGTGAGCACTCAGGATAGCGTCAAAAAAGCGATGGACATGGTTGAACTTGTGGGACTTCAGGGACGTGAAAATTATTTTCCCCGGGAATTGTCCGGAGGGCAGCAACAACGTGTAGGGATAGCCCGGTCACTGGCTGTCGAACCTGATATTTGGTTCCTCGATGAGCCCTTCTCTGCACTTGACCCCCTAATCCGAAAAGAGATGCAGGACGAGTTCCTGAGACTGCAAAGCGTGCTCAACAAAACAATTCTTTTCGTAACCCATGATTTTGACGAGGCGCTACGACTGGCAGACCGGATCGCCATTATGAAAGACGGGATCATCGAGCAACTAGATACTCCAGCCAACATCGTTCTCAATCCCGCCACTGAGTATGTGCAAAAGTTTACGGAGGATGTGCCTCGGGAAAAGGTTCTTAGGATTGAGTCTGTGATGGACCCTGTGGACAGTTCAGAAACGTTCAGTAACCTCAAGGTCTCGAAAGATGCAATCATCGAAACAGTCGCTGAGGCGGTGCTTAGCGAACAGCATCCTGTCCCGGTCTCCAATGAGAACAACGAAGTTGTTGGGGTGCTACATCAGTCAAAAGTAATTCACGTTCTGTTTGGAAGAGGGACTGACAAGCCTCACCAGTAATGGCCCGGGGGAGTTTGCCCTGCTGCCTTTAGCCGATGGACAGCGCCGCCGAGCCCGCAGGCAGCTCGGACTCTTGGGCGCTCTCTTCCAGGCCCCACCCTAAACCAGCAGGGACTGCTAGAACAATCCTTCGATCTCGCCTTCGTCGTTGACGAAGATGCTGTTGGCTGCCGGTACTCTTGGCAGTCCCGGCATGGTCATGATTTCGCCGCAGATCGCAACCACAAATTCTGCACCCGCAGAGAGTCGCAGTTCGCGGATGGGAACCATATGCCCGCTCGGTGCACCCAACAGGTTGGGATCCGTTGAGAAGCTGTACTGCGTTTTCGCCATGCAGACAGGGAAGTGGCTGTAGCGCTCCTCAAAATCTTCGAATTGGCTCCGGACTTTTTTGTCAGCAATAATGTCATCAGCGCCGTAGATTGATCGCGCCACAGTCCGGACTTTCTCCCATAACGACAGTTGATCGTCGTAGAGCGGCCGAAATTTTGAGTCAGAGGAATCAGCGAGAGTCGCAACATGCTGAGCGAGTTCTTCCGTTCCGGCGCCGCCGTCTGCCCAGTGACTGCACTCAAACACTTCGACACCAAACTCCTTGCAGTAGGNGNGAATCGCGTCAATCTCCGCAGGCGTGTCCGACACAAACTTGTTGATCGCGACTACAGCGGGAACCCCAAACTGCCCGATGTTACGAAGGTGGCGGCCAAGATTCTCAAGACCGTCCACCAGCGCGCCAACGTTCTCCGAGTTGAGATCGGCTTTCGCTACCCCTCCGTGCATCTTTAAGGCGCGGGCAGTTGCCACCAGAACCACTGCATCCGGCTTCAGGTCTGCCTTTCGGCATTTGATATTGAAGAACTTCTCTGCGCCAAGATCGGCCCCGAAACCGGCCTCAGTGACGACATAATCAGAGAGTTTCAGCGCGGTCTTGGTTGCGCGTACCGAGTTGCAACCGTGAGCAATATTGGCAAAAGGTCCGCCATGAATAATGGCCGGGTTGTTTTCCAATGTCTGAACCAGATTCGGCATAAAAGCATCGCGCAGCAAGGCTGTCATCGGGCCCTCGGCCTTGAGATCGCGGGCATGAACAGGCTCACGCGCGCGGGTATACCCCACAATGATGTTGCCCAGGCGGCGCTGCAGGTCTGAAAGATCCTCCGACAGACAGAAGATCGCCATGATCTCCGAGGCAACCGTGATATCAAAGCCCCCTTCACGGGGAAACCCATTCGCCACGCCGCCAAGCGCCACGGTGGTCTGACGAAGCGCGCGGTCGTTCATATCCACTACCCGGCGCCAGGTGACCCTGCGTTGATCGAGGCCGAGCTCATTGGTCCAGTAAATATGATTGTCGACCAAAGCGGACAACAAGTTGTGTGCCGCGCCGATCGCATGGAAATCCCCCGTAAAGTGAAGGTTGATGTCTTCCATAGGCACTACCTGGGCATAACCCCCACCGGCCGCACCACCTTTCATTCCAAAGCACGGGCCAAGCGATGGTTCGCGAAGACAGATCAGCGCTTTTTTACCTATACGATTTAGTCCATCCCCAAGCCCAACCGTCGTGGTCGTCTTGCCCTCGCCAGCAGGCGTAGGTGAAATCGCCGTTACCAGAATCAGCTTGCCATTGGGTCGACCGGACAGTGATTCGATAAACTGATTACTGATCTTTGCTTTGGTTGGACCGTAGGGCAGCAGCGAATCGGAAGGAATATCTAACTTGTCTCCAATCTCTCCAATCGGTTGGGTTTCCGCCTTGCGTGCGATCTCGATATCACTGGGTACTGTTTGCATGATTCTCCTCTGACTAATCTGATTTAATGATGATTACTGAATTGATCCGAATATGACGCCTGTAGCCGTCGTGCTGCTACGACGGTATTTCGCATCAGCACAGCGACTGTCACAGGCCCCACTCCCCCCGGCACCGGTGTGATCCATCCTGCGACCTCTCTACACGTCTCATAGTCACAATCCCCCACAACGCGATTAAGACCATTTTCCGGCTTAACTTGGTTGATGCCGATATCTATCACAACAGCTCCGGGCTTGAGCATGTCCCCCTTCAAAAGCCCAGGCCGACCTACTGCGACGAACACGGCATCCGCCCGACGGGTGTGAATTGCGACCTCCCGGGTCATATGATGACACACGGTAACGGTGGCGCCTTCGGCCATCAACAAGAAGGCGATGGGTTTTCCAACAATTTCTGAGTGCCCAATCACAGTGACCTCGAGGCCCTGCAATGAGACACCAGTTTCCTTGAGCAATTCGACCGCCGCCATTGCTGTACAGGGGCCTAGTTCAATATTCCGATAAACAATGTTGCCAATGGACGCAGGATGCATCCCTTCGACATCTTTTAACGGGGCGATCGCAGACTGAAGCTGTTGGATAGGCAGATGCTCAGGAACGGGTCGCTGCAGGATGATGCCGGTTACGCCAGGATCGACATTGAGGTTCATGATCGCTGCCCGGACTTCGACTTCCGAAATATCTGCAGGAAAATTTCGCCTCTCAAAACCAATTGTTACTTCCTGTGCCACCCGCTCCTGGTTGCGGATATAGAGATCGGCCGAAGGGTGCTCTCCGATTCGGATGGAAACAAGGCGGGGCTGCCAGCCCGTATTCTGAAGGTCGCTGACATCTATCAATACCTTGGCCAGCATCGCAGATGCAACCGCCCTACCGTTGATGTCACGGTAATCCGCTGTCGCCCGCTGATTCAAATTTGCACTCATACTTGCGCTACGGTCCCAATGTCGTTCGATCCAAGCGGTCTCTGACGGCTAATTCTATTTTGCCGTCCGGCGGGTGCTTTGCTTCGAAAGCCCCGGACTTATCAGTCTAGACCAAGCGGCCGATCGGTCGTTGAGAACCTACCTATCATCTGATAACCCGGCACATACATTCCGTACGTCGAAAGGCGGCGGCTCAGAACCTGAACCGCCGCATCGATTAACCAGTAAACCGTTCGAGACCCACCCTTTCGGGCAAGCGAAAGCTCAGAACTTTGCGTAAGCTTTCCTGAGATCTACCATCGGATGCTTGGATGACATCTGGAACTTGATAAGAAGCTCCCGGGCAATCATATCCCGATCCTGCTGGTTGTCAGGCAAATCAATCTCTTCAGGGATCGTGACCCAGCCATTGATGTTCCTGTCGAACACGGCCGGCCGGCTCTCCTCATAACCCATGTGGACATCTTCTAGCCAGTTCAGGTCACTCCAGCCCATCGTGTCCATATAGCGTTTTAGAAACGGCGTCAGTCGTTCATAGTCGGGCACCAGATTAACGTCATAGCGGTATCCGATGTGCTGACCGATCGTCTGCTCGCGCTCCGAGTCCAGACCGTCGCCTTTGATGAAATGATCGATATCTTTTTCATATGCCATGTGCTTGTCCTCAAAAACGCGTCATATCGGGACGACCGACAGTATGCTGTGAACCGGCCAGGGGAACCTGCGCCAGAGCGGAAGCCTCCATGGTCAACGCTGCAAGATCCTCAGGTTCCAGCGAGTGAACATTGGTCTTGCCGCAGGCCCGGGCCAACATTTGACATTCAATCGCAAGCGTGTGCAGGAAATTGTAGACNCGCTCCGCGGCGGCGTCCGGATCAAGCCGCTTGCGCAACTCGGGATCCTGAGTGGCTACTCCCACAGGACAACGTCCAGTGTGGCAGTGATAGCACTGGCCCGCTTCAACACCCATCTCTTTTTCAAAGTCAGCTTCCGGGATATCCTTATTGCAATTAAGAGCCATCATCGCAGAATGTCCGATGGCTACCGCGTCAGCCCCCAGGGCAAGCGCTTTAGCGACATCGCCGCCGTTTCGGATTCCCCCGGCATACACCAAGGAGATATCTCCAGATTTGCCTACGTCTTCCAGTGCACGGCGGGCCTGGCGAATGGCCGCGATACCGGGGACACCTGTTTCCTCGGTGGCGAGGTGGGGTCCTGCGCCCGTACCGCCTTCCATACCATCGATGTAGATGGAGTCCGGATCTGTTTTGGCTGCCATCCGCACATCGTCATAGACCCGGGCAGCACCCAACTTGAGCTGAATTGGAATCTCCCAATTGGTGGCTTCACGAATCTCCTGAATCTTAAGCGCAAGATCATCGGGGCCAAGCCAGTCGGGATGACGCGCGGGTGAGCGCTGATCGATGCCGGCCGGCAAAGAACGCATCTCGGCAACCTGATCGGTGACTTTCTGTCCCATTAGGTGTCCGCCCAATCCCACCTTACAACCTTGGCCGATAAAGAACTCACAGCCATCTGCCAAACGCAGGTGGTGCGGGTTAAAGCCGTAACGGGATTGGATACACTGATAAAACCATTTTTCCGAGTAACGACGTTCGTCGGGAATCATGCCGCCCTCACCCGAGCAGGTCGCNGTGCCCGCCATGGTGGCACCACGGGCGAGAGCCGTCTTGGCCTCGTACGAAAGGGCGCCAAAACTCATCCCCGTGATGTAGATCGGGATATCCAGTTCCAAGGGTCGTTTTGCCCGGGGGCCGATGACGGTCTTGGTCAAACATTTCTCCCGATACCCTTCGATGACGAATCGCGTCAAAGTGCCGGGGAGAAAAGTCAGATCATCCCAACTGGGAATCTTTTTGAAGAGAGAGAACCCGCGCATCCGATAGCGGCCTAACTCCGCCTTGACGTGAATATCGTCAATAACTTCCGGCGGAAACATGAANCTGCTNCCGATAATGTCGGTATTTCTTTTCGTTGCCATAATATTTGTTCCTTAATCGAGCTTGGCCTAAAGCACCAGCTTCTTTTCCGTGGGCTCAAGATTGTCGTAGTTCCAAAGCTGCTTTCCGGACACAATCTTGGTCATATTTTCGACTCCGTTGGGCGCTTCCAGCCCGTACAGAGCGAGCTTGCCAGTGAGCCATTGACGATCGAGATCTGTCATCTCCCCTTCCACGGCGTCAACCCCGAGGTCAGCGATCTTGCCTCCCACATAAATCGTGCCGTCATACATGGAGTCGCCAAGGTTCTTGCCCGCATCCCCAAGAATTACCATGCGGCCTCGCTGCATCATGAATCCCGAAAAAGCACCGGCCCGGCCGCCGATGATGATGGTGCCGCCTTTCTGGTCGATGCCGGTTCGGCTCCCAACGTCGCCCTTGCAGACAAGATCACCACCACGGATCGCAGCGCCGAAAGTCGAACCTCCGTTCTTCTCGATCAGAACAGTCCCGGCCATCATGTTTTCACCACAGGACCAACCCACACGCCCACTCACGGTAACGTTGGGGCCATCGAGTAGGCCGCAGCCGAAATAGCCCAGGCTGCCGTCAAAATGGAGATTCAGCCGACTCAGAATACAGACGCCGAGAGAGTGCTTGGCTCCAGGGTTGCGGACAGTAATCGTTCCAACCCCTTCGGACATCAGGCGTCGGATTTCCGCATTGACCTCTTGCTGATTGAGCGACTCTGCATCGATCTCGCCGCTGTTTCCAAAATCCACCTCTGGCGCCCACGGGTAAACCATATTGGCGGATTCTTCTGCTGAAAAAAAGACTTGTTGAGTTCGGCCACTCAACTGCTCAGTGTGCATGCCCAGTTCATAGGACTCGTGGGCCTGGTCTAGCTCTGCCATACCATCACCTCTCCTTCATAGGGATCGTAAGTATCAATTTCATGTGGAAAGACGCTGCGGATGGCTACTTCTTCCGATGCCAACGCAACAAAGTCATCGCTTTCATAAAGCACCATCGGCTTGGCGGCCATCACATCCTTTGCCATGCCAAGTTTGTCTGATGTCGCCACAACGTACGTGAAGACCCCATCCAGTTCGCCCACAGATCGGTGCATTGCGTCCTCAAGGTCTTCGCCACGCTCCATCCGGTCTGCCAGATAGACGGCGATCAGTTCCGAGTCGCAGTTGGACATGAACCGGTGGCCACGGCGCTCCATTTCGCGTCGGAAGCCCCAGTAATTGGTCAACTGGCCGTTGTGTACNACCGANATNTCGTTGAANGGGTAAGCCCAATACGGGTGNGCCGAGCGGATATCCACGTCGGANTCNGTCGCCATTCGGGTATGNCCNATGGCNTGGGTACCACCGAACTCCCCGAGNCCATACTGACCNGAGACCACNNTCGCGTCTCCCANATCCTTGACCAATTCNAGCGCNTTGCCNATNGANAGAATCTCNGCNCCCTCTANGTCTTCNACNTAGTCCGCGAGNTTTTTCATATCCCCGTCATAGGAAATCCANTANCGNTANGCATACTCNGTNGCCTCTTCNTCGCTGACNNGGCGNGCNCCCAGNTCATCNAGACGNCGATCNACNTCTGCTCTGCGCTCNCGCACCTGATCGTGAATCTGGAAACCNTGACGCATATCTTCNTGTTCTGCGACCTTGAANCGCAGNACGTGCTCTCCAGACTTGGGGTTGCCGTAGAGCGCNAAACCCGTGGAATCCGGGCCTCNATGCNTAAGCGACTGCAGCATGTCCGTCAACTCACGGCCGACATTGCTGCTTTTACCCCGGTGAATCAAACCGGCTATCCCGCACATAGGACCTTAACCTCCGTATAAGTAATTGTTGAGATACAAAACTCAGAACCCAATGGGGGCGCCTGCTGCGCCCCTCTCCTTTGGGCACTGTTATTTCAGGGCAAGCAATCCAGATAAGTCTCCGTATCCCACTCAGTGGTGGTATGCATAAAGCGCTCCCATTCGTCGCGCTTGTAATGCTCGAACACCCGAAACATATCGCCAGGCATTGAAGACTTAATAACTTCATCATTGCGCAATTCGTCCAAAGCCTCACCCAGCGACATGGGCAACTTCTTTACGTCTTTGCCCGCGTCAATCGCCTCATAAATATTGCGTTCTTCGGCCTCACCCGGATCGAGATCGTTCTCAATGCCGTCATCGAAAGCTTTTAACAACGCGGAACCCATCAGATATGGATTCACCATCGAGTCAACCGAGCGGTACTCNAATCGCCCNGGCGCAGATACACGCAACGCACAGGTNCGGTTTTGATAGCCCCAGTCAGCAAAAATTGGCGCCCAGAAACCAGTATCCCACAGGCGACGATACGAGTTAACTGTCGAAGAACCGATGGACGTCAATGCGCCCAAGTGCTTGATGACGCCACCGATAGACTGCAGACCGATCGGGCCAGGGGCGCGCTGATCGATCGATGGATCCGGCATAAAAGTATTCTCACCGCCGACCCGATAGCTGAAAGCTCCTTCCATACCTGGCAGGGACTCAAACCCAAGCGTGTTGACCACGTCCTCACCGCCGCGCCAAAGCGACATATTATGGTGACAGCCGTTCGCCGAAACTCCCATAAATGGCTTCGACATGAAGCAAGCAATCAGGTTATTTTCACGCGCGACCTGCGCGCAGATTTGTCGGAAAGTAGTCAGCCGATCGGCATTACGCAACACGTCATCAAACTGGGTATTCAACTCCAGTTGTCCGGGCGCATCTTCATGGTCACCCTGGATGATATCGAGACCCATTTGCTGGGCATACTCAATAACTTTCATGAAGGTGGGGCGGAGTTCTTCGAACTGATCAATGTGATAGCAATTAGGCTTNGTCACACCGCCATCTGGCTTGCCGTCCGCNCCGCGNTTTAGCCACATCATCTCAGGCTCGGTGCCACAGCGCATATCGAGCCCATGCTTGTCCTGGAAGGCATTGTGAATTCGGCGCAAATTACCGCGGCAATCTGAAGTTAACGCGCCACCCGGATTCTCGATCTCCTCGCGATTCCGAAACAAAGTGCAGAATACACGGCCGACCCGTTTGTCCCAGGGCAGTTGACAAAAAGTTTCCGGGTCTGGAATCCCTACAAGTTCAGAGGATTCAGGGCCATAACCAATATAGTTACCATGGCGATCAACAAATAGATTTGCGGTTGAGCCGTATACCAACTGGAAGCCTTTTTCNGCNATGCGCTCCCAATGTGCGGATGGNATGCCCTTACCAACGATTCGTCCGGTGACCGANANGAACTGATAATAAATATAGTCGACACCGGTTTCCTTTATTTTCTCCCTGACCTGCTTGACGAGGTCGTCTCGTCCTGGTTGGTTAACATGGGCTTCAAGATCGCTCATTTCAATTCCTCTCCTTATTTAGTTTTCGAACTACGTCTTCGATCAGTTTGGTTTTTAGCTCGTTACAGTTTTTTCATCGTTTTCCGATTGTTCTTTTGCAGAATCCTCATCAACTCCAAGGAAATGGGCTGTTAGATACCGGGTGCAAATTACCCTGCGCATACCTTGAGAACCTAAACGGTTCGAGCAAGGCGCTTGTGGCTCCAGCGACCTCTTCTGCGACAAGCTTCCCCACGCCCAACATTTTGTATCCGTGATTGGAGTCTGCAATCACATAGCAGTTCTCACAAAACACATCGAATACNGGAAAGCTGTCCGGNGTGAACGCGCCGATNCCGCCAGACGGCTCNTCCTTNTATTNTGGCGTCTGNCCTTCNAAACGNTTCTGNCAGTGAGCNAGCGCTGANCACCACATGTGNGCAAACTCGGNCCCCACNACAAAATCGGGNGANTCCGGACCGTANGGATCNACCGCNACCTTGTCCGGCTCNGTCGGCACCTTAAAGGGNGCNGCNCCNCCTTGAATTCCNTTNAAGTGNAAATCNGGTTTGTANTAGATGCCCCACATNTCCTCTGTAATNACNGANCCGTCGACATCCGAGATCANCGGCGCNTCAGAGTCGACATGNATCACNGGNGGCATCTCACCNTCGTTNGTCCGNTGNATTTTGGGATCCACNCCCAANGTNCCTTCCTGCAGNGACCAGAAAATCCACATCGGAATNTCATGATGCATCTCNCCGTCNGANCCCTTGATNCTNACCGCGCGNGGCAACTCAAGCATTTCCCACAGGCTTTTCACCCAGGGGCCTGCTCCGAGCACTACGTAATCGCATTCAATTGTGCCCCGGTCTGTCGCCACTGCTGTAATAGCGCCGCTGCCGTTACCGCGTTCAAATCCCTTTACCGTCACGCCGGTCAGAATTCGAACGCCCTCTCCTTCCGCTTTGCCGGCCAAGCCATACATGGCTCGGGTATTGTTCGAGTAACCACCTGGCTTCTCATGCAGAACCGAAGTGATGCCCTCGGCCTGCCAATCATCAAAAAGGCCGCGCATATATTCAGCAGAATCTTTAGCACCCTCAATAAAAACCGACTCGTAACCGATATCCTTTTGTTGCTCCGCAATGGTCGATACATCCTCGCGCATCACCTCGGGGCTAATCTGCATGTAACCAACGGAGTGGTAACTGTAAGCTTCAGGATCGCTCTCCCAAACGTTTACGCTATGCGCCATGAGTTCGCGCATGGCCGGCTGGAAGTAGTTATTGCGCACAACGCCGCAAGCAATGCCTGATGCGCCGGCGGCGATCGAGGTTTTGTCGACGACAAGAATGTCTGACCCATCGCCCGCTCCTTTCCTCTTGAGTTCCAAAGCCAGGTGATACGCGGTGCTTAAGCCATGAATCCCTGCGCCGACGATCACATATTTTGAGCTTGTGGGAAAAGCCATTTCGAGCAGTCTCCTCCTAATTCAGCGCCAATTTGACGCCTCATGGTTATCAAATTCGCCCAATTCATTCTTGGTCCTAGTTTGACCTCAGAGAATCATAGTAGAACCTACCAATTTAAAGCCTATGGAACTTCTTTGAAAAATTCAAAAAGCAATCATATTGCTAGTTTATTTTTAGAGAAAAAAATGAAATTCTTTGCCTTGATTAATCTGTTTCATGATGTAATAGTCTAATCCGAATTTATACCGATACAGTATTTGGTATTTATTTGGTTTAAACCAATAGGGCGTGGGATTTTCGCGAAAGAGGTTTCGAATGGGCCAGGAATATCAGGAACTCAGTTATCACAGCGATCCCCTGCCGTCTCTCCCGGAGGCGGTATCCGTCGGAGGTTCCGCAGGCATCGCTGCGCAATTACGGCGGGCCATAGTCGAGGGAGCCTACGGGTTGAATGAGCGGCTCCCTGCTGAGCGAGAATTGGCCGATCTCTTCAAGACATCTCGGGGCACCATTCGCGAGGCGCTTCGACGCCTCCAGGAACTTGGGATGGTGGATCGGCAGATCGGCAGCGGCACTTTTGTGACCTACCGGCAGTTTTCTGAACACACCGAAATTGCAGATGTCACCAGTCCTCTGGAACTCATCGAGGTCCGTCTCGGAATAGAGCCACAGATCGTCCGTCTTGCCGTCGCTAATGCAACTGCCATGGATATCGAACGAATGCGCAAAGCCCTTCTCAAGGTGGAAGCGGCTGCCGGGGATCCGGAAACCTTCTCCAAGGCTGATGCTGAGTTCCACCTTGCAATGGCAGAATGCACCCGCAATCGTCTGATGGTCTGGCTCTACCAACTCGTCAATGAAACCCGCAGCCACGACCAATGGGCAGCCATGAAGGAGTCGATCCTCGTGCCGGAACGGATCGCTCAATACAATGCTCACCATCGCCACCTGTACAACATGATTGCCAAGAGGAATCTGGATTCTGCATTGGACACAATCTACGACCACCTCGATACAGCACGAAACGATCTCGTTGGAGCCGTTCGGACAAGACCCAACTAATCGGAACTTCTAGCTTCCTCAAACGTCGCGTCACTCCAGTCAGGCAAAAATCCTAGAATCCTAATATCGGCCGGTGTTCGCGAATTGAAAAGTCGGTTGTGCCAGTAAGTCGTCTCATACGCTCGCGTGTTTTCTTCCAACTCGCGAACCGAACAGGGCAATCGGTAGCGTGAGCCAAACTGGCTGAACTCAAGAATGCACGACCCACGAGCACAAAGAGCCCGAGCCAGCAAACCCTCCGCATTGAAAAGGCCCGTCATCTCGTCTGAAAACTCCTGGGGCTTCTGGTAATACGTAGCGGAAAGATACTTGATCGCCGCTTTGTAACGATCGGCGGGATCATGGGTCTTTTGCACCATATGCCGAAACTGGGAAACATCATGTGCGGCCTCTGCCCGAATGATGAGCAAAGTGACCTGACCAGAGTAACTCCCACCGTCGGCCAATGACAGATGCGGACACATTCCAGACGTCGGTCGTCCGTCGCCCACTCGCATAGCCCGTTGCCGCACAAGGCATTGCCAAGCCAGAAACTGCGACTTCAAATCAGCAGTCGGTTCGCCCATAACCAAGAGACCCTTGAAAAACAGTAAATGAGATTGCCTTGCGGCCCGATAATACCGGATCACAGTACCACGACTTCACGCTGGACGTTAGACTACGGAGACAGCAAATGCGTCCCGGCAGAGCCTTGTCTACACCGTCTTTTTTCATCGATATCGATGGCGTCCTCTACGGGGGTTCTGCGCCAGTTTCCAAAGGGCCTGGCGTACTTGCCTATCTTCGTAGCCGGGGGTTTCCATTCCTGTTGGTGACCAACACCTCCCGGATGTCAGCGAGCGATATTCAGGAAAAACTCGCCGATCTTGGTTATCAAGTGAGTGCCGACGAGATTCTCCCTGTCTCCCTCGCTGCCGTGGAATACCTTACCCATAAGTTTGATGCTGCACGGTGCTTTCTTATTGGGGATGACAGCCTGGCGGGTTTGCTCGAAGAGAACGGCCATACCGTGTCGCGCAAGGAGGAACCTGCTGATGCGGTAGTTATCGGACAATCTTTTTGGGCAGATTTTGGAGAAATCGATATCGCCCAGCGTCTGGCCTTGCAGGGGACAGAGGTAATCGCCCTGCATCGCGATGCGACCTGGCCAGATGGCGACGTTATCCGCATCGGTCTTGGACCGATCGTGGCGGCCATCGAGTCGGTGATCGACGGAGCTGTAACCGTCATTGGCAAACCCCAGCGCGCTTTTTTTGACGCCGCTCTGTCCCGTACCGGCTTCGCCCGGGCAGATACCGTGATGATCGGAGACAGCATTGCCTCCGACATTGATGGAGCCATTAACGCAGGCTTGCGCAGCCTGCTGGTCCGGACGGGAAACAGCGCAAAGGAGTCTGTGCCCGCGGGTTGTGACGACGCATTAGACTCCATCGCTGATCTTCCGCATTGGTGTAACACTCAGTTTCCAGAATGACCCAACATTGACCGCCTGCGTGACTGATCAGACCCGTCCTTCGCCAGTGGTTCACTGTCGCGACATTCGAAAAGCGTTCGGCAACATGGTCGCCGTTGTTGATCTCAGCTTTGACATTCAACCCCAGAGCTGCTTTGGCCTATTGGGACCAAACGGGGCCGGCAAAACCACCACGCTACGCATGCTGCTCGGCCAATCGCCCCGCTCTGGAGGTGTGCTCGAGGTCTTCGGTCAGGATATCAATCATGGTCGAAGAGCCATCCGCCAGCGGACTGGCGTTGTGCCCCAAGCCGATAATCTCGATCCTGACTTTACGGTAAGAGAGAACCTAGCGATGTACGGTAGTTACTTTAGACTTGATCCAAAGGTCATGGATGAGCGGATCCCGACGTTGCTCGACATGGTAGAGCTTGCACCTCGAGCGAATGACCGAATCAGCACACTTTCCGGAGGCATGAAACGCAGACTAACCCTTGCGCGTGCTCTGGTAAATGATCCACAACTGCTTGTACTTGACGAGCCCACAACCGGACTGGATCCCCAGGCAAGACACATGATCTGGTCGCTAATTCATCAGATGAAGCGATCTGGCAAGACAATTCTGCTTACTACTCACTACATGGAAGAGGCTGAACGGCTCTGTGATGATGTAATTGTTATCGATGAGGGGAGCCTGCTGGCTAAAGGAAGTCCGTCAGAACTGATCGAAACTTTTTGCGAGAGCACGGTACTTGAGATCCGGGGAGACGTCAAAGAAATTCGGATCCAGTCTCTGCCAGCGAATTGGCGAACTGAGGAAGCAGGTGAAAGTCTTTATATATACGCTGACGACTCCCAGGCTCTAGAGGATTTTTCCAAAGAACTAATCGGTATGTTCTGTCTGCATCGCCGAGCCATGTTGGAAGATGTGTTTTTACGGCTAACAGGACGGGCACTTCGGGGATGAATATACTCACTCCGCCGCGTCCTGGTCTTGAATGTTTGGCAGTCTGGCGGCGTAATGCATTGGTGTGGCGCAGAGTAATGACCACCAGTTTACTCTTTCACTTTGCTGAGCCTTTGCTCTACCTCTTAGGCATTGGTTACGGTCTTGGGAGGTTTGTTGGTGAACTCGACGGAATGCCTTACTTTACTTTTCTCGCTTCGGGATTTATCGCCTGGTCGGCGATGAACGTTGCCAGCATGGAGTCAATGTGGTCGGTCTATACTCGAATGGTGCCCCAACAAACATACGAAGGGATCCTGGCAACGCCCACAAAGGTAGATGATATCGTATTCGGCGAGCTCCTCTGGTGCGGAACCAAGAGCCTCATGAGCGGAACCGCCATCCTTGCGGTCGCGGCATTGCTAGGTGTAGTCAGCAACTGGGATGCATTGCTAGTGGTACCTGTAGTCTTCCTAACTGGAGTTTGCTTTGCCGCGCCTGGGCTCATTGTCACGGCGTACGCTACGTCTTACGATCACTTCAGCTTCTACCTCACACTCGTCATGACGCCGATGTTCATCCTGTGTGGCGTGTTTTATCCCGTCGCCAGCCTTCCAGATACAGCTCAATTTTTTGTGCAACTACTGCCTCTGACCCACGCGGTTGAAATTATTCGGCCAATCGTCGTCGGGCAACCCATCACAGACCTTGGGTTCCATCTCGCCGCACTAAGTGGATTCGGACTGGTAACCACCTGGATCGCGACCGCGCTGTTCAGGCGACGGCTGATTAAGTAGCACGAAAACACTCCTTCGTCACAAAGCTAGAATTAAGGAAGACAGAGATAATCGCCGAAATCCATGGACTTCTTGGCTGCCATTTCGACGCTGAGAACTCCACGCAAAGCCCAACACGCCTTAATTACACCTGAATGAGTGATAAGGAGATTGTCTTCTCCAGGAAGTTCTGAGAGGAATTCGTCCACACGCTCGATTACATCCTGAAATCGCTCACCACCGGGTACTCGATAACCCACAATGTCGTTTGCCCAAGCGTCAATTTCCTTCGGATTGATTTCCGACCACGGTATGCCTTCCCATTCTCCGAAATCCATCTCCTGAATTCTAGAATCGACTTCAAAAGGTATATTCAAATACTCGGCTAGTTTCAGACATCGGCGCAACGGGCTCACAATAACTTTCGAGTACGTTTTTTTAATTCTTCGCTTAACCTGTTGCGCCTCAACAGGGAAGGCATCACTGACGTCAAGATCGAGACGTCCATAGCAAACGCCCTCTGGGATTTTAGGACTAGTGTGCCGAATCAGGTAGAGAGCCATAGACCACTCGCTGAGAGATAGATAAGCACCTCTGAAATCTGCTGTGAAAAGCCAAGATAATCGCCGGTATATCCCCCAATCTGGTGCACACACAATCGTGCCAGTAGGAAGACAGCAACCACAAGGATAAGGGCCGCAACCACCGTGAGCTGCAGTTGCCAGAGCCCCAGGGGCACGACGACTGCCAGTCCGACCAGAAGCCCTCTGGAGGGTACACCCTGCGCCACAGGTTTTGCCCGGGACGCCTCGGCGTCCTGCACATAATCGAGTAGATAGATCAAAACCAGAGGAGCGATCCTGGAAAGTGCATGAGCGACAACAAGTAACACGACGCCTAGAACAGGATCCAAAAAAGCCAGTATCGCTGTCCGCAGAGAAAGGACGACCCACAGAGCCGTGGCGCCATAGGTCCCAATCCTCGAGTCCTTCATGATCCGAAGCTTGTCCGCCGGGGCAAACCCACCGCCAAACCCGTCACACACATCGGCCAGGCCGTCCTCATGGAAACAGCCTGTCAACAGCAGTCCAGCGACGACGGCCAGCACTGCCGCTGCTGGTTGAGGCAGCCAGAGTGT
>PAUU01000022.1 GCA_002713825.1 Acidiferrobacteraceae bacterium | reverse complement strand
CCGAAGAGTTCATAACAGGGCACGCCCAAGACCTTGCCTTTGATGTCCCAGCAAGCAATTTCAATGGCACTCAAGGCTACATTAACGAGAAGGTCTGAACGCAGAAACTGTCCGCGGTAGCGATCTTCCCAAAGGTATTCAATCGCCCGGGGGTCTTTGCCGATGACGGTGCGCTTGTAATCCTCGATCAGCGTGACCATCGTCCGCTCAAAGGGCTCAATCGTTGCCTCACCCACACCAACCACGCCAGCGTTGGTTTCGACTTCGATAAACACCCAGTTCCGGCGATGCGCCTCAACGAGATAGGTTTTGATGTCAGTAATTTCCATTCTTCCCTACCCTTTTAATTCATCATGCAAGGTCATTAACTGATTCCAGGTCTGCTCCGGCAAAGCGATCACGCCTTTGCTCCGACGTTTTTGCTCTCGTTCACGCTCGCCGGGAATCTCTACCCTTTCAAAACCTGGGCTGGGAGGACAATCCCTGAGGTCCGAGAGAACCTCCTCGGCAGCCGCTTGCAAAGCGCCAGGCTCTCGAAAGCGTCGAGTGTCGACAGCCAGCAAGAACCAGTTGCACTCGGGTGATGAGGGGCCCAGCATCGCTTCACCAATCAGCTCGGCCATGAGGGATAGCGCGTAACCCTTGTGACCGCCCATAGGCAGGATCGCGCCGCCATCGAAGTAGTCCTGTGGATCTCGGGTCGGATTGCCATCGCGGTCAATCACGCAGTCCGGAGGCAGCAACGCCCCGGCCGACTGGGCTGCGTAAATCCAGCCACCGGCGATACGTCCCGTCGCGAAATCCATGACTACCGGACCCAGATCTCCTCCCGGAATCCCGATACACCAAGGGTTCGTCGGCAACATCCCACGAGCACCGCCGTGAGGCGCGACCTGGCCATGAACCCGATGATTACCGCCGCCCGTGCAGATGGTTAGCAAACCCTGTGCAGCTGCGGTATCCGCATACGCACCATGTCGTCCCGTATGGCCTGTGTTTATTATTGAAAGCGCCGCCAGTCCCACATCTTGCGCCTGTGCAGTAACGGTCTCATAGGCCAGGAGCATGGCTGGAATCCCGCTGCCCATGCCGCCATCCACAATGGTTGCTCCCGTCTTCGTAGCCCGGACCTCGGGTCGGATGGCGGTTTTCATAGCACCGCTGCGCATCCGTTCGGCGTACTGCATCACCCGCATCACACCATGGCTTTCTACGCCACAGAGATTCGCTTCGATCAGGTGATCCGTAATTGCCTGGCTAACCTCATCATCGCAACCGAGACGATTAAAGATATCGACGATACTGGTGCGTGCTTGCTCTGCCGGGATCTTAATACGACCTCCGCGCAGTTCCAGTTTCGTCGGGAAATTCACTGAATCATCCTTCCTCTTCTGATCATCTAACAGTTATCGGAATCCGAGAAGACTTACACCAAGCTTGATCCGCGAACTGCCGAGCATGAGTAATGTAGCGTAAAAAAGTAAATCACAACCAAGAATCAACGTCTTTAAGGTAAGCGACTATACTTGCGCGCGCAAACCGCCTTTCCTCAAATTGATTCCCTCGTGAGCATGCCCCCCAGTCCGAGACCCGTCATCGTTGCCGCCTCTGTCATCCTGGTGGTGAGTTTTGTGGTGATGCTGCTGGCCTACGGGGTAAGGCACTCATTCCCAGTGTTTTTCCCATTCATTCTGGACGAATACGGATGGAGCCGGGGCGACACGGCATTCATGTTCTCGCTGCATCTTTTGATCTACGGAATATGCGCGCCGATTGCGGGGTCACTATCCAGCAGGGTTTCTCCAAAACTGCTTTTACTCATTGGTGTGATGGTACTGGGATTGGCTGCGGCAGCGTGCTCGTACGCCACCCGCTTATGGCATTTCTATTTGCTGTTCGGCGCACTCGCTCCGGTGGGGCTGGCCTGTGCGGGTTCCCCGATTCTCAATCCCACCATCATGAACTGGTTTGCGCAAAGGCGTGGAATGGCCTTAGGTTTGGCCCAAACCGGTGGCGGGCTCAGTTTCGTATTCGTCTTTGTGATGGAGTCGATCATTGAAGGTTTCGGTTGGCGTACCGCGTATGTCATCATGGGGTCACTCACCGTCGCAGTGCTGCTCCCGATTGTCCTACTCGGGTTTACGTTTTCGCCAAGGGACCGTGGCCTACGTGCTGTTGGATCGACTGACGATACGCCCGATTCAGGAAATACGAACGCACCCGAGTCGAATTCCACCACAGAAGAAAAATGGACGCGCTCATCAGGCCTCAAGAGCCGGCCTCTCTGGCTGCTCTTTGTCTCAAATATGTTCTTCTGGGGAACCGGCTGCTATCTGATACTGGCGCACCAGGTTAAGTTTGCGATTGATGCGGGGTATTCCTCTACAATCGCCGCCTCGACCACCGCCGCCTTCGGACTCTTTATGGTTATCGGGCAGGCAAGTTCATTCATATCAGACGTGATCGGTAGGGAGGCCACCATCTTCATAGCATCCCTATGTACCGGTGTGGCCACCGTGATTCTCATGTTCCTTGGGCCTGAATCGGGTGTCGTTCCCCTTTACACTTTCTCAGTCTTATTCGGCATTGGTGCCGGACTTTTTGCGGTCTGCGTTTTCGTCGGCGTAGCAGACATTTTTTATGGCCAACACTTCGGACTCTTCTGCGGCATTGTCACTGCAGGAATGGGCTTTGGCGGCGCTTTCGGCCCGTGGTTGGGCGGCGTGCTGTTTGATATATCGGGCTCGTATCAGTACTCGTTTCTGTTTGCTGGCCTGAGTTTTGTTATCTCGTTCATCTGCTTTTTTCTTGCCGCACCCAGACGCTACATCAAGATCCGGTAGTCACGTCCTAAACTAACTCTTTGCCGTACAGAGGATTCAAGATGTCGAGTACAACCCTTCAACTCAATGAAACGATTCACAACTATCTCTTAGGAAATTCCCTGCGTGAAAGTGCTGTCTGTCAGCAGCTCCGTGAAGAAACAAATACTCTGTCGGTATGCACAATGCAGGTGTCTCCTGAGCAGGGTCAGTTCATGGCATTGCTGGTCGAGCTTACTGGCACCCGCAAAGCGGTCGAGGTAGGTACTTTTACCGGTTACAGTGCCCTATGCGTCGCACAGGCACTTCCGGAAGATGGGACACTGGTCTGTTGTGATGTGAGTGAGGAGTGGACAGGAGTGGGTAGAAAGTACTGGGAAAAGGCTGGTGTCAGTGATCGGGTTGATCTCAGAATCGGGCCGGCGGTCGATACGCTCAAGGCCATACGCGATGCTGGAGAAGAAGGTACCTTCGACTTTGGTTTCATTGATGCTGATAAAACAAGTTATCAATCCTACTATGAACATACGCTTTCATTACTGAGAAAAGGTGGACTGCTTCTGATTGACAATGTCCTGTGGGGGGGTAGCGTAGCTGACCCAGACAGAACAGATAAAGACACCAAGGCAATTCGTGCCTTGAACGCTTTATTGCATCGGGATGATCGGGTTTCGCTCAGTATGCTACCTATCGGTGATGGCCTAACCCTCGCGTTGAAACGCTAAGCGAGAGGTCATCTATCTTTGGCACCCAGTTGACATGAGGGCATTCCATATAGAGTTATCGCTGCATCCAGCCAACGAATGAATCTGCCCACCGACCGAAATTTACTTTAGCTCAACCTCAACAAACGACATCGTTGAAGATCCCACGTTGATGACGTTATGCTCCACCCCCTCATCGCGAAAGTACGCGTCTCCAGCTGTAACGGTCACTTCGCGCTCGATGTTGCCCGGCTCTTCAAGGCGCATATTGAGATCTGTGATCGCCGTGATTACGTAATCGTGCTCATGACGATGCCAAGTGGTCTCAGCACCGGGGGCAAAATCAAAACGTGTCACCCTCACCCGGTCGTTATCAATTAACATTGTTGCAACAGCAGCCGATCGTTCCATTTTTGCAGGTCCTTTCTCTTTTGTATTTGCCCAAAATTCGTTCTTTCNCGTGAGTTCGAGATGTGGATAAAATCAACTTGAATACTATGCCTGAAATACGACTTTTTGGTCGTTGATTGGAGATATCAACCCCATGTCACCGGACGTAGTCATTGTGGGCGCCGGCATAACTGGATGCGCAAGCGCTTACGAATTAGCACAACTGGGTTTTAAAGTTGAGGTCCTGGAAAAGTATCATCCAGCCGCAATGGGGTCAGGCTGGACGCTAGGCGGTGTTCGTCAATCTGGGCGGGACCAGTCAGAACTGCCTCTCGCCACGTATTCCGTCAGGAAATGGTCCTCACTCGATGAGGAGCTCGGGGCAGAAACCGGATACCTGCAGCACGGTAACCTGCGTCTTGCGCGAACAGAAACAGAGAGAGAATCGATCTCAGCGCTCGTGAAGTCACAGCAAGCCTTGGGATTGAATCTTTCCCTGCTGACGAGTTCAGAGGAAATACAGTCCATTGCGCCTCAGATTTCGGAACAAATCCTCGCAGCCTCTTTCTGTCCATCGGACGGCCACGCAGACCCCAAAGCGGCTGTCGCAGCCTACCAAAGCGCTGCCGAGCGACATGGTGCCGTGTTTTCCTGCGGAGAAGCCGTAAAGGGGCTCAACGTTGAGAAAGGTCAACTTAAGGGTATTTCAACAAGCGACCGAATGATTCATTCGGAACAATGTCTTCTCGCCTGTGGAATTGGGATCACNNACCTGGTCAGGCCGCTTGGGATCAAGCTTCCGATCCAAACCGCTCTTGCGACCGTTGTGCAAACCCGGTCTGCAGATCCCGCACTTAAGCCGGTGATCGGTGTTGCAGACGGGGGTGTCACTCTGCGACAAGAAAGAGATGGAAAATATCGCCTCTCAAGCGGCGTTCGGCCAAAAGCGCGCGGACTGGTTGAAGTGGCTGGTCATCCGACCGCCCTCACTTCCATAGAGGATGTGAGCCAGGTACTGAAGGCAAGTCTTGAGGTCTGTCCCGCACTCGAAGCAACTCCAATGGAGTCTTTCTGGGGAGGCTTGATTGATATGACGCCTGATGGACTTCCCTTTTTGGGTGAGGCGCGCGACGCACAAGGCGTATTTATTGCCGCCGGGTTTTCAGGGCACGGTTTTGGGATTGCCCCAGCAACGGCGCACATTATGTCGGCTCTCATCTCGGGACGGGCTTCAGACATTCCATATGAAGCATTCGCGCCTGAACGGTTTCAAGATTACAAAGAAGAAAAAGACGAGTCAGGTACCGCAACCTTGCACGGATAGTGCTTTTCAAAAACACGAAGGNCCCTCAGGAATGAAGTCAGAAAAAGACTTGGATGCTGTAATCGCCAAGGCCGTCAGGGACCGAGATGCCCGCGAGCGAGACTATCGGGCGCAGTCCCTCAAGATACATCCCTGGGTGTGTGGGCGATGCGGGCGCGAGTTCACTCGCAAGAACCTGCACGAANTAACCGTACACCACAAAGACCACAATCACGACAACAATCCGCCCGATGGAAGCAACTGGGAAAATCTCTGCCTTTACTGTCATGACAACGAACACGCCCGCTATGTGGACGCAGTTCCCGGTATTGAAAGTCAAAAATCATCCGAAGTAACTCATAAGGCATTGGCAGGNCTTGCCGATCTTCTTAAAAAAGAAACGTAGCTCTCTTTCCCCGGAGTCTTTTTTCAATCATCCTGAGGCACCTTCAGGATTCGGGCGCGACCCAGGCGACCGCTTCAATTTCCACCAGCATGGTGGCCTCTGCAAGCCGTGCCTCCACTGTGGTCCGGGCAGGAGGATCTGTCGGGAATACCCTGGCGAACTCAGCGTTCATGGCATCAAAATCTCTGATGTCGGCAAGAAATACATTGCACTTGATCACGTCGTCTACCGTGGCGCCTCCCTCATGCAAGACAGACGCCACATTCTTCAGGGTTTGGCGGGTCTGCGCAGCAACGTCTCCGATCCCTGTCACCTCACCGGTTTCATCCCAGGCCACCTGACCTGCTGTAAAAATCATGCCTCCGCCGCACGCNCCGGGTGAGTAGGGATAGGTCGGGCGCGGCTGAAAGTCGAGACATTTAGGGCGCAGTGTGGTTCTTGGCATATCAATCTCCAAACAGAATAAAAAAGTAAAACTAAAGTTCAATCCGCAGCAGTTAACGTAATCTCGATCTCGGTAGGATTGCCATGATTACAGGGATTGTTCACCTGCGGGCAATTTGAGATCACTGCGAGCGCATTCATCTCGGCTCTTAATACTNCCCGGGCCCCCGCCTGTGCTTTGCTCGGGACAAACACTGTCTCTTTCAGGGCCCGCTCATCATTAACGGGCACATCACAGAAAAAGTTAATGTTNGGAACAACGTCGCGCCGGCCAAGACCGAACGTCTTCAGCCCTTTCAGGAAGTTCTCCCGGCATCCGGAGGTGCCGGAAACNCCATAAAGCATCTCATTACTGACTTCGCTGCAGCAGCCACCGATNGTGTCATGCCCGTCAAAGGTATCTTCAGTAATCGTGAAGATNGGNCGNGCNTCNTCAGAATANAGNNTATGCCCTGCNCTCAACTTCAGNGTCAGCGCGGCTTTGAGGGTATTTGGAGCGTGATAGCGCTCTTCNGGGTGNTCNGCGTTGTANCAAAGAAAGTCNACNCCCTGCCCTCCTTTCAGGTCGACAATCGTNANNGTNNCNCCCTTNGGNNCGNCTCCNGCCCAGTGNCCNCCCGCNTCNANAATAATTGNNTNNGTCATCGCTNTCTCCCGAGAAAATAATGGAAACCGTAGCATATCTGCGATCGATGGCGCCGTAGATTCTGAACCCGTCTGTTTGCTGGGATGATTTCAATTCCATACACTATGGCGGACTCTCAAAACCCAAATCGCACCTCCTCATCCCACAGTCATATGACCCCGTACCGATCCAGCTTCATATCCTGCGACTTCGATTTCGATACCAAAGGCAAGCATCACGGCGCCGCCCATCTTGATTACTCCAACGATGAAGGGGTCTCTAGAGTCTTTCCCATACCCATCGTCAGTATCAGAAATGGTGACGGTCCGACTGTTTTGCTGACTGCGGGAAACCATGGCAATGAAGATGAAGGCCAACTCATTCTTCGCCGATTAATAGAAACCATTTCACCAGAAGACATCCGGGGCAGGATCATCGCGCTTCCAGCGCTTAACTATCCCGCGGTTCGCGCCAACACCCGAACATCACCGCTGGACGGGGGCAATCTCAATCGCTGTTTTCCTGCTAATGAGATCGCAGGGCCGACCGATGCTATTGCCCGTTTTGTGGTTGATGTTCTGTTGCCGCTTGCCGATGCGGGGGTCGATCTTCACGCGGGCGGTGCGAGCGCCAAGTATGTCAATACGACTTTTTTATGCGCCTGCGAAGATGCAACTGTCTTTCGGAAGTCTTTTGATCTAGCCAAGGCTTTCAATGCACCCTACATGTATGTTGTTGACGGCAGAGGATCACCCACCGGATTTGACCCCGCTGCCCACGCAGCCAACGTTCCGTTTATCTCAACCGAACTTGGTGGCGGATGGATTGACCAGGAGGCTCTCGAGGCAGGCTATCAGGGCGTGCGAAACGTGCTTGCCCACCTTGGCATCATCGCAACATGTGAAGCGCGCACTGAGGCCGGGCAAATCACTTATCTGGACGCCAGAAAATCCGAGGACGTCGTCTACGCCCCTCATGAAGGCCTTTTTGAATCCCGCGTCGATCTCGGAGAGGAAGTCGAGGCCGGGCAGACTGCCGGAGTGCTTTATTCTTTAGACGAAGTAGATAGGCCTCCAACGGTCCTCAAGTTTCCCGATTCAGGCATTGTCTGCGCAAAACATATCTCTGCGCGGGTGGTGAGCGGTACCCGAACCTATATCACCGTGAAGGCTGTCCCTGAGGATGCGATATCTGGGTAGCCATTTCAGTGTATCTTGCGTGTAAAAAAGAAAGGGGCTGTTTTTTATTCCGCGAAACCAGAGGCTTACTCTTGAAATCATACACAGTCAAGATACACTGGTCGCTGAGTTAAGCCTAAATGCTGAAACTAACGACGTCTACGCCCTGACCAGAGCCAATAATTAAAACATCTGCTACTTTCGGAGATTTGTGGATCAAAAACACAAATAAGGTTTCGTTATGGTGTTGTTGGAACAAACAGGCGGCATGCGAGCGACTGTTTCTATATTTATTATGTGCTCGCTAAATGGCTAGAAGACCTAGACACATCGCCTTTAAAACTGTTGGCTGACCCCCGAATTACGGCTAACGAAATGGAGGCCAAAATTGAACGCCGTCTTACGGCAGCCCTTAAGCACGCTACTGAGGTTCTTTATGCCGAGGTTCATAATGGCAGCAGTTGGAGCAAGCCGAGGCAGTACCGCGACAGAGCCTACTTTAAACTTCTTAGCACACCAGTCCCCACTAACACTTAGAGACTGTGAAGCGTACGAAGTATCTCGCATCGCATCTATTATCGGCAAAACAAAAGCGCCCATCGGTCTGTCGCATACGACGGTGCACTAAGCTGGGTCTTATTTTTCTGGATGAACCAAGCCCAAGAGTGGTAACCCACCAGGTTTCCTAGCTCCGCTGACATTCTGGGCTACCACGATGTTGGCCTTGCCCTTAGATAAACTTGGATCTCCGCCCAGAATCTATACTCGAGTCTCAAAATTTGGTAAGTCGCTTAATACTAGTCTGGCACGGCCACGCCGATGCACAATTTGGTCCCGCATATTTTCTCTCAACGTGATTAAGGAAATGAAACCAGATTTCGAAAGTGTTTTGATCTCGCCAAAGCTTTCAATGCATCCTATGGAGGCCTCTTTTAATCCCGTACCTCACCCTAACTTGTTGAATTAATTTTGAAGACCCTGAAAGTTCTCGGCATCGCTGTCGTGTTGGTTGTCGTCGCTGTAGCGTTATTTGGATGCTTTGCCCCAGTGTTTGGAGGCCGGCAATCGCCCGAGAGTCTGCAGCGGATCGAAAGCTCTCCAAACTTTGTGGACGGTGAGTTTGTGAACGCGGTGCCGACGTCAGTCAGCACGCGGGCTCCCGAAAGCGAAACGTCGATAGTGGATTGGATATTCCAGGCTGAAGACAAGAATCCGAGCGCACCCCTGCCTTCGGAGATTTTCCATCCCGAGGACCTGACAGAAGGCAAATTTGTCTGGCTGGGGCATGCAACCTTACTCATGAAGCTGAACGGTCTGGTCATCATGACCGATCCCGTGTTTCACCGAGCCTCGCCGATCCCGGTCTTTGGCAGTCCCTTCCCGATCGAGAATCCTATTCCGATCGACAACCTGCCAATAATCGACGCCGTGGTGATCTCCCATGATCACTATGATCATCTGGACCATAAAGCCGTGCGATGGCTGGTGGACCGCGTCAAGCATTTCTTTGTTCCCCTTGGGGTGAAAGCTCACCTGGTGCGATGGGATGTCGATCCTAATGCCATCACAGAGATGGACTGGTACGAGAGCGAGACGCACCGAAACGTCCAGTTCACGTTGGCCCCCGCCCGTCATTTCAGCGGCCGGGGGCTATGGGACCGCAATGCGACACTGTGGGGTTCGTGGATCGTGTCGTCTGACGCACTCAATGTCTACTTCAGCGGTGATACCGGCTATTCCGAGACCTTCAAAGAGATTGGTCAACGATACGGGCCTTTCGATGTCGCTTTTATCGATAGCGGAGCCTACAACGCCGACTGGTCACAGATTCACATGATGCCTGAAGAGACCGTCCAGGCGAGTATTGATCTTGCCGCATCAGTCATGGTGCCGATCGGCTGGTCTAAATTTGACTTGGCGCTACACCCCTGGGATGAACCCGCAATAAGGCTGGCAAAAGAAGCTCAGATCAAAGACGTTAACGTCGCCTCACCGTTAATTGGTGAGGTATTTGATCTAGAGGAGTATCCTCAAATACCTTGGTGGGAACAGGTAAGAGCTGAGCTCATGCACCTGATCTATGGCGCAAACAGCTAGGATTCAATGCTGCGGCATAAAACCATCAAGTAAGTAGTCAATAAGTCATTGATTTAGCCAGCACGCGCCAGTTACCGTGTCACGTCATTTCTCTACTGTCTGCAGGAAGGTAACGTGGAAGACAAATATCTTGAATCTTTATTAACGCGTTTGAAACTTGACCTCAACGATGAAGAAATTCAGTGGGTCAAAACAGCGTTCGATGGATACCACCCGCAAATCGAAGAACTGATGTCTCTTGATCTTTCCGGCGATGAAGTGGGAACCGCTTTCTTATCTCTTAAAAAGTCCTAATGGATTCCACCGAACCCCTGCACTATCTCTCTATTGATAAAGCGGGAAGGCTCATCAGAGCCGGCAAACTTTCGTCCGTTGACCTGACGGAGTCCTACCTCAAAAGGATAGACCGGCTGAATCCCACTCTTCAGAGCTACATTACAGTAGAGGAAGATTCCGCAAGGGCGGACGCCAAGGCGATGGATATGGAAATCGCAGGCGGCCACTATCGAGGCCCCCTTCATGGAATTCCGGTTGCGCTTAAAGACCTAGTTGATACCAAGGGTGTGGTCACTACATACGGGAGCAGGGTTTTCCGGGATAGGGTTCCAAGCGCAGATGCAACCCTCGTCACCCGCCTGAAGACCGCCGGGTGCATCAATCTCGGCAAACTCACGATGAGCGAACTCGCCATGGTGGGGCCTCCTGGTTTTGGAAAAGAAACCCTGAATCCATGGAATATCTCACACGCTCCCGGAGGTTCCAGCAGCGGCTCCGCGACCGCTGTCGCGGCTGGTCTATGTGCCGGATCAATCGGGTCCGATACCGGTGGTTCTATTCGCTTCCCAGCTGCAAACAACAATATTGTTGGCCTTATGCCCACCTACGGGAGGGTTAGTCGGAAAGGTGTGATGCCGCTAAGCTGGACTCTTGATCATGTGGGTCCGATGACCCGAACGGTTGAGGATGCCGCCCTAATGTTACATGCAATCTCGGGCTTCGATCCCGCTGACAGAACAACTTCGACCGAATCGGTATCGGATTTTCGATCGGCGCTGAGCCCCAATATTAAGGGTTTGCAAATCGGTATTTTAGAAGACAGCCTCGTCGACATTCATCCAGATATTGAAGAGGCAATGGAAAGATCTATTAAGGTCTTTGAGACCCTAGGTGCGCAACTTTGCCCAGTACGAATTCCCAACTACCGCGTTCTCCATATTGCCAACTCAATTATTTATCTGGTCGAAGCGTTTAATAACTTTGGTACGCGACTTCGGGAAGACTCATCGAAATTGGGTAAGATTTTTCGAATCTATGGGTACATGGGGGGTTTGTTCTCGGCCGATGAGTATGTCCAAGCAATGCGTTTTCGCTCACGTACACGAGTCGAGGTGAGTAAACTCTTCGAAAGGGTCGACTTAATTTTTTCGCCGACAACAAATTCACCTCCCAAGAAAGTGGGGGAACTCGATCCCTTTGTCCTAACAGAGCCAACTCGATCAGCGAGCGCTGAGGCCTTTAACCTTGCGGCCTGCCCTGCTCTTTCTCTACCCTGTGGATTCAACAAAGAGCATCTNCCAATTGGTTTGCAACTCGCAGCGAAACCAATGAACGAACAGACCTTACTGAATGCCGCGTATGCGTATCAAGGGGCTACCGAACTGTACCGGGAGCACCCGCCCTTTCAAGCCTAAAAAGCAAACTCGAGTCTCTAGATCCATGCGACANCACTGGGTGAAGATACTGGAGCAACCCTTCGCGNGATGCTCTTTTCGTAACCTGANCGGCTTAGGGCTCNAACCCTGTCTGAAGCAAGAGAACGGCTGGNACACGCCAGCGAATCAATAACGAGGAAGTTTTACCGCGTAAAACCCGTTAGAATCACGCCGTTGATAATCGAGATGGGCTGGGGCTTGGCAACTCTGCGGTCGCCACCCACTCCTAATTCATTGGTTTTAAACACGCGCCCGTAGCTCAGCTGGATAGAGTACCTGGCTTCGAACCAGGTGGTCGGGAGTTCGAATCTCTCCGGGCGCGCCATATTTCCAGGGTTCTGGTCACCCTCGAAGTGGGTCCCGTCCGAAGCTCCAAGCCATTTAGTTTTCAGCTGACTTCCCTATACCCTCCAACAGCGCATCAGGTATAACTCTCACGCTTACAGCTGACACATCCTGCGCGGGTTTAGGAGGAGACCATGAAAAATATTAATGCGGAGCGCTCCTTTCATACCTTACAGGAGACACTCTGGTCGGCACCCCGCATCGCGTCCCATCTCATGGCGCGCATAAAACAGCGATGGGCTTTTTTCTTAAACCAGACTTCGGTGCGACTGTATATACCTTGGAAAACGGGTTCCCGGTAACCTACGCCCAGCATCTCGTTAACCTCTTCCCGGATCGATTTTCTGAATTTGAAGCCGCATAATTCCTCATATCCGGTTCTCGAATATACGACTTACACCGAATCATTCCGCTGATGAAATACCACTACTTCACTTGCGACGTATTTACAGACAAGCGTTTTTGCGGCAATCAACTGGCGGTGCTGCCCCACGCTGATGGACTCTCTGATGCGGAAATGCAGACGATCGCACGAGAATTTAATTTTTCAGAAACCGCCTTTGTGTTTCCTCCAGAAGAAGGATGTACGCGCAAAGTAAGAATCTTCACTCCCACTACGGAAGTGCCATTTGCCGGCCATCCCAACATAGGCACTGCATTCGTGCTGGCCGAGATCGGCGAACTTGAAGGCGAAGATCTCCCCGAATCGATCTGTTTTGAGGAAAAAGCGGGTCTTGTGCACATCAGAATATTGCAAAACCCAAACAACCCGCGTCAATTTGAACTTAAAGCGCCCGAAACTTTGACGGCCTCCCCNTTCGAGGCGGTTGCCACCATCGCAGATGCGCTGTCATTGAATTTGGATCAGATCATCGAGAAGCATCACCCTCCCTCATCAGCCTCAGTGGGGCTTCCCTTTCTTATTGTCGAAGTCCAGGACACGCCAGCGCTCGCCGATATCCAGGTCAACCTTGAGAGTTTCTCGGCCCTGCTGGAGCAAGGCAGTCCGCCTTATATATTTGTCTACACCCAGAATACTGGCCAAGCAGATATTCAGGCGCGTATGTTNGCCCCGCTGGATGGGATCACGGAGGATCCTGCCACAGGCAGCGCCAACTGCGCCCTCGCGGCACTATTGGCACAACACTCCGAATTATCCAGTGGAGATTTTTCCTGGCAGGTACTTCAAGGACTCGAGATGGGGCGTCCCAGCCAGCTTAGGGTTCGGGCAAAAAAAGAAAACGGCTCGGTAACCGGGAGCTGGGTCGCAGGCAGCTGCGTAATGGTGGCAGAAGGTTTTATCGAATCCCAGTAAACCAGCGGTCGAAAAACCTATTATTTCTTTTTTTCAGTTACTTATGTTTATTTCTATTTTTATATTCTGGAAAAACATAAGCTCCAAACTTGATCAATCTTACGTTAGATTTGGTTCTGATAGATTTGAGTGAAACGCACCGGAGCTCCGAAAATGACCGATCGCCGAGACCAGCTAATCCAACTGACTAATGAGTTCGTGGATGCCTTCAACCGCATGAACCTGGACAACGTGGTCAGCTTTTTCGCTGAAGACGGCATTTATGAGGACTCAACCGGCGGCCGGCATATCGGGCACGATGCAATTCGAACAGCCTTCGAGCCTCTAGTGGGGGGCTCACGAGGCAGTATCCGATTCGACGGTGAGGATGTGTTTGTGGAGACCGACACGGGGAAGGTGCTGGCCAGCTGGCGACTGAATCTGGATAAAGACGGTGAGGTCTCTGTCATTCGAGGAATAGATATCCTGGAATTCGAAGCAGACAAGCTCAAAAAGAAGATGGCGTATATGAAGGCCGATAAGCCCCACCTTGAAACCAACTGACACTCTTCTTCTGCATCCTTAATTCCGCTCAATGGCGAATTAGGCGGGTTCTCATCAAAACGGAACGGATCAGTGGTCCTCCCTCTCTCGCGTGTGATAGAGAAGGTAAAGGACCGCTCCCGATACTGCTTCACGGAATCGGCGGCAACCGGACCAACTGGCGCGTCCAGTTGCCTGATTTCTCAAAGACATTTCACTGCGTNGCCTGGGACACCCGTGGCTACGGCGACAGCGAAGACTATGAGGGGCCTCTTGATTTTGAAGATTTTGCACATGACCTCGTTCGGGTTATCGACCACTTCAATACTGACCGTGCGCACCTATGCGGCCTTTCGATTGGGGGGCAGATTGCACAATGTTTTTATCGCCTATACCCCGAGCGAGTCGCATCACTTGTGCTCGCTGCGACTTTCACACACTGGGGAGCCGCTTTAGGTGATTCAGCGCTTGAGAATTATCTGTCTTTACGATTAAAGCCCCTGCAGGAAGGAGGCAAAAAGCCCTGCCATATTGCTTACGCTATCGCCAAGTCAGGTCATCTCATCAACATCGAACAACCCCAGGTCTTCAACCATGCTGTTCTGCACTTTCTAGACGATGTTACGCCNACCCGGTAATTCAAGATGGCGTTAGAGCATTCAGCTGATGATGTAACAGTCAAAATCGATGAATCGAACCGCAAGATACGCCTGCTTTGGCCGGACAATCAGTCAGCCGAGTTTCACTATGTCTGGCTGAGGCATCATGCACGATGCCCAGAGGGTCTGCCGAATGACACGAGCATCAAGATTGACCTGATTCCGGATGATCCGGCTTCCTTGGTTATCAACAAGTGCTCCGTCAAAGGAGAATGTCTCGAAATCGAGTGGGGAGATCAGGAGCTCAAAACACTTCACCCTATCCGAGCCTTGGCTTCCATGCAGTACGGCGGGGACAGCCGTCAAGACAGGAAACCTGTGCCGATCTACTGGCCTCAGGATAACAACGATCCCATCCCCTGTTATCCATATGCGGATCTGCATGATCCAGCGTCCCTCCTNCAGATCGGGTTATCCATCAGAGACTTTGGGATTGTCAGAATTAAAGATGTGCCNGTTCNTCCAGGCNNCGTTGCAGATGTGGCTCAATGCNTCGGCGTTGTGCATCGNAACAACTATGGTGAAGTNTTTGANGTCAAAAGCGATGCCCATATGGCACTGGGTTCCAATACNGGNAAGTATCTNGGNCCTCACACAGATGAAAGCTATCGNCACGCCGCACCGGGAATCACCTGCTTTCATTGCCTCAAGGCCTCGACCGACGGTGGNGGTGCCAGCATCCTGGTAGATGGCTTTCATGCAGCAGAGCGGCTTCGGACTCACGCTCCTGCACTATTCAACACTCTCGCCACGGTCCCGATCTTTTTCCAAAGAAGAGCCCTGCCGGAAGAAGACATGCGGTCGCACCGAAAAATCATTTCTCTCGATATTGATGGAGGTGTTGAAGGTATCCGGTTTACCGATCGGACTCTCCCGCCACAGGACCTGCCGGACGATGTCGTGGAGGTGGCCTACCAGGCAATCAAAGCGTTCTGGAACATCATCAACGACAACGATATGAAGGTGATCTATCCCATGGTCGCTGGTGATTTACATATCTTTGATAATCAGCGGGTACTGCACGGAAGAGCCGAATTCAACCCCGCAAAGGGCGAGCGGCATCTGCAACAATGCTCAGTCAACAGGGATGAATTCCATAACACCATTCGAACGCTTGCGGCCCGTCTAAATCACCCTGCCCAGGCGCAAACCATGGCAGGTGGCGCTTTGGGCTAGGCCGACTGACTCTAGGCTTCTGAGCCGCAATAGTGTTTAAAATCGGAGAAAGGCTGCTTCAGCAGCCAGNCTCAGCGGATCGTGCAGAAACAGGGTGTGGAGAGACGCCCTATGATAATCCCCTGGAGGAGGCAACATGAGTAGTAGCTACGCAGAGATTCTTGCAGAGGCATTGCCCGACCTGCAGCGGGTTCAGGAAGAGAAGGCACGACAGGTTCTAGGCCTCACCCTGCTGAATTCGTACCTTTCCTATAAAGTCGACGAATGGGAGATCAAGGAATACTTGAGACTTTATTGATGGACTTCGATCTGTTTTCGCTCGGTGACGTCACCTTACAAAGCGGGCAAATCCTGCCTGAGGCAACACTCGCATACAAAACATATGGCTCACCGAATGCGGATCGAAGCAATGTCGTTCTGCTTCCGACCTTTTATACCGGCACCCACGTTCGAAACGAAGCCTTTTTTGGCCCCGGCCGTGCAATCGATCCAGAAAAACACTTCATCATCTCTATCAACATGTTCGGCAACGGCCTGTCCTCCTCGCCGAGTAATGCGCCAGTACCTGCAGATCGGGGAAACTTTCCGCTGGTCACCCTTTATGACAACGTGGCGTGTCAAAAGAAATTGCTCGAAGATGTTTTTGGCATTGAAAAACTGCTGCTGGTCTACGGATGGTCCATGGGGGGGTGCCAGACTTTTCAGTGGGCGGCCCAGTATCCCGAACACGTTGAGAATGCCCTGCCATTTTGCGCTTCGGCCCGCACCTCCCCCCACAACAGCGTCTTCCTGAAGGGAGTCAAGGCTGCTCTCACGGCTGACGCGGCCTTTATGGACGGGTTTTACGATTCTCCCCCGGAGGCTGGCCTAAAGGCTTTTGGTCGGGTGTATGCAGGATGGGCTTATTCACAAACCTGGTACCGCGAGCGCCTGCATCAAACCGTTGGTCTGGAGACTGCCGAGGACGTACTGCTTGACTGGGAACAGGATCACCTCAACTGGGATGCAAACAACCTTCTGGCAATGCTGGATTCCTGGCTGGCCGGCGACATCAGCCGCAACGATCTTCATCAAAATAATCTCGCTAAAGCGCTCAACAATATTCGCGCCAAGACGATTATTATTGCCTGTGACAATGACCTTTACTTTCAGCCGGCAGACAATGAACTCGAGGTGCAACACATTCAAGATGGTGAATTGCGGGTGTATGAGTCTCCTTGGGGGCACTGTGTCGCATCCTCCAATAACGATCCGCAGTTTCATTCATTTCTTGATCAAGCGATCACTGACCTGATTGGCTGACTCGACGTCATGACTACTTCTGTTCAGGATCGCAAACTGACCGGCCCGTATTGCGGTTATCACCAGAACTGGGAAGGGGAATCCTTTCGGGAGTTAACCGAGGTGGGCGCCGGTACCCCCGGCGGCGAACTGCTGAGACGGTACTGGCACCCCGTTCATATCGCTGATGAATTAGGTGATCTGCCCAAACTGATCTGTATCCTCGGAGAGGAACTGGTGCTCTTTAGGGATCTTTCCGGCAACTACGGACTGGTCCACAAGAAATGTCCGCATCGACGGGCATCACTCGAATTCGGTCGATGTGAACAGAATGGGATACGCTGTTGCTATCACGGCTGGGTGTTTGATGTTGACGGCACCGTGCTTGAGATTCCTGGAGAACCACAAGGATCTGAACACGTGCGTCACGCAATGGAGCATGTCCATCTAGGCGCCTATCCGGTTCGGGAGTTCAGGGGTTTATTATTTGCGTACCTTGGCCCACCGGAAGAAATTCCAGCGTTTCCATTGTATGACACGTACGAAATTCCTGATCTCGTGATGAGCCCGTATGCTGTGCCGTTTAACTGCAACTGGATCCAGGTCCTTGATGCCATTGTCGATCCGGTACACACAGCATTTCTCCATGAGTCCCAGTTCTCAGACGGATTCGGAAAGCTGGGTGCAATCGAGTTCTATCATCGGGACAAGATCCGATTCCTGGGTACGGCTTCCCGACGGGTCGGGGAGAATATCTGGGTGCGAGTCAATGAGCTCATCCTGCCGAATTTCACCCAGGCTGGCGCGGCATTTGCGTGCGACGGCACCCAGCTGCGACATTTCGGACGAAGTGCATTTACCCGCTGGGTCGTGCCTTTGGATGACCAACACACGATGGCTTTTGCCTTTGGCAACTTCGGGGAGCGCGCGGACCCGCAAGAATTCAATACACTCGAAGGTATGCAGCGCATCGAGCAGGGCGAAGTGCTTGATCGAAGTTATGAAGAGCGTCAAAGACGGCCGGGAGATGTCGAGGCCGTCGAAGGCATGGGACCCATCGCAGATCAGGAGAAGGAGTTTCTGCTTCCGGGTGACAAGGGGGTCAGTCTATATAGACGTCAATTGCGTCAGCTCGCGCGCAACCTTGAGAAAGGACAAGCGCCACCCCAGCCCGCGGACCTCGGCATTGGGTTTGTTCCCACCTACGGCAGCGATACCGTCCTGCACCGACCGTCAACGCCGGAATGCGATGAACACCAACTCCTGCGCGAAACGGGAGATCGTGTCATGAGCATCCTTTTTGAGTGCGATGAAGGTCCCGGACCTGAGCGGGATCGCAGAATCATTTCCCAACTCCAGCAGTTAGGATGACCTCAATGTATCAGGTTCACATCAAAAACAACCATTACCGACACGACACCTTTCCGAATACGGCGGAGGGTGAGGAAGTTTTCACGATCACTCAGGAACGATTTGATGCCGCAGCAAAGGCGCACCCCGACGTCTCGGCCGAGATCGAGGTATCCATCGACTGGGACACCGAAAATTTTAATGCCCATATGGCCACCGCTGATGCGCTGGTGACGTGGGATCTGCCAACAGAGAACCTCACCGAAGTGGCGCCGCGGCTAAAGTGGATCCACATCATTGGAGCGGGCGTTGAGCATTTGACGCCAATGGATTGGTTGCCCGACGGGGTCATACTGACGAACAATAAAGGAGTGCATGCGGCTAAGGGTGGTGAATTCGGGATCATGAGCATCCTGATGCTGCATAACCATATGCCTAAGATCATGACGAACCAGATCCGGGCATGCTATGACTCGTTGTATTCAACCCCCATAGCAGGAAAGGCGTTGGTTCTTATCGGCACAGGCAGCATCGGTCGCGCTGTCGCCAAGCATGCCCAAAGTCTGGGAATATACGTTATCGGGGTCTCGCGACATGGCAACATGCTTCCGGAGCTGGATGAATCCGTTCCGGTCGAAGAGCTTGATCGCGTGCTGCCGCGGGGCGACTTTGTCTTCGTGGTCACTCCCCTCACCCCTGAAACCGAAAATCTGCTTGATGCGAGGCGACTACGTTTACTCAAACCAGGCGCCGGGCTCGTCAACATCGGTCGTGCGGCTGTGGTTGACTACGCGGCCCTGGTCGAAGGCCTTAACTCCGGCGCCATTGGTGGAGCGGTGCTTGATGTCTTTGACCCTGAGCCCCTGCCGTCTGAATCCGTTCTATGGTCTCAACCTAATCTCGTGATTACGCCCCATGTCTCTGCAGACGATGGCAACGCGTATGTCTCCTTAACCCTTGACGTTTTCTTCAATAACATGCGAAGACTCCTCCGGGGCGCGGTTCTAGAGAATCAAGTAAATACGGCGCTGGGCTATTGAATCCGTCACACGATCCGCCTCGATACGACTCTCACGCTCTTTCAATGACAATATCGTGATGATCATCGGTTTTCTGGGAACTGGTGTCATTACCGAGGCCATTATTCGCGGCCTTTATGACGCAGCAGGTTATGAAGGGACGATTCTGGTATCCAGACGCTCAGAGGAGCGCTCGCGGAGGTTGTGCGAGACCTACCCGAAACTTCGCGTCGTCGACCAGAACCAGGAGCTTGCTGAACAATGTGACTGGATCGTGGTCTCCGTATTGCCGGAACAGGTATCTGAAGTCCTGTCAGAGCTGAGTATCCGCCCGGATCAAAAAGTGGTCAGCCTGGCGGCCGGGGTCTCTCTTGACGAACTGCGTGTTGCGGCAGCGCCGGCGACTGATGTGGTTCGCGTGATTCCGATGCCGCCGATTGAGCATGGTCTGGGACCAGTGGCGCTTTGTCCGCCAGACGATGCGACCCAAGCACTCTTTCGCAGGATCGGCACCTGTGTTGCGGTCTCAGACGAGAATCAATTCAATCTTTTTGGTGCAGCGAGCGCGCTAATGGCTGACTTTTATGATCAAGTCTCCGGAGTGGCACAGTGGATGACTGAAAAAGGATTGGATCTGCCGATAGCCGCAAGCTACACCACTGCGCTTTATCATGCACTGGCTGATCTCACCGTCAGGCAGCCGCCGGAAACGCTCCACACGATGAGTGCAGACTGCCAGACCCCGGACGGCTTGAACGCGCAATTTCTGTCGAGACGGAACCGTGTCGGCGCGAACCAGTCTCTGAAAGATGGTCTGGAGGATATTCTTAATCGTCTTGAGTCCGCGAGGGATTAGGAACCATAATCGGGTCAGTCTCTTTCACCAGCCTTTTCACCCACTATGGACGACACCCAAAAAAACGAAGGTAATACGGCGCGAAAAAAGGGAAAGATGTACTGGAAATTCGCTACCCTCGAGGGATGGCAGGCGAAGAAAGACTCCAGCCGAGCCGCAGATCCGGAAGCGGACGAGATAGCCAAGAAAGAGGCAGACCACTCCTCCGAGAAGTCAGACCCCTCCGGTTGCTGAACGCTTGCCTTAAATTGACCGATTGATTCGCTTTTCGCACGGCCTACGCTAACTCATGAACTCCCAACAAGAATTCAAGGCTCACGGCGAAGGATATCTTTTTGATCACCTAGGGATGACCTTTTCCTTTGACCCGTCAGGTGTTGCAACGGGCCTGCTTGCGCTTGAGAAGCATCATTTTTCGTGGGAGGGCCGAATCCACGCGGGCACCCTTTTTGCGCTGGCCGACTCATGCGCGGGATTTGGCTGCTTGAAGTCTCTGCCTGACGGTGCAACGGGGTTTGCCACCCTTGAGGCAAAGACCAACTTTGTCGCAACGACCGATGGCGGAACCCTTAAGGCAGTGGCAACGGCCAAGCATCTTGGCAAATCAACTCAGATGTGGGATGTAGAGATCATCTCTGAAAAAGATCAAAAAACACTTGCCTGGTTCCGATGCACCCAGAGCATCCTTTGGCCAAAGCCCGCGACATGAGATCCAGCAGCACACCGAGTTTGTCGCGAACAAAAGACATTGCCCGCGTAGCGCAGGGATACATCGACGCGGGACACTTCGCCAGTATCGAATGGCTGATAAAGCAGCGTGGCGAAGTCGTGGATGCCGGTTCCGTTCTGTCTTACGAAACACCTGCGCCCTTGCCTGACCGACCGATTTACCGAATTTATTCGATGACCAAGCCTATCGTCGCAGCGGCAGCGATTATGCTGATGGAGCGGTTTCGTCTGCACCTCTTTACTCCGCTTGGCAGCATCCTTCCGGAATTCCGGGAACTAGAGGTGCTGAACGCCGATGGCAGTTCCGAAAGTGCGGGACCCATCCTGATCGAGCATCTTTTTACCCATCGCGCCGGCTTCAGTTACAACTTTATGCCCGACTGTCCCGTAGGCACCTTATATCTGTCCGACGGCTTGATCAATGATGGCAGTTGCTCGCTGGAAGATTTTGCCAAGCGCGCGTCCGCATTTCCGCTTGCTTTCCAGCCGGGTCGGCGCTGGCACTACAGCATTGGTCACGATATCCTGGCGCGGGTGCTGGAGGTCGTCTCTGGCCAGCCACTGGGAAAGTTGCTGCAGCATGAAGTATTTGATCCGCTGGGCATGACAGATACGCAGTTTTTTGTTCCCGAGAGTGAACGCTCCCGTTTGATGCCCATGTACGGCCGTTCCCTCGATGAGATTCTGCAGTCTCCCGATATGCACGCCACGCTCAATCTCTTCGATGTGGCAGATGCCTACCCCTATGACAAGCCCGAGGTATTTGCCCGGGGAGGGCATGGGCTCTTCTCGACCGCAGAGGATTACATCCGCTTCGCACAGTTTACGGTTGACGGTAAAACCCCCATGGGCGCGGCGCTACTTTCTCGAAAAATGGTGGACTTCATGTGGCACAACCGCCTGCGCGATGAGCAATTGCCCTATTGGCTCGGCCCTTTTCCAAGTCCCGGCTACGGCTTCAGCCTGCTGGGTAGAGTAATGCTGGATCCAGGGCAGGCCATTTCTCTGACCAGTGAAGCAGAGGGCGGCTGGGGAGGCGCCGCGGCAACTTACTATTGGGCTGACCGACAGGAAGACTTTGTCGGTGTCGTGATGGCACAAAACCTCGGTTCGCTATCGCCCATGCGAACCGACCTGATGGCGGCGGCTTATCAGGCGCTCGACTGACGCGCGCTGGGAACTTACGCATTGCCCATCGTCCGCTGTTCGCAAAAATAAGGAATCGTCCACGCGCTGCGAAAACCCCTCACTCACCATCATAGGTTTACAAATCACCAAGGCAGATCCCATTATGGCTCTTCCGTTTACCGGAACTCCGCTCTTTTGCCCCAATGGCCTCCGAGAGGATGAGATCAAGCTTCAAAAGCTTAGGATTCGCGAAGACGCCCTTTTTCTCCCCTGCTTCAAGTTCAATCCTGCCACGACCAACTCTGGTGACCTCTTTTGGGTCCCCTGGAGGGTCGTCCTCTCAGTCGCCGCTGATTCCGGTAGGCCTATTTTCTTAGGGCTTGCACCTGATAGCTCACCTCGGTTCGCCATAGACATAGGAGACAGTCTGGAAGACTGGAACAAATTCACGTCGAACGGTTTTCAGGACATCAGGTCAATTGCTGCTCACCTTGTAGATAACCGAACCGCGATCGTCGCGCAGGCTCACTCCATCTTGAAATGGATCGCTCACCATCTTTTCTGCTCAAGATGTGGATCCAATAATGTAGTGTCTTTAGGCGGCTACCGACTAGACTGCACAAACTCGGCATGCGGCGCACTTACCTTCCCTCGTATCGATCCCGTGGTGATTATCATGATCACTTCGCGTGACAACAAGAAATGTCTCCTTGGCCGAAGTCATGACTATCCCGACAAAATCATCTCTCCTCTTGCAGGATTTATGGAGCCTGGCGAGTCTATTGAAGATACGATCAATCGGGAGATAAGAGAAGAAGTGGGACTCGCTTGCACAGATATTCGATTCTGGGGTAACCAGCCTTGGCCTTTTCCATCAAATCTGATGCTGGGCTGTTTTGCAACTGCTGAGAAGGACCAGCTCACCGTCAATGAAGACGAGCTTGCTTTCGCTGACTGGTTTACGCGAAAACAATTGGAAGAAATTCTTCGGTATCCTGACGGTGACAGGATATTTCCGCAATCGATTTCGATCTCCTATCATATGATGAGGGCTTGGCTAAAAGACGCATAAACCAGGGCTCCTGCCACTGATATTGATCTTTCCCCCATAGTAAGCATATGCGACACAAAGCTTTCACTTCGAAAGACTTTTGGCTCTTTTTGCTTCCGAATATAAGAGAAGAACCTCTAGTCTGCTTAACGTGAAAAGATGGATTCCATTTCTGAGGCAATGCTAAGCATCGTTGCCTCCTCGAACGGTTTCGCTATCAACTGAACTGCCGTTGGCAATCCCGAAGGACCAAAGCCTGCGGGCAAACTGACAGCGGGGAGACCCAGGAAGTTAGCGAATCGAGTAAAAATAGAGGCCCTCGCGAATTCGTGATTGATCAATTCCGCATCTCTGGATATTTTTTCGTGATATATCGGAGCCTCTTCGTACGAGACAGGAAGGACGAGAACCTCTACATCATCCATCACAAGGCCTACAAACTCCTGCAGAAGCAACTCACGCTGGGTTTGCGCCTCAAGGTAATCCATCGCCGAAATTTGCATACCCGATCGAAGGGCCGCGACTGTTTCAGGCGCTACCGTGGAATCCTTGCCCCGCAGAACCGCTCGGTGATACGTTGCTGCCTCGCTTTTTACCACTCTCTGATGATATTCAGTGTAGAGATCAAGCTTGTCGAGTGACTTAGGTATCAGAGGAAACCCGGACTGCTCAATTGAAGTAAGGGCACGTTCGTAATGAGCAAGAGGCATATGGCCACCGCTCTTATCAGAGAGAACTCCTATCCGAGGAGGATTGTCAAAGCCTTGCCGGGTCCAGATGAAATCACTATCTCTCCGAGAAGTTGGATCATCAGCATCAAAACCAGAGATAGCAGAAAGCACAATCCCCAAGTCGTCTACACTCGATGCCAAAGGTCCAATACAGTCCATACTCCAAGTACGGGGCACAGCACCAGAGCGACCAACACGGCCGTAGGTGGGCTTCAGTCCATAAACCCCACAAAATGCCGCAGGAATCCGGATTGATCCGCCCGCATCTGATCCAATACTTGCCAGACAGAAACCTGCACTGACTGCTGCAGCGCTACCGCTTGAAGAGCCTCCGGTGATTCGCCGAGGATCCAAGGGATTTTTACACCGCCCAAACCAGAGATTTACGCCTGTGCCGCCCGCCGCAAACTCATCCAGATTGAGCGTTCCCAGAATGATTGCCCCAGATGTCTTTAATTTTTCGATAACCCCAGCGTCTTTGTTTCCACATCTTGTCTCGGCACCACTCCCTGCTGCTGGCAAACAGCCCGTCATAGCAAAAATATCTTTTACGGCGATTGGGACGCCATGCATTGGTCCCCGGTCTTTTCCTAGACGCAGCTCTTTATCAAGCGCTTCCGCTCTGTTTCGAGCCTCATCGTCAAAGCCCTTCACTACGATATTCAGCTCCGTATTTCGTTCATTTACTTTGTTGAGGTAGTGTTCAACGGCATCAGCGATCTGCAGTTTTCCCTCCCGAATCTGCGTGCCAAATTGTTGTATCGATGATAGGTCTTGAAACATTTACTGATTAGTCCAAACGGCTACCCTGGGGGGCCCAAGGCCAGAGTGTCACTCTATTCCCGCTCACTTCTACTTGGGAATCCAATATTGCCATTTCGCGACGGTACCTGTGACGCCACGTCCATGCCTTAAAGCCAACGTCCATCTTTTGACTGCTTAATTGTTGTGTTCACTATACCCAACAATTCATCAAAGTCGGGAGGTAAGTCGTATTCAACACATCGTGCCAAATCCTCTTCAAGTGCGCCCCACTGCATCGCTTCGAGTAAGTCAGGATCTAGCTCATCAAAAATTCGACGATCCCCCATCTGAACAATAGGGTTGCAGTTAACTTGATTGCTGATCACACTCTTCGCGATCGCGGGACTCAGGATCATTTCAAGAAATCCGATACTATCGGCATAAGAGGGGGTATTCACCGGGATCGTATTTAACTCAACAAAACAGATCCCGCCTTTGCCCCCCATCGGCCCCTCTTCTGGGGTAATGCAATAAATCTCATCGAAACCCTCGCGGCGCAGATATCCGGAAGAAAACATGCCCGCTGACATGATCATACTTATTGATCTCTCAGTCAGTTGTGTATTGAGTTTTCTGCAGTCGTCNGAAATATATGCTGCATGATCAAACCACTGTTGCGCTTGGAACTTGAAACGTTGTTTATCCTCCCTGGAAAGAGGAGAAAATGGGTTTAGTCCCAGCGATAGCGCAATATGGANTACGTTAAATTCCGGGAATACCAAAAGACCGTACTTGGGTGCCGACTTGGGAGTCTCTAAAAGGCAAAATCCCTCATCTTCCGCAACGGCCTTGGAGATGAGCGTTGTATTAATAACGAAGTTAAACGGCCCGAAGCGCTGGGGGATACCAATCATCTCACCCGCGTCGCTGTAGCCCCACTCACAAAGCGAATTTGTCCATGGAAGTATCCTTGCAGGCCAATCAGGCAGATCGCCGCGATCAAGGGCGTGGATTCGTTTTGCCGGAAAGAGTCTTTTTCGCGGAAACGGGTTGTTGATATTCAGTATCGACGGTTTTATGGATTTTCCCAAAATCACTCTTGATGACGCCTCCGAATCCGAGGTCAAGTTCTCGGATTCGGCAAGTAATCCACGGGACTCAGCAAATTTCCCAAGAATTTCCCTCACCTCATACCCCTCCCAACAATAAAGCGAAAATTTATTCATCGTCGGATTGTTATTGGCGATATTGAAGCCTTGGTGCTGTGGGGGGGTTTGAGTTCCCAACCAACTCTATACTAGAGCTTTCCAATGGATCAAATGCGGTTTACCGCCTCCACATTAGGCCGCGGTATCTGAACTATGCGCTCAACCGATAGTGAAATTATCGGATATCTAAGAGTTGTCCAGATCCTGGACTCTCTTCCTGCGTTAGTGGGCTATGTCGATCTCGATCTTAGAATCGTGTATGCGAACAAGCTTATAGAGACGTGGTATCGACGCCCATTAGATGAGCTTGTGGGCATGCAGCTGAAGACGTTGTTTTCGGCAGAACACTACCAGACGGTCGAAGCGTTGCTTGGGCAGGTGCTCGCTGGGACAGAAGTAAATGAAGAGCGAGAGATCCAGTACCCTGATGGTGAGACTCGCCAAGTTAACCTGAATTACATTCCGGACCGTTCTGACGGGCAGGTTCTGGGTTATTTTTTTCTGGTCCAAGACGTCTCTGAACGAAATCGGGCGCAGGACGCGTTACGTGCAATCAACGCGGAACTCGATAGACGCATCGGAGATGCGACTGCCGAGCTAGCACATCGTAACCAGGAATTGTCAAAAGAAAATCGGGCCCGAGAAGAAAGCGAAGAGCGCTACCGNATTGTTTCCGAATTGATGTCCGATCTCATCTACGTTTATGACGTTGATGAAAACGGTGCGATGCGGCTTNTTTGGCATACAGGCCGTCTTAGTCAGGAATTTGGTCCCAGTATTGACGCCTCTGATTTCCGCTTCTGGCGACCGATCACACATGAAGATGATCTGCATATTCTAGACAGGCGAATCGAGACTCTCATGTCAAACAAGAGTTCGATAGACGAGTTCCGCGTTATTGATGCAAAGGGAAATATTCGGTGGCTACGGATCTATGGTCGCCCCCAATTTGATCGCGCTCTCGACCGAGTGACTCGAATTATTGTTGCTGCTCAGGACATCACTGAGGCACGCGACGCTCAAGATGCGCTTGATCAGCAACGAAAACGCCTACATCATGCACTTGATTCCATGTCAGACGGGTTTATGCTGTTCGACGCCGAACATCGCTTGGTGGAATTCAATCAGCAGGTGGTAGAGATGTTCCCTCAGTCCGGTCAGGCGATTGAAAAAGGGAAAACGTTTAGGGAAATTATCGCCACGAGCGTCAACGCCGGTGAGGTTATCTCNNATGAGNTCGNTCCCGANCGATGGATCGANGAGAGGCTCNGCTCATTTCCNAANNTNGNCNANGTTCANGATATAGAACTATCNGGAGGTCGATGGATAAGNTCTACNGATCGNGAGACAGNGGATGGCGGNGTGGTNAGNATCCGNACTGACATCACNGATGGTAAACNNTCGGAAGCACANCGNCAGAANAATGAAGCNGAACTNGCACACGTTTTGCGACGTGCTTCNATGGGNGAAATGGCATCAGCNCTTGCTCATGAACTGAGTCAGCCATTGGCTGTAATCGTTAACTACGCAAATGGACTGCTTCGACGTCTCGATACAGAACAGTACCCTCCTGCGGACCTGGGTGCCGCTCTTNCTGAAATTCGGGATGCGGGTGAAAGATCCAAGGACATAATTAGTCACGTGCGTGATTTCGTTTCTCGCAGGCAACCTCCCTCCCAAAAGGAATCTTTTCAGGATATTGTTCAAGACGTATTTCAACTACTCCATAGCCTCATTAAACAACACAACGTCCGATCAGAAATGCGGTTTCCTGATGGGGGCGCGGACGTTCTCGTAAGCCGAATTGAAATTGAACAGGTCATGTTCAACCTCTTGAAAAATTCAATCGATTCTTTTGCTCTGTCGGGTACTAAACCACCACTGATTCAAGTTCTTGTCAAACCGGTCAACGACCGCTTCTACGAGGTGTTAGTAAAAGACAATGGACCCGGTATAGATGGCTCCATTGTCGATGATATATTCAAACCGTATGTCACTAATAAGCTGACTGGGTTGGGTATGGGTTTGTCTATCAGCCAAACAATCATTGAGGGCCACGGGGGTCGNCTGCACCTGGTCGACACCGANNANCCGGGGTGCTGCTTTCGATTCACCTTATTACGCTTCCAGCATGACTGACTCACCGTCCTGTGTTCACATCATTGATGACGATGACTCGGTTCGGGCATCAACGAGGTTTTTGGTCGAATCGGTCGACCTGGTCGGAATCGAGTATGAGTCTGCCGATGTTTTTTTAGAGGCCTACTCCGACAGAGGTTCTGGCTGCATTATTCTGGACCTGCGAATGCCCGGACTAAGTGGTCTAGAAGCTCTAGATGCAATGAGGCGTCAGTCTATCTTAGAGCCAATCATCATTATCACGGGGCACGGAGATGTGCCGGTAGCGGTTCGAGCACTGAAACAAGGGGTTTTTGATTTTCTGGAAAAACCCTGTAACGACAACATCTTGATTGAAACAATTAATCAAGCCATTAATTTCGACCTATCGGAACGAAAGGCCAGGGAGAAGCGTCAATCCATTCATACCGCCCTGGAACTTCTGACTCCTCGTGAAGACGAAGTGCTTAATCTTCTAGTCACCGGCAAATCCAANAGGCAGGTGGCGGAACACTTTTCTCTCTCCTCGAAAACTATCGAACGTCACAGATCCAGCATTATGCGGAAACTCGATGCCTCCTCTTTTGCGCAGCTTGTTCGAATAGTTGCGTTGAGGGTCGAGTAGGCGCCTTAAGCGCTCTCGACTGACAATTCCGAGTGAAAATTGCCTCTATCTTTTCGCTAGCGCTTTACCTTCTCCTGTTACTGGGAACAATTCGAGGCGGCGCCACCAGCCTCGCTAAATTTGTAGCAATCAACGATGTTCCAGCAATCAGTTACGCCATGTGGCAGGCATTAATAGCCGCACTTCTTTTACTTGCTGCTGGCTTCTTGAAAACCAGACGTTTCCCTTCATTCAGACAAGCTGGTATTCATTATTTGTTTTGTGGCACGGTCGGCGCTTCCGTGCCAAACGTGCTTTTTTTTATTGCTATAGAAAAAATTAACGCGGGCGCAATGGCCGTGATCTTAACGCTGGGTCCGATCTTCACGTACGCTCTGCTTCTGGGTCTTAGCAGAGAAACAATTAAGCCGCGGCGCCTTATTGGGCTTGCTTTTGGTTTTTTCGGAGGAAGCATAATCGCTCTTAGCGGTAACGAGTCAACCACTTCATTTAACAGTTTTTACTTGATTGCTCTACTTTGCCCAATTCTTTATGCCAGCATGAGCGTTTATGTAAGTTGTCGCATATCTTCACCCGAGCATCCATTGTTGATGGCCGGCGCGACGCAACTCGTATCCTTCGCAGTCCTCTTGCCCGTGGGCCTCGCCACACAGCAGGTTCATCTTCTATGGGTTACCCCAGATCTTACCGATGGTCTCATCGTGCTCCATGGAATAATTGGCGCAACTGCCTACGCTTTGCTTTTTAAGATAATTGATCTTGCAGGGCCCGTTTTTTATAGCTTCAGCAGTTACATCATCGCGATTACTGGCGTAATCTGGGGAATGCTACTCTTTGGCGAACAACTGACGCTGGCATTCATTGTCGCGACACTCGCGATCTTCTGTGGCCTCTACCTTGTAAATACGACGCAACAATCTGTCAAAAGTGCTAGTCACTAGAAAAGCGGCGCACTGGCAATACTTGAACCACCATCAATATGGAATATCTGGCCCGTGATGTAGTCCGCCTCCGGGGACATAAGAAAACTGGCGACATTCGCGATGTCTGNAGGGGTTGCAAATCGACCGAGGGGAATCCGATCCAGCTTCTGCTGCCGAATATCACTNCCCACNGGATTATTCTGAAGAAANAANTCTGTATCCACTGGCCCAGGNGCGATCGTGTTAACGGTAATGCCAAATTCTGCNANTTCCAGCGCCCAGGTTCTNGAAANACTCNCCANAGCCGCTTTTGCACCGCCATAAGCGGTTCGGGTCGGAGCTCCNAGAATAAGTTCCGTCGAGATGTTGACNATTCTNCCCTGNCTNNNTTTCTTCATTGCCCCACTNCAATATTTNGCGCAGAGAATCGCAGAGACNAGNTTAGTTTCNANNACTCNATCCAAAGTCTCNGAAGTAANATCTTGGAGCAGTTCTGGACCTGCTAGACCAACGTTGTTGATCAGATTTACCACCGGCTTTTCTTGACTGAGCCACTCAAGAAAGGCGGTCAAAGCTTCCCGGTCAGCAACATCCACTTCATAAAACTCCCCCGGAAACTCTTGACTGGGCAGTTTTCTGGCTAGACCGATAACGTTGAATCCGGCATGGGCCAAGCGCTCAGCGCAGGCCCGCCCGATACCCTTGCTGGCTCCTGTCACCAGCGTAAACTGATCATTCATGATCGGAATCTCTCATAGTGTTTTTGGACCTCTGTTTATCTGGTTTCTCGGTGAGCGACCAGCCAGAATGTCCAGAAGATTATCTCTCACGTTTTTGGCGACCGCTTCCTGAATATCTTTTTCTCCAAATCCGGCCACATGAGGCGTCAGCAGAACATTCGGCAGTGATCGTAGCGGGTGCTTGAGCGACAGCGGTTCATTTTCAAATACGTCGAGTCCAGCACTACTGAGTTTCCCGTCGACTAAAACTCGATGAAGAGTTTCTTCATCCAAAACG
>PAUU01000021.1 GCA_002713825.1 Acidiferrobacteraceae bacterium | reverse complement strand
TTCCGCCCCTCTCAGTATTAACGAAAGTTGGTCAATCAGCGCTTTTTTCAAGGCCTCAGGCGATTCAATTTGAGTTGTTCGGGCCTGTTCCCGAATTGTCGAGACGACTTCGGCACTTGCTTCCACACCAAGATCTGCCATGATGAGTTGGTCTTCCAATTCATCGTAGACGGCATCATCAAAGTGCACATGATTGTCGCTAAAGAGGCTGACCAGGCCATCAGACAATGCCGCGCGGGTTTTTTTCAGGCGCGCAACAAGACCTGAAGATTTTGGATGGGAAGCCATGGGTATCGCGTGATCAGAGCAAGAATTCAGAAACAAAACCATTCTTATTAATTTCTATCTATCCTATCATTCCCTGTCAAAGAAGCCTCTGGAGGGATCATTCGATTGAGTTCTTCTCATACCGTGCAGCGCGGCCGTTTACGCATCATCGGAGGGGAGTGGAAAAAGCGCCTAATCCGCTTCAACGGCGGAGCAGACCTCAGACCCACTCCGGACAGCGTGCGCGAAACGCTTTTTAACTGGTTGTCTCCCGTTATCTATAACGCTGAGTGCCTAGATCTTTTTGCCGGAAGTGGCGCACTGGGGTTTGAGGCGGCATCACGAGGTGCGGGAAGTGTCGTGCTGGTGGAAATGCATAAACAATGTTGTGGGCAGCTCAAAGACAACGTGGCACTTCTTGGCGCTAAGCAGGTGATGATCCACTGCACAGAAGCACTTGATTGGATGACGTCATGCGAGCAGCAGTTCGATATCGTCTTTGTAGACCCGCCCTACGATACGGGTCTGGTTAAGCGCAGCCTCAACCGACTGATTCGTTATCGACTGCTCAAGCCCGGGGCACGGATTTACATCGAGTGTTCAACGCATGAAGCGCCGACGATTTCAGAACAATGGACTGTACTACGTCAAAAAAAGGCGGGGCAAGTCTGCTATGGCCTCTATCAGCACGCAGCGAATGCGATCGATAACGGAAAAACCCAAACCTTGGGCGATCTGCTTTAATCAGCCCGATGACGCTCCGTTACCAGCGACTTTTTCTTCGTCGGAGGAGTTTTCCTCACTGAAGACCCGACAAACCATTGGCTCAAAAAACGATAGCGGCTCGCTTTCGTACTCCGGATCAAAACAGTTCTGATCATATTCTTCACAGAAACGAACAGCGTCTTCGTACCACGGATGCCCCAAGAAGCGGTCGCGTGCATTGCGATCACCGCCCACATGGTGTGCGTAGTAGTACATCTGAAAAAGACCGTGATATTTGATGATCCAGTAGGTCTTCTCTGAAACATACGGTCTGAGAATGGCTGCGGCCATCTCACTGTGTGACCTGGGCGCCAGCGTGTCCCCAATATCATGAAGCAGGGCAGCAACGACCAACTCCTCCGATTCTCCTGCGCGGTGTGCACGGGTAGCGGACTGCAGTGAATGCTCCAATCTGCTTACCGCGTAGCCTGAAAAGCCCGCACTCAGCTCCTTAAGCCCATCCATCAGCCTGACAGGCAGATCGGGCATGAATAATTGTTCCTGTTCATGCAGAAACTCATAGTCCTCTTTGGTGCCGTCTGCCATCCGCGTGAAACTAACCACGTCCATCGACTTTCTCCATGTTATCTAGCAGGTTCTCGACAATTATTATGGATCACCCACGCAGTGATTGGTAGTATCTCAACCGGACCAGGGCAGTCAGGAAGCCAAACACCTCTATGAGCACGAAAGCGATTTATCCGGGCACCTTTGACCCAATCACCCGGGGCCATATTGATCTTGCTGAGCGGGCCAGCCAACTCTTCGATAAAGTCGTTGTTGCCATCGCGGCAAGTCCCACCAAACAACCTCTTTTTAGCCTGGAAGAAAGGCTCGATATGGCCGCACTTTCGTTGAAAGACATCGGCAATATCAGCGTCATCGGTTTCGATGGATTGCTGATAGACAGTGTTCGAGAACAAAATGCCCAGGTGGTCCTGAGGGGCTTGAGAGCTGTGTCGGACTTTGAGTATGAGTTTCAGTTGGCCGCTATGAATCGGCGTCTGGATCCGGAAATTGAGACGATGTTCTTAACNCCTTCCGAGCATTTCACTTTCCTGTCGGCTTCTATGGTTAAGGAAATCGCTACTCATGGNGGCGATGTGTCGCNGTTTCTNCACNCCGAAGTCAATGACAGGCTCATCCAGCGCTTGCGCGNCTGATGCCTCGCAGACGGCTGCCCGCTAAATCACGATGGCACTGCTGATTACCGACGAATGCATCAATTGTGATGTCTGCGAGCCCGAATGTCCGAACGAAGCGATCTCTCAGGGAGAGGAGTTCTACGTTATTGATCCTGCCCGCTGCACGGAATGCGTGGGTCACTTTGAGACCTCCCAATGCGTAGAAGTCTGCCCGGTGGAATGCATTCTGGTCGATCCTGAACGCNAGGAAAGCCAGGACACGCTCATGAAGCGATTTCGGCAGCTCACGGGCGATTCGGCTTAACGAACTAGGCCGTCGGCAGCTCGATGTCCAGGCAACGCCAGAGATACCACGTGGCAACTGATCGATAAGGACGCCACCGCAGGCCTGCCCGGGCGAGGCGGGCTGGCGCGGGCAATTGGCGCAACCGACGCATCTTCTGGTACCCCTTCTGCACACCCAAATCCCGGGTGGGCAACACGTCCGGCCGGCCAAGATAGAAAATAAGAAGCATCTGCACCGTCCATTCCCCGATGCCGCGAACCTGGCTCAAAATGCGGACGATCTCTTCATCCGTCATGCGTTTCAACTGCCGGCGCGTAGGCACCAATCCCTCTTGCTGGCGCTGTGCAAGATCGTAGAGTGCGAGCGATTTCGGATGCGAAAGGCCTGCTGACCGTAACTGCGTCTGAGGCAGGCAGAGCAGTGTTTCCGCGTTCACACGCCGTCGTTCGAAAAGATCCCGCAGACGACCATGAATCGTTCCCGCGGCCTTGCCGCTGAGTTGCTGATAGACAATAGACCGGCACAGATACTCAAAAACCGACCGGTTGCTTCGGACTTCCAGCCCGCATGGACCAACATCGGCAATAATTCTGGCAAGGCCTTTGTCACATGTCGACAAGTATCGACACGCCTCATTGAGGTCGAGAGAAGAAAGATCAGTCATCGTCTGCTTTAATGCGTCCCGTCAGCATGGCAGGATCCAGTTGCCAGACTTCAATTTCATCGTTGCTCTGCCGGAATGAGGTCAGGCATGTTTGACTGAAGCAATCACTAAGACTGGCCTTAATCGCCATATTCACCCCCTGATGACCGACGATCAGGATATCGCCCTCCCGATCGTCCAGATCGGCAATCAGGCCAGCAATCCGTGATGCAACGTCGTGGATCGTCTCACCCCCCGGTGCGGCCAGAAGATAGCAGGACTCGCGCCAGGCGTCATACCCGGCAGGATCCTCCGCCCGCAGTTCTGCTTCAAGCCGACCTTCGAACTGACCCAGGTCAAGCTCAATCAGCGTCGGATCCGTCTCTACGTTACAGCCCATCGCTGTACCCAAAATCTGTGCGGTCTTCTGGGCTCTTAAGAGCGGTGATGAAATCAGGCGTTGTGGCGTGCACCCCCGCGCCTTCAGCAAAGCCGCCAGCCGAATTGCTTGATTCTGACCTTCCGCATTAAGCGGAATATCGCTAACGGACTGCCAACGCTGCTTAAGATTCCAATCAGTTTGGCCATGTCGTGCAATGAGAAGGCTCATTTTCATTCCTCTCCCAAAATCAGCATTGTTCACTAGAGCCGCTGGGCTCTCCAAAAATCAACATGAGGTGCAAGAGTTGGCGCTGCGAAGCGAAATCTGAGCGCAAGAGTTGACTTTATCCAAGCCGGTCATTATGATCCCCCCAGATTTTGTGCAACGCACAATTTCTTTTCATATCCTCCTCCAAATATTCAGCCCGCCTATGATTTTGGCGGGCTTTTTTTGTAACTCCGTATTCATCAATAGAAACAGTCTATTGAGATATATTTAGAGGTTCTGTCGGAAGACCCATATACTCTTTTTTTGACCTTATAAGCGCCATTTATTCTGCCAGAATTTTTATTTACTGCACCGCACCATTTTCTTGTTAGCACGTTGCGCAAATCATTTGTCTTGCTAGGTATTGTATTTGGCTCTGCCGAGCGCGGTTTTCAAATACGTCCCACATGAATTCTGGAACCAAAACCCCAGCAATAATTCCGCTGCGCCAAAGGAGTGTGCGCTAAGGATTAAAATCCTGTGTAGACAAAACCACTTGGTAAATTTCTAACGGACCCTCCATGCCTGATCTTCTTGAATCTGCACTACTTGTTTTTCCCGGCCAGGGATCGCAGTACCCTGGGATGGGGTGCGATCTCTTCGACTCCTTTGAAACCGTAAGGCAACTTTACGAGGAGGCCAGCGATACACTTGGCTACGATCTTGCTCGTCTTTCCTTTGAAGATCCCAATCATGAGATTCATCTGACTCGATACACACAGCCGGCACTGCTTACCCATGCGATTGCCTGTCTGCGCATTTTTGAGGACCAGATAGGCCAGCCAGTCACGCCTAAGGCTGCTGCGGGCCATAGTCTTGGGGAGTATTCTGCCTTGGTTGCCGCCGGTACGCTGAGCTTCACTGACGCACTTCGCCTGGTCCACGAACGTGGGCGACTCATGGGAGAACTAGGCGAGGGTGAAATGGAAGCGCTCCCCCTGGCCTTGGAAGAGGCTAAGGCTTTAGCAGAGCGGCACTACTGTGCCGTGGCGGCCTGTAATCTGCCCGATCAGACGGTCGTTGGCGGCAAAGCAACAGACCTCGACCTCCTGGTCGAGACTTTCTCCAATCAGTTCCCGGGGAAGAAGTCAGCAAGGCTCAAGACAGAAGGCGCGTTTCATACTTTCTACATGATTGGTGCGGCTCTTGAGTTTCGAAGCGCACTGGAAGACACTGCCCTGCAGCCTCCATCCGTCTCAGTACTATCCAACACGACCGGCCGTTTTCATGATTCGAATCCTCATTCCATACGGGCAGCACTTTTCTCTCAGCTATTTAATCCGGTCCTTTGGTATGAAAATCTCAGATATGCTGCCGAGCAGGGGTGTCAGATGATGATCGAATTCGGTGGCGGGATTGGTAAAGGAGAGACCCCGGCCGAGAAAAAACCGAACCTGGCCGGGATCGTTAAGAAAACCTTCAGGCGCGATGACAATCCACCAAGATACATGGGCATCATCAACATTGAAACCCTTACCCAGGCGATCACCCAGCTCCGGAACGGTGCATAGCGCCCAGCCGGCTTTGCAATGAGTCGACTAGGCGAATGATTCCAGTGTCTGTAAGGATCCTGATAAGTCTGCCTCTTGAGCACCTCTTTACTGTATAGCCTCACCGTCCTGATCTGGGGATCGAGCTGGCTTGCGATCCACTTTCAGATCGGTGTGGTGCCCCCGGAGATTGCCATCATCTACCGGTTCGTCCTGGCTTCCACTCTCCTTGTTATCTGGTGTCTTGCACGAGGCATAACCCTGCGCATCGCGTCTCGCCAACATCCCTACCTTGCGTTGCTGGGACTCAGCCTGTTCTCACTAAACTACTTACTTTTTTATTACGCTGCGTTTGATCTCGCTACTGGCCTGTTAGCCGTCATTTTCTCGACAATGACGGTCATGAACATTTTTAACAGCGCCCTTTTTCTAAAACACAGGATTCAGAAGAAAACCGTTGTGGCGGTTATATTCGGACTGACCGGCATGGGGCTGGTTTTCTGGCCCGAAATCGTCACATCCCGACCCCAGGCAGCGGGAGCAATCGGCATGAGTCTCATCGCAACCTATCTTGCGTCGATCGGCAACATCGTTTCTGCCCGTAACCAAAAGCATGGTATTTCGGTTGCATCGGCCAATGCGATTGGCATGGCTTATGGCGCCCTTTTTCTTTTTGCCTTCAGTATCCTATCCGGCGCACCATTTGTGATCGATACCGACATCAGTTTTATCGGCTCGCTGCTCTTTTTAGCTTTATTTGCTTCAGCTATCGGCTTCGGCTGCTATTTGACACTCGTCGGACGAATCGGGCCAGAGAATGCTGCTTATGCGACGGTACTGTTCCCGATCGTGGCGCTCGCCCTATCGACTTGGTTCGAAAACTATGCGTGGCAAGGCCGGACACTGGCTGGTGTCAGCCTGGTGCTCATCGGCAATGTCGTCGTGCTGGCGCGTCCATCAACCATGGCGCAACTCAAGGGCCTCATCTCGAAAAGCCCCTAGTCAGACCCAACTCAGATGGGACCGTCGGACTGCCGTACGCGACTGAACCAGATAATCAGCAATAACACTAGCACTAAACACGGCAACACAAGCAGGTTGAGCACCTGCCAACCCGCAATCTCGTGCACCACTCCAGAGATTCCAGCTGTCAGGGCGACTGTCCCAAAAATCATGAGATCGTTCAATCCCTGGGTCTTCGCCTTTTCTGAGGGCGTGTAACTCTCGGTAACCAGTGTCGTGCCGCCAATAAAAAGAAAGTTCCATCCCAGTCCTAACAGCGCCAGCGCAGCAACGAAGTGTGCCACGCTTTCGCCATTAAGGCTCGCGGCCACACTGGCCAAGAGCATCAGGACACCAACGCCCATGATTCTCAATACACCAAAACGCGTTATCAGGTTGCCGGTAAAAAATGACGGCAGAAACATGGCGAGCACATGCCACTCAATCACGAACGCGGTGTCCGAAAATGAGTGACCGCAACCCGCCATGGCCAGCGGCGTAGACGTCATCACAAGATTCATGACGCCGTACGCAATCAACGCTCCCATAACAGGCACAAAGAACACTGGCTGACGGATGATCTCCTTAAGGGGTCGCTGACTGCCGTGGCGCTCGACTTCTGTGGGCGGTGATATCCGCAGGAATGATGCCAACAGTATGGATAATGAATATACGATCAGCAGGCTGGCGTAACTGCCTGCAAAGGGAAACCCAGCAATCAGGTCACGATTGAACGCGGCCAGATTCGGACCCACAAAAGCCGCCACGACACCTCCGGCGAGCACCCATGAGATGGCTCGGCTACGATATGCGCTGCCACTAACATCAGCGGCAGCGAAGCGGTAATAATGGCCGACACCATTCAGCACGCCGATCAGAAACGAACCTGCGCAAAAGAGCCAAAAGTCCCGTTCTGTGATGGCATGGATCGCGACAGCGGCGCCTACCAAGCCGGCGAGGGGGCCGATCATAAATCCCGCTCGACGACCGATCCGCTTCATCATGAGGGATGCAGGAAAAGTCGTCAGCAATGTTCCGATATACATGCAGGACAGCGGGACGGTTGCCCAGAGGCTGTTGCTCGCCAGAGACAACCCGGTCAATGCCGAGGTCGCGACGATAAGGGAACTGCCTGACAGCATCAGCGCTTGACAGACGGAAAGAAGCAAGACATTGCGGCGCAGCGCACCCGAAAACGACACGACAATACTCTCCTGGAAGCTGGGGTGGATGCGGATACGCTAAGATGTCTGCAAAGGGCCGCTATGGCGTTATCAGTCGGCTGCCCACCCAAAGTGCGCCGATGGTACTACATGCCGCGGCGATACTTGCCCCCGACCTCAAAAAACGCCTGAGTTAACTGGCCAAGCGAACAGACACGAGCGGCCTCCATCAGTGGATAGAAAACATTGTGACCGCCGAGCGCGGCTTCCTTGACGGCTTCAATCGCCGTATCGGCCCCGCCTGCGTGTCGACTCTGAAATGCTTTCAACCGTTCCAGCTGGCCCTGTTTTTCAGACTCGGTGCCGCGAGCGAGTTCAACTTCCGAGCTGCTGGCGTCTTCGTCATTGAGAAATGTGTTGACGCCAATGATCGGATAGCTGCCGTCATGTTTTCGAGTTTCGTAATAAAGGGATTCTTCCTGAATCTTGCCTCGCTGATACCCAGTCTCCATCGCACCCAGCACACCTCCGCGCTCTGCGAGCCGGTCAAACTCGGTAAGCACCGCCTGCTCTACCAGATCTGTCAACTCCTCGATGATAAAGCTACCCTGGTTGGGATTCTCGTTGCGTGCCAGACCCCATTCCTGATTGATGATCATCTGGATCGCCAGCGCGCGGCGAACCGACTCGGCACTGGGGGTCGTAAACGCCTCATCATGCGCATTGGTGTGCAGGCTGCTGCAGTTGTCATAGACCGCGATTAATGCCTGCAGCGTGGTGCGAATATCATTGAAACTCATCTCCTGCGCATGCAGGGACCGGCCCGAGGTCTGAATGTGGTACTTGAGTTTCTGACTACGCAGGTTAGCGCCATAGCGCTCCCGCAACGTGATCGCCCAGATCCTCCGTGCCACCCGGCCAAGGACAGTGTATTCCGGATCCATTCCGTTCGAGAAGAAAAACGACAGGTTCGGCGCAAAGTCATCCACCGCCATTCCCCGGGCAAGATAGGATTCAAGATACGTGAAGCCATTGGCCAACGTGAGAGCCAACTGGGTGATGGGATTCGCCCCCGCCTCAGCGATGTGGTATCCGGAAATGGACACCGAGTAAAAGTTGCGAATCCGGTTATCAATGAAATACTGCTGTATGTCCCCCATCATGCGGAGGCTGAAATCGGTCGAAAAGAGACAGGTATTCTGACCCTGGTCTTCCTTGAGGATATCCGCCTGAACGGTGCCTCTGACATTTTCCAGGGCTAAGCTCCTGATCTGGCCCATCTCTTCTCCGGTGGGTTCCCGCGAGCGCTTCTCACGAAACCGGTCAACCTGCTGATCGATTGCGGTGTTGAGGAAAAATGCCAGCACAGTGGGGGCAGGTCCATTAATCGTCATGGAGACGGATGTAGCGGGATCACAAAGATCAAACCCTTGATACAGGGTCTTCATGTCTTCCAACGTTGCAATCGATACTCCCGAGGTGCCAACTTTTCCGTAGATATCGGGACGCAATGCAGGATCCGCCCCATACAGGGTAACTGAATCGAATGCCGTCGACAGCCGCTTGGCTTTGGAATCTGCGGAGAGCAAACGAAAGCGTTGGTTGGTCCGGGCAGCATCTCCCTCGCCAGCAAACATGCGGGTAGGATCTTCATTCTCCCGCTTGAATGCAAAAACACCTGCCGTGTAAGGGAATGCTCCCGGTACGTTCTCCAACAGCTGCCAACGAAGTCGGTCTCCTGCATCCTGATAGCGCGGAAGACTGATGCGTGGGATACGAGTACCTGATAAAGAGGTATAACTGAGTCGCACTTGGGGTTCCATCCTGTCGCCTTCGCCCTCAGAACCGCTTTCCTGATACCGGCGGCGTAACGCATCAAACCCTTCAATCTGGTCGATGACATCTTGGCCTAGACCGGTCTCTGTCTCAGCAACCAGTGCCTGTAGCGACTCCGTGGCTTGCTGCTTCGAATCGAGCAGATCGATACAGGTTTTCAAGTGCTGTCGATGGCGGGCCAGCGTCTCGAGCTCTTCGACTCTCTCGTGATACCGGCGAACGGAATCGGCTACCTCTGACAAATACCGTTCTCGATCCCCAGGAAGACTTTGGGGATGCTGTACTGCGTTCCGCGCTTGCCCCAAAAGACCCGGCCCGGCCGACAGGCCCTGCTTTGTCAGTGATGCCTTGACTGCCTGATACAGCGCGCTCACTCCCGAATCATTGAACCGTGCTGCCATGGTGGTGTAGACAGGCATCTGGTTCGGCGTTTCACCGAATGCACTACGATTGCGCTGTACCTGCTTTCGCACATCGCGCAATGCATCCTGAGCCCCCTTTCGGTCTGACTTATTGATCGCCACCACGTCCGCGTAATCCAGCATCTCGATCTTCTCCAGCTGAGACGCTGCGCCGAACTCGGGCGTCATGACATATAAGGAGGTATCTACGCGGGAGGTAATTCCGGCATCTCCCTGACCTATGCCGGGCGTCTCAACAATGACAAGATCGAACTCTGCACATTGACAGGCAGCGACCAAATCATCGAGCTGCTCGGGCACTTCGCCGGCGGCACCTCTTGTCGCAAAGGAGCGGAAGAAAATATTGGCGCCATCAATCGCGTTCATCCGAATGCGGTCTCCCAGCAATGCACCGCCCGTTTTTCTTCGAGTGGGATCCACCGCCAAGACGGCAATTCGAAGCGTATCTCCATAATCAATGCGAAAACGAAGGACCAGCTCGTCCGTCAAGGAAGACTTACCAGATCCACCGGTGCCGGTAATACCCAACACCGGAGCATGGTCGTGACGACGGGCCGCTGCGGTGCGTATCTGGCGCGTCAGAAATTCACTGACAGTGCCATTCTCGATCTCAGTCAATACGCGTGCGAGTTGCACCCCGTCAGACGCCTTCAAGCCTTCCAAGGACTCGCTGGGTTGCTCCGCTGGATAAAAGTCTGCCCGCTCCAACATGTCATCGATCATGCCCTGTAGGCCAAGATGCTGGCCGTCACCGGGAGAGTAGATTCTGCTGACCCCGTAGTCGTGGAGCGCCCTGATTTCCTCATCAACAATGACGCCCCCACCTCCTCCGAATACCCGAATATCCGGCCGGTTACGCTCGCGCAGCATGTCAATCATGTAGGAAAAAAATTCTGTGTGCCCGCCCTGGTAAGAGCTCACCGCAATACCCTGGACATCTTCCTGAATCGCCGCATCGACAATCTCTGCAACGCTGCGGTTGTGGCCGAGGTGAATTACCTCTGCCCCGGACGCCTGCAGGAGTCGGCGGATGATATTGATCGCAGCGTCGTGGCCGTCAAAAAGACTGGCCGCGGTCACGAACCGGATGCGATAGCCAATATCCGGTCGAGTCGGAACTCCGGGTTGATTCAAAGAGGATGGAATAGAACTCATAGCCATAAAGTGCACCAGGCGACGGACATCCGATTTTAGTTTCCGTTTACGTAAACGTCAATTAGAGCTATACTCGCAATCCCGGTCGAAATGTTCACAACAGTGCCGATATGACCCCCGATGCCACCGCCTATTCGATCTCCGATCTTGCCCAGGAATTCAATCTCACCCCCCGGGCCATCCGGTTTTATGAGGATGAAGGACTGCTGCAACCGGGCCGTAACGGCCGGCGACGAGTGTACAGTGTACGAGATCGGGTACGCCTGAAACTTATTCTTCGAGGCAAGCGTTTGGGCTTTTCGCTCAGCGACGTTCGGGACATCATCGAGATGTACGACCTGGATGCGGGCGAGACGGGGCAATTGCGCTACTTCCTGGATCAGATTAGAGAACGTCGCGAAGCACTTGAGCAGCAGCGCAGCGACATTGACCTGACCTTAAAAGAACTCGATGAGATCGAGTCACAATGCCAGGGTCGACTTGCCTCAATCGCTTGAGAGACTCACACTGCCATTCCAGGCCATCCCTGGATTGACAATCTAAGGACCGACTCTTGTTTAACAACTCCAGTGCAGGAACGCAGGTACTGCTGGTCCTTGCAAGCCTGACAGTCGTCATTGCGGGTCTCAAAGCCGCCAGCAGTATCGTCGTCCCACTGCTGATGGCAATCTTCCTCGCCATCATATCGGCTGCGATGCTGCAATGGCTTCAACGTCGAGGATTGCCGCTCTGGGCTGCAATGACGCTGGTGTTGTTGCTTCTGGCGAGCACACTGGTCACATTGGGATCACTTATCGGCGCCTCCATCAACCAGTTCAGCAGCACCCTGCCCCGTTATGAAGCGCAGCTCAATGCTCTCATCACCCAAACAACGGTATGGCTCGGGGGGCTTGGAATCAAATTACCCGCTGGCGGTGTCACGGAACTCTTCGACCCCGCAGGAGCCGCCAAACTTCTGGGTCGCCTCCTCAGCGGTTTTGGCGGACTGCTCGCCAACAGCATGCTCATTATCCTGACGGTTCTGTTTTTGATGGTTGAATCAACCAGCCTGCCTGAGAAGCTGCGCAGCATTTCGAGAAATCCCGACAAGACCCTCGGCGACCTTGCCACTTTTATGACGTCCGTCAATCACTATCTCGTGATCAAAGCCGTAATGAGCCTGATTACGGGTCTTGCTATCGCACTCTACCTCGTTATCCTCGGAGTAGACTTTGCGATCATCTGGGGATCACTCGCCTTCTTTATGAACTTTGTTCCCTATATCGGGTCAATCATTGCCGCGATACCTGCCGTCACCCTTGCTCTTCTTGATGCTGGACCCGTCATCGCGCTTTCGGTCGCCGCCGGATTCGTTGCAGTCAATATTGTGGTCGGCAACGTGCTGGAGCCGCGGTATATGGGAAAGGGTCTCGGTCTTTCGACTCTGGTGGTGTTTCTTTCTCTGCTGTTCTGGGGATGGATATTCGGCCCTGTCGGTATGTTCCTCTCCACCCCCCTGACCATGATTGTCAAGATCGCATTGGAAAACGATCCGAGAAGCCGCTGGATTAGTGTATTACTGAGCGCCCAGGCCCCCAACCGAAATACCTCTTAATTACATCCCCCATCCCCTTCTCGTTGCACAACTCTTTGGTGAAGCGCGGGGGTATCCCCAAGACACAGCTGATTAATGAAACTCGACGCGTTGCAGTCACCAAGATACCGGCGCTTCTGGCTAGGCTCTATTTTCTCCACCGGGGCCACACAACTTTACTTTGTGGGAATGGGCTGGCTGGTCTTCAAACTCACCGAATCTGCCCTTTATCTCGGACTCCTCGGCGCTGCCATGGCAGTACCTACCATACTTGCCACACTCGCCGGGGGGCTCGTAGCCGATCATGGAAACCGCGGTCGGATCCTGCTCATCACATCCATACTGGCTGGCCTGGCACTTGGCATATTGACCATTCTCGACCTTGGCGACTGGGTCGCCGTTTGGCAGGTCTTGCTCCTCGCGGCCTTGTTGGGTTTGATCTCGGGGTTTGACCTTCCCGCCCGGGTTTCATTCTTCCCGGCACTCATCGAGCCACATCAAATGATGAGCGCTGTGGCGTTGAACTCAATTCTCTGGCAGGGGACCAGGATGGTGTTGCCTGCTGTGGGCGGCGTATTGATTGCCCTTGCAGATACCTGGATTATTTTTGCATTATGCACCGTCGGATTTGCTGTCATGGCCAAGATTCTTTTGAGCCTGCAGACACCCGATGCCTTCCGAAGGGACTCAGACCGCAACCGCGGTCTCACCACAGCCTGGCGATTCATTTTCAAGGAGAAACTCTTCGCTGTCCTGATTGCGATGACGTGGATTTCGATGTTCTTTGGCACGGCTTATGTCCAGATCATGCCGGTGTTTGCGGAATTACTGGGCACTGGAGAGGAAGGCTATGGACTGCTTCTCTCCGCCACCGGTGTTGGATCTGTGCTGGGGACCATTCTGGTGGGCCAGCTGCAAAACTCGCCTAGACTTGGCGGCGTCATGATGGGAGGAAGCGTTTTGTTTTCCCTGTCATTAATTCTGTTTGCGCTTGTGACCGGACTTGCGGCGGATTGGCGATTCGCTTTTGCGCTCGCGTGCGGCTGTGCCATGCTATCCGCGGTTGGGGGATCATTTTTTCTCATCAGCTCTATGACGGTGATGCAGCTTGCCGTACCGGATGCCTTGCGCGGCAGAGTCATGGGGATACACAGCATCACCTTCAGCCTGATTGCACTGGGTGGCCTGGTTTTGGGACCGCTCGCTGAACTCTTCTCAGCGCCCATTGCCCTGCTGACCGGGGTCGGCATCGTATTGGCCAGTATTATCGGTTTTTCAATCAAGTTCTCTCGATTGTGGCGCCTCAATGGTCAGGATCAGCAACTCCATCTTTAGGATCCACCACGGCCAACGCTTCCCGTCTCGCGCTGGACTAGGTTTAATGCCTCATTATNNGCCANTGCNGGCATGGTAAAATTANTGANTCTTCCGNTGTGTTNGCAGGCNNCGCGTTGACNNCTTCTGATTCACACCCTTTGTCAGCNCTGACNGCGCTGTCTCCNATAGATGGNAGATANGGTNNCAAGGTNTCCNGNCTNAGACCCTANTTCAGCGAATTTGCTCTGATCCGGTATCGCGTCTTNGTNGAGGCGCAGTGGCTGNTNTCACTNGCCTCNTGNGAGGCCTTAGCNGAGGTCCCGCCGTTTTCGGAATCNGCAAANACCTTTCTNAACGATATTTCGGATGGCTTCTCGATNTCAGATGCTGAAGCGGTNAAGANTATTGAGCGNACNACCAATCANGATGTCAAAGCGGTGGANTATTTTCTGAAAGAGAAAGTCGCNACCCATGAAGANTTNAGCGCTGTATCGGAATTCATCCATTTTGGATGNACTTCAGAGGACATCAACAATCTGTCTTATGCCCTGATGCTGCGCGACGGCCGAAACAGTATCCTGCTGCCGGCAATTGATCAGACCACTCTAGCACTCGCAATGATGGCCGACGCGCTCGCGGATCAGCCGATGCTGGCCCGGACACATGGCCAACCTGCGAGCCCAACCACCATGGGAAAGGAACTGGCCAATGTGGTTGCCCGGCTGGACCAGGCCCGCGACCAGATCGCGACGACGGCAATACGCGGAAAATTCAACGGCGCCGTGGGCAACTTCAATGCCCACCTTGCCGCTTACCCAGAACTGGACTGGCCTGGGCTTTCACAGAATTTTGTGGAAGGCATCGGGCTGGACTGGCAGCAGATGACGACACAAATCGAACCACATGACGATCTTGCCGCACTTTGTCATGCACTGGTCCGTCTGAACACCATCCTGATTGATCTTGACCGTGACCTGTGGGGATACATCTCGCTGGGCTACTTCCGGCAGAAGACTGTGGCCGGAGAAGTGGGTTCCAGTACGATGCCGCACAAGGTCAATCCGATCGACTTCGAGAATAGCGAAGGCAACGCGGGCATTGCCAACGCATTACTCGAACATCTCGCAGCGAAACTCCCGATCAGCCGGTGGCAGCGCGATCTTTCGGACTCTACCGTTATCAGAAATCTGGGGNCCGCGTTTGCCCATTGCCTGATCGCACTGGATGCCGCGCATCGTGGTCTTGGAAAACTCGAGATCGACAGGGACAAACTGCACGCCGAACTGGATCAGGCATGGGAAGTACTGGCCGAGGCAATCCAGACCGTCATGCGACGCTACGACGTGCCCGAACCCTACGAAAAACTGAAAGCACTGACCCGGGGCCGCGCTGCAGTGGATGCACAAACTCTCAGGGACTTTGTCAATTCCCTGCCGATCCCCAAAGAGGCGCAGGAGAGCCTGGCAGCGCTCACCCCGCAAGCGTATATCGGCAACGCCGCCGAAACCGTCCGAATCTTTCTGAAAGGAAGACACGACAGGTACTAAGCGCCAGACAGATCATGGAGGATGGAATTCGTCTCTCACGCCTGATGGCCCAACAGGGCCTTTGCTCGCGTAGGGAGGCTGACAGACTCATTGCTGCCGGGCAGGTTCGGGTGGACGGCGTGGTGATTGATCGACTCGGCTCAAGGGTGCATCCGCTCGCCGCCATAGAACTGACAAGCGAAGCACATCGCCAACGCGCGGCATTGGCAACCGTGCTCCTTAATAAACCCCCCGGCGTCGTCTCCAATCAGCCCGAAAAAGGCTACCCCGAGGCCATCTCACTGATTACCGAAGATAACCGTGCACCCCATGACAAGCACCCAAAAACACGGCTCCCCAAAGCACAGAGCCTGCATGTGGCCGGGCGACTCGATATTGATTCCTCTGGATTGCTTGTGCTGACCCAGGATGGGGTTGTCGCCCGCACGCTGATCGGGCCCGAGAGCCGAATAGAGAAGGAATATCACGTCGGTGTCCACGGCAACATCACTGAAACGGCGCTTCAGCGGCTTCGCGACGGGCTATCGTTGGATGGCCGTGCGCTGCGTCCTGCCCGCATCACACAAACTGGGCCGGCNCACCTGCAATTTGTTCTCACAGAAGGCCGGAAACGACAGGTTCGAAGAATGTGTGAATTGGTCAACCTGCAGGTACGTACCCTCGTCAGGGTGCGTATTGGTGGGGTGCGCCTGGGACAACTGCGGCGCGGACAATGGCGACATCTCGCATCGGGAGAAGCCTTCTGATGGCGGGAATGTACTCTCTGTTTCGGCCGCTGTTGTTCAGGCTTAATCCTGAGACTGCCCATGACATTGTCGTGCANNCNATCGGACTCATNGGNCNGANACATCCNCTCAACCAGTACCTCGTCGACACTTGCCGGGGNCCGCTGCCNTCGNTTCCAGTCGAAGCGATGGGCCTCTCATTCCCTAACCCAGTCGGCCTGGCAGCCGGACTCGATAAAGATGCGAAGGCCGTCGACGGGCTTGCCGCACTGGGTTTTGGGTTCCTCGAACTCGGCACCGTGACGCCATTGCCNCAATCAGGAAACCCCCGACCTCGCATGTTCCGACTGACCTCAGCGGAGGCGCTGGTTAACCGCATGGGGTTCAACAGCGGAGGCCTTAACCTCTTCCTCGCGAGGCTGGGACAACAACACCAGCAAGCCATCATCGGCATTAATCTTGGACGCAATGCCGCCACCTCCAATGANNACGCCTGGCGCGACTACCTCACNGGACTACGGGCNGTNTACCGTGTCGCCGACTACGTGACGATCAACATCTCATCGCCCAATACCAAGGGGCTTCGCGATCTGCAGGAGCGCAACGCCCTGGATGGACTGATTGCACGCTTGAAAGCCGAGCAAAGCCAACTTGCCGACCTGCACCAGANATACACTCCCATTGCGGTGAAGATTTCACCTGATCTCGATACTGAATCGATGGCACGTGTCGCTGAGGTGCTCACGCTGCGGGGCATAGACGGAATTGTTGCGACCAACACCACTATCAGCCGGCCGCTGGATGCCGAGGCCCATCCGCAGGTGTCGCAGGCGGGCGGCTTGAGCGGTGCACCGCTGGCTGCACTTTCACACCGGATCATTTCTGAACTCAGGCAGCACACCCCATCTGANTTTCCAGTGATCGGNGTGGGNGGCATAATGGANGCCGCCTCGGCCCAGGCCGCATTNTCNGCAGGAGCCACCCTCGTCCAGCTTTATAGCGGACTGATCTACCGGGGACCCGCTCTGGTGAGGGAAATTCTTGGCGCGCTGCAAGTCGCTCAAGCAGCCACTTCCTAAATCACTCGATCGAAACAGACAGGTGAATGCCGATTACACAAACCCGCTTTTGCATCTGAATGATCAGGATGGCACCTATCCGCCGTCCTGGTATGCAGCAACGGCCGTCGGGATGCCACAGGCCCAGACCCTGAAAGGTGACCATCAGTGCGACGTTGCGGTAGTCGGGGGAGGATTCACCGGTCTATCTGCTGCACTGCATCTTGCGGAACGGGGTTACTCAGTCGTCCTACTGGATGCTCACCGTATTGGTTGGGGCGCAAGCGGCCGCAATGGGGGTCAAGTCGGTACTGGGCAGCGTGTGGCCCAGGATGAGCTCGAGCAGGCAGTGGATAGCGCTCTTGCCCGCGACGCCTGGCAAGTTGCACAAGAAGCCAAGGCCCTGGTAAAGGACTTGATTGCCCGCCACGATATTCCCTGCGATTACCGAAGCGGTTCAATTCATGCCAACCATCGGCAGCGTTTTGATCATCACTCCCAAAACTATGTTGCACTGCTTAACGAAAAATATGGCTACGATGAAATTCGGTATGTCCCGCCGGAGGAGATGCGCTCGCTCGTGGGGAGCAACGATTATTCCGCCGGTACGCTCGACACGGGTGCCGGCCACCTGCATCCGCTCAATTACGCTCTCGGCATTGCCAGAGCTGCAATAGGGGCAGGCGCCAGGCTGTATGAGCACTCTGAGGTTACACGGGTTGAGGAGGGAACTCCTGCCCGGCTGTATACCTCAAAGGGCTGCGTAAGCTCGAGATATATTCTCTATGCCTGTAACGGCTATATCGGCCCGCTGGAAAAATCCATTAGCCGACACGTCATGCCGATCAATAACTATATTATTGCCACGGAACCCCTGGGTGACGATATCGCCAGGAAGTTGATCGCCAACGGGGCCTGTGTGGCGGATTCGCGCTTCGTGGTCAATTATTTTCGTTGCTCGGCAGACAACCGAATGCTGTTCGGCGGCGGAGAAAGCTACGGCTATCGCTTTCCCCGGGATATCAAATCCTTTGTCCGAAAATATATGCTGAGAATTTATCCGGACCTTAAAGAGGCCGAAGTCGAGTATGGATGGGGCGGCACCCTTGCCATCACCATGTCACGCCTGCCTTTTTTTCAGCGCCACAGCGGCAATATTTATTCCGCGTCTGGCTATTCTGGGTCGGGTGTCGCACTGGCGACCGGCGCGGGGGCGATGCTGGCAGAGGCGATTGACGGTGTGGCAAGCCGATTCGATGTCATGAATCGTCTGCCAACTCCGGGCTTTCCGGGAGGCAGCATGCTGCGATCACCCCTGCTGGCTCTGGCCATGACCTGGTATGCGCTGCGCGACCGGCTCTGAATAAGCCAAAACCTGCAGACGTTGGGCACCTGCAAAACACCCTGACTACGGCACGCGCCTGAAAATCAAAGACCGATTGTTTGCCGGCATGGGCACGTCCGTCTCGAGCGCCAAACCCTGCTCTTGGGCAATCCGGCTGAGGTCTTCGAAATTTCGGATACCGCTTGCGGGATCCCGCTCCTTCAACCATTGATCAAACTGCTCATTGCTCGGCTCGAGCGGGCGGTCAGCATAGCGGTAGGGTCCATAGAGATATATGGCCTGGCCCGGGGACAGCGTCTTTCCCGCTGCTGTAAACAATTGGTGCGTGCCCTGCCAAGCGACAATATGCAAGGTATTGATACAGACGATCGCATCCGCTGGTGGCAGTTGCAGTGCATCAGACAATAGATCCAGACCCGCTGGCGCAAGACAATTCGGCCCTGCATCCCGGCGCCAGAGCGATATCCCTTCAAGATTCTGTGGCAGATCACTCGGCAGCCATTCAAGGTGAGGGAACGCATTCGAAAAATAAGCTGCATGTTGGCCCGTCCCGCTGCCAATCTCCAGCACCCTGCCCCTCGCAGGTAGACACTCCCGCAAGATCGCCAGAATGGGATCCCTGTTTCGGTCACAGGCGATGGCGTAGGGCCTTTCCGGGCTAGAGACATTCATGGCGCGAGAACCAGACTTATACCTGCGTCTCTGCTCGACTGATAGGACTCGTCAGGCAAGAAGGGCAACAAGGAATTCCCGCAACGGACTTTGGTAGTGATCAATCAGCATCAATGCAAACAGCATTGCAAGATACTGTATCGAATAACTGAAGGTCTGCTTGGAAAGTGCATCACTGTAACGGCGATACAAACGCACCACAAAAATCAGGAAAATCACGCCCAGAACCAACGCGCCGACAAAATACATCCCGCCTGACATACCGGTTGCGAACGGCAGCACACTCACTGCCAAAAGCAGCACCGTATAAAGCACCATCTGCAACAGCGTATGTCGTCGGCCGTGGGTGACGGGCAGCATTGGAATTCCCGCTGCTGCGTATTCTTCCTGGCGATAAAGGGCCAACGCCCAAAAGTGCGGAGGGGTCCAGCAGAAGATAATCAGGAACAGCAAAAGCGCATCAGAGGCCACCTCTCCCGTGACGGCAGTCCAGCCGAGCACTGGCGGCATCGCACCCGCCGCCCCACCGATGACAATATTCTGAGGCGTTGCGTGCTTAAGCCACACCGTATACACCACGGCATAACCAACCATAGAAGCAAATGACAGCACCGCAGTGAGCGTATTGACCATTGCGACTAGGATCAGCACGGATACCAGAGCCAACCCGGTTGCAAAGACAATCGCTGGAGTGGTTTCGACGGTCCCCGTCGGCAGCGGACGGCCTGACGTTCGCGCCATGATCTGGTCTGCCCGGCGATCCAGCAGGTGGTTGAACGCTGCCCCGGAAGCCGCTGACAGCCCGATCCCTAGCGCACCAGATATCAGTATTGAAACGGGGACCATCCCGTCAACCGACAGGAACATGCCCACGATTGCGGTGAACACGATCAGCGCCACGACCCGTGGTTTGGTCAGTTCGTAGTAGGCATGAAAAGTCGACCCGAAGCTCGACGAGCCGTGCGACGTGGTTGAAGCCTGTGCTTTCATAACGGCCATGAATTATACGGGATCATCTCCGCTGACTAACCGATACGCGATGCCCGCAGAAGCCGGCTGATATCTTTGCGAAGATCCGTCGGGTCAGATGTGGCAGGATAAATCATCATCAGATTTCCCATCGGATCAACCAAAAAGACGCTGCCCGATTGAAGCACCGACCCTCCCCCGCTCGGCATAAATTGAGGCAGCAGCTGTTCCTTTTCGGCCGCATTGACGCCCAACACGATTGTCTTTGGCATGATGAGACGAATCTCATCCAGGGAGGAAAGTGCATCCGGGCTAAGCGTAATCACCATGAGACGGACGCGCTTTTCGTTTTTGCCCTGACTCAGGCGGACGCGCTCAACGGCATCGGCCAACTGCTTGCAGGATTCATCACACCCAGCCTCGACAAAAAAGACATAGGTCCAGCGTCCGAACAAATTGGTCAGATCTACATCACGGCCGTCTGGGGAGATCATTGCGACATTGACCAAAGGCTGGGGTGGATCAATCAGTTCGCCCCGATTGCGGAATGTGTCAGGTGTCCAAAGCCATGCCGCGATCACGGGCGACAAAAAAAGGGCCATCAGCGCAATCAGCGTCAATCGCTTTCGGTTCCGCACTGAGTTGGAAAGGGGATCAGACATGTCGTCATTCATGGATTTTGTTTCTCACAGGCCTGCGCCTGGCTCTTAGTTCGCGCCGCCACATGGCAACCACTACACCTATAAATACCACCGCCATTCCGAACCATTGCACCGCATAGGCTTCATGGCGCCTCACCGCCGTTTGATCCGGGACCGGCCACACGCGGACAAAACCGTCGGGCTGGTCCATATCGAGCCTCAGCACATAAGGCTGAACGGTATAGGGCGCGGAGCTGGCAAATGCCGAAAGATCAACGTTTTGACGAAGCGCCGAATCATACTGGGGTGCGCGCGCTTCCAGGGTGAAACCGGGTTTAGATTCATAAAGGTAGCCGCTAATCACTTTAGGGCCCGCTGGGATCTTTGGGATGGGCAGATTTTCTCTTGATCCCGAGAGCGGTATCCAACCTCGATCGACCAGAATCCGCGTCTCACCCGGAGTAATTACAAAAGGAGTAATCACATGAAACCCAGGCTGACCCTGATGGGTCCGGTTATCCCACAAAAACTGCCCCTCTCCATCAAAGCGTCCGCGAACCTCGGCGGGAAAGTTCGAGCGGTCTGGCCCCAGCAAACGGTCCGTAATCTGTATCGGTGCTTCGCTGATCCGGGCGCTATAACCGTCGAACCAGGCCTGTTTTTCGTCAGCACGCTGCAACTGCCAGATCCCTAATCCGATCAACAAAGCGAAAATAACCGAGACGCCCAGTAGCGCCAGGGGATGGGATATCCGTCGCGTTGACACTTCAGTTCACTGATGCCTTCACGCTTTTTGATACCATCGCTTGGACTCGTTCGAAAAGAAATTTTTCCATGATCGCGAAATCGGTAATCCTGATTCTTCTTCTGGCAATGGTGATCAGCCTGGGCGTTGCCATGTTCTCAATGATGCGGGACAAAGGTCGGGGCACAGGCACAGTAAAAGCGCTTACTTACCGTGTTGCAATTTGGGCTTTCCTGCTGCTTTTGATTGTCGGCGGTCTGTACACGGGACTTTTGAAGCCCGGTGGATCGCTTCAACAAGCTGCGATCAACACCCAGCAATAAGGTTCAGCCCTGAGCCTGAACCGCGCTCAGGCGCCATCTGTGACCTTAGCGGCGCCTGAGATATTTTTTCGTGCTCGCGCGAAATCGTCGTTAATACAGCGTACCGACCACCGACTACAAAATGTAAACGAAAATAAACAGTCCGACCCAGACGGTATCCACGAAGTGCCAATACCAAGCGGCACCTTCAAATCCAAAGTGCTCATCAGGCTTGAAATGCCCCCGCAGACATCTGACAAGAATGACGGCCAGTGTGATCGCACCAATAGTGACGTGGAAACCATGGAATCCCGTCAACATGAAGAAGGTCGCTCCATATACCCCTGACCCCAGCGTCAAGCCAAGATGGCTATAGGCCTCGATGTATTCCCCGACCTGGTAATACATAAACAGGGCGCCGAGAGCGACCGTCACAAACAGCCAGAAATTCATCGCGCCCCGCTGGTTCTTCTTGAGCGCCCAGTGTGAGAATGTCAATGTCACACTAGATACCAGCAAGATGACGGTATTCAGCAGCGGGATACCGAGCGCTCCGATGCTGGAAAACTGATTCGATCCAATATCGTAATTGTCTGGCCCGATATAGGTGGCCCCTGCGGGTCCGGCTGACGGCCAGGTCGCCTCAAATCCAGGCCATAGCAACTCCTCGCCAGCGAGCCAGGGAACGGACAGGATTCGGGTATAAAAGAGTGCGCCGAAAAATGCGCCGAAAAACATCACCTCGGAGAAGATAAACCAACCCATTCCCATCCGGAACGACGTATCCACCTGCGCATCGTAACGCCCAGCCTCACTCTCTCCCGCGACCTGCCCAAACCAGGAATACAGCATCAGGATGATAATCACTGAGCCAGCGATCATCAGCCAGAGCCCGGGGGCGAGATGGTGCAGGTCCAGAATGAAACCGAGTGCGAGCAGGAACAGCCCCATCGAAGTGATCGTGGGCCACTTGGTCGGGTCAGGCAAATAATAACCGCCGTGTGCTGAGCTCATGTGTTGCGTCCTCTTTTCTAATCTAAGAATATTTATGTATCTATCTATTTCTATTTATTAAAACTCAAAACTTGTTTTCAACCAATTACCCGTCAGCAGCTATCTTTAAGAATTGGTTGGTTCAATGTCTTTCGCGGGATAGACCGCGTATGACAACGTAATGGTCTTTACTTCCTCGGGAAGAGCGGGATCGACCACAAACGTGACCGGCATCAACTTGCTTTCCCGAGGCGCCAGTTCCTGTCGGGTAAAGCAGAAGCATTCGGTCTTTCTGAAGTGCCGCGCTGCTCGCGCCGGCGAAACACTGGGTACCGCCTGCCCCGCTGACAGCGTGTCGGTCAAACTATGCGCTGCATAGGTCACAGTCATCGACTCACCCGGATGCACCTTGAGGCGAACTGTTTTAGGCCGATCGACTTCCCAGGGAATGCCGCTTACATTGACTGCGAACTCGACCGTCACGGTCCGCGACCGGTCGATTTCGAGAGGTTTGGCGCTTACTTCCGTCAAGGTTGCGCTCTTGCCGTTCAAGCCCGTGATCTCGCAGAAGATGTCATAAAGCGGGACCAGCGCGTAACCAAATCCGAACATGCCCACGACCCACAGGGAAAGCCATCCCGCGACGCGGCGATTGCTCTTTTGACGACAAGACTCAGTCATGGTGTATCACCGATCCTCGGCTCACAGGACATACTTGACGATGCTCCAGGTGAAGACCGCCACGGCGAACACCGCCAACACGGTGACCGTCTTCCGGATACCCGCTTTTTGTGTGTCGTTAGTCACTGTTGCCATCAGGGTCCCCCTACTTGACCTCAGGCGCCGTGGCGAAGGTATGGTACGGCGCTGGCGACGGCACGGTCCATTCCAGTCCTTCCGGGTTCTCCCAGACTTCGGCACTCGCCTTCTTGCCGCCGCGGATGGCTTTGATCACCACGGCCAGCAGGATGAGCTGAGAAAATCCGAGCACGAATCCACCGATACTGGAGATGACGTTGAATTCCGCAAACTGCAGAGAGTAATCCGGGATACGTCGGGGCATTCCGGCAAAGCCCAGGAAATGCTGCGGGAAGAAAGTCACATTAAAGGCAATGATGGTTAGCCAGAAATGCCATTTGCCGAGTGTCTCGTCATACATATGGCCGGTCCACTTGGGCAACCAGTAATAAACGCCGGCAAACATACCCAGCACTGATCCGCAGAAGATCACGTAATGAAAGTGGGCGACGATGAAATAGGTGTCGTGGTACTGAAAATCTGCAGGCGTAATCGCCATCATGAGACCGGTAAGCCCGCCCACCGTAAACAGCGCGACAGTCGCGATCGCGTACAGCATCGGCGTTTCAAAGGTCATGCTGCCCCGCCACATTGTGGCCATCCAGTTGAATATCTTCACGCCGGTGGGGATTGCAATTAGCATCGTGGAATACATGAAGAAGAGTTCACCGGATAAGGGCATGCCCACGGTGTACATGTGATGGGCCCACACAATGAAGGACAAAAACGCAATACCGGCTGTCGCAAAGACCATCGAGGTATACCCAAAAAGAGGTTTTCGGGCGAAGGTCGGAATGACCTGGGAAATGATGCCAAAGGCCGGAAGAATCAGGATGTACACCTCCGGATGACCAAAGAACCAGAAGATGTGCTGGAACATCACCGGGTCACCGCCCCCGGCGGGGTCAAAGAAGGCGGTNCCAAAATGNCGGTCNGTGAGGAGCATCGTNACCGCACCGGCCAACACNGGCATAGCGGCNATCAGNAAGAAAGCCGTGATTACCCATGTCCAAATGAAAAGNGGCATCTTCATGAGTGTCATNCCGGGCGCNCGCATGTTCATGATNGTNGCNATGATNTTGATAGCNCCCAGGATGGACGACATNCCCAANATGTGNATGGTGAANATCGTGAGATCTACGCCCATACCNCCCTGCACNGATAGCGGTGGATAGATGGTCCATCCNGCTGCCGGGCCNCCGCCGGGNACAAACAGCGANAGAATCAGCAAAGAGGTTGCGAAAGGCAGCAGCCAAAAACTCCAGTTGTTCATTCTCGGCAGCGCCATATCGGGCGCACCGATCATCATCGGAATCATCCAGTTGGCAAAACCCACAAACCCGGGCATGACCGCACCAAAGATCATGATCAGGGCATGTACCGTTACCATCTGGTTGTAAAAANGCGGGTCGACCACCTGCAGGCCGGGNTGGAANAGNTCCGCNCGGATAACCAGNGCCATGGNNCCNCCNACCAAAAACATAATGAACGAGAACCACAGNTACAGCGTACCGATGTCCTTGTGGTTGGTNGTNAACAGCCAGCGGGTAATNCCCTTGGGCACTTCGTCGTGGTGNTGATCAGCGACNGTTGTAGTCATTCGCAAACTCCTGTCTTTCTAACTTTCTAAAATTGTTTCAATATGCAAAAGGATGAGTGAGGTCGGACTTAACCGCTGTTTCGCTGGCTGGTCAGCCAAGCCTGGTACTCGGGTTCCTCCACCACATCCACCACGATCGGCATATAGCCATGATCCTTCCCGCACAGTTCTGAGCACTGCCCGCGGAAGGTACCTGTCTCATCCGCACGCACCCACATCTCGTTGATGAAACCGGGAATGGCATCTTTTTTNCCGCCCAACTGCGGAACCCACCAGGCGTGAATCACGTCTCTCGCTGTTANCAGGATTCGAACTTTCTTGCCTACAGGAATCACCATATGATTATCGACCTCCAGAAGGTAATTCTCGCCCTTGGTTTCGGAACCGGTAATCTGGCTTTGCGGTGTCGTCAACTTACTGAAGAAGTCCACGTCGTCCTCCATATAGTCGTAGTGCCAGCCCCACTGGTACCCGGTGACCTTGACGACCATATCTGATTCTGTTGTGTCTTCCATCAGCAGCAGCGCTTTGGTGGAAGGCACCGCCATCACGATCAGGATGAGAGTCGGGATCACCGTCCAAATCACTTCAGCTTTTGTTGAATGTGTGAACTTGGCAGGCTGAGCACCTTTGCTCTTGCGAAACTTCACAATCGAATAGAACATGACCGCAAAGACAATTACGCCGATCACCGTAACAATGTACATGATCAGCATATGCAGGTCGTACTGCACGCGCGCGATCTCGGTCACGGGTCGCTGCAGGTTCAAGGCCCATTCGGCCTGTACGCTGGCGGGCATTACCCACAGAACCAGCGTGCTAACAAGAGCCGGTACTGCACCCAGAAGATGCTTCAGTCGATTTACGATCATTTTGGTTTCCCTGAGAATGTGCATTTGCAATTGAAACTTTTCTTAAACGAACCCTTGACGGTGTCCACAGTCGCTACAGCGCACGTTGCAACGCTTTGGCCGTTTTGATCCTGTCCTCTTCGGTCAACGCCGTCCCGATTTCCATGTAACGACCATGCGAGCCAACCAACAGCCTACTGGGATACCAGTGACCGCCAGCCGCTACCCTTACTTGAGTCCAGTAACGATTCAATTTCCCTGATTTCTCGCCGTGCTGCCCTCTTTGATACAGGCAGACATCATCGCCCTTCGCTTCGACGAGATCATAAAACCTGGCACGTCTTTGCAGGATCAAGAAGACCACCGCTACGATGAAGATCTCGAGCCCTAAAAAGGGCAGGACAGGCCATGCCCCCAGCGTCAACATGAATGCGCCGATCAAGGCCGCAACCGACGCAAAAGTCATCACAAGTACCTTAACGCCGCGAAGCGAAAGTGAGCAATTCGGTCTAATCAACAGACGAAAATCTCGCCCATCAGGGGCGGTCTGAAAGAAAGTCATTTGCTGCGCTAAACACCATGGCCGGGGAGTCTTCACGCAATCGCGTCGGAGGTCTCTTGTCCAGCCGATTAAGGCCCTAAAACTGCGGCGAACACTAGCATAATTGCTGATACACCATCAAGCATGATCGTCTTATCTTGACCTTGATCATCACTTATAACCCAGCAATTTACTCAGTGAATTTTTGCCGGTTTCAGGAGTAATGGATACCCAAAGTAGACTGCTCTTTATCGGGGTAAATCCACCCGCACACCTGTCTGGTGGGTTTCTAACGGCTCTGACGCCCAAGCTACCGCATAAACCAGCTCAAAAGTTGCTTGCAGCCTACCCCGCTCCCGTGCACTGGATTTATATGCATCTGCAAACGCCTGCCACCGTTTTTTGCCAGTGAGACTGCGTCTGCGGCCTGCCATCGCATTGGTCGCACCCAGAGCGCGAAGGTCGTCGACAAGCTTTTTCAATTCACTGTAACTGAAGTACACCCTATCCGCATCGACCACCGGTTCGGTAAATCCCGCGCCCAGGAGAGCATCGCCCACGTTATGCATGTCGGCAAAAGAATGGACATGCGGATGATCGTCAACATACTCCCAGGCGACCCGAAGTTCTGTGAGGGTATCCGGGCCGAGGGTGGAGAAAACCACCACTCCCCCCGGTTTGAGTATTCGACGCACCTCCTGTAAGGCCGCATCCGGGTCACACCAGGGCAAAACGAGATTAGCGAAAACAAGATCGAACGTCGCCTCAGCAAAAGGCAAAGCGTTGGCATTGCCCGTAACTGGCGCCCATTTTCCTGTCGAGATTTGCGGGCGCAGAGACAAAGCACAGATATCTAGCCCGACAACGTATGCATCAGAGAAACGCTCGGCGAGGGTGCGCGACTCAGTTCCCACGCCGGAACCCAGATCCAGGATGACCTCCGGAACAAAATTCAGCAGGCCAAGACGTTCCACCAGTTCCTCGCCTGATCTTCTTGCAAGAATCGCATCTTGCGGATCGAAATCCCCCGCGCGCCGCGACGCTCTTTGGACTGATCGTAGGTCAAGTTCCAAAAGTGTCTCTCTATACCTTTTAGGTCCAGTTAAGTTCGGTTTACATATTATCTATGCGCTGTGAATAAGCGCACAGTATTGTCAGTGTCACCTCAACTACATTGCGCCGATGGCGCATCCATTTTTCTCGGGAATCCAAATACCACCTCTAAACTGGGAGAATTTCATAAGAATGGCGGGACGGGCGGCACTGCAGTGGATGACGCCACCGTCTTGCCTGCTTTGTCACGACCAGCCAGAATCTCAAAGCGGCCTTTGCCGCGATTGCTGGCAAAAGTTGCCTTTTATCCGTGACCCGCAGTGCCTGTCTTGCGCTAGAGCACTCACCCACCCGGGCATCTGTGGTCAATGCCAGCAAAGACCACCCGTCTATGACAGTGTTCTTGCACCGCTTGCCTATGACAACCCCGTCAATGAGATGCTCTGTGCACTTAAGTACCGCCAGCACCTGTCTTTCGCTCGCTCCATAGCCGGCGTTATGGTCGATGCCGTGGTTACCCAAAGGCAAAAGCGCCCGGATATGCTTTGTGCAGTCCCTATGACATCGCGGGCACTTCGGAAAAGAGGCTTGAACCAGTCCATCTTTATCGCCCGGTTCATCAGCAGAGGACTTAGAATTCCGCTTTGTGCGGCACTCTTAAAAAAGATCCGGCACACCGATCAGCAGTCGGCCCTCTCAGCAGAAAATCGTCAGAGCAACCTTGACAACGCGTTTGCGTGCAGGCGTCGCCTCGATGGACGACATGTGGCCCTGATAGACGACATCCTGACTACCGGAGCAACCGCCAATGAGATCAGCAAGATCTTGAAGGCCGCAGGTGCAGTCCGGGTGGATTTATGGGCGTGTGCGCGAACCGCAAGATCATCACGGTAGCTGAGACCGGAATAATGTTATAAAAAAGCCCCGGCACTGCCGAGGCTTTTAGTTTGGCCGGCCAACGCCTGCCAATATCCGTGCTTTTTCCCTAATTGTTACTTACAGGCAGCCGGCAAATAACTATCACTAATCGTTCCACCATCGCACGTCCAAGTAACAGCACCCGTCCCGGCCGCCGCGGTGATCGTAATTGTCTTACCCTGAATATCAGTACTTACCGGCGGAGCACCGCCCATAGTGATCGTTATTATAGAGGGGTTGCTTCCTGAAGCCGATGTCTCCACTGAAGCTACATATTTTCCGACATAGTCTGCACTGGCGCCCGCCGCTTCATTCGTGGCCGGCCATGAACTATTGGTCTGGTGAAACTCGGCAATAGCTGTCTTGACAGCGCCTGCCAACTGCAGGCCCTCTGCTACCTGAGTTCTTGCAACGTAACTGTTGTACTGAGGAATAGCGATTGCGGCCAAAATGCCAATGATCGCCACCACGATCATGAGTTCGATCAGCGTGAAGCCTCGCTGGCGGCTTTGGCTCTGTCGAACAACTTCTTCTCTAATAAATTTCATCATTATTTATCGCCCCTCTCTGGTTTTAGCTGATTTGCGCAAGTTAGTGTAATGGTTCTAGGATATCACTTACGTGACAACCGTCACACGAAACTTTTGTCCCTTAGGCTAGATTGACACCCAGTTGTTGTCTATCTCGAAGGATCCCCCCAATGGGGCGGGACCACACCTATTCTAGGGATTTTGTGAGCAAAACACAGTGGGTATTCTGTTAAAGTGGTGTGAAAATAACGATAAATTTCAGAGATTTCTAAGGGATAACGTGGAAACATCGAGAGGTTGGCAGTCTGCACGAGCAAAAAAACCCTCCCCCAACTTCAGAACCGATCCCACTTTCTTTTGACAGCCAAATGGAACCAAGTTCATCGCCATTTTCCATCACGGTTCAGGGAACCACTCTGTCCGGGCTATCACGACGGGTAGTTGAAGCCAACCTGCTATCTCGCGAGCAAGCGCGAGAGACCTTCGAAGCGGCACAAAAAAGTCAGCATTCGTTTTTGCGTGAGGCACTGGATCAGGCAACCGCTGACCGGGGCGGGCTATTGCGATGCGCGTCCGAAGAGTCGGGCATGCCTCTTCTGGATCTTAAGGCGTTTGATCTCAACTGCCGGCCTCAGGAAATTGTTGATGCTAGATTCCTGGAAAATCATGGCGTATTGCCTCTCTTCCAACGCGGGTCAAAGGTCTTTCTGGCTGTACCGGACCCAAGCGATGTTTCAGGTCTGGATGCGTTCACCTTCCAAACCGGTTTTGGGGTTGAAGCGATTCTTGTGGATCCTAAATTACTCGACCAGGTCATTCGTGACATTGTCAGCGGAATCAGCNCAGAGCTTGCGGATCTCAGCGAAGACTCCGACATGGAGGATATGGCGGCCAAAACCGCGGCCACGGCCAATGTGGACACGGCGGAAGTGGATACGCCTGTGGTGCGCTTTGTTAATAAAATTCTGATAGATGCGATCCGTCAAAAAGCGTCTGATATTCACATTGAACCCTACGAGGAGAAACTCCGCATCCGCTACCGACTCGACGGGGTACTGCATGAGATTGCGAACCCTCCCCTGTCACTCACCGCCAGGATAACCGCTCGGGTCAAAATCCTCTCGCATCTGGATATCGCCGAACGGCGGATTCCACAAGACGGGCGAATCAAACTGACGCTCTCAAAGGGGCACGAAATCGACTTCCGAGTCAGCACCCTGCCTACCCAGTTTGGCGAAAAAGTGGTGATCCGGGTGCTCGACAGCAGCGGCGCCGACCTCAGTCTGTCGGCTCTGGGACTCGAACCCGATCAGTTCAAGGCATACGAGGANGCCATTCATCGGCCNCANGGCATGATTCTNGTNACGGGNCCCACNGGCAGCGGCAAAACGGTCTCGCTGTATTCCGCACTGGCCACCCTGAACTCTCCGGAAGTCAACNTCAGCAGCGTTGAAGATCCGATTGANATAAACCTTCCAGGAATCAATCAGGTCAACATTAACGAGAAAGCCAACCTCAGCTTTGCCGCCGCCTTGCGCGCCTTTTTGCGGCAGGACCCAGATATCGTCATGGTAGGCGAGGTTCGAGATCTTGAAACCGCAGACATTGCCGTCAAAGCATCCCAAACGGGCCACCTGGTTCTTTCGACGCTGCATACCAATGATGCACCCTCGACGATTGTGCGACTTCTGAATATGGGCGTCGCACCATTCAATGTGGCGGCATCCGTTCACCTCATCCTCGCGCAGCGGCTGGTTCGGAGGCTCTGCGGCGTCTGCCGTAAGCCCGTCGAGTACCCTGAAGACGTTTTGACAAGCGCAGGCTTTTCCAAATCAGGCGACTTTAGTGATCTCAAGCTCTATGGACCGGAAGGCTGTGACGAATGCACTCGTGGCTTCAAGGGAAGAACTGGCGTATTCCAGGTAATGCCGGTCACGGAAGCGATCGCCGAACTGATTGTGCAAAATGCAGGTCAGGAAGCCATCGAAAAACAGGCGCTGGCAGAAGGCGTGATGACTATGCGCCAGGCGGGACTGGTGAAAGTACGTGCCGGCATTACCAGTCTTGAGGAAATCCTTAGGGTCACCGATAACTGAAGTCATGGCGAGAAACGCCGAAAAGACCCAACACCTCTATACCTGGTCCGGAACCGACCGCCACGGCAATAAGGTGACCGGTGAAATGGAGGCGCAAGGACCGGCTTATGTCCGAAGCACATTACGCCGGGAAGGGATTAATCCCCGTTCCGTGCGAAAAAAACCCAAGGCCCTGTTCGCCAAGAAAGTAAAGCCCAAGGATATCTCCATAGCCAGCCGCCAGGTCGCCACGATGCTGGGGGCAGGATTGCCCATCGCTCAATCCTACAAGGCCATCGCTGACGGAACAGATCACCCCAGAATTCGTGAAATCTTCGGCGCTATCCGTCTTGAAGTGGAAAGCGGGACCGCCCTGAGTGAAGCCCTGCAGAAGCATCCCCGTCAGTTCGACGCGCTCTACACCAGCCTGGTGGCCGTTGGCGAACGTTCCGGTAATCTCGATGATCTGATGGACAAAGTCGCGCTATACATGGAAAACATCGAAGAGATCAAGGCAAAAGTCAAAGGCGCGCTTTGGTATCCGGCCGCTGTGCTTGCCGTGGGCTTCATCGTCACTGTCCTGTTGCTGGTCTTCGTGATTCCCCAATTTGAAGATCTCTTTTCCAGCTTCGGGGCAAGCCTGCCGACACTAACCGCCATCGTAATCGAACTCTCCGAGGGCTTCAGAGAACTGTGGCTCCAGGTCTTCGCCGTCATCGTCGGAGCTATTGTCACCATTTCGATGTCCTACCGACGATCCGAGGCGATGCGGCATCGGGTAGACCGAATCTCGCTGCGCCTGCCGGTTTTCGGAATCATCCTGCGCAAAGCGGCGATCTCGCGATATGCCCGGACGCTGGCCACCATGTTTGGTGCCGGGGTGCCGCTGGTAGAGGGACTCGAATCGGTAGCCGGAGCGACGGGTAACCGCGTTTACTCTGATGCCTGCATGTCCATCAGGGAGGTGGTGAGCGGCGGGCAAGCACTGTCGAGCGCGATGTCACAGACCGGTCTTTTCCCGGCCATGGTGCTGCAGATGACGAGCACAGGCGAAGAATCCGGCGAACTCGAAACCATGCTCAATAAAGCCGCTGAATTTTACGAGCGGGAAGTCCGTGAAGCCGTCGACAATATGAGTAAACTCATCGAGCCGATCATGATCAGCGTGCTCGGCGGCNTGGTCGGAACGCTTGTCGTTGCCATGTATCTGCCCATTTTCAAGATGGGCGCCATTATGTGATGGAGGCANCACCTCCCTTTGCTGCGTGATCGAAGCCCTGGCTAACGCCCAGGGGATCGATGGGTGGCTATATGCCCTCACGGTNGTCCTCGGGCTGATGGTCGGCAGTTTTCTCAACGTCGTNATCGTGCGCGTACCTCAGCGTCTACAGTGGCAATGGCACGGCAAGGCAAAAGGACTCCCAAAACCACCGGGCATTGCCGGTACTGCGTCACGCTGCCCCCATTGTCGACAGTGCATCCGCTGGCGGGATAACCTGCCGCTCATCAGCTTTCTGGCGCTCAAGGGCCGTTGTCATTGGTGTAGTGAAAAGATCTCGAGGCGCTATCCCCTGGTTGAGGCGCTGTGTGCCGCCCTGACTCTGATCGTGGCCTGCGTTTTGGGGTTTGAATGGCTGACCCTTGCTGCGCTGGCTTTCACCTGGTGCCTGATCGCACTTGCTTTTATCGATCTTGAACGCTTCCTGCTGCCAGACTGCATCACGTTACCGCTGCTCGTGTCGGGCCTTATCGTTAACGCAGTGGGCGGGTTCGCAGACCTGACTTCTGCGGTTGTGGGCGCAGCTGCTGGGTACGGAATACTTTGGGCCGTGTTTCAGGCTTTTCGTATCGCCACAGGGAAAGAAGGCATGGGCTACGGTGACTTCAAACTGCTGGCAGCCCTTGGGGCCTGGATCGGGTGGCAGATGCTGCCGCTGATCATACTGCTAAGCGCCGGAACTGGCGCTATTATCGGTATCGCCATGCTGGTCCTGAAAAAACAAGAGCGCAATCAACCTGTTCCATTCGGGCCTTATCTTGCCGGCGGTGGCTGGCTGGCCCTGTTGTGGGGTGCGGACCTTAACCAGTTCTATCTTGCGATCGCAGGGCTTTAGGAATCTGTATGCTCAGAGTCGCCCTCACCGGAGGAATCGGCAGCGGCAAGACCGCAGTCAGTGATTATCTTGAGGCACTCGGCGTGATGATTCTGGATGCTGATCGTTATGCCCATCAGGTGACAGCCAGAGGGGAAGATGCGGTGACCGAGATCGCAGACCTGCTAGGGCCCGCCGTGATCGATGCAGATGGTCATCTTGACCGCGCAGCGGTTCGCGAACTGGTTTTTGCCGACCCGAAAAAACGGGCCGCGCTGGAATCCATCGTGCATCCGCGGGTACGTCACGAAATGAACAAAGCCGTCTCGCAGGCCACGGGCTCCTACGTGATCTTCTCGATACCGCTGCTCATCGAGACCAGACAGGCCGGCAACTTTGATCGAGTGGTGGTCGTTGAAGCAGCTCGTCAACTTCGAGCCGAACGGGTGCTAGAGAGAAGCGGGCTTGACCAGGAGGCGTTCTCATCCATTGACAACGCGCAGGCAAGCGATGCCGATAGACGCAACGCGGCAACCGATCTTCTTAACAATGACGGCAGCCTGGAGTCTCTTCATACTCAGATCGACGCACTGCACGAGCGTCTAACAACGCTCTCGCGGGAGCAAGCAAAAACGGCGGATTGCTGAACTCCAGCCACCCGACTCTGACCCTGTGACACTTAGCAAAAGCCTCTCGGAGAACTTTGCAGGCTTTAAGCGCCTTGCACAGGATAACGGGGAAACAACGCGTGCCGCAGTGATGCTGCTGGTGACTCGCGAACCGGGCACCAATAAGGGATCAGTGATCTTAACGCGTCGAGCCAAAACTTTACGCCGACATGCAGGTCAGTATGCGCTGCCGGGCGGGCGGGCCGAGCCGGGGGAGACTCCTGCCGCAACGGCGATGCGCGAATGCCGCGAAGAAATTGGGCTCAATCCAAAGGCGCATCAGGTCATCGGTCTGCTCGACGATTTCGTGACCGAGTCCGGTTTTTGTATCACGCCNATAGTCGCCTGCATGGATGAGACCTTGACTCCGGTGCCGGACCCGGGAGAGGTCGAGCGGATCTTTCATATCCCTTTAAGCGAGCTCGCAGACGCCAAAACAGAAGTCTCCCGGTCAGAGACGGATGAATCGGTCCGAGACGGCTTTTCGATCATGTTGCCGACTGTTGGGCACGAGGTCTATGCGCCGACTGCTGCTATTCTTTTTCAATTCAGGGAAGTTGCGCTGCTCGGCAGAACCACCCGGGTCAACAATCTGGGCCAACCGCGTTTTGCCTGGCGCTAGTGCTTTACGCGGGACCTGGCCATACCAGCGCACAGACTTTCGTCAGCAGTGCACGATTGCCCTCAAGAAAGTTCACCGAGGCAAGATCATCCGAGTGAACCCATCGGAGGTTTTGCCCCTCAACGCCCTGGGCTTCTCCCCGATAATCGGTCACATGCCAGAAGTGCAGCTCTACCTCCCGATCAGGGTAGGCATGTACGCAGGAGAAAAGTGCACGCGCTGCCTTGACCTGCAAGTTAAGCTCCTCGTGAAACTCGCGCACAAGCGCCTCAAACACGGTCTCCCCAGGCTCCACTTTGCCGCCGGGGAATTCCCACTGACCGGCGTACACCTTGCCCTGCGGGCGCTCGCCGATCAGTAAGCGTCCCTGTGAATCCACCACAACCCCTACGGCGACCGCCCGTGCAGCATTAGGTTCGGTAATCGGCATTGATGCGGATGTAGTCGTGCGTCAGGTCGCAGGTCCAGACCCGCGACCGACTGCGACCCACACCCAGATCAACCGCGATCGAGATATCGGTACCTTTGAGGTGTGTCGTGACCTGATTCTCATCATAAGATGGGACCCGCTCACCCCCATCGGTGATGGTGATCCCTCCAATCGATATCGCGAGACGGTGCTGAAAGAGTCTCGCACCAGATTTCCCTACTGCCATGATGATCCGGCCCCAATTGGCGTCCTCTCCGGAAATGGCGGTCTTGACCAGCGGAGAATTTGCGATCGCCAGGGCAGCTTTTCGTGCTTCTGCACTAGACGCCGCGCCACTCACATCGACCGTTATGAATTTGCTTGCGCCCTCGCCATCGCGCACCACCTGGATCGCCAGATCGGTAAGCAGTTCCTTAAGCGCAACACGGAATGCCTTGAGCTGGGGCGCCGATACGGACTGGGGGCTGCGGTTTGCTGCCTGTCCCGTTGCGGCCAGGAGCACGGTGTCGCTGGTCGAGGTATCACTGTCGACGGTAATGCAGTTAAAGGAAGTGCGAATTCCCTCTTTCAATAAGACCCGCAACACCGATGCAGGCAGTTTGGCGTCAGTAAAGATGAATGCCAGCATCGTCGCCATATCGGGTGCAATCATGCCTGATCCTTTGGCAATACCGAATAGACTGACTTCGGTATTGCCAATAAAGGTCCGCCGCATCGCACCCTTAGGATAAGTATCAGTCGTTCCAATCGCTCTGGCAGCGTCGAGCCAGGAGGCGGTGCGACGACTGGACTGCATCCGCGATAAGGCGTTTTGAATCCGGTTAACCGGCAGCGGCTCCCCAATCACGCCAGTGGATGCAATCAATACGTCGCTTGGACGACACCCTGCGGTGCGCGACGCCATGCCGGCGGTTGAACTCACATCCGCAACCCCTTGACCACCAGTAAAGGTATTCGCATTTCCACTGTTGATGAGAATGGCTCGAGCCTTGCCCGACGCTGCCACCTTTCGGCTCCACTGTACCGGCGCAGAAGCCGTCGCCGAACGTGTGAATACGCCTGCCACCGTCGTTCCGCGATCCAGGGTCACCAGCAGCAGGTCATCCCGACCCGGGGACTTGATCCCCGCTCGAGCGGTCTTGAGGGTAACCCCGGCGATTGTGGATACTTTTGGGAACGTCTTGGGTGCGAGCGCAGATCGCTTTAAAGATGCCATAGTGGCCTTCCAGTCTGCGTCACAGTTTACCGTGGCACTGTTTGAATTTCTTCCCCGAACCGCAGGGGCAAGGCTCGTTGCGCCCCACTTTCGCGCCGGCACGGATGAAAGGTTGAGACGAATCAGCGGTAGGGCGAGCTGAACCGGTATCCACTCCCTGACCCGGCCCGGCGGGCGCTTCGGTCGATCTGTCTGTCGGTGAGTCGGGGTGCAGGTATTCACGGTTCTGCTCACCGAGCTGACGCTGACGAGCCTCAAGATCTGTCACCTCAGCTTCGGTCTGAACCTGGACCTTGGCAAGTATTCCCACGACATCATTTTTCGCCTGGTTCAGCATCGCCGAAAACATCTCAAACGCTTCCCGTTTGTACTCCTGCTTGGGATTTTTCTGGGCGTAGCCCCGCAGTCCGATTCCCTGACGAAGATGGTCCATCTGCGCTAGATGCTCTTTCCACTGTTCGTCCAGCGTTTTCAGCATCACGGCTTTTTCCAGATGACGCATTACCGGCTCGCCGACAGACGCTACCTTCTCCTCGTAGACCCTCGAGACCTCCTCCGAGATTTTGTTGCGGAGGGTCTCCTCGTGAAGATTGTCATCAGCCTTCAGCCAATCTTCTACCGGCAGCGGAATTCCAAANTGGGTTTGAAGNTCCTGCTGCAGCGCTGGTACATCCCATTGTTCCTCAAGACTCTCGGGCGGAATCGACCGGTCAATAATCTCGGCAATCACCTCTTCCCGGGCCGCAGTGACCGTCTCGGAAATATCGTCGGTTGCCATCAAGGTATTGCGCTGGTCGTAGACCACCTTACGCTGCTCGTTCGCGACGTCGTCGTATTCCAGGAGTTGCTTACGGATATCGAAATTGCGTCCTTCGACTTTTTTCTGGGAGTTCTCGATCGCCCGTGTCACCCACGAATGCTCAATCGCCTCGCCCTCTTCCATGCCGAGTTTTTCCATCAGCCCAGAAACACGGTTTGAGCCAAAGATGCGCAGCAGATTGTCCTCGAGCGAAAGATAAAACCGGCTCCCGCCAGGATCTCCCTGTCGCCCGCAGCGGCCGCGCAACTGGTTATCGACTCGGCGGGATTCATTCCGCTCTGTTCCCAGCACATACAGCCCGCCCGCCTGGACCACCTGGTCATGGCGCGTTTGCCACTGCGCCTCGATCTCACTTTTACGCTGTGTATCGTCCTCACCCAGCGCTTCGAGATCCATGACGACGTTGCCGCCCAACACGATATCAGTCCCACGTCCCGCCATGTTGGTGGCGATCGTGACCGCTGCCGGTTTGCCAGCCTGCGCGATAATTTGTGCCTCGCGCTCATGCTGTTTTGCGTTCAGCACTTCGTGGCTGATCTTTTCTTTGTTAAGCAGTCCCGAAAGGTATTCTGAGGTCTCAATGGAAGCGGTACCAACCAAAACGGGCTGATTTCTGGACTGACAGGCTTTGATATCTTCGATGATGGCATCGAACTTTTCTTTCCGCGTTCGGTAGACCAGATCCGACAGGTCCTCCCTGATCATGGGCTGGTTCGTTGGAATCACCAATACTTCGAGTCCGTATATCTGCTGAAACTCAACCGACTCGGTATCAGCAGTACCGGTCATGCCAGAGAGCCGGTCGTAAAGCCTGAACAGATTCTGGAAGGTAATCGAGGCGAGTGTCTGATTCTCCTGCTGAATGGCGACACCCTCTTTGGCCTCGACGGCCTGATGCAGTCCCTCCGACCATCTTCTTCCCGGCATCATTCTTCCGGAAAATTCATCAATGATGACGATCTGCCCGTCTCTCACGATGTAATCCACGTCTCGCTGAAACAGAGAGTGTGCGCGCAGACCCGCATAAAGGTGATGCATAAGACTGATGTTGCCAACATCATAAAGGCTTGAGTCTTCATCCAGCAGACCGGCTTCAGAAAGCAGGCGTTCAGCGTTTTCGTGCCCGGCCTCGGTCAACGATACCTGACGGGTCTTCTCATCGACGCTGAAGTCACCGGGTCCATCTTCTTCCTCCAGACCTTCCGCTGATTCCTCGGCCGGAACCTGGCGCTCAAGCGCCGGAATGATCTTGTCAATCCGGGTGTAAAGATCACTGCTGTCTTCTGCAGGCCCTGAGATAATCAGCGGCGTACGCGCCTCGTCTATCAGGATGGAATCCACCTCGTCGACGATCGCAAAATCAAGCGAACGCTGAACACGGTCTTCAGCGCTGAAGGCCATATTGTCACGCAGATAATCGAATCCAAACTCGTTGTTGGTGCCATAGACAATATCGCAGGCGTAGGCCGCGCGTTTCGCCGCNCTGTCCTGACCCGACAACACCACTCCCACCGAAAGACCAAGATAGCCGTAGATCTGGCCCATCCAGTCTGCGTCACGCTGGGCGAGATAATCATTTACCGTAACCACGTGCACCGTATTGCCGCAAACCGCATTGAGATACGCCGGCAGGGTGGCCATAAGGGTCTTTCCCTCTCCTGTGCGCATCTCCGCAATCTTGCCATCGTTGAGGACCATGCCTCCGATGAGTTGGACATCAAAGTGGCGCATCTTCAGTGTCCGTCGGGAGACCTCCCTGACTACCGAAAACGCCTCGACCAGAAGCTCCTGCGGCCCTTCACCCGCCCCGGTGCGCTGGCGGAATTCGTCCGTTTTTGCCTTGAGCTCAGTGTCTGAGAGACCTTCAAGCGACGGCTCCAAGGTGTTGATCTTGTCAGCAAGCGTGCTCAATTTGCGCAAAAGGCGCTGATTTCGGCTACCAAAAATTTTTGTTGCGACTTTGCTGAACATCGAATTGATCTTTAGAAAGTGGTTAAATGAGCGCGAGGGCCGAATAAGCCCACAGATAAGACCACGCACCAGCACCCGGTCTCATACTGGAAAATTTCGCGACTGAACCTGCAAATTTTATCATGGCCGACAATTCTTTCACTCGCATGGGCAGTCTGCTTGCCAATGTGCCCGAACTGCAGCAGGCCAAAGACGCGCGCATGACGAACACCGAGCAGATAGCCTGGCGGGCCGCAGCGGGCAAGGAGATCTCCGATCACACCGTAATCAGGACCGACCAGGGAGAATGGCAAATCACTGCCGATTCCCCGGTGTGGGGTGACGCGGTCAGACAGCGTCAGGCGGAAATACTGGATGCCCTGCAGCGGGCGAATATTGAAATCCACGCACTGAAGATCAAAGTCCGCCCGCGCCATGCTGCGCCAAACCCAGCAACCTCTGAGAACGAAAACTCTGGGAAGCGTCTGGATTCAAAAACAGCCGGGTTGCTTGCTCAGACCGCTGAAGGACTCAAGTCCCAAGATCTTGCCCAGGCAGTCAAGCGCCTTAGTCGACACGGACGCCCCAAATCAGACTGATCAAGATCAATAACCCTGCGTGGCGAGATCCTTAAGAATCGCCTTCGCGAGATCCACAATCTTCTTGTCCGGAGATAACTCCACCAAATCCTCGAGCACGTCTCGCGCTTCTTGGTATTGCCGAAGCTCGAAATAGCTCGCACCCAATCTCAGCCGTGCTGCCTCCGCAAAAGCGCTGTTGGGAAAGTAGTCAAGCAAGGTAGTCATCACAGTCACGGCGTCATCGAATCCGCGCTCGAGGTAGCGGGATTCACCCAACCAATACCATCCCTGATCGGCGAGCAGACTTTGCGGGTAGTCCCGAAGAAAGGTCACAAATCCCTCAGCAGCATTGAGATAACGCGCCATACGAAACGCATCCAGCGCGGTGTCATAGACTTTCTGCTCTTCGCGTTCGATTGAATTCGACCGTGGTGCCTCCTGCTTCTGGGACGGCAAAACAGACACCGTTGTAACCAGATGGGTACTCCCTGAGCCAGTCCCGACCTCAACCGATTTCGCTGCCAGAGCCGGCTGGGATGAAAGATCTAAATCCTTGTTTTGGCTATTTAATTCCTGGGCGGAGACAGAGCCAGAAAAAAAGAGGAGGAATAAACCGAGGGTCCCAGTCCGAACCACTGGTAACCCGCGCCGGGCCAGGAAGTAACCGCCTCTCACGACCAGTCGATTTGACGTAGTCGCGAGACGCGCTCAGAAAGGCGAAATGGATTGACTAGTAGAGAATTTCGACGCGGCGGTTAAGAGACCAGGCGCTCTCGTCCTGACCCATCGANATCGGACGCTCTTCACCGTACGAAATAGTGCGAATNGCATCCGGCGCAACACCCATCGCCTGGAAGATTTCACTTACCGCATTTGCACGGCGCTCACCCAAAGCAAGGTTGTATTCACGNGTGCCCCGCTCATCAGCGTGCCCCTCGAGGACGACAGCCATACCTGGGTTATTGGAAAGATATTGCGCATGCGCCTCGACCACGCGCTGCGCTTCCGGTGTCAGGTTGGAGCTGTCGAAATCAAAATACACAACCCGCTGTCCCAGCGGATCGTCCATATTTGCATCGTCCTGGTCGATCATGATGATCTCGCCCGCGGTCGCGTCATCAGAGCCCGCTGCAGAAGCAGACGCGTCAGTGATGACTTCCGCTCCGCTGCCTCCGATCGTGGCATCCTCTACCTCTACCGTCCCGCCTTTTTTCTTCGAAGCGGCACAGCCGGCTAGCGTCACCCCAAGAAAGAGCACCATTAAAATCTTCCAGAATCTTTGCATCTTTAGTCTCCTGTATTCGGGCCAGAAAAGCCTCGCTCGGCTTTCTCGCGCTCCTTCTATTAGCATCAGTCGGTTAGTTGGTTCTCGAAATCTTTACTCTTTCCGCCTTTGTATCTTTCAGCTTTTCAGCCTTTCGACTTTTGCAAAAGCCAAAATAACTCTGCTTCGTTGTCCTTAACTCTCTTAAATTTTAACCGTTCCTGCCATCCGAACCGCCGGCTAATCGCTGAGTCAGCGGCTTGCGGCCCAGGCAGGTTCCCGAACATCACCGTCGGTCAACTTCAGCACCTGCCTGACCCGACCATCCGCTGAGACTGCTGCGAGCACTCCTTCGCTTCCCATTCGGGTCGCATAAAGAATCATCGCGCCATTGGGCGAAAAAGTCGGCGACTCATCAAGTGTACCGTCTGTCAGGACATCGGTTCTTCCACTCTCCGGATAGAATACACCAATCTGATAACCAGCGCCCTGCCCGCGATTGGTTACCAGGACGATTCGATTGCCGATGGGATCGTACGACGCTCCTGCGTTTTCCTTGCCCTCCCGGGTCAACCGCTCCGCCTTGCCCCCGTTTCGGCTTACCCGATAGATATGAGGACGGCCGTTGCGATCAGATGTGAATACCAGGTATCTCCCATCCGGGGACCAGGCGGGTTCGGTATCAATCCCGGGGTGCTTGGTGACCCGGCGCATTTCTCCCGATGAGACTCCCAGCACGTAGATATCTGTGTTTCCCTTGGCAGAAACTGTCAACGCAAGCGATTTTCCATCCGGAGACCATGCGGGCGCACTGGCAGAACCATCAAAACGCGCAACGGGGCGGCGACTGCCGGTATTGATATCCTGCAGCCACACGTTCGCCCCTGAGCGGTTATCCAGAAACGAGACATAAGCCAGCCATTGCCCATTCGGCGACCAGGCAGGAGATAAGACGGGCAAATTGGTTGTCTTAAGAATCTGCTGGGCGTTGTGGCCATCCGAATCAGCAATCATCAGCTGGTAGATCCGATCGTTCTCTTCACTGATATTCATGGTGACATAGGCGA
>PAUU01000020.1 GCA_002713825.1 Acidiferrobacteraceae bacterium | reverse complement strand
CAATGACCAGTGTGGTCTTGACGTGTTCAGGGGTACCGAAGGCGGGGGCGCCGCTTTTCATATCGGCGTTGGATACAAATCCGCCATAGGCAACCGGAGTGCCTGCCCTGACCATCTGGCAAAAGGCGATACCGGCAAGGGCCTCGGCATTTTGCTGCGTGAGCGCCCCGGCCAGAGAAGACGGGGCCATGGCGCCCGCCAGTATAAAAGGAGAAATCATCAGAACCTGACCAGCAAGGGCGCATTCGATCATTCCCCAGAGCATCGATTCATCATACTCCCGGGGTGAGTTCGGATTAATCGACGCAAAGACGCACGGGGTTTCCTGAAACGCTTCAGCACTCAGGCCATGGACAATACGGGCCATTTCCAGAACATCCAGGGTGCGCTGGCGATTGTGGTTGTATAGCCGAAAGGTCTTGTCGGTCAACGTGACAGTGGCGCGGGTAGCGTGCAGATGGCGCACCGGCACATCGATGTCGATCGGCTCCACCGGATAGCCAGCAGTGCCATGCGCCACGTTGACCATTTGTGTCAGTTTCAGGAAATTTTCGAAGTCTTGGCGGTTACCCCCACGACGTCCATTCAGCATGTCGGTGGTATGAGGTGCGCTGCTTACACACGAAAAATTGATATGCCGGTTATCAAGGTGCAGGTCATGAACCGGGTTACGCGCATGCAAGGTAAAAGAGGCAGGCGCTTTGGCGACATATTCCATGACGAGATCCGGATCAAAACGCACCATGGCGTCACTTTCGCTAACCTCTGCGCCGGCTTCTTTAAGGATGCCCCGGGCCTTCGGCAGGGAGAAGCGCATGCCGTGTTTTTTCAGGATCTCAAGGGAGGCCGTGTGCAGTGATGCGACTTCGTCCTCGGAGAGGATAGAGATCGGGGAGAGGGGATTCACGACCGGCCCCGAGGGAAGTTGCTCTATTCCACGCGGCTGCGCACGCTTACTGCTTTTACGTCGAGGCATGAGTTCTCTATTGAAGTTGATCTGGAGGTTGCACGGGTCCGCCGGAGAATTGTCGCCCAGGCGCTAACTTTTCTAAACAAGGTCGTGCTCGCTCAACACTACCCCATCGGCATCCGCATACAGAAAATGCCCGGGGTGGAAAGTAACACCGGCGAATCGTACGGGAACGTTGAGCTGACCTTCACGCTTTGGGGAGGGGCGCGTCGGGTTCGTGGCCAGTGCTTTGACTCCGATCGACAGTTTCGAAATCGCGGTGCTATCCCGCACGCAGCCGTTGACGAGTATCGCTTTCCAGTTATGGTCCATCGCGAGCTGGGCAAGTTTGTCACCCAGCATGGCGCATCGTAATGAGCCGCCGCCATCGATGACCAGGATATGGCCTTCTCCATCGGTAGCAAGAATGGATTTTGTTATTCCAAAACTTTCAAAAACTTTGAGCGTTCGGATGGGGCCGCAAAATCGGGTCTCTTTACCGAAGTCCCGAAAGACCGGCGAGCAGACCTGAAGCTGGTCTGCGTGATGGTCAAAAAGATCTGCTGTTGCAAAGGTCATGTTTTTGTTCAGGGGCACCAGTTCGGAGTGTCATCTGTTTCGACTGCGAGGTATTTGTACAGCAGTTCCTGTCCAAAACTGACGTTGTCGATGTAGACTACAGCCAAGAGATCACCCGAGGCAAGCCGCTCAGTCTCGTTGATGGAAATCTCTGAGGCCTTCATTAAAAGCGTTCGGGCGTGATCCCGCGCCTGAAGCGCTTTTTCTCCCTCAGCTTCGCACCATGCCTTACCCGACGCGCGGTGGGATTCTAGCCGGGGTACCCGGATGCCGGAGACCTTTACCGTCTCCTCGACGTTGGCGACCTGCAACAGAAGCGTATCTGCAGCGATCACCTCAATCAATTTTGCAGGTGTGTAGTTGCAGGGACAGCCTGCGCTTGAAGACATACCGGTTGTTGCAAGCAGGATCCCAAGTAGCATCGAAAAAAGACCGAGCATTTGCTTAGGATATTTCTGCTCTTTCTCCATAATTACTAGTTTAGGCAAGACTGGGTCCACACAGATATTGCATCGGTTGACGCGATCTTATAACCGCAAACCCCAGCTCGTCCTCCAGTTTTCGGATCTGATAGCTGACGGATGCTTTGGAGAGATTCAACTCCTGGGCAGCGGCCGTAACACTCTCATGACGAGCAACGACCGTAAAGACTCTTAAGGTATCGTAGGATCTGAACGGCATGTTTAACGTTCGAATTTATCTGACAACTTGTCCAAGATTTTTAGATATCACTAAGTAATTCATTGTGATTCAATACATTTTTAAAAATCATATTCCTAACTGTATAAAGAAAGGTATATGCGGGCGAAGGCTATAAGTGGCTAGAAAGGAGATATAAGTCTGGGTTAATCCACTATTTGTGCGTTCGCGACAGCGCTGTTGACTGTGTTGGGTCTATATGTTTCACTGAATCATGGGATTTTGGAAAAACCAACCGAAATCCTGAGTTTTTGTTAAACAGAATGATGGCTCACGCTGGTAAATAACGCTCAGAAAGATATAAAGCAGACGCTGCGGAATTTGCCGGAGTCGCTAGTTTTACCTGACCTGTTGGCCTAGGAAACTTGGTGAGCAGGATCAACTAATCATCCGAGGAGTGAAATAGATGAAAGAAGTTAAAACGTTTCAACAGATGTATCGCGACGGCCACGTTAACCGTCGTGAGTTTCTCGCCGCTATGGGCGCGCTCGGCATCACGGCAACGACNGCCGGNNGTNTNNTGNNNTCNGCCAGTGCGCTGGCCGCAAGCCCGACCCGTGGTGGGTCAGTGATCTTTGCATCCAACCTGCATGGGCCTGACGACACACTAGACCCAATTCTTGGGACATCCACCATCGACTACTCGCGTGCAAATGCGATGTACAACGGCCTCATCCAGGTCTGGGACGACATGAGCCTGCACCCGGAACTCGCCGAAGAGTGGTCAGTAAACAGTAACGCTACCGAATACACCTTCAAAATTCGAAAGGGTGTGTCATTCCATAACGGCGGTGAACTGACAGCGGCGGATGTGGTCTACAGTATGAACCGCCATATCGAAGCGGGCTCACCTTCCTCGATCAAGTCCTTCTTCTCCAGTGTTGTTGAGTGGAAGCAAGTTGATAAATACACAGTCAAGCTCTCCCTGTCGTCACCCGATGCGGATATGCCTTTCAAGCTGACGCAGCCTCAGGCCAAGATCGTCAAAAAGAACTCGATGGATAAGTGGGGAGCGGGTACTGGTCCTTACACCTTGGATGCATTCCAGGCCGGCGTGAAATCCGTTCACTCACGCAACAACAACTACTGGCGCGATACCGGACAGTGGTTGGATGGTATGGAGATGACAGCCATCACAGACCCGAACGCGCGTTTGAACGCGTTGCTGGCGGGTAGTGTTGACATGATTACCGCCATTCAGGCGAAGCACATTAAAAAAGTCGAAAGTGCTGGCAAATCGATGCTTTCGATCCCTTCGGGTCTTTACGGCGGTATCTGCTGCTTGAAGAACACTGAGCCGGGCAGCAATCATGATCTGGTCCAGGGTCTTCGTTACATCCAGGACCGCGAGCGTATTGTTCGCAAGTTCCTCAAGGGCCAGGGTACCGTGGGCAATGATCACCCGATCAACGTGGCTTACGGCGGGGATCATTGTCACGAACTGCCGCAGATTCCGTATGACCCTGATAAGGCAAAGTATCACCTCAACAAGTCCGGCTACTCAGAAGCCGAATTGTATGTGGCGCCTGTCATCGGCTTTATTGAAGATGCGTGCCTTCTCATGCAGGCCAACCTCAAGAAGATCGGCTTCAACCTAAAACTCAAGAGGGTGCCAACCGATGGATACTGGGGTGCGGTGTGGATGAAAGAGCCGCTGAACGTGGTGACGTGGAATATGCGTCCGACGGCCAACGCAATGATGGCGATTCAGTTTGGGCCGAACGGCAACTGGAACGATACCTACTGGAACAGCGATCGCATGGGGATGCTGCTTAAGGANTCTCTGGCNGAGACCGATNCNGNCAAACGNCANGAGATGCANTGCGAAATGCAGAANNTGGTGTCAACGGAAAGTGGCATNATCATTCCGGCGCATACCAACATNATGGATGCGCATNATTCGANTGTGCAGGGCTTCTCGAACTGCCCCTTGGGTCAGTTTGGCGGCAACGGCTGGGCCGAGCATATCTGGAAGACGGCCTAATCCACTCTTTGTTGGACCNTATGGCGGGGGTTCGCACGGCGACGTGCGAACCCCTTCTTTTACGCACCTAATCTTTCTTCATTAATTACTTTATATGCTTTGGCGTGCGATTCTAGGTCGGTTTGGAATCAGTTTGGTGACACTTTGGGTAGTGTCCGTACTGATTTTTATCGGCACGAATCTTCTGCCGGGCGATGTAGCGCAGATTATTCTCGGCCAGACCGCGACGCCTGAGAGCACAGCTGCGCTTCGGGCCAAGTTGGGGCTGGATAAGCACCCCATCGAGCAATACTGGGTGTGGCTGCAGAATGTCATGATGGGGGACCTGGGAATCTCCAAGGCCGGCCTTGGAGCAGGTCTCGGTACGCCAATCGTGGAAATGCTGGGGCCGCGCGTTGATAACACCTTGCGCCTCACTCTGATCGTGGGCGCAGTCGCAATTCCTGTTTCTTTATTTCTGGGACTGATTGCGGCAATGCATCCTGGAACCCGCCTCGACCGCTCAATCACTTTTGCAACGCTGAATCTGATTTCGATACCAGATTTTCTTGTTGCGACGGCACTCGTTCTGGTTTTTGCCGTTTCCCTGGGCTGGTTGCCGTCGATTGTTTACCTTAGGGGTGATGAGACCGGTTGGGTATTGCTAAAGACTCTGGCCATGCCGATATTGACTTTGGTCATTCTCGTCTCATCGCAGATCATCAGAATGACCCGGGCGACCGTACTGAACGTCTTGGGTTCGCCTTATATTGAAATGGCAATCCTGAAAGGGGTGCCGCGAAGAAGAATTATCCTCCGCCACGCGTTGTTCAATGCGGTCGGTCCGATCGTAAACGTGATCGCCCTCAACCTTGCCTGGCTGGTGGGTGGGGTCGTCGTGGTCGAGCAGATTTTTTCGTATCCTGGTCTTGCGAAACTGATGATTGAGGCAGTGCAGATGCGGGATATGCCATTGGTGCAGGCCTGTGCCATGATTTTCTGTGCGACCTATATCGTGCTGATCTTTATCGCCGACATCGCCTCGATTCTGTCCAATCCCAGATTGCGCCATCCCAAGTAAGGAAAGCTCTGGCTATGTCCGATACATCGCAGGAAACCCCGGCCTCGACACCATTTGATGAGCTACCGACGGCGCCGCCCAAGAGGAAAATCAGACTCAGTTGGCCGGGCAAGATTGGAGTCTCTGTGTTGATTTTCTGGGCGATTATCGTGGTGATCGGACCGACGATTGCCCCCTATCATGAGGCGGACATCCTGGACGAAGCGTTATTCATCGTGCCGGGTAGTGACGAAATGTATCCAGATACCGATTTCCAGCCACCCAGCAGCATCGTCTTGCTGGGCAGTGACTATCTGGGCCGGGATACGCTTTCNAGAATTCTTTTTGGTGCGCGCACNACCATCGGNATCTCGCTTCTCGCAACGCTGTTGGCCTATCTTATTGGGGTAACGTTGGGTATCGCGGCAGCGGTCGGCAGCAAGTTCCTCGATATGTGTCTCAGTCGTGTGAATGATGCGCTGCTTTCAATTCCCTCAATCATGTTCGCTCTGGTGTTGATCGCGGCACTGAACAGCCCTGGAATTTTCTGGCTGATCCTTATTGCGGGATTTATTTATGCGGCGAGCGTTTTCCGTATCGCGCGATCTTTAGGTCAGGAAGTAATGGTCAGCGACTTTGTTGAGGCAGCAAAGGTGCGGGGCGAGGGCCTTTGGTGGATCATTACGCGAGAAGTGTTGCCGAATATCGCGATGCCGCTGGCAACAGACTTTGGACTGCGTTTTGTTTGGGTGATTCTGTTTATTTCGTCTCTTAGTTTTCTGGGCTTGGGTGTGCAGCCGCCGATGTCTGATTGGGGCAGCATGGTGAAAGAGAATCTTTCNGGGCTGGTTTATGGTTCGGTGGCCCCACTGATGCCGGCGCTTGCGATCGCAACGCTCACCATCTCGGTGAACATGATTGTCGATGACATCTCTGCGGCAACCGGTGGCAAGCTTGCCAAGAGAATGATCTCATGAGTGATCTGCTGGAAGTCGATAACCTTCGAATCAGTGCGCGTAACGACGATGATGAACTGACCCCCATCGTCAAGGGAGTCAGTTTTACGGTCGCGCGCGGCGAGGTTGTCGCGCTCATTGGGGAATCGGGCTCTGGTAAGACAACCATTGCGCTTTCCTCCCTGGGCTACACCAAGCCCGGGCTTGAGTTCACCGGGGGAGAGGTCCGTCTTCATGGAGAAGACGTTATCAGNATGGATTCTGATCAGTTGCGGGGCCTGCGCGGTCAGCGCGTTGCTTATCTTGCNCAAAGTGCCGCNGCGACCTTCAATCCGGCATTGACNATTGGTGAGCAGGTGACAGAANCCTGCGTCCTGCACGGTATCCTGACGCAGGAAGAAGCCGATGTACGGGCTCAGACACTCTATCGGGCGTTGGAGTTGCCGGATCCAGACAAACTGGGGAAGCGTTATCCTCACCAGGTATCCGGTGGACAATTACAGCGTCTGATGGCGGCAACCGCGTTATGCGGTAAGCCGGATCTTCTGGTGCTGGACGAACCCACTACGGCTCTTGATGTCACAACCCAGATCGAAGTGCTNAAAGCCTTTAAGTCGGTGATCAAACAAGAAGGCGCTGCAGCCATTTATGTGACCCACGATCTTTCTGTCGTTGCGCAGATTGCGGATCATATCGTCGTGTTGTACGCAGGCGAGATTCAGGAGTATGGGACCGCAGAACAGGTCGTTGAAAAGCCAAGCCATGATTACACCCGTCGACTTATGCATGCCGTTCGTCCACCGCCCGCCGCGGGTCAGGGGGACGAGACGACGGGCGAACACCACCGCGAAGCGCCTGCGCTGGAGGTAAAGGACCTGCTGGCCGGTTACGGCCGGATTCAGAATGGCCTGCCGGCGATTACCGTTCTGCGTGATGTCAACGTTGCCATCGAGCGCGGTCATAGCGTCGGCATCATTGGGGAGTCAGGTTGTGGCAAGTCCACACTGGCCCGGGTGATGGCGGGTCTGTTGCCGGCAGCCGAGGGACAGGTACTACTGGATGGGAAAGAACTCAAGCCTGCGCTTGAGCAGCGCAAACGTGAAGAGCTTCAGAAAATCCAGTTTGTTTTTCAGATGGCGGATACGGCGCTTAATCCCCGCCAACGTATCGATAATATTCTCGGCCGGCCGCTGGAGTTTTATCTTGGCCTCAAGGGAGATGAAAAACGCCGTCGCATCGGCGAACTGTTGGACATGGTCGAACTGCCGCAGGAATTTGCCGGACGCTATCCCGAAGAACTGTCGGGAGGTCAGAAACAGCGTATCAATCTGGCCCGCGCGCTCGCCGCCTCACCCGAGGTCTTGCTGTGTGACGAGGNGATCTCCGCTTTGGATTCGATTGTTGGGGCAAACGTGATCGAACTTCTCAAACGATTGCGCAAGCAGACGGGTGTTTCGTTTGTATTCATCAGTCATGACCTCTCAACCGTGGCCTCATTTGCAGATGAGATCGTGGTGCTCTACGCAGGGCGGGTGGTCGAGAAGGGGACTACCGACCAAGTGCTGTCTCCCCCGTATCACCCTTATACCCGACTTCTGATCAGTTCAGTGCCCGAACTCAGAGTAGGCTGGCTCGAAGAGACCATGCAGACCCAGGAGGCTCAGGCCGGTATCGACCGAGTGGTCACGCTCAAAGAAAAAGGCTGCCCGTTCTTTGATCGCTGCCCCCTGGCAATCGAGGGTACCTGTGATCAGGAAACCCCGCCGGTGCGTACATTAGCCGGTAACCATGCCATCGAGTGTCACCGCAGCGAGGCCGAGTTCGCCCATTAGTCCGTGAGGGCATGCCAGCCAGTCTCATGGTGGAGGACGAATACGATCGGTACGACGCGGTTGGCCTTGCTGGACTGATCGCAAGCGGTGAGTTGGCGCCCGCCGAACTGATAGAGACGGCGATCAGCCGAATCGAATCGCGCAATCCCAAACTCAACGCGGTTATCTCGACCTGTTTTGACGCCGCGAGAGATAGCGTTTCGCGCGGCCTGCCAGCAGGTCCGTTGGCAGGGGTCCCTTATCTCGTCAAGGACCTTAATACCCTGTTGGCAGGAGTGCCGGCCACTAACGGCAGCCGGGCTTTCTCGGACACCATCCCCCCATCAGACGGAGTGCTGGTTTCACGCCTCAAGGCCGCGGGGCTCGTCATTCTTGGGAAGACCAATACACCGGAATTCGGACTCAATATCTGTACTTCACCAAAACTTTTTGGTCCCACGATGAATCCTTTTGATACGACCCGCTCTGCTGGGGGATCNAGNGGTGGTTCCGCCTGCGCTGTGGCCTGCGGCATGATGCCGGCGGCGCACGCGACNGATAGCGGCGGCTCAATTCGGATTCCGGCGAGCAACTGCGGCCTTTTTGGGCTTAAGCCGAGNCGCGGCAGGGTACCGCTTGGTCACGATAGAGCTGAGGGTCTCGCCGGGTTCAGCACAGCACATGCAGTGAGTCACAGCATCCGTGACTCGGCCATGCTCCTGGACGTCACGCATGGATCGATTCCCGGAGCGGTCTACGACACCCCCGACTCGCCCGGCACGTTCTTGGAAGCCATGGAAGAGGAGCTGCCGCAACTCACAGTCGGCCTATGTGTGACGGGTTTTGCGGGAGAAGCGATTGATCCTTTGTGTCGACAGGCCGCAGTCGATGCGGCCGCGCTTTGCGAATCTTTGGGGTGCAAGGTTGCCGAGGTAGAGCCGCCGGTCAGTGGTTCGATCTTGCGCCAGGCGTTTGACGTGCTTTTTTCTTCCCAGATTGCGAAGGGAGTGTCCGAGGTGCTTTTCCAAAACCCGGATCACGCTCCCGAGATGCTTTTTGAGCCGTTGACCCTGGCTTGTGCTGATGCCGGGCGTACCCATACGGCGATGGAATACGTTAAAGCTGTTGAGACAATACAGCGATCAGCAGACGAGCTGGGCCGCTTTTTTCTTAAGCATGATGTCCTGTTGACGCCAACGCTGGCCAAGCCGCCATTAAGGCTCAACGAGATCAACATGAATTGCNGCGACTGGCTTGTGTATCTTGAGCAGATGCTCGATGAGATTCCGTTCACGCCGCTTTTTAACGCGACGGGCGCGCCCGCGGCGTCGGTCCCGCTCTCAAGAATCCAAGACGGATTGCCAATCGGAATTCAGATCGGTGCCGCGCTGGGTCAGGAGAAGACACTGCTGCGACTGGCGCGTGCGTTTGAGGTGGCAGCGCCCTGGCACTCGCGTATCTGAGTTCTAAGTTCAGGGAGATCTTCGATGCCGCATTATCTGTTTGATCTCTACAGCGCATTTACCGATTCGGCGTTTGGCGGCAGTCACGCGGGGATTATCTACGACGGCGAAGGACTGACCACAGAGACGATGCAACAGATTGCCCGGGAAGTTCGTGCCCCTGCAACCTGTTTCGTGATGAGCGTAAAAGGCCGGGAGGTGGGTGTGCGGTTTTTCTCAACCGCGCAGGAATATCCCATGTGCGGGCACGGGACGCTGGCGCTGATGACAGGCCTCGTCTCTCGNGGTTACCTCGATATTTCTCGTGGCTCCTCTGATAATGTGAACCTGCGAACCCCGTCAAGTTCGGCTACGGTAACAGTCGATCATCAGGACGACGGCCGGATTGAAGTGATGCTCAATCTGGAGCCTGCCGAGTTTGAACCAGTCTCAATTGATAAAAAGACCCTCGAGAGGCTCTTTGGCGCCGGGGCGGGTGATCTCGATGGTTCGTTACCGGTGGAATACACAAGATCAGATTTCTCTCATCTGGTTGTTCCCATGTCCTCATTGCCGGGTGTTCAGTCGTTGGCCCCAGATTTTGAGCAGGTTGCTGACTACTGCGAGCAGACGGATGTAGATACAGTGATGTTCTTTTGCCGCGAAACAGTCGAAGCGCAGAACACGGTGCACTGCCGCGAATTTGCACCGCGCGTGGGTACACCGGAGGTCCCGGCAGCGGGAACCACCAACCGCGCGCTTGCCTGCTACCTTGCCCGGCACAACTTGATTGCGCCAGAAACCGGCCCGACGTCGCGCATCCGTGCCGAGCAGGGTTATGAGATCCAGCGGCCGAGTCTTGTGGTGACCCGCATGACGCTTAATGGAAATCTGCCCACTGATATCTGGGTAGGGGGTTTGTCTGCGCAGGTGGTTCGTGGGCAGTTTTCCGTGTGAAGCGGGCGCTTTGTTGACGTTGTATTTCTTGCACTCTATGACAGAATCCCGGCATGCCTGAATACCGCACGACTTCGCTAGCCAAGAGTCTGCCCGCCACCGTGCCCTTTGTNGGGCCAGAAGCGCAGGAGCGCATCCTTGAGCGCGCTTTTTCAGCCCGGATTGGAGCCAATGAGAATGTGTTTGGNCCTTCCGAGNNGGTCACAAAGGTCATCTCCCAGATGGCNACACAGGCGTGGAANTATGGNGATCCCGAATTCTTTGANCTNCGCCATGCNTTAGCCGACCATCACGGNATTGGTCCNGAGCACATTATGGTGGGTGAAGGGATTGATGGCCTTTTCGGTTATCTNGTGCGACTCTTTGTTGGCTCGGGCGATAAGGTTGTCACTTCTGCTGGGGCGTACCCCACATTTAATTTTCACGTTGCCGGCTTTGGCGGAGAGCTCGTTACAGTGCCGTACCGGGACGACCACGAAGATCCCGCAGCACTGGTTGAGGCGGCGGNACTGCATCANCCCAAACTGATTTATTTTGCCAATCCGGATAATCCCATGGGCACCTGGTGGCCGGCGTCCGCAGTNGAAGCAATGGTTGAGCAAACACCGGAAGGATCCTTGCTGGTGCTTGACGAGGCTTANGGGGAATTCGCNCCNGAGAACGTTCTCCCTGCGATCGACCCGTCGGACAGACGCGTCCTTAGGTTTCGNACCTTTTCCAAAGCNTANGGNCTNGCNGGTATCCGNGTNGGNTATGNGATAGGNGAGCCTGNNCTCATCAATGAGTTCAACAAGATTCGCAATCACTTNGGNCTGGGNTGNGTNGCCCAGGCGGCGTGTGTTGCTGCCCTCTCGGACAANGAGCACNTGAAAAGCGTTGTCGCCAGGGTAGAGNAAGCCCGNGANACGGTTTATCAGATAGCNAAGGACAANGGACTGGTGGCGTTGGCGTCAGCAACGAATTTCGTTGCGATCGATTGTGGCCAAGACGGGGTATTCGCCAAGTCGGTGCTGGACCATCTNGTGGCGCANGGGATATTTGTGAGAATGCCGGGGGTGGCCCCGCTNAACAGATGTATCCGTNTATCCGNGGGACGNCCTGAGGATCTCGCCCTTTTNGCCGATGCACTGCCCAAAGCCCTGGAGGCGGCCNCAGGCTGAGACCGCAGAACCCNTCTCGGCATGTAAAGCGCAGANCTGGAATCAAACAGGAATCAAAGNANTTTAGGAGATGAAACCCATGCNGNAGTTAAAGTGGAGAACCCTATGTCGATAACCTTGGATCAGGCGAGAACCCTGGTAGACGGCGCGCTGGCAGAGGCGCGGAAACTCAACCTGAAACCCGTCAGCATTATTGTGCTGGATGTTCGCGGTTCACTGGCCGCGGCGGCATCCGAAGACGGGGTAAGTGCGATGCGTGCACAAATTGCCCACGGTAAAGCCAATGCAGCCATCGCCCTAGGCATGGGAACACGCGCCCTGATGAATCGGGCTGAGCAGCAGGCNTATTTTATTCAGTCGATTAACGGNCTCGCAGGNGGTGACATGGTGCCGGTGCCGGGNGGGGTGCTCGTGCGGGACAGCGANGGGACGCTGCTGGGTGCTGTGGGGATCTCTGGTGACACTTCGGATAATGATGAAGCNGCTGCTGTGGGCGGAATTAACGCAGCAGGNCTGGANGCCGAAACTGGCTGANGANGCCTAGAGCAAANGCTGANGCACTTGTAAAAACTGCGCGNCGGGCTATTATCTCGCCGCGAAANACCTGTCNTTAGAGNCAAGATCATGTCNATGCCGTTTCTGACGCCCTCTATCCGTGTACGCAAAACACCTTTCTCCAGCCGTGTGACCGCGGCGGGTGTTAANGCCTATACGGTCTACAACCATATGCTGCTGGCATCGTATTTCACTTCTCCCGAAGAGGACTACCGCCATTTAAAAACGGCCGTTCAGGTCTGGGATGTCTCCGTTGAACGCCAGGTTGAAATCACAGGNNNNGANGCANTGCGTCTGGTGCAGATGACNACNCCNCGCGACATGTCCCGAATGCAGGATGANCANTGCTANTACGTGCCCATGGTGGATGATGCCGGGCGAATGATGAACGATCCGGTGGCNATCCGACTCAACNAGAACCGCTTTTGGNTGTCGCTTGCCGACTCAGANATGCTGCTTTACTGCAAGGGNCTTGCGGCGGCNGCAAAACTCGANGTCGAGGTATTTGAGCCNGACGTCTCCCCGTTGGCGATCCAGGGCCCGCGGGCTGATGAACTGGTCGCGCGGGTGTTTGGTGACGATATCGTAAGNACNAAATTTTTCAGACACAAGACNATCAATTTTCAGGGCCAAGACATGATCATCGCCCGCTCCGGCTGGTCTCATCAGGGAGGATNTGAGCTCTATCTGGATGGCAGCGAATATGGTGAAGCGGTTTGGGATACCNTGTTTGCGGCTGGNGAAGATCTGGATGTGCGGGCCGGGTGTCCTAACCTGATCGAGCGCATCGAGGCNGGCCTNCTGTCGTTTGGCAGCGATATCACCACAGCGCATACNCCTTTTGAGGCGGGTCTTGGGAAGTACTGCAACCTGGAGTCGGTTGAAGGGTTTTTAGGTCATTCGGCGCTTTCCAAGTTGAGCANGCCTGTAAGGCAAATCCGCGCTCTCGAGTTGGATGGGCCGGCGGTTCCCGCGATCNATCATCCTTGGCCGCTTCAGGACANCAGCGGAAACGTCGTGGGGCACATCTCTTCTTCNACCTGGTCTCCGGACTACGATACCAACGTGACTATTGCCATGGTCAACAGTTCTCATTGGGATGCTGGCACGGTGCTGACTGCCAAGGTGTCTGATGCCGACCGCAATGCGACGGTCCGTGCCGGCTTTTGGAACTAGCGCCAGACCTCATCCGGCCGGTCTAAAAAGCCGCAACAAACTTCAGGGAGCCGGGACCGGGTTGTAGCGCGTGATCTCGTCCTTTGGGTTTGATCGCTTTTTGCGCTGATATCCCGTAGATTCGGCTTTTCGTTTTATCAGTCTTGAAATCAGCATGGGTCTAGATCAGGAACTTGCCGGATTGCTCGTGGTCTCTATGGAGCAGGCGGTGGCCGCCCCATATTGCGGACTGATGCTGGCGGATGCGGGGGCCCGCGTTATCAAGGTGGAACGCAAGGAAGGAGACTTTGCGCGAGGCTACGATCGAGGCGCGAGTGGCAACAGTGTGTTTTTCTCCTGGCTCAATCGCGGTAAAGAGTCCCTCGCCCTTGATCTCAATATCGATGCTGATGAGGCCCTGTTGCGGTCAATGTTGAAAGAAGCGGATGTCTTCCTGCATAACCTGGCGCCGGGGTCCCTGGCACGCAGAGGCTTTGGCGGTGATGCCTTGCGGGAACGCAATCCGGGACTCATTACCTGTGAGATCAACGGTTACGGATCCACAGGGCCGGGTGCCCGTAAAAAAGCCTATGACTTTCTCGTGCAAGCGGAAAGTGGAATCTGCGCGGTCAACGGCACCCGTGAACAACCCGCCCGGGTCGGGATTTCCATTTGTGACATTGCAACCGGACAGACCGCGTTTTCTTCGATCCTGAGGGCGCTTATCCATCGTGGCCGCACCGGCACAGGCATTGATATTTCCATTGCCATGTTTGATGTGATGGCAGATTTCATGAACTTTCCTCTGTTGTCGCACCGTTATCTCGGCGGGGCGCCCGAGCGGATGGGTCTGACCCATGCGTTGATAGCGCCTTATGGGGCGTACTCGGTAAAAGGAGGGGGCCAGATTCTGATCGCCATCCAGAGTGATCGTGAGTGGTGTGTTTTTTGTGAGGCCGTGCTGGGTCAGCCCGAGTTGGGGCCGGATCCGCGTTTTGTCAATAACACTGAGCGCGTCAGAAATCGCGAAGTGATGGACGAGATTATCAGCACCGTATTTGACCGTTTTGATATCGACGAGATGGCTACGTTGCTGGACGGGGCACAAATTGCGAACGGGCGTCTCAGTACCGTTGAGGATCTGTCGAACCACGAACTTATTCGAAATCAGGTGGCCCACTTTGACGGCGTGGAGGTCAGCATGGCGGATCTGCCGGTAGTAAGCGAAAGCGCCCGCCCCACGGCAGTCCCGGTATTGGACCAGCATGGTTCGTCCATTCGAAAAGAGTTTTCCCATTAACCGTATTCGCCCACCAGCCGAAACGTCATGAGTATCAAACCCCCCACATACGAACTAGACCATCCCGAAATACGCGAGAGCGTTTCGCGCCTGTGTGAGGATTTTCCGGGAGAGTATTGGCGCAAGTGTGACCGCGAACAGGCGTATCCCGGCGAGTTTGTGAAGGCGCTGACCGAGTCGGGCTTTTTAGGGGCACTGATTCCTGAATCCCATGGAGGTTCGGGTTTGCCACTCTCAGCCGGTGCGGCGATTCTTGAGGAGATTCACCGCTCGGGCAGTAACGCCGGGGCGTGCCACGCCCAGATGTACACCATGGGCACCTTGCTGCGACACGGATCTGAGGCCCAGAAGGAAAAATACCTGCCGGCTATTGCCCGGGGGGAACTGCGGCTTCAGGCATTTGGTGTTACTGAGCCGACCAGCGGAACCGACACCACAGCGCTTCGGACTACAGCGAACCGGGTCGATGATCATTATGTCGTGAACGGCCAGAAAATATGGACCTCCCGGGCTGAATATTCGGATCTCATGATCCTACTGTGCCGCACGACGCCGAAAGACCAGGGCCAGAAGAAAACAGACGGATTATCTGTGCTGCTGGTTGATATGCGTGAAGCCAGTGACGATTCGCTCACCATCCGGCCGATCCGGACGATGATGAATCACGCAACCACCGAAATCTTTTTTGATGATATGAAGGTGCCAGCAGAAAACCTGATCGGAGACGAAGGGCGGGGCTTTCGCTACATCCTGTCGGGTATGAATGCAGAACGCATTCTGATCGCGGCCGAGTGCATCGGTGATGCCAAGTGGTTTATTCAGAAAGCCACGGCCTACGCTGCAGAGCGTTCTGTGTTTGGCAGGCCTATCGGTCAGAACCAGGGCATCCAGTTCCCCATTGCAAGAGCCTATGCCCAGATGCGCTCGGCAGAGCTGGTGTTGCGTGAAGCCATTCGGCTTTATGACACAGGTGAGAATCCTGGGGAAGAAGCAAATCTCGCAAAGATGTTGTGCGCCGAGGCATCATGGGCGGCGGCGGAAATGTGTGTGCAGACTCACGGGGGATTTGGTTTCGCTGAAGAATACGATGTCGAGCGCAAGTTCCGTGAGGCCCGTCTTTATCAGGTGGCACCCATCTCAACCAATTTGATCCTGAGCTACCTTGGCGAGCATGTTCTCGGTTTGCCGCGGTCGTATTAGCAGGGTCGGGAATCAAGCATGACGGAAGAACAAGCACAGAGAGTTCAGCCTCGCCGAAGTTTTATCTTTGCCCCCGGGTTAAGGCCCGAGTTGTATCCCAAGGCCCTGGCGAGCGGCGCGGATATTGTCTGCGTCGAACTTGAAGACGGGATCGCACCGCACGATAAGGACGAAGCGCGGGAGAAAACCCTGGCGCTTTTTACCGAACCGCAGGCCGACGATGGCGTAGAGCGCATTGTCCGTATCAATTGTCTGCGCTCAGCCGTGGGTCTTGATGATGTCCAGGCGATTCTTGCGACAGATATGCCCCCGCCAGCATTGATGCTGCCCAAAGTGGTATCCCCGGATGAGGTGGTGTGGCTTGACGATCTTCTGACCGAGCGGGGTCATGATACACGGCTGCACATCATTATTGAGATGAATGCCGGGCTAGAAGCCGTGTTTGATATCGCCCGGTCCAGTGCCCGCATAGACGCGTTGTTTTTCGGGGGGGTAGATATGGCGGCAGATCTGAGATGTAAGAACGCGTGGGAGCCGTTGCTCTATGCCCGGTCGCGGGTCGTACACGCGGCCGCCAGTGTTGGCGTGGATGCTGTCGATGTGCCGTACCTGGATCTTGAGGATCTGGAGGGCATGAAGATTCAGGCCCGGCAGGCGAGAGATCTTGGCTTTAGCGGCAAGGGAGCCATCCATCCCAAGCAGATTGCTGATCTCAATGAAGTGTTTACCCCCTCTGCGGAGGAAGTAGCCCGGGCTCGTCAAGTGGTGGCGGCCTTTGAAGACGCGAACACAGGACTCGTCGTCGTGGATGGCAAACTGATTGAAAAGCCCGTGGTCAGGGAGATGCAGAGAATCCTTTCCGTGGCGGATCGCGCGGGACGCTAGGCGTAAAACGTCTTCCTCAGCCCAAAGCGGCCTTGAGCGCATCAGCGCCATCGCGCAGCGCTTCGGTCGCCTGGTCAAGCATGCGGCTGTAATGGATGAAACTGTGCAGCACTCCGGGATAGATCTTCAGCGTCGCTGATCGACCTGCTTTTTGCATGGCCTCGTAGAGCGCTGTTGAATCATCCTGCAGCGGGTCACACTCGGCCGCTGCGATGAAGGCACTGGGCAGTAGACTGATATCTCCGCCTAACACGTTGAACCGGGGATCATTTCGGTCTTCTTTCGTGCTCAGGTAACTCGCCAGGTAGAATTCTTTTTCCTCACGGGTAAATTCGAAGTCGGCATTGCCGTATTTCTGCCAGGCTGCCGAGTCCGTGAGTCCGTAGGCACCGTAATAGAGTAGCAGGCACTGAATCAGCCCCGGATTTTTCTGGTGACAGAGTTGGGTTACTGAGACCGCCATGTTGGCCCCCGCAGAATCCCCTCCAATGGCCAGCCTCGAACTATCGAGGCCGTGATTTGGGCCTTGAATCTTCAGCCAGTCGAGCACTGCCTGCGCCTCATTGATCGCCACCGGAAACCGGTATTCCGGTGACAGGGCATAGTCGACACCAACAACACAAGCCCCCGAAAGCTCCGCCAGCAGGCGCATTACCCGGTCATGGGTGTCAAGATTGCCTACCACCCAGCCGCCGCCATGAAGATACAAAAGCGTGGGTGTTTGAGTCAGGTGAGTGGGTTTGTAGATACGTATGGGTATTTCCCGTACCGGCCCCGCAACAAAGGTGTTCAACACCTCGTGCATCTCGGGCGCGATTTCGTTCCACCATGCACGCTCGGTGTTATACACGGTGCGAATCTCGTCCAGAGTAAGACCTGTGAGGTCGCTCGCTCCACCGGTCAGGGTCGCACGCTTTTCCATGACCGCGATCATTTGGGGATCCAGGGTCATCTTGGTTACCCCTTTACGCGGGAAGATGTCGGGTCGTACAGCGGCTCTAGGTGAAGCGAGCAGGGCACCCTGGTGCCCGCGACCTCCAGGCTGTAGTCACCTTGCTCAAGGTACGCTCGATCCACACCGTCAGCATTGCGGACATATCCATAGCCAATGGGACAGCCCACCGTATGCCCAAACCCCGCACTCGTCAGCCAGCCCACCCGCTGATCATCTCGAAAAATAGTCTCCCGTCCGATGAGATGGATACCCGAATCCTGTGGGGTAAAACAGGCAAGCTGTTTCTTGAGGTCCTGGCGGCGCTGTTGTAGGAGTGCGTCTTTGCCCAAAAAGTCAGTCTCACTGGAGAGTTTCACAGCCCAGCTTAATCCGGCTTCCAGCGGGGTGTGGTCTGGCGAAAGATCTGACCCCCACGCCCGATAACCTTTCTCAAGTCTCAGACTCTCAATCGCCCGGTATCCCGCGTTGCGGATGCCAAGGTCAGTGCCCGAGGCCATGAGTGCCCGATAAACGGGGAGTACCTCATCAATCGGAATATGCAATTCGTAGCCGAGTTCGCCCACATAGGTGAGTCGAACTGCCGTGATGACGGATGATTCCACCTGCAGCGGCCGTGAGGCGGCAAAGGGCAGGGTGCCATCGTCCACGCTGTCTGAAGCCACGCGGCTCAGTAGTTCACGGGAGTGCGGGCCCATGACTGATAGCACCGCGTAACGGTCGGTTTGGTCTGTGATCGTGGCATCCAGGTGTTCCGGCAGGTTGCGTCGTATCCAGTGAAAGTCATGGGTGACAAATCCGGTACCCGTGACAAGATAGAAGCGATCTGCCGCCAGCCGCGTTACGGTGAGATCGCTCTCAATGCCGCCTCGGCTATTCAGAAGTTGGGTATAGATAACCGATCCCACTGGCCGATCAATCCGGTTGGCGCAGATCCACTCCAATGCTTGGGCGCTGTCTGCCCCCTCTACGATAAATTTTCCAAAGGAGGTCTGATCAAAGACAGCCACCGCTTCACGGGCTGCCCGGTGTTCGTCACCGGAGTAACGAACCCAATTCTGCTCGCCAAAGCTGTATTCGTCTTCAGGTGCTATGCCTTCTGGAGCAAACCAGTTGGGACGCTCCCAGCCCAGTTTTTCTCCAAAGCATGCGCCTTGGGATTTAAGATCTTCGTAGAGTGGAGAACAACGGAACGGCCGGCCGGACTGGTGCTCCTCATGCGGCCACGCCATGGTGTAGTGTTTGCCGTACATTTCATGCGTACGCTCGCGAACCCATTCGAGCTCGGTATGGGGTTGGCCGAAACGGCGGATGTCAACCGGCCAAAGATCAAAGGGCGGTTCGCCTCCCGCGATCCACTGGGCCAACGCCTGACCCGCACCTCCGCCTGCAGCTATCCCGAAGGCATTAAACCCAGCGGCGACATAAAAGCCGCTTAGCTCCGGCGCCTCTCCCAGGATGAAGTTGCCATCCGGCGTAAAACTCTCGGGACCATTGAGCAATTCCTTGACGCCTGTGTGGGCAAGAGCAGGCACCCGCGGCAGAGCCTGTGTCATCAGTTGTTCGAAGTGATCCCAATCTGAGTCCAGTAGAGAGAACGAGAAATTCTCAGGAAAGCCTCCCTGTGCCCAACCCACCGGGTTGGGCTCATAGCCGCCCATGACGAGTCCGCCAACCTCCTCCTTGAAGTAGGTCAGACGGTCGGGATCTCTCAAAGTTGGAAGATCAGAAGTGACACCGTCGATTGGTTCGGTAATGAGATACTGATGCTGCACCGAGACCAAGGGCACATGCACTCCGGCCAACTGGCCCACTTCCCGGGCCCATTGCCCGGCGCAGTTGACTAGGATTTCGCAATCCACAGGACCCTCTGGGGTATCGATACCGGTAACGCGGCCATTCTCACTTCGTACACCGGCTACCTGGATGCCTTCAAGAATGGTGCCGCCCTGGTTGCGCGCACCTTTGGCCAGTGCCTGGGTGATATCAGACGGACTGGCCTGGCCGTCCGAGGGTAAAAATGCCGCACCCAGAACATCACTGACATCCATGAGCGGCCATAGCTCTTTTGCCTCAGAGGGTGTAAGCAGATCCATCTCAAGACCGAAACTGCGCGCAGTGGTCGCTTGGCGCGCAATTTCGGTCATCCGGGATTCGTTGCAGGCAAGGCGCAGGCCACCGTTCATTTTCCAGCCGGTAGACAATTCGGTTTCGGCCTCGAGACGATCGTACAGTGCGACGGAGTTGCCGAGCAATTGCGTGATTCCGGCTTGCGCGCGCAGTTGGCCGACCAAACCGGCCGCGTGCCAAGTGCTGCCACTGGTCAGTTGGTGCCGTTCCAGCAGCAGCACATCTTTGTATCCCAGTTGGGTCAGGTGATAGGCAGTCGAGCAACCGGCTATTCCTCCACCGATAATTACGACTTGGGCGTGTCGAGGCAGCTTTGTCATGTATAGGACCCTTAATCAGGAATGTTTGTGTGGTGCGCGCCTTTGAGAACTCTCAAGGAGTAAAACGACTCCATTGCTGGTCGAACCTCTCGAGGTTTTCACGGGTGTACTCCACAAAGTCGAAATCAAGTTGGGAGTGAATTTCTGAGACCATGCTCCAGAGTGTTTCTCTCAGCAATGAGGCGCACTTCATGGCTTCAAAGCCATGGCGGGTCTGATCAGAGACCGGAGCGTCAAAGTAGTGTTGCAACAGCCAATCCTCCTGATCTTTGGAAAGACCGTTGTTCGATGCCAGATTGGCGAGATCGAAAAGCGGACTGTTGTAGCCAGCGTAGTCCCAGTCAATCAACCAGAGCCGACTGCCATCATCGATAAAGTTTGCGGCCAGCAGGTCGTTGTGTCCGTAAACGAGATCGACCGACCCCACGGCTGCCTCAAGAGTCCCGCCTTTTTCTCGCAGCGTGGGCAGCATGTGACTCATACGGCTGCCATCATCCTCAAGCGTTCCAAGGTAATCACGGATGACATGAAAGACCCAGAAGATGAGTGCCGGGCCCCGGATTCGCTGGGCAAGGTCCTTGTGACATCTGTGCAGCATCGGCAAAATCTGCTCAAGGGAAGCATCCTGCCTGATGTCTGCTTCTGACAGCGTTTTTCCTTCAATAAAATTCAGGACCAGGATCCCAGGCGCATGATGGGCGACGTTTGGGGAGAGCCCTACGTTGGCGGCTGCGATACTGGCTCCAAGTTCGTTGAAGCGCATAACGCCATGCAGCGGAATATCGTCTCCCAGTCGGACAAAGAACTTTTGCCCTTGATCGGCGACAACGAAATTCTGGTTGGTGATGCCACCCGTTATCGGCTCAAGCGTGACATCACCACGCCAGAAGTCCAATTCCCGTATCCTATCTTCAGCTGTTTTGCTCATGACAAGGTTCCCTGGTTGTCTTAAGACTGCAGTCCAAACTCCATTCGCTTTTTCTGCGCCCACTGATTGATCAGGCGGTCAGCCACGATGGCGATACAGGCAACGCCGACTCCAGCAATAATGCCGCGGCCTGTATCCGCTTTTGTGAGAGCGATATAGACCTCTTGTCCGAGGTCTCGAGTTCCTACCAATGCCGTGATCACAAGCATAGAAAGCGCCATCATGATTGTCTGATTAATCCCGAGCATGATCTGAGGCAAAGCGATGGGCAGCTCTACGCGCCACCGGATTTGAGATCGGGTACAGCCAATTGCCCGCGCGGCTTCAATGAGATGTGTCGGTACTTGCTCGATGCCCAGAATCGTATAGCGGACAGCGGGCGCAAGAGAGTAGGCGATGACGGCCAACATGGCCGCAAAATCACCGACCCGAAACAACATGACAACAGGTATCAGGTAGACGAACGACGGCAGGGTTTGAAGGGTATCAATAATCACGTGGGCCACGCGGTTTATGCCCGAGTGGGAAGCGGCCAGGATGCCTGCCGGAATCCCAATGCAGGCTGCAAACAAAACCGATACGCCGCATAGATACACCGTGATCATTGCTTTGGACCAGAGCCCGGTGATCGCTATGAATAAGCTGAGCACAACTACGAGAGTTGCCAGCCGGAACCCGCCAAGGCGAAAACCGATCAATCCGATCAATGCGACCACGACGATCCACGGTGTGCTGAGGAGGAAGCGCTTTACCGGAATCATGATATTGAGCAATACGAAGGTTTTAACGGCTTCAAGTTGATCGAAAAAGTTGATGTTGATCCACTTAACCATCGCGTCCCAGAAATGGCTTGTGGTTATCTGAAGGGACTCTGGAAAAACAGCCAGTGCCGGAAAGAAATGAGCCGCGATCCAGGAGGCAATAAGAATAAGAATAATCAGAGTGCTTAGACGAGCGCGTTGCAGAGAGGGGGAACTGCCTGCCTGTCTGGACTGTGTCGAGCGCTTGTTATAGGCCTGTCCTAATCGATCCAGGGCGATTGCAAGCAATGTTATTGCGAGACCCGCCTCGAGGCCATCACCGATGGCGAGTCTGCGAAGAGAGCTCAGAACATCAAAGCCCAGGCCTCCTGCACCAATCATGGACGCGATGATCACCATGTTCAGCGAGAGCATAATGACCTGATTAATGCCGACCATGAGTGAGTCTCGGGCAACCGGAACCTGAATTTTGCGAAGCAGTTGCCTGCGGGAGCACCCGGCCATGTCACCATATTCAATCAACTCTTCTGGAATCTGACGCAGCGACAGAATAGTGACCCTGACCATGGGGGGTGTTGCGTAGATCATCGTCGCGATCATCGCCGCAACCGGTCCGAAACCAAAAAGGAACAGAACCGGTACCAGATAGGCAAACACCGGGACTGTTTGCATCAAATCAAGCACTGGAGAAAGGATCCGTTCCAACAGGGGATGACGGTAGGCTGTAATCCCCAGAGCGAAACCTATACCTACTCCCAGTGGAACAGCAATAATGATCGAACTCAACGTCACCATGGCGCTTTGCCACTGGCCGAAAACCACCAGATAGAAAAAACAACCGCTGACGAGCAGAGTTAAGCGGATGCCGGCGAGGTGAAATGCAAGCAGACCAACGATGCTGACAATGGCAATCCAGGGTGCCGGAGGAAGCAGGACGGGAGCGCCGGGCTCAGTCGAGAAAGTAAAGCCAGTGGCAAGCAGACTATTGGCAACCGATAACGGCCACTCGAGTATCCAGGCTGCCGATCGGGTAAGTTCCTTGAAGGTAAAAAAGCCCAGGTCAAAATCTTTTATCAGCCACTGCATAAGGTCGCTGATCCAGAAGCGCAGGGGTATGATCCAGTCTCGGGGGTACTTCACCAGAAAGGGCGTAAGTTCCTCGTACAGATGCAAGGCAATGCCGAAAAACGCAATGGCGGCTAATGGGAGCCAGAACCCCCAACGGAATTTAACGGGAGTCTCGAGGATCCGTACGAACTGCATCTTCAGTAGGATCCGGCCGATTCTCTGCCGACGAGCACGTTCAGGACCGATTGCCGGTCAATCACTCCAATAATGGATCCGGCATCATCAGTAACACCGATCCGGTCTTCAGAATTGACTGCCTGATCTGCAAATTCCTGAACTTTAACGTCATGTTTCAGCAGTTCCCCAAGGCTTCCTTTCTCGTCAGGTGCCAGCGGCCTCATGACCATACGGGCTGAGAAGACTTTGGCGCGAGAAACGTCGCGCGTGAATTCAGCGACATACTCTGTCGCCGGGTTAATGATGAGATCCTCCGGGGTGCCGATCTGAATGACGGCCCCATCCTTCATGATGGCTATCCTGTCAGCCAAACGGATGGCTTCATCAAAATCATGAGTGATAAATACGATTGTTTTTTTCAGGATGTCCTGCAGTCTGAGAAACTCGTCCTGCATTTCCCGTCGAATCAGAGGGTCCAGGGCTGAAAAGGGTTCATCAAGAAACCAGATATCGGGCTCTACTGCGAG
>PAUU01000019.1 GCA_002713825.1 Acidiferrobacteraceae bacterium | reverse complement strand
GGATTTTGGCCGCATGTGTTTTGATTTTCATTCCGACCGTGGGTGATTACGTCACACCGTCCTTGGTCGGCGGGTCTGACGGCTACATGATTGCAAACGTGATTCAGTTTCAGTTTGGGCGGGGCAGCAACTGGCCCTCAGGCGCTGCGATTTCTCTAACCTCCATGACTATTGTGGCTATTCTTGTCGGCCTATTTGTGTGGTCGGCACGGCGTCTCAGTGGGAGAAGGGGATGAAACAGGGTACCCGGCTCGCTGCCCGCATTCTCGGCGCCTACTCCGTGATCTATGTGGCGTATCTGTACGTGCCGGTGCTTTTCCTGCCACTCTTTTCGTTCAATGATTCCATCTATATCAGTTTCCCGTTACGCGGCTGGACGTTCAAATGGTACGAGTCCATGCTGGCGAATGATGCCCTGCACCGCGCTCTGGTGAACAGTCTCAAAGTGGGGCTGACAACCGCATTCATCAGCACGGTGCTGGGTATTCTTGGGGCAAAAGCCGTAACGCGTTATCGATTGCCCGGGCAAAAGCCGGTGGTGGCCATGATCATGCTGCCGCTGGTTGTGCCGGAGATCATCCTCGCGATGGCGCTACTGATGGTGATTCTGCGTGCCGGCGGTTCTTTGGGCCTCGTCAGTATCGCGGCGGGTCACATTCTTCTTTGCGTACCGTTTGCCATGGTCGTGCTGATGTCACGTTTTGAAGGGTTTGACAGGTCATTGGAGGAGGCATCGCATGATCTGGGTGAAAACGGCTGGTGGACGTTCTGGCGCGTTACTTTCCCTAATGTACTGCCGGGCATTGTGGCGAGCCTGTTACTTACCTTTACGATATCGTTTGATGAATTCATCATGGCTTTTTTCCTCGGCAGCACGGAACCCACGTTACCTGTTTTCATGTGGAACCAGTTGCGGTTTCCAAAACTGCTGCCCGGTGTTCTGGCGCTGGGGGCCTGCATATTGATCGCGAGCGTGCTTATTGTCCTGGTGGCAGAGTGGTTTCGCCGGCGGAATACCTCGGACTCACAGTCAGGAGATGTGATCATTGGATAACAGTTTTATCGATATTCTGGGTGTCTCGAAGTCCTTTGGGGGTGTGAAGGCGGTCGACGATATTTCACTCTCTGTTCGTCAGGGAGAATTCTTTTCATTATTAGGGCCATCGGGTTGCGGCAAGACTACTTTGCTGCGAATCCTTGGAGGTCTGGAGACGCCAGACAGCGGCAGAGTCATGATTGACGGTCAGGACATCACTGATATGCCGGCACATCTTCGGCCGACCAACATGGTGTTTCAGAATTACGCAATTTTTCCNCANCTNAATGTTGAGCAGAATGTGGCCTACGGCCTTCGCCAGCAGAAATTGTCTCGCGAAGAGCAGACAGAAAAAGTGTTGGCAGCCCTTGCGATGGTGAAGCTTGAAGGATTCGAAAAACGCGGCGCGGATGAGATGTCAGGCGGTCAGAAGCAGCGGGTGGCGCTGGCAAGAGCGCTGATCAAACGACCCAAGGTGCTGCTTCTGGATGAGCCGCTTGGTGCCCTCGACAAGAAGTTGCGCGAAGAGATGCAGATTGAACTCCGGATGCTTCAGCAACAAGTAGGCATCACCTTTGTGTTTGTGACCCATGATCAGGAGGAGGCGTTGACGCTTTCTGATCGGGTGGCAGTGATGGGCGATGGGCGCATTCTGCAAATGGATTCGCCGCGCCAGATCTATGAGCGACCAAGGAGTCGGGAGGTGGCAGACTTTATCGGTCAGATGAACCTGCTATCGGGAGCGGTCGAGTCTGTCGGGGATAAAGTGACGGTCAAGACGCCCACGCTAGGTAGTGTCTGCACTGAAAGTAACGATCAGGATGTGGCGGTCGGCGACGCCGTGACCCTGGCCATCCGGCCGGAGAACCTGAAGCTGCGATCGGCGTCAGCACCCGGAACGGTCCGCGTGACCTTGGCAGCTAGCGCATTTTGGGGGCATACCACTTACTACCGGGTGGTCGTAATCGGGGCAGAGGGTGAGTCGCTGGACGTGGCGCAACAGGACTATAGCGGCTCTGACAAGGCGGGGGGCGAGGCTTGGCTCGGGTTTGATCCAGAGGATCTATTGTTGCTTAAAAGCTAGCTTTTTAACGCGATTGCGAAAGTTCTGTACAGTTATACAGATATTTGTATACTCATACAATCTGGACCAAACCCTAACACGCCAGGTTGAAATCATGAGTTCAGGTGCTCCCGTACGAATGCCTCGGCTGAATGTTGATAGACGTGCCCAACTGATTGAAGCGACTATCGACGTCATCTACCGGGACGGGTTGTCGCGGCTTACTCTTGCGAAGGTTGCACAGCAGGCAGGGCTATCGACCAGCATCGTCAATTTTTATTTCAAAACCAAAGAGCAGCNGCTTCTGGAAACGCTTAATGCTGTTTCGCAGGAGTACGAAGCTGCCGTGGACCAGGCATTCGCCCGCTCACCTGACCCGACCAGGACGCTGCGGGCGTTGGTCGATGCGATGCTTGATCCAGGTCTGTGTACACCGGCCCGCGCTGCGGTCTGGTATGCGTTTATGGGGGAGAGTCAGGCCCGGGGGGACTACATCGGGGCCGTAAGGGTCCGGGAGCTCGCTATCCGTCAGCGCGTTGAAAATATGTTCAACACCCTGTTTCAGGGGGCTGGCGACACCAAGTCAAATCTCGGTCATGCTGTGCCATTAGCCCGCGCCTTTGAGGCATTGATCGACAGTGTCTGGGAGCAATCCATGCTCGAGCCCGATACGATCGATCTTGAGGCTGCGAGAAAGACCTGTCTTGATTATTTACAGAGCGTACTTCCGTTGGGGCTGGATATGCTGGATGAGCNAGATCATGGCGCCTCGATACCAATAGTTGAGGGCGCTGAAACTGGCATGCTCTCGGCCTGGACCTACACCAGCAATGAACTTCACGAGCTTGAAATGTCAGAACTCTTCAGGCGCGAGTGGATGCTGGCTGGCCATCTCTCAGATGTGCCCAAGCAGGGAGACTATCTGACCCTGGAAGTAGGGCCAGAGCGTGTTTTGGTCGTGCGAGATGACAAAGAGACTTTGCGCGCTTTTCATAATGTGTGCCGTCACCGTGGTTCCCGGGTTGTTCCCAAAAGCCAGGGTCATTGCGGGCATGTGATGCGCTGCCCCTTCCATGGCTGGACTTATAGCCTTGATGGGCGGCTAAAAAGTGTTCCGCGTCNGCAGACGTTTGAGAATCTGGAACTGAGNGAGCANGGCCTGGTCCCGCTGGAGCTTGAAGTCTGGCAGGGACTCATCTTCATCCGATTTGAGTCCGGTGGCGAGCCTGTGGCCAGTCAGCTCCATGCCATCGAAGAGCGGGTGTCCAGTTACCGGCTTGCGGATATGNTCTCCCTTGGCCCGGCCAGCGTCAGCGAGGTCCGCTACAACTGGAAATTNTTTCANGATGTGGATAACGAGGGCTATCACGTGCCTTCTGCCCATCCGGCACTTCAGGAGTTGTACGGAAGAAGTTATCGGGATGATTTCGTCGGCAATATTCCTGTCTCAACAGGAACGGTGGACGACCAGCCCGCAAGCGTGTGGAGCGTCGCGCGGTATAAATCGCTCTTGCCGGACATGGTGCACCTCCCCAAGGAGGCGCGTCGTCTTTGGCTGTACTTTGGCATCTTCCCTAACGCAATAATCTACTTCTATCCCGAGAAGGCCGGTTACTACATGTCTTTGCCATGTGGGCCTGATCAGACTAGGGTGGTTTCCCGGGAGTACGGCTTACCCAATGCTCCACGTCAGGTACGTGCCGCACAGTACTTGAGCGGCAGAATCGACACCTTAACGGGCCGGGAGGACGACGCCCTGGTGCGTTGGCTTCAGGAAGCTGCCGGAACAAGCGTCTTTCCATTGGACAACCTTGCCGATATAGAAGCCGGGGTGCTGCAGTTTCATTACCGCCTGAAAGAGAAAATCCCCGTCATGGGCCACCACCGCGCGCCGGCAGCAGAATCCATGATGGATCTGAACGATTGCCTGAAAGCGAGGGCAGCCCGTTAGTGCACTTTAGGGTCAAACTCTCAAACCCAAGTTAAAAATCAAGAAAATCCAAAAGGAGAACCAGTATGTCCACACCCCGTCCCATGGACCTTTCCGCAGTTCGTCGCATGGATGCGCATGTCGTGCATCCGTGGGAGTCTTTCGATATTCCAAATACCGGTCGAACAGTACTGGGGGTGGGCAACGGATCTTACGTATTTGACGCCAAAGGTAACCGCCTCTTGGATGGTCCCGGGGGGATGTGGTGCGTTAACGCCGGTCATGGCCAAAAGAAAATCGTGGAGGCGATTCATCAGCAGGCGGCACAGTTGTCCTATACCAGCCCCTGGAGCCACCCGACAGAGCCCGCCGCCCAGTTGGCTGAGCGTCTGGCGGCGGTGACGCCGGGTGATCTCGATCATGTTTTTTATGCGACCGGCGGGTCCACCGCCGTCGATTCAGCGTTGCGCTTCATGATGTTCTACAACAACGTGCTCGACCGGCCGCAGAAGAAGCACATCATATCCCGACATGACGCCTATCACGGCAGCACCTATCTTTCAGCGGCCGTTTCAGGAAAGTCCCGCGATAAGAATTGGCTCGATACCCGGTTGGATACCGTCCACTTCATTTCCTCACCTAACCCTTATCGACGGCCTGAGGGGATGGATGTCGCTGCCTTTAAGGATTTTTTGATCAAGGAGCTCGAGGAGAAGATCCTTGAGGTGGGGCCGGACAAGGTAGGGGCGTTTATCGCAGAGCCCATCTTGGCCTCAGGGGGAGTGATCGTTCCTCCGGAGGGCTATCACGCAGGCTGTCTGGAGGTCTGTCGACGCCACGATGTCATTTATATCTCGGATGAAGTGGTGACGGGATTCGGCCGTCTGGGTCATTGGTATGCCTCAGAACCAGTCTTTGATATCACGCCGGATATCATTATTTCAGCCAAGGGCTTAACGTCCGGATATATCCCGCTGTCTTGTATGATTATTTCAGACAGACTGATTCAGGCCGTCAGTGGCGACAGTAATCGGGGATCGGTCTTTTCCAACGGATTTACCTATTCGGGTCATCCGGTGGCCTGTGCGGCGGGTATTGCGAATATGGAAGTCTTTGAGTCACAGGGGCTGCTCGAGAATGCGCTTGAGGTGGGCCCGTATATGCAGGAGCAATTACGGACGCTGTCAGATCTGCCGATCGTCGGTGATATCCGAGGCATGGGTCTGATGGGTTGCCTTGAGTGCGTGGCCAGTCAGGAGAGTCGCCAGCCTCTGGAACTCGACTATGAAGTGGGCAGCCGCATCGACAAGCATTGCCAGGCGCTGGGGCTTCTGGTCCGACCGTTAATCAATATGTGTGTGATGTCGCCGCCGCTCTGTATCACCCGGGAGCAGATTGACGAGATGATCAACATTCTTCGTGAGGGAATTTCCCGCACTATGGCTGATCTGGAAGCTGAGGGAATTGCAAAGTTCCAATAGTGCTGGGAGTGGACTGGGACAACGACCACTTCTGACTCACTTTGTCGTGGTGACAACGGGATTGTATTGGCGCGCGTAGTCTCGGCAGGCATCCCAGTCTTCCCCAAAGTGGTTGCGGATGCGCTCCAGGCTGTCGGCTTGGATCAGCGGACGCGGATCGAGCAGCGCCTTGGGCACCAGTTTGGCCGCACCCAGAATGCCATAGCAGGCCCAGAGTTTCAGCCGGCGCTGCACCCGATGAAGCCCGGGGTGCTGCGCAGGTTCTGGAACCTCAGCAAAAAGACGCTTGCCGACCTGTCGCGTGACTTTAAGCTGGTCATCGCTCCAGGAACTGTGCACCACAGACAGGTCAATTTGTTCTCGCTGGTAGTGGGCCCCCGTGAAGGCGCAGATCTGATCGATCAAGGCAAACGGGTCGGTTTTCAGGTCTTCGTGGAATAACACAAGAGGGGCGGAGCCAAAACGGGACTCAATGGCTTCGATCATGGGCATGAAGCGCATTTGCCCTTCACCCCAGATGAGCGGTGTAGGACTGTCCAGATCCACATAGCGTTCAAATTCCATGCTGCCGCCGTTCTTGAGGTAACGTCTATAGTGAGACGCGATCCAGCGATCATGACGGCGCAGCACCAGAATCACCTGCGCATCGGCTTTAAAGGTGGCGAACTCGTCGAGGCGCTGGGTCAGTCGGTAAGCCGCTTCGCGGGAGATCAGGTAGCTGCGGTCCTGGGTGCGCTCAATAAGTTTTGGATATCCGCGGTAGCGATCGCGAGGCACATAGCGGATGTTTGCCAGCTTGGGAAAGACCCTGTCCTGAAGGTAGGTAGACGCTGCCTTCCCTAGACCCACATGATAGAAGATCTGATATTCGCCCGGATCCCTGGCCACGATGAGCCGACGCGTTGTGGAGTTAGTTGACGCGTTCGGTCTGCGCGCGCTGGGCGAGATAATTCATCAGATCAATCAGTTCGTTATGTCCACCGGCAAAGGACACCTTTGTCCGGTATTTCCCGTCAATGATGATCGTCGGAACGCCATCTGTCTCGTATCGACTAGACATATCTGCGGCGTGAGCAACCATCGAGTCGACACCAAAGGAGTTAAAGGTATCCAAAATCGGTTGAGGATCGAGGCCCTGATCGGCGACCCAGTCAGCCACCTGTTCCGCAGTCCGAAAGCGCTTTCGATCCTCATGGATGGCCTTAAAGTAGGCATCATGTAGTCTATCCACCAGGCCCAGGGCGACAAAAGTGTAATAAACCCGGGCGTCGAAAGCCCAAGACCGATTTAGTATCGCGGGAAGTCGAACGAACTCTACGAACTCCGCTTTGTTCTTGAGCCATTTGTTCAGGTAGGGCTCGAGCGCGTAGCAGTGCGGGCAGCGATACCAGAAGAGTTCAAGTACTTCGATTTTTTCGCCTGTGTGAACGGGTTGCGCCACTTGAAGCTCAAAAAAGTTGACGTCCTGCTGATACTCCTGCGCTCCTGCCGGAAGGCTCAGGAAGAAAAACAGACCCAGTGTGCTAAGAACTTTTCTCATTGAAGTGTCCTCGGGAAAATAGTTTGTTCAATTCAGCTGCGCGGCAAGGAGGTCGCGCAGGCCGTCGAAACTGCCGTTGCTCATCATGACTACTCGGTCGCCTGCTTCGACTACGCCACAGACCGCATCAACGATCTGTGTATTGGAATTGCACACCATAATTTTATCGCCGTCTTTGAGGTGTGTCAGTTCTTCGGGGTCCCAATTCAGATCATCATGACGGCGGATAATGGCGACGTCGGCCAGTGACAGTGCTTGGGCGAGTTCAGGCTGGTGAAACCCCTGCTTCATCGTGTTGGAGCGTGGCTCGAGGACGGCAATTACTTTTCCTTGCGGGTCATAAGACCGGAGCGAATTCAGAGTTTCGCGGACGGCCGTAGGGTGATGGGCGAAGTCATCAAAAAGCGCGATGGACGATTTCGGGTTGACCCGCTCAAGACGCCGCTTGGGAGAGCGAAATCCAGCGAGTGCCGCGCAGGTCTCCTCGGGTTTGGCTCCGACGGCATGAGTCGCGGCAATAGCACCTATCGCGTTTTGCAGATTGTGTTGACCCATCAATGGCCACTCGACCGTCGCGACGTGATGATTCTCGCAGTAGACGTCAAAACGCCGGCAGTCCGGCTGTAGGGCGACGGCCCGCCAGANGGCGGGGGCGTCGGTGCAACTGTAGCGGATGACCTGCGACCAGCAGCCGCGGTCCAACAAGTCAGAGAGTCTAGGCTGATCTGCGTTGATGACAACAGTGCCGTTCGCGGGGACGCCGCGAAGCAGATACTGAAACTGTCTTTCAATATCAGAAATGCTGTCAAAAATATCTGCATGGTCGAATTCGAGGTTGCCAATCATCAGCACATCAGGACGGTAGTGAAGGAACTTCGAGCGCTTATCAAAAAANGCTGTATCGTATTCATCCGCTTCAATAACAAACCAGTCTCCCGCGCCCAGTCTTGCTGAGACTTCGAAATTTCCAGGCACTCCGCCAATCAGAAACCCAGGCTCGAGGCCGCAAGCATGGAGCAGAAAAGCACAGATGCTGGAGGTAGTAGTCTTGCCGTGCGTCCCGGCGATCGCAAGGACACGTTTTTGCGAAATAAGGGTCTCACGCAACCATTGGGCTCCCGAGGTGTAGGCCAGACGCTGATTCAGTATGGACTCGACCAGGGGGTTGCCCCGTGACAACGCATTGCCAATCACGAAGAGATCGGGTGTGGTTCCTGAGTCGAGAAATCTTGGCTCATATCCTTCCTCAGCCGCAATACCCTGAGAGGCGAGCAGATCGCTCATGGGCGGGTAGATCGCCTGATCACAACCGCTGACCTCAAAGCCTGCTTCGCGGGCGATCAATGCAAGTCCGGCCATAAACGTCCCGCCAATGCCTGCAATATAAATAGAATTCTTCAACCAGACGGGCTGCCGCTGAGAGTCATGATTGTCGCCATGATCACTGACTGACAAGCAACGATGATCAGAAGGGCCAGCCCCAGCCCGCATTCCATCGCCTGCCGCAAAATGGAAGCCATGACGGCGAGTGACCAAATCGCGATACCGGCTGCAACGAGGAGAGGCGTTGTCAGCATCATTACTGCGTCGGGACCTTCCGGCAGCAGGCGCTCATGCCATCCGAAGAAGGGCAGGGCAAGCAACTGCAGCAGCGTCGTCGCCCCGAACATGGCCGTCAGGGTCTGGGTCGTGCGTTCCGAGAGGCTCCTGAATCGCAGAAGCAAACTGATCAGCAGCGCGAACAGCAGCACTTGACCGACCGACATGAATAGGCCCCGAATCAATCCGGCATTGGGGACTGCGTTGATGGCGCTCGTGATCACCGCGAGCGCGGCAGTTACCAACAGCAAGATTTCAGAGCGCGGCACATCCTGGGCGCGGCGCCGGAAAAGACAAAGATTGATAAACAACTGCAGGAAACTGACCATAAGGTTTAATCAGTAATTGAGATGTTTGGATGATATCATCAGCCCGCTTTTCCCCTGTCTTCAATAACGACTGAATTGCCGTTGGTAGAAACAATCTGTTGAATACGCGCACCCTTTGGATCGATCACCAGGAAGATCTGGACGCATGGGTGATGCATGCAAAGAAGGCTTCATGGCTGGGTGTGGATACCGAATTCGAGCGGGTGCGCACCTTCTTTCCCCGCCTTTGCCTGCTTCAGATGGCAACTTCCGAACAGGCAGTGTGTATCGATCCTCTTGCGGAACTTGATTGGGGTAGCGTCCGGACCTTGATCAGTGAACCGCAGCCGGTCAAGATTTTCCACGCTGCCCGCCAGGATCTCGAAGTGCTGCAGCAGCACTTTTCAGTCGTCCCGGGAGAATTTTTTGACACCCAGATTGCCGCAGCATTTTGCGGATACGGCGAGCAGGTCGGCTATGCCCGCATGGTTAAGGAGATCTGCGATGTGGCGCTTTCCAAGGCATTTACCCGAACACCCTGGTGCCGCCGGCCCTTAAGCGAAGCCGAAGTGCAGTATGCGCTGGATGATGTCCACTATTTAGGTACGCTGTACCACACCCTGCTTGCAGGCCTTCAGGATCGTGGGCGTAAAAACTGGCTGGCCGAGGACTGTGCGGCACTCGTTTCCGAGGAATGGCTGCGCAAGGCAGAGAATGCTCCGATAGAAAAGGTGATGAGGGCCTGCGCCGGAATGGATCGCGTCGGCCAAAACATGGCGTCGTCGTTGGCGCAGTGGCGTGAGGATCTTGCCCGGAAAACAGATCGTCCGCGAGAATGGCTCATCTCAACAGACACGCTTATCGAACTGGCGCAGATCCGGCCGCAAAATACCCAGGCCCTGTCGGCAGTCGTGGGTCTTGAAAAAGGTACGCTGAAGCGTCGAGGGGAAGAGATTCTGGATGTTATTCGTGAGAGTCAAACGCCTGATGCGGACTTTGTTGCAATGTCCCGGCCAACCAGGCCCGATGCCGCAGAAAAGGCATTGGGGAACGCTCTATGGAAATATCTCGGGGAGGTGTGTGAGCGCGAGGGTGTCCCCCCATCTGCCATCGCGCCAAGGAATGAGATTCGTGCCCTCGCGGCGGGCAAGCGTAATCTTCGCGTATTGAGTGGCTGGCGCCGCAGCTTTATAGGGGAATCTTTGCTGGAACATGTTGACCAGGCAGGTTCCTCAGGCCCTTGATAAAATAAGGCGAATTTTTCCATGGAGGAGGTTTATCCATGTCGGGTTTGCGCACAATACTTGTTCCATTCAATAACACCCAGCCCAATGCGGCGGCGATCGATGCTGCAAAACGCATAGCGGAAACTGAAGGCGCGTATATCGAAGGTGCCTACAGCCGTCAGGTGCTTCCGATCATCGCAGGGGAAGGTATTACTTTGCCCGGGGACTATCTCGCTGCTTTTGAAGAAGAGGGCAGACAGCAGGCAACACTCGCGCGCGAGGCTTTCGAGTCACTTATCACCGAGCGGGGAATTCCGTTGAGTTCGCTGGGCGGAGAAGGCTTGCGGGCGGGCTGGACGGAAATGATGGGGACCGGACCTGAGGGTCTGGGTGAATACGCCAGGGCCTTTGGAATCAGTGTATTGCACCGTGATCTGGCGAGTGGCGATATGGACTGGAAGAGCACCGCTGAGGCGCTGCTTTTCGAAAGTGGTCGACCTTTACTGCTTGTCAGCGATCAAATACCCCAGACGATTGGCCGCCGGATACTGGTGGCCTGGAANGGCAGCACAGAGACAGCGCGAGCGCTGAGTGCGGCAAGACCNNTGCTCGCCCGGTCGGAGGCNATNCAGGTNCTGTCTGTGGAGGGGGGNATGGTTTCNGGGCCGGANGTGGAACTGATNACTNCACATCTTCGGGCNAGCGGATTTAANGNCCAATCCAAAATGGNAGAGAGCGCCNGCTCCNCGGTGGGCCAGGTCATNNTTTCCGAGGCNAAGGACTTTGNCGCNGANCTGATCATCAAAGGNGCTTTTACNCGCAGNCGCCTGCGCCAACTGGTNTTTGGCGGACCGACCAGCGAGATCTTTAATCACGCAACGTGCCCTGTGATTTTGTGTCACTAGAGTGATCTAGACACGTGGCCCAGTAGCCTCATAAGCGCCCGGTCATTCCGTTCGAGGCAGTCTATTTAATGGGATACAGACGNGAGCCGTGAGATCTGACGGTTGCCTGACGTTGATGAAATTTTTGGGACTTAGAAAAAAGGAGAGGGGTTTATGAAGGAACCGGTTCGGGTTGCGGTCACAGGTGCTGCTGGACAGATCAGTTACGCCATGCTGTTCAGGATTGCTGCGGGCGATATGTTGGGAAGCGACCAGCCGGTCATTTTGCAGCTGCTCGAAATCCCTCCAGCGATGAACGCCCTCCAGGGCGTTGTCATGGAGCTTGATGACTGTGCATTCCCACTGCTTCACGGCATCGTGGCGTCTGATGATCCTGCCGTTGCATTTGCGGATATCGATTTCGCTATGCTGGTTGGGGCCCGCCCCCGGGGCCCGGGAATGGAGCGCAAGGACCTGCTGACCGAGAATGCTCGAATATTCTCGGTGCAAGGCAAGGCGCTGAATGAGGTCGCCTCTCGAGATGTCAAGGTGCTGGTCGTTGGAAATCCGGCCAATACCAATGCCTTGATCGCCTCCGCGAACGCGCCGGATATCGACACCGCCCAATTTACAGCAATGACGCGTTTGGACCACAATCGTGCCATCAGCCAGTTGGCGGACAAAACCGGCTCAGCAACCACCGATATCTCCAGGGTAACCATCTGGGGAAATCACTCTGCTACCCAGTATCCCGATATCCATCACACCATGATTGGTGGGAAACGTGCGACGGATCTCGTTGATGAGTTATGGATGAAGGACGATTTTATTCCTACGGTACAGCAGCGCGGCGCGGCGATTATCAAGGCTCGTGGCGCTTCGAGCGCGGCATCAGCCGCGGGCGCCGCGATTGATCATATGCGTACTTGGACCCACGGCACGTCGCAGGATGACTGGGTCAGCATGGCGATCCCATCAACCGGAGACTATGGAATTGAACCGGGACTGATCTACTCCTTTCCTGTGAGCTGCACGAATGGCAAGTACTCCGTGGTGCAGGATCTTGAAATCAATGATTTCAGCGAGGAAAGGATGAAGGTCACCGAGACCGAGCTCCGCGAGGAACGTGACGGGGTAAAGGATCTTNTGGGTTAAGCCCGGAGCTTTTCCATTTTGATAGGAACACCATGATTCAACTTGCTATTGCCGGCGCCGCGGGCCGAATGGGNCAGAGTCTGATTTCGGGCTGCGAGGCCCATGAATCATTTGCCCTGGCACATGCTTTCGAGCAGCCCGGACATGAATCGGTCGGCCAGTCTGCAGGCAGTGGCCAAAGCCCCGTGACTCTGAGCGATGGCATCGATGGCCCGTCGTTCGATGTCCTGATCGATTTCACCTCGCCGGCGGCGTCTTTAGCCAATCTTGCTTTTTGTGCTGAACACGGGCGAAAAGCGGTCATTGGGACAACCGGGTTTTCCGATAGTGATAAAGCGCGCATGGCGGAGCTGGCTGAAAAAACAGCGGTCGTGTGGGCGCCGAATATGAGCGTAGGGGTCAATATCACCTTGAGACTATTGGAACTCGCAGCCAGGGCGTTTGGCGACGAGGTTGATATCGAGATTATTGAGGCGCACCATCGCCACAAGGTGGACGCACCTTCTGGCACTGCCCTGAAAATGGGCGAAGTGGTGGCCAGGACGCTCGGTAGAACGCTCGACGACCACGGGGTTTTTGCCCGGCAAGGTNATACGGGGCCGCGCAGCGATAAGGAAATTGGCTTTTCCACTATCCGGGCATCGGATGTGATCGGCGAGCACAGTGTGTGGTTTGCCGGGACCAAAGAGCGGGTGGAAATTACCCACAAGGCTTCGGGTCGGGAAATCTATGCCAATGGGGCGCTGCGTTGCGCTCAATGGCTGATGGAAGAGCCTTCTGGCCTCTTCGATATGCAGGATGTATTGGGATTAAAGTCGTAAAAGAGCCCGTGAACGATTGATGTTTGAGGCGCGAGAAGATAGACTGCTTTCCCCGAAATGAGCGAGCATCTGATTCAGAAAAGGAGAGACCTCGAGGTCTCTCCTTTTTTTTGTCCCGATAAAGGTTTTATCTTGTGATCCCAGCGATTCTGGCTCTTGAAGATGGAACGATTTTTCGCGGCCGATCTATCGGCGCTGCCGGCGAGACGGTCGGCGAAGTGGTATTTAATACCGCGATGACAGGCTACCAGGAGATCGTTTCGGATCCCTCATATGCCCGGCAGATTGTTACCTTGACTTGTCCGCATATCGGCAACGTCGGCGCCAATGACGAGGATAAGGAAGCCGAAGTCGCTTATGCTTGCGGTCTTGTCGTGCGTGATTATCCGACACTACTCAGCAATTTTCGCTCCCAAGAAAGTTTNAGTGACTTCCTGGNTAGCCAAAACGTNATTGGGATCAGCGACATTGACACGCGGCAGTTAACTCGGGTGCTACGCGAAAAGGGCGCACAAAATGGTTGTCTGCAGGCTGGCGATATCGACGAGAACGGAGCCGTTGCCGAGGCGCAGGCCTTTGCCGGCCTTAAGGGGATGGATCTCGCAAAAGCGGTTACTACTGAAAAACCCTATCTGTGGGAGGAGGGCAGTTGGGAACTGGAAGGTGGCTTCAGATCTCCAGCTAAGCCCAAATTTCAGGTGGCGGCTTATGACTTCGGAGTAAAGCGGAATATTCTGCGCTTGCTGGTCGATCGGGGCTGTTCGGTCGAGGTGGTGCCGGCAGAAACCCGTGCAGAAGCCGTGCTGGCGAAAAATCCTGACGGCGTCTTTCTGTCAAACGGGCCAGGGGACCCTGAGCCCTGCACCTACGCGGTTGAGGCAATTCAGGAGATTCTCAAGGCTCGGGTGCCCGTATTTGGAATTTGCCTTGGACATCAATTGCTTGGGCTTGCCGCGGGCGCCAAAACACTCAAGATGAAATTTGGCCATCACGGCGCGAATCATCCCGTTGTGGATCTCGCCACCAGTCAGGTCATGATCACCAGCCAAAATCACGGGTTTGCGGTCGATCCGGATTCATTGCCTCAGGGCGTTTCGGTGACGCACCGCTCGCTATTTGATCAGTCTATTCAGGGGATTGCGCTGCGCGATGCGCCGGCGTTTTCTTTCCAGGGCCACCCTGAAGCCAGCCCCGGACCTCACGATATCGTTTTGCTCTTTGATCAGTTTGTCGAACTGATGGGGCAATCAAAAAAATCAGGTCATGCCAAAACGAACTGACATCTCTTCAGTGCTGGTGATTGGCGCGGGTCCGATTGTCATTGGCCAAGCCTGTGAATTCGACTACTCGGGAGTGCAGGCCTGTAAGGCGCTTCGGGAGGAGGGTTATCGGGTCATTCTGGTGAACTCCAATCCCGCAACGATCATGACCGATCCCGAGTTCGCAGATGCCACCTACATTGAGCCGATTACCTGGGAGACGGTTGCGCTCATTATCGAAAAAGAGCGTCCCGACGTATTGTTGCCCACGATGGGCGGTCAGACGGCTTTGAACTGCTCTTTGGACCTGGAGCGTCACGGCGTGCTGGAGAAATTCGGTGTTGAGATGATCGGGGCGACGCAGGATGCAATTGACAAAGCCGAGGATCGCGAGCGGTTCCGGGATGCTATGCAGGCGATTGGTCTTAACGTGGTTACAGGTGATCTCGCCCATTCAATGGAAGAGGCCGCAGCCGTCCTGGAGCGGATTGGCTTCCCCGTCATTATCCGACCCTCCTTCACCCTTGGAGGCAGCGGCGGCGGAATTGCCTACAACACTGAGGAGTATGAGGCGATATGCCGCCGTGGGCTGGATGCGTCGCCCACCAACGAACTGCTCATTGAGGAATGCATTCTCGGTTGGAAAGAGTTCGAGATGGAAGTGGTGCGGGACCGGCGTGATAACTGCATTATTGTCTGCTCGATCGAGAATTTCGATGCGATGGGTGTTCATACCGGAGATTCCATTACGGTCGCGCCGGCGTTGACGCTCACCGATAAGGAATACCAGATCATGCGCAACGCGAGCATCGCCGTATTGCGTGAGATCGGGGTAGATACCGGTGGATCCAACGTGCAGTTTGCTATCGATCCGGCGAGCGGCCGCATGGTGGTGATTGAGATGAATCCCCGGGTATCACGTTCTTCTGCACTCGCGTCCAAGGCGACCGGGTTCCCGATCGCCAAAGTCGCGGCAAAACTTGCGGTCGGATATACCTTGGATGAGTTNGATAATGACATCACGGNNGGTGCAACACCGGCTTCATTCGAGCCCTCCATCGACTATGTTGTGACGAAGATCCCCCGCTTTGATTTTGAGAAGTTTCCCCAGGCGGATCCGACGCTGACGACTCAGATGAAGTCGGTGGGTGAGGCGATGGCTATCGGGCGGACCTTTAAAGAGTCGTTCCAAAAGGCCCTGCGCAGTCTCGAGATCGGCAGCCTCGGTCTTGAACCCCTATGGGATCCAACCGCGGATAATCATGATTTGGCGCGGGTCCTTCGGGTACCAGGCGCGCGCCGCGCCTGGTATATCGCTGATGCGTTTCGGCAGGGTCTTGCATTGGATGAGGTCCAGACGCTCACAGGAATTGATCCTTGGTTTCTTTCGCAGATTGCCGAGTTGGTGGCGTCGGAGGCTGAGGTCAGCGAGATGTCTTTGTCCAATGTCAGCGCTCCAGACCTGCGGCGTTTCAAGCGGGAGGGGTTCTCAGATGTACGCCTTGCCGATTTGATGCGTGTCAGCGAATCAGAAGTGCGCGCCCGCCGGCATGAACTCGGCGTCAGGCCAGTCTATAAGCGCGTGGATTCGTGCGCAGGGGAGTTTTCCACCCCTACCGCCTACCTCTATTCCACCTATGAAGACGAGTGCGAATCGCATCCTGAAACCAAAGCCAAGGTCATGGTNCTAGGTGGCGGGCCAAACCGCATCGGCCAGGGAATCGAGTTTGACTATTGTTGTGTCCACGCGGCGATGGCGTTGCGTGAGGATGGCTACCAGACCATCATGGTCAACTGCAATCCTGAGACCGTTTCAACGGATTACGACACTTCGGATCGACTGTATTTTGAACCGCTGACGCTTGAAGATGTCCTGGAAATTTGCTCGGTCGAGAATCCCTCGGGAGTGATTGTCCAGTATGGGGGGCAAACTCCGCTGAAATTGTCCCGAGGCCTTGCACAAGCGGGAGTGCCTATCCTCGGCACCTCGCCTGACTCAATTCATCAGGCGGAAGATCGTGAGCACTTCCAGGAGTTGATCTCCCAGCTCGGCCTGCTACAGCCGGAGAACCGNACAGCGACCACCGAGAAGCAGGCGCTTGNGCGGGCCGGGGAAATCGGGTNCCCGCTCGTGGTTCGGCCGTCCTATGTGCTGGGCGGGCGCGCCNNGGAGATTGTGCACGGGCCGGAAGAGNTATCCCGCTATCTACGTGATGCCTTCAAGGTATCCAATGAATCCCCTATTTTGCTCGATCTCTTTCTGAACGATGCCGTTGAGGTCGATGTGGACGCCCTCTGCGATGGGAACGAGGTGGTGATCGGCGGAATCATGGAGCATATCGAAGAAGCNGGGGTCCATTCGGGGGACTCAGCCTGTGTGTTGCCCCCNTTNGCNTTGAGCGCAAAGATTCAAAGCCGCCTGGAGCAGCAGACTNCCGAGATGGCCNTGGCGCTNGNNGTNCGGGGNCTNATGAACGTGCAGTTCGCCGTNAAAGGCAGNGATNTCTATGTCCTCGANGTGAATCCTCGTGCATCACGCACCGTGCCCTTTGTCTCCAAGGCAACAACCCGTCCGTTGGCCAAGATCGGGGCGCGGGTCATGGCCGGGGCGTCTTTGGCGGATCAGGGGGTTCAAGGTACGATCCGGCCAGATTATTTTTCCGTCAAAGAGGCCGTGTTCCCGTTCATCAAGTTTCCCGGAGTGGATCCGTTGCTCGGCCCGGAAATGAAAAGCACGGGAGAAGTCATGGGTATCGGCATGACCTTCGGCGAAGCGTACCGCAAGGCGCAGCGAGCCACAGGGCTCCTCATCCCTGCCTCCGGGACAGCGCTCATCAGCGTCCGTACTGCAGATCAGGGGTCTGTGATCGACATCGCGCGGTATCTGAGCGACAATGGCTTTTCGCTTGAGGCAACCGAAGGCACGGCCCATGTGCTCAGCAGAGCCGGCCTTAAGGCTCGTATTGTTAACAAGGTGAGTGAGGGACGGCCTCACGTGGTAGATAACATTAAGAACGGTGAGTACGATCTTATCGTGAACACGACAGCGAGTCAGCACAGTCGGCAGGATTCAGAAACCATTCGTCGACAGGCGTTGACGCACAAAGTAACCTACTTCACTACGTTGGCCGCAGCTCGGGCCGCGTGCGAGGCCCATCGTGCGGGAAATGACCAAAGTGTTAATCGATTGCAGACCCTTCATGAGACCGTGAAACAGTGAGAGTACTGTTAACGGTTGAAGGAGAGGTGCGGCTACGTGAGGAGTTGCAGCGGCTTAAACGCGTGGATCGTCCGGCAGTCATCGAGGCGATTGCCGAAGCGCGGGCGCATGGGGATCTTTCTGAGAACGCCGAATACCACGCAGCCCGTGAGCAACAGGGCTTCATTGAAGGTCGTATTGCAGATCTGGATGCCAAACTGGCGGTGGCCGAGGTCATCAATCCTGAGCGACTCAATGCGGGCGGCAAGATTGTGTTTGGTGCGTGGGTGGATCTGTGGGAGGAAGAAGGCGATCGTGAGGTGACTTACCGCATCGTGGGTGAACTCGAAGCCAATATCGATGAAGGCATGATTTCACATAGTTCACCGATTGCCAAAGCACTTATTGGCAAGCGACAGGACGATGAGATCGAGTTTCAGGCGCCTGGTGGGATGCGGCGTTATGAAGTGCTGGCGGTAAGGTACAGTTCAAGCGCATAAGCCGACGAGCCCTCCAGGGAAATATTCCAGGAAGAAACAGACCGTTCAGCCGCGCCCCGGTGTTTTGGCCGTTGTTTCCTCAGAGTCGGGAGCTATTCCAGGTTCCGATGAATCGTGCGCGACGTCCCCGTCGTCATCCGATGCGCCCAAGCGTCCCAGCCAGAAAGAAAAAGATTTATTCGGCGCTGCGTGGGGAACAGGTGTTTCGAGGGTATCCGGACCCTCATCGTAGTACTCGTCGACCCCGGCCCGGGGGTCAAGATCGCCGATGGCGCTGGGTGTTTCCGGCTGGAGAATATAGGGCTCTTTTTCCACCACCGGAGCCCATTGCCGAATCCGGCTTCGCCAGGCAATAAATCCGACGAGCAGGACCGCGGCACCAATAGCAAACATGAACATGCCCTGAGGTCCCGCAAAGCGCATCGCAGCCGAAGCCGCCAGAGGCCCAATAACCGCGCCAATGCCAAATACCAGCACGAAGCCGCCGCTCGCCGCCACCACGTCGCCTGGATCAAGATAGTCATTCGCGTAAGCAATACTCAACGGATATAGCGTTGAGCTCAAGCCGAAAAAGACTGCAGCGCTGACCGGCAGTGTCCAGGACGGCATCATGCCGCTCAGCACCAGCATCAGCGCAGGGATGCTTATGCAAGTAGCGACACCAAAGAGCACAAGTCGCCGATCCTGACGATCCGACAGCCGCCCAATCGGTATCTGTAGAAACATGCCGCCTACGAGGCCTGCCGTCATAAAGCCAGAGATCTGCGCCACCGTCAGGCCAAGCTCCTGGGCATAGACGGGACCCAGACCCCACCAACTTGAGGAGATGAGTCCGGCAACGAGACAGCCCATGACAGCAGTCGGCGAGACCGAAAAAAGCGTCCGGATATTCAGAAGGGGTTTATCGACTGGATCCGGATGGGTGGCTCTGGTCAGCGAAACGGGAACGAGAGATAAGACCAACACAATACCCACCAGCAGGAATAGCCCGAAATTTGCGGGGTCACCAAATTTGATCGCTTGCTGGCCTACGGCAGAGGCCATGTAACCGATCATGATATAAATGGACAGCAGAATGCCGCGGCTGTTGTTGGTGGCACGGTTATTGAGCCAGCTTTCGACCACGACAAAAAGTCCTGCACTAGCGGCACCCATAATGGCTCGGAGGACTACCCAAGCCCAGGGATCCTGTAAGATCAGCACCATCATTGCCGAGGCCGCTGCGATCGCTGAAAGTGCTGCGAAGGTGCGGATATGACCGATCCGGTTAATGAGCGGTCCGGACCGGAAGGTGCCCAGCGCAAAGCCGAAGAAATATCCCGAGGCCATCAATCCAACCATCTCATTNGGATAATTCTCGATGTTGGCACGCAGCGCCAGCAGGGTAGAGAACATGCTGTTCCCGAACATCAGCAGCGTCACTGAAATCATCAGTGCAGAGAGGGTGCGCAGGACGGAAAGAGCGAATCGCACAGGAATGTCCTGAAGATCGGTGGTAGCGGGCGCGAAGTCTACGCCCGAATACGCTTAAAGAGAAGTGCTAAATCACCGAAAAGTCGGCCAATGGAAAAACTGTTGAAACGACCCTCGTAAAAGAATCTGGCGGTCGTCTTGTTCTAATTCTGCGGGCCGGCAGCACGATGCAGACCGTGTCTGGTCCAGCCCTGGGGGTAGGTCGGTTAATATCGCATTTTCACCTGCCCCGCAGTTTTGGCTGCGGCTTATCGCTCCTGATCATGTTCCTTATTCGTCTTGACGATGTCAGCCTCGCTTTTGGCCCACGCAAGCTTTTGCGTGGCGCAGAGCTTTCCATTGAGCCGGCAGAACGGGTTTGCCTCGTGGGTCGCAACGGTGCCGGCAAGACTTCGGTGCTGCGCCTGGTCACCGGAACTCAGGAGCCAGATGAAGGTGAGGTCCGCCGCCTCGGAGATCTTTGTATCACAGAACTCGAGCAGGTGTTGCCGGGTGATGAGGATCAAAGGGTGGGCGATTTTGTGGCTGAAGGCCTGACTGACATCATCCAGATGACGGAACAGTATCGTGCGCAGGCAGGAGCCGATCTCGATGCAGCCGGGCTTAAGGCGCTTCAGGATCTGCACAGCCATATTGATGCGCATGGTGGGTGGCATCCACAGCAACAGGTTGAAAGTATTTGCACCGAGATGGGTTTGGATCCGGAGCAGCCGCTCAAGGCGCTGTCAGGGGGTTGGCGCCGGCGGGCGGCTCTGGCTCGCTCGCTTGCCCCTCGCCCTGATCTGCTGCTGCTGGATGAACCGACCAATCATCTGGATTTTGAGGCGATCAGCTGGTTGGAGAGCCGTCTCGCGGCCTTTTCTGGGGCGGTGCTGTTTATCACACACGATCGGGCATTTCTCCAGCGCCTCGCCACNCGGATCGTTGAAATTGATCGCGGCAAATTNCGNAGTTGGCCGGGNGATTATGCTGACTTTCTGCGCCGNCGGGCNGAGGNNCTGGCNGCAGAGCGTCAGNCGAACTCGGAGTTCGACCGCAAGTTGGCCGAAGAAGAGGTCTGGATCCGCCAGGGANTCAAAGCGCGNCGCACAAGAAATGAGGGAAGGGTCCGGGCGCTTGAGGCAATGCGTGAAGTACGCGCACAGCGGGTGAATCCTGATGCCAGGGCGAGGGTGCATATAGAGGAGGCGGATCAGTCGGGTCGCAAGGTGCTGGACGCAAGGGGCCTTAGCTTTGGGTATGGCGACTCGATGCTGATTCAGGATTTTTCTTTGCGGATTCGCCGTGGTGACCGGATAGGCCTNGTTGGAAACAATGGGGTCGGAAAGAGTACTTTGCTGAGGCTGATCCTGGGAGAAATCGAGCCGAAGGCGGGCTCAATCAAGTGGGGTGTAAACATCCAGCTCGGTTATTTTGATCAGCATCGTCGGGAGCTTGACCCGGACAAAACGGTCGCGCAAATAGTGGGAGACGGGAGGGAGTACGTTACGCTGAATGGCAAGCCCCGCCATGTCGTGGGTTATCTGCGTGGTTTCCTCTTCAGTGCGAAACGTGCATTGACCCCGGTCCGTGCGTTGTCTGGCGGTGAGAGAAATCGCGTAATTTTGGCTCGCCTTTTTACTCAACCAGCCAACTTTTTGATTCTGGATGAGCCTACCAACGATCTTGATGTCGAGACCCTGGAAGTGTTGGAGGAAAAACTTGCTGAATACGCCGGCNCCCTGATGGTGGTCAGCCATGATCGTGCGTTTCTCGATAACACCGTGACCAGTATTCTGGCCTTTGAGGCGGACGGGTCAATTCAGCCCTATGTTGGCAACTACAGCGACTGGATGACGCGGGGTCGATCACTTGCGTCGGGAGAGGCGAAGAGACGTCAGGGTGGTCCGACTGACTCCAACCCATCCCAACCGACGCGCCCGGCGTCGGTTCGCAAATTGTCGTATAAACTTCAGCGCGAGCTCGACGATCTTCCCAGTGTCATTGAGTCGGTCGAAACGCAACTAGAAAAAGTCAGAAATCAGACGTTGGATTCTGACTTCTATCAGAGAGAGTACAGTGAGACCCAGCCTGCGCTTGACCAGTTGGCAGATCTTGAACGGGAGCTGGAACAGCACCTTCAGCGATGGAGTGAGCTCGAAGAAATGAACAGCAGACTAAAGTCAAAATAATGACGCTCAGGTCGCCAGTTCTCTGGAGTCGCCCAATTGTCTTGCTCACTTTCTCGACAATATTCTGGGGCGGCAACGCGGTAGCTGGCAGATTTGCTGTTGGTCACATCTCGCCATTTCTCCTGACGCATCTTAGATGGTTTATTCTGGCGGTTTTTCTTTTAGTGCTATTTCGAAAACGCTTCAAGGAAGCGAAAGAGTTATTTCGCGCAGGTTGGATAGGTTTTGTACTAGGAGGAATGGCTTTAGGCGGTTTCAATATGTTCTTCTATATTGCGGCACACCATACTACAGCAATTAATCTCGGGATCCTTCAAGGCTCAATCCCGATTATCGTGATTGCCGGATCGTTTTTCTTCTTCAAAGATCGAATTCGTTCTGTACAAGCGCTAGGCATTCTGATTGGACTTACTGGCGTCTTGGTGCTTGCGTCCGGAGGACAATTGCAGCGGTTGGTCGGCGTTGAGTTCAACATTGGTGATCTATATATGCTGATCGGGTGTGGGTTGTTTGCGGCCTATACCTTAGGGCTGCGAAAGTCTCCCGATGGCGATCAGATCATTGGATTGTTGCTTTTTTCCATCACAGCGCAAATTGTGACGGTAATGGGACTGGCTTATGAATTCAATGCAGGCGCTCTGTTTTGGCCCTCTATGGAAGGATGGTTGATCGTATTCTTCGTTACAGTTTTTCCGTCCTTTCTGGCACATCTTTTNTATATGCGGAGCGTTCGGCTCATTGGTGTTGGGATCTGTGGGTTGTTTCTAAATCTCGTTCCAATTTCAGCCTCTTTTTTGGCCGTAACACTGTTGGCAGAAAAATTTGGCGTATTCCATGCCGTGTCACTGATGCTGGTCGTTTTGGGGCTTTGGCTAGCTCAGAAACCAGCTATGGATGGTTCCCGCCCCGATCATTCATCTTCTTCTTGAGCCGAATCATGACTCAGTACATGCGAGGAGTGATTATGGTGTTGGCGTCTGCACTGTTTCTCAGTACCTCAGGAGTTGGGCTTCGTGTGATCGAGTCCGCAGATGCATGGCAGATCTTGTTCTATCGCTCTATCAGTATGGCGACGCTCGTATTTATATTGCTGGTGCTTTTCAATCGAGGTGNTTGGGTCTCGCGCTTCAAGACGATCACCAAGGACGATGTCCTGCTAGCAGTGGTCCTCGGTAGTGGATTTGTTGCTTACGTATTCGCATTGCTGATGACTACTGTAGCCAATGCACTTTTTATCTTCAGTGCTGCCCCATTTTTAGCGGCTGTGCTCGGATGGTTTTTGCTGGGAGAGCGGGTGCCGCTTCGAACCTGTGTAGCGATTGGCGGTGCAATGTTGGGACTGATCATTATGGTGGGAACAGGGATGGCTCAAGGGAGATATCTCGGGAACCTTGTTGCATTGTGGTTGCCNNTTTCTTATGCGATCTCAGTGGTACTTGTNAGACGNTCGAGGCAACCTGATATGCTNGTTGCGCTTTTCCTTGCAGCCTGTTTTGCCGCGTTTTTATCAATCCCTTTTGTTGGGCAATTTTCAGTAANCTGGTGGGACTTTGGCGTTTCAGTTTATCTTGGAGTNTTTCAGGTGGGTTTNGGATTCACNNTGCTGATNCTTGGAGCGCGCCACGTGCCTGCAGCTCAAGTGGGATTGCTGGCACTGCTCGAACCGGTACTGGGTCCAATTTGGGCCTGGTTTACGGTGACCGAGATTCCGACGGCGGCNACGCTTTGGGGTGGTCTTATCATCCTCAGCGCTGTTGCTGTCGATGCAGGGATATCGGTGTACAAGGGCGCGTCTGCTAAACGTGCGGTGGATGCGGTGGAATAACCGTTAAGCGGTCCGCCAATCAATAAAGCTGGCGGACCAACTTAGTTGTCTGTTTAACGTTCAAGCTAGACGGGCCGGGATGGATTCGCCATGACAACATCGAATGACTCTAGGACGACTTTCAGCTGGTCTGACCACTCGTGACCCCAGTCGGTCAATTGAAGTTTGAAGTAATCTTCATGGGTGTTTTTCCAGAACTCTAGCGATCCATCTCCTTCACCTTCCCGCGAAGCAAATTCTGCTGATACATCTTCAAATTTACATTCTTCGACGTTTACTAACTCAACGACAACTGCGGGTGAGAGATCTTCCCAAAGAATCATCCAGTAGTCGCCTTTTTTTCTACGACTTACATTATTAAGCTCGAAATCGATAGCGAGGTGGGCCGTAGCGCGTTTGACACCCTTGATCGCCAATTCTGTTATGTGGTCACTGTAGTCTTGATATTTAGGATCGCCAAAGGTCAGGCAGTGATAATCTGGAGCGGTAATGGACTTTTCTTCGCAAACGAGTTTCCAAAAAGCATCTGACTCAGGGGTTTTTTCTCCAATCATGGGGCGGTCCTCCAGACGTTGATTGACTTTAGAATGATTTCGAATTCGGCAGAATTCATATCTCAAATCAAAAGTATAGTCTTGCCCGAGCCGGATTAATACGTAAGTCAAACTATCGCTTCAAAGTTTCCTCAGAAGAAAATAGTTTTGACGCTTCTGATCAAGAAGAGGGAAAAATGATGGAAATCTATGAAATGAGTCTGGGAGAGTTGGATAGCGGTTTACGGGCTGGAGCATTCTCTCTGAATGAAGTTTGCGAGAGTCTTGTAAATCGGATTGAAGCACGTGAAAAAATAACACAGGCCTTCATAGCGCTCGATATAGATCGCGTTCGGAACCAAATCGATCAGATAAATTCTCAAGACCGTGCAACAAGAATCTCCGGTATCCCTTTTGGGGTTAAGGATATTTTCAATACTAAAGACTGGGTTACATCCTATGGAAGCCGCATATTTGAGGGATATCAACCGTTGTGTGATGCCGCGGTTGTATCTCAGTTAAGGTCAGCTGGCGGGGTGGTGATGGGGAAAACAGTGACAACAGAGTTTGCGTACTTTTTTCCAGGCAAAACCAGAAATCCACATCATCCCGATCACACTCCGGGAGGTTCATCGCAGGGTTCGGCCGCCGCGGTTGCGGATTTTATGGTGCCATTCGCGATAGGTTCACAAACGGCGGCTTCGGTGATTCGACCCGCTGCGTTTTGCGGTGTCGTTGGTTACAAGGCATCGGCTGGACAGTTTCCGCTCAACGGGGCTCTCACCCTGTCTTACTCCATGGACTCGCTCGGCTTCTTTGTAAGAAGTGTCGAAGATCTCCAGTTACTGCGAAATGTATTGCTAGGGGTGTCGCAAAGTACTGATGAGTTGAAGCCGCGAAAAGTAGGATTGGTAAAAACGGCTTACTGGGACGAGCTAGACAGCGAGAGTCAATCGTCAATCGAAGCCGCTGGACGCGATCTGGCTAAATCTGGAGTTGAGTTAACTGAGGTAGATATTGACCGCCAAGTGGGGGTAAACCTTGTCGATGCCCACCAAACACTTATGGCATTCGAGGTTGCGAGGTCACGTGCGGCAGAATATGAAAACCATCAGGAAAAGCTCAGCGATCAGTTTACCCAACTCGTGGAAGCCGGCCGCCAAGTTAGTTATCAAGCGTATGAAGAGGCTTTAAAGCAGCGAGATTCGGCTAACAAAATGCTCCGCACTGAGCTTGCCGACTGTGATCTGTTTCTTACCGCAAGTGCTCCAGGAGAGGCGCCAAAGGGACTGAGTAGCACCGGAGACCCAAAGTTTTCCCGTGCCTGGAATCTGATCGGAGGCCCATCAGTTACCTTGCCAGCCGGAAAAGGGCGTACTGCGCTCCCTCTAGGGGTGCAGCTAGTTGGTCATTTATTTAAAGATGATGACCTTATTGCACATGCCGGCTGGATTCAGCGGAACATACAACTGGAATCATCAAGCTGACGGCGAATCTTCCGGGTCTCATTTAGGATCTAGAGCCTGATCCCGTTAATCAGAAAGAAGTTTAGAGAGTTCAACAGGCCAGGTTAAAGTGACTTTATCGCCGACGTTTGATTTAACACTCTGAGATTTGGCTTCTAAGATGACGGGCTTTGGCAAGCCTACGTCGACGAAAAGACGCGTGAGGTTGCCAGCGAATGTGCGTCCTGAGATCACTCCCTCTAGGTGATTAATACCGCTAGATAATTCGACGGAATTTGTCAGGCCGATATCCTCCGGCCGGACGCCGATAGATAGCGACTCGCCGCGGCTAGCAAGATTGACGGGCACATGTACCATCTGATCGAGTCCGTCCAGCTTGATAATTCCCGTTTCAGGCTCGTAGCTATTGGCGTCGAATAGGTTAATCTGTCCAACAAAATCCGCGACGAATCGAGTTCTTGGTTCGTTATAGATATCTTCTGCGCCCCCCATTTGCTCTATTCGACCCGAGTTCATCACAACAATGCGATCAGACATATTCATAGCCTCAGTCTGGTCATGCGTAACGTAAACGGTAGTGATAGCTAGTTCTTGTTGAATACGCCGTAGTTCGATTTGCATCGTTTCACGTAGTTTCAGATCGAGCGCACCCAAGGGCTCATCCATGAGCAGAACTTTAGGGGGATAAGCGACGGCGCGAGCAACCGCAATTCGTTGTTGTTGACCCCCACTAACCTCGGCAGGGTAGCGATCGTGAACCTCGGGCAGTCGAATGAGATCCAGCAACTCTTCAACACGATCATTGATATCCTGTTTTGGATAGCGTCGCTCCTTTAGTCCGAATCCAATGTTTTCAGCAATTGTCATGTGAGGAAACAATGCGTAATCCTGAAACACCATGCCGATTTCACGGTGCTGGGGTGCGACCTGCGTCACGTCTTCATCCCCAAGAAGAATCTTTCCCTCCGTAGGCTCGATAAAACCCGCAATAAGCCGCAGAGTGGTTGTCTTGCCGCAGCCGGAAGGCCCGAGCAACGTGAGAAATTCACCTTCTTGAATTTCAAGGTCTAATTCATGCAGGGCGACAAAATCACCGAAGGATTTTCTAACACCTTTCAGGAGAACGCGTGACATAGGAAATACTCGCTACTGGAGTTGCTCAAAAGCAGGCCGCCCGAGAGCGGCCCACTTTTGAGCGTTGGAGGCTAAGACAGCGTCAGATACTCGCTACTGAGAAACAGACCGGTTCCACTGGTCGATCCAGTCCGAGGTGTCAGCTTTTTGATAATCGATCTTCAACTGATTACCGATTTTGGCCGGGTCAAGTTCCAGCATCTCTGCAAAGATAGGATCACTTGCCAGTTGCGAGATTGACTTCCGGTTCGTGGGTACGACCCCACTTTTTACAGCATACAGCATCTGAAATTCAGGCTCTTGATACTCATTGATGAACCATGAAGCCGCTTCAGGAACTTTACTGTGCTTAGGAATCACGAGCCAACCATACTTGCCTACGCCGACATGACTAGTTCCCGTGATGACAGGTTGGACGGTATCAACCGGTGAGCCAGCTTTGCGGGCTCTAAGGCACCAGCCAGCATGGACTACTGCCGCATAAACATCGCCTGATTCGAACTGGGTCACCACTTCTCCACCGCGAGACCAGAACTTTAAGGAGTTGAGACTTTTGATTACCTCAAGACCAGGCCCAACATTTTGCTCGTTTCCACCCGCTGCGTATGCAATTGCGCCAAAATTAGCGAAGCCGCCGCCTGAGGTGATGTCTGGGATCACAACCCGACCGGCGAGTTTCTCGTTCGCTAGGTCCTTGTAAGTTGTCGGAGCGGGCAGTCCTAGTTCGGCAAATTTCTCCCGGTTGTAGCAGATAACCTCTTGCGTACTCCAGGACGCAACTCGCCAATCATTGTACTGCCAGCCATCAAGGTATTCCTTGTTGGTGAGCTGGCTGAGATCAATTTTCTGTATCAGCTCATTTGTCCCAAAGAATTCTTTTTCCTGGGCGTCAAGCGTTTCCATCACGTCGAAAGGCGCTTTCCCACGAGCAGCAATCAGTTTGGCGAGATTGGCCTGAGGACTCCCGGTGACAAATTCAATCTTGCCGCCAAGGGCCTCAAATTTAGGCACGATCGCCTGCACCATGTTTTCTTTCCAAGAGCCGCCCCAGGTGGCTACTCTTAATGTGACACCGTCGAATTGACCGGCAACACCACTAGATGCGGTAAGTATCCCAACACTCAGAGCTGCGCTCTTGAGTATCAGGCCTGTGCGTTTAAGTTTCATGATTATTCCTCTCCTATTTTTACAGGGAAATTAGACCACTCTTCGTTTGCAACATTCATCTACTTCCAGACCTCAACAAATTATCTAGACCAACAAGTTTCTGCATGCCAAGCAAAACTAACAAACAGAAAAATATGACTAGAGATGACGATGCCAATATGCTGGGATCAAAGTCATTCTCCATTCCATAAAACAGTTCGACCGGATAGGTGACGAATCCGGGCGCAGTAAGAAATATTGAGATGGGCACGTCCGCGAAAGACACCATGAAAGAGTAGAGCGCTCCCGCGTAAACGCCTGGCATGATCACCGGGAGTGTCACTCGACGGAACGTTCGCCATCGATTTGCCCCAAGGCTAAACGCCGCCTCCTCGAGTCGAACGTCAAACCGCTGCAGGATGGCAGTGACGGTTCCAACGACATAAGGCGTGGCCACGAAGAGATGCCCAATGTAAAGACCAATAAACGTACCTTGAAAATAGAGCCCGGTTGCATCGCCAAAAAGATAGTAAAGCTGCAAGAAGGCGATACCGGTAACGATCGCTGGTATTTGGAGAGGTGCACGAAAAACAGAGGAAATTACACTGCGTCCGGGCAGTTTCCCGCGGACAATACCTAACGCGGCAGGAATTCCGATGATGCACGCCCCCAATGCTGCCAGAGTGGCTAGTCCAAAACTGAGCGCGAGCGCCTTGAACTGTGCCGTAGGAATTTTTGTGTACCACTGAAGCGATGGGTCTTCGGGGGGGAACTTGATGGCAGTGTAGTACTCTCCTCCGTGAAAAGAGGCCCCGATCACCACAATCATCGGCGACAACAGGAATATGTATGACAGGGCGCAGTAAATATAATGGCCGAGTTTCCCCCAAGGGTAGCCGCGCTTTGGTGGGGGACCCTTGCGCCGTTTTTGGGCAATTCGGGCTAACGTGTCTCTATTGACTTCTCGAGAGAGATGACCGGTTGAGTTCATTAGGCAATCACCAGTCTCGCCGACCGAAGTCGCCGAATTAAATAAATCGACAGGAGATTGATCAGCAACACAGTCACAAGCAACACAGCGGCTAAGGTGCCGGCCATAGAGTATTTAATCTCCATCATCACTGTTCGCTGGATGAGGACCGGTAGGGTAAAGACTCTACCGCCGCCCAATAGTGCGGCGGATGTAAATGCCCCCATGCACATGTTGAAAATCATGAGGACGCCAACCGTGACACCCGGCAGGCTCAACGGAAATAGCACGCGGAGATGCATGCGCCATCGACTGGCCCCGTGAATTTGGGCCGCGTCCTCAAGGGACCTCGGAATCGTCTGAATAACGCTATAAAGAAGTAGGACTCCGAAGCCCAACGTAAAGTGCATCAAGCCAACAACCACACCAGTTTGATTTCCAATAATTGTGTAGGGTGNNTCGACGATNCCCAGCCCCATCAGCGCCTGNTTAACTAAGCCATCTGCTGAAAATATGATGATCAGACCAAACACCTTGATTACGATNGTGACAAACGTGGCGACAACGATTCCCGCAAGCAGAATCATCGACCATTTAGATTGCATACGCGCGATCAGGTACGCTACCGGAAAACCGAGTGTGAGCGTAAAAAGAGCGGCCAGTCCTGATGTCTTTACCGTTATCCAGAGGGTGTGCAGGTAGAAGGAGTCTGTGAAGAATCGAAGGTAATTGACCATGGTCGCGGTATCGCTGATTCTCCCCAAGCCTAGATCTTTAAAGAAACTGCCTTTCAGAAAAACATACTGACTGGCAACGATCAACAATCCCACGATTAGAAAACTTGGCAGCAGTACGTATTCCCAGCGTGTTTTCATGATCGTCAGACTAGTGAATTTGTGTTAACTCAAGTGTCGCCACAATGTGCTGTAAAGCGTGCGTCGGTCTTGAGAGTTCTCAGTTTTGACTCGATGAACGATGCTCGTTCATCACTGCCCAGGGCGTCACCTTCAAATACGATTTCCATGACAGCGTCCGTGACATCCTTTAGAAGTTGTTCATCATCAGAAGGGTGAATCGGTATGGGCAACACGGTATCTTGAGTATGGGTAAGAAATTCTTCGCCCGCCCTTTCTGACTCGGGGAGACGCTCACCGGCTTGAATGGCTCGAATCGCGCGTCTTAACTTGCGTCTCAGGTAAGCCACGCCTTTATCGGTAGAGCCCAAGTTTTCTGCGGCGTGAGTATTGATCGAGCCCTGGGATACCTGCGCCTCGTAGTCGTTGGGATGCCTTTGCCGGTATTCGTATGGCTCTTGTCCTGTTTGGCCTGGGAAATCCACTGAATTTTTCCCAACCATAGATCGATCACCCTGACCCTCAGGGTCGATGCCGGGCCCAAAGCTTCGCCACGCGATAATCATGCAGTTTTCGTTGTCGTGTGGAATCGTCCACTTTGTGATACTGGCTCGCTTAAAGTACTTCTCGTCGCGGCCTGTCTCCCACCACGCTCCCACTTGGCTAAACGAAGGAGAGATGGTTTCCTGAGATCGCACCCAGATTTTGTTTTCAATGCGATAGGTGAGCGTTGCATAAATCTTGTGGGGTTTTTCATAAAACTGGGTTACAGGAGCAATACCCCAGGTATCACCGAAATGAATATCAGTCACGCGCGCATGCAGAAATACGGTGTGCCAGGGATCCATTGTGTTTTCGCAAATTTGAAGCCAGTTGCAGGGATAATGAATCGAGTAAGGCACCATTTCGACGTCCGGCAACATCGTTGTGTCCCACTTAGGGAAATCAGGTTGTTCGTCAGGAGGCCCCATGTAGGCAAAAACTAGGCCAAGATATTCAACGACGGGATAAGCCCCGTGACATATCTTCTCGCTGAGTTTCGAATCCTGTGCCGGTGTTTCGAGAATGGTGCCATCAACATCATAGAGCCAGCCGTGGTAGCAACATCTGAGACCTTGTTCCTCGATCACGCCAAATTCGAGAGAAGCATTGCGGTGACTGCAGTGGAGATGCAAGAGGCCTAGCGTTCCCTGTTTGTTGCGAAACACAACAAGATCCTCGCCGAGGATGCGGATACGAAGAGGCACATCGCTGAGTTCGCTCGCGAGTGCAACGGGTATCCAGAACCGACGGAAATACTCGCCGCAGGGGGTCCCCGGACCTACGTGCGTCAGTTCGGTATCTTCGATAGGCCGCTTTGCTTTGTGGTATCCACCGAAGGTGACTTGAACATTATTTTTATAACTTCTTGTTTCCTTGAGGTAGGCACTTTGTGGTAAGTCGTTTGACAATGAGAGGGTCCTCGTGAGAAATCCTGTTTTAAGTTCGAATTAGATTCAACGATNATTCTTATGATCGTAAGGGGACTAGTTACCTAACGTTAATTAACTACCTGTCAGGTTGGGAAGTCGATTGGTGGATACCCGATTTGATTTAGGACATCTACCCATTACGAAAAATGTGGTAATTAGTAAAATTCACAGTANCCAGAGGTGGCGATTGAAATGCCAGTTAGAAGTGATTCATCAACCTTTCGTGTTGCTTGTTCGGTGTCTATTGGTTTGAGCGCTATTCGACAGGAATTGGCTACGATGTCTCAAGTTGAGATTATTGATCTCTCCCCGCGGTCCGGAGGCATTGGGAGTGACCATGAATGCCAGGGCTTAGTGATTTATGCGAGCCAGTTCTCTCCCTTAATAGCAGGTTGGATTCAGAAAAACCCGCTGGAGTGGATTCATTTGGTCACCGCGGGCTCTGATCCACTAGATGCCGTAAAAATTCCCGATAGTCTTCATCTTTCCTCAAGCGGTCATTTGTGGGCGGATACCGTNGCAGAGCATGCACTGGCAATGCTCCTGACGTTAACTCGGGGGATGAATGTCAGCATTCAGACAGTTCAGACTGGTCAATGGTCCCGCGAAGAGATCATTCCGCGACTTCATAGGATTAAGGATCTCAACGTTTTAGTTGTAGGGTATGGCCGAATTGGCTCGAAGATTGGGATAANCGTGAAAAATCTTGGCGCTCAGGTAACAGGTGTCGCCTCAACAGAACGAAAGGTTGATGGCATTAGGGTCTATAAAATGGCAGATCTTGATACTCTCATACCTCACGCGGACGTGATTTTTCTTTCTGTTCCACTTAACTTCCAAACACATCATCTCGTTTCAAAGGCTCAGTTTGATTTGATGAAAAAAAGTGTGATTCTGATAAATGTTTCGCGAGGCGGGATTTTGGATGAAGAAGCCCTCTATCGAGTTTTGGTCGACGGAAAACTTAGTGGCGCTGGACTCGACGTATTTGAAAATGAACCACTGTCGCTCCAGCACCCGTTACGATCATTGCCGAATGTTCTCCTGACGCCTCATGTGGCCGGATTTGGAGAAAAAGATATTCAGGAAGCGATCGCCAAAAACGTGAGAGATAATCTTCTGGANATTCTGGCTGGNCGCTCACCGAGAAACCAGATAAACANNGNTCCAAAAACACTATGAGAGATTNCGATCATGAATGATCANTTTACGCTGGTGACAGGAGCCAGCAAGGGTATCGGGCGGGCCTGCGCTGAGCGCTTGGCCCATGCCGGATTCAACGTTATCGGTCTAGCCAGAAAACTGCCCAGTCAAGAGTTTCCGGGGGAGTTTTATGAAGTGGATGTTGCTGACCGGGAAGCTTTGACCGCCTTTCTTGAGTGGCTCAGTCAAGAAAAGCCGGTGGTAAATCTGATCAACAACGTTGGTCTAGCAGGTCCAGAACTGCTCCAAGATATTACTTCCGAGACTTTGGATAGAGTTCTCGAAACTAACCTAGTCTCTGCGATTCTCTGCGCAAAATATTGCAGTGGGGCAATGAAGAAATTGAGGCAGGGAAGAATTGTCAACATCTCGACGGAACTTATTCTCGGAGCTCCGACCCGAACCGCTTATGGTGGTGCAAAAGCGGCTTTGGCGAGTGTTTCGAGAACCTGGGCGCTGGAATTGGCAGAATTTGGCATTACCGTTAACACGATCGCGCCTGGGCCAGTGGATACAGAGTTCTTTCTTCAGAATAATCCTGTGGGGAGTGATATTCGGCAGCAGAAGCTGGATCGGATTCCCCTCGGTCGATTTGCAACCCCTGCAGACATCGCGAATGTCGCCAGTTTTCTTATCTCCCCGGAGGCGGACTACATCACGGGCCAGATATTCCATATTGATGGTGGTTCAAGTATTGCCAGTGCGCCGCTTTTCTAGTGACTAGCACTTTTGACAGATTGTTGCGTCGTATTTACAAGGTAGAGGCCACAGAAGATCGCGAGTGTCGCGACAATGAATGCCAGCGTCAGTTGTTCGCCAAAGAGTAGCATTCCCCAGATTACGCCAGTAATCGCGATGATGTAACTGCTGAAGCTATAAAAAACGGGCCCTGCAAGATCAATTATCTTAAAAAGCAAAGCGTAGGCAGTTGCGCCAATTATTCCATGGAGCACGATGAGACCATCGGTAAGATCTGGGGGAACCCATAGAAGATGAACCTGCTGTGTGGCGAGGCCCACGGGCAAGAGGACTGCGAAGGATACGAGTTGCGTCGCGCCGGCCATCAACAATGGATGCTCGGGTGAAGATATGCGACAACTTACATAAACGCTCATGCTGGCGTAAAGAATTGGGCAAAGTAGAGCAATCAAGTAAAAACTGTTAAATGAAGTGGTTGACTCGTTACCGCTAAGAGCGATTATGCTTCCTCCGAAAAAACCAAAAGCAAGCCCAATAAGGCGCCGCGGCTTAATTGTTTCTCTGCTAAGACCCAGAAGCAGAGCGTACGTGAAGATCGGACCCAGCGTTAAGATCACGGCCATTGCGCCCGCGTTAATTTTTTCTATAGCAATAAAAAAAAGCACGTTTGGCACGGAAGCGCCGACCGTGCCACAAAACAAATAATGAATACCAGCTTGTCTGAATGAAGGGAAACGTCTGGTTTTCAAGAAGCCAGCAGCAAGTAAAAGAAGTGCGGCTATTAATGCCTGCCACATGGCGTAACTGATTGCTGGAACATCATTGATTGCTACAAATTTAGCGAGGCTGGTGGCGCCGCCTCGAATTGTTCCCAGTAACAGGAGAAGGTAAAGCGCTAGCGAAAAGATAGAGGCAATTTTCACTCGGAATTGTCAGTCGAGAGCGCTTAAGGCGCCTACTCGACCCTCAACGCAACTATTCGAACAAGCTGCGCAAAAGAGGAGGCATCGAGTTTCCGCATAATGCTGGATCTGTGACGTTCGATAGTTTTCGAGGAGAGAGAAAAGTGTTCCGCCACCTGCCTATTGGATTTGCCGGTGACTAGAAGATTAAGCACTTCGTCTTCACGAGGAGTCAGAAGTTCCAGGGCGGTATGAATGGATTGACGCTTCTCCCTGGCCTTTCGTTCCGATAGGTCGAAATTAATGGCTTGATTAATTGTTTCAATCAAGATGTTGTCGTTACAGGGTTTTTCCAGAAAATCAAAAACCCCTTGTTTCAGTGCTCGAACCGCTACCGGCACATCTCCGTGCCCCGTGATAATGATGATTGGCTCTAAGATAGACTGACGCCTCATTGCATCTAGAGCTTCTAGACCACTTAGTCCGGGCATTCGCAGGTCCAGAATAATGCAGCCAGAACCTCTGTCGGAGTAGGCCTCTAAAAAAACATCGGCAGACTCATACTCGATTCCGACCAGGTCGACCGATTCGACCAAAAACCTCGTTGATGCCCGAACCGAGTCATCGTCATCAATGATGTGAACACAGGACGGTGAGTCAGTCATGCTGGAAGCGTAATAAGGTGAATCGAAAGCAGCACCCCGGCTTGTCGGTGTCGACCAGGTGCAGTCGACCCCCGTGGCCCTCAATGATTGTTTGGCTGATAGACAAACCCATACCCAACCCAGTCAGCTTATTAGTGACATACGGTTTGAATATATCATCGACAATGGAGCCATCTATACCGGGTCCATTGTCTTTTACTAACACCTCGTAGAAGCGGTCGTTGACCGGTTTGACAAGAACTTGAATCAGTGGTGGTTTAGTACCCGACAGAGCAAAAGAATCGATTGAATTTTTCAAGAGGTTGAACATGACCTGTTCAATTTCAATTCGGCTTACGAGAACGTCCGCGCCCCCATCAGGAAACCGCATTTCTGATCGGACGTTGTGTTGTTTAATGAGGCTATGGAGTAGTTGAAATACGTCTTGAACAATATCCTGAAAAGATTCCTTTTGGGAGGGAGGTTGCCTGCGAGAAACGAAATCACGCACGTGACTAATTATGTCCTTGGATCTTTCACCCGCATCCCGAATTTCAGCAAGAGCGGCACCCAGGTCCGCAGGAGGGTACTGTTCTGTATCGAGACGTCGAAGCAGTCCATTTGCGTAGTTAACGATTACAGCCAATGGCTGACTCAGTTCATGAGCAAGCGCTGATGCCATTTCGCCCATCGAAGCACGTCGCAAAACGTGTGCGAGTTCCGCTTCATTTTTCTGACGTTGTGCTTCCGACTGTTTACCATCAGTGATGTCAGTTCGGATGCTCACCACGCCGCCATCCGCTGTCTCACGATCCGTAGATCTTATCCATCGACCTCCAGATAGTTCTATATCATGAACCTCGCCGACGTTGGGAAATGAGCCGAGCCTCTCTTCGATCCATCGTTCGGGACCGATCTCATCAGAGATAACCTCACCGGCGTTGACGCTCGTGGCGATAATTTCCCTAAACGTTTTCCCTTTTTCAATCGCCTGACCGGACTGAGGGAACATCTCTACCACCTGCTGATTGAATTCCACCAAGCGATGTTCGGCGTCGAACAGCATAAACCCGTCTGACATGGAATCAAGTGCATGATGTAGGCGTTTTCGTTGCTGATCAAGCGCATCTTGAGCGTCGCGTGCCTCAGTGATGTCCTGAGCAGCAACAATAATTCGAGTCACTCGGTCGAGAGCGCGATCAAATTGGGGGCGACCATAGATCCGTAACCACCGAATATTCCCCTCTGCATCAATGACTCGAAACTCGTCTATAGAACTCTTGTTGGACAAGAGAGTTTTGATTCTTTGGTCCAGGATATGTAGATCATCTTTATGCGTGATCGGTCGCCAGAATCGGAAATCAGAGGCGTTAATACCGGGACCAAATTCCTGACTAAGACGGCCTGTATGCCATATCAGTCGCATCTCACTATTTGCATCAACGTCATAAACGTAGATGAGATCGGACATCAATTCGGAAACAAT
>PAUU01000018.1 GCA_002713825.1 Acidiferrobacteraceae bacterium | reverse complement strand
CGCGCCCGAAGCAGCAGTTGGGCCGCGGCGTTCTTGTCGGACATCAGAATCTAATCCCATGTTTACCGGTGCCCGGCAAGTCTATCCGAGTCACAGCGCAATGAGACCGGCCCGACGCGATTTTTCTGGTATCTATGGAGCCTGCCCGATATGATTGCGCGCTCTGGTTTTTTCGCTGTACTTTGTATATGCCTGTTGAATCACATCTTTTCAGCCCGCTAAAGATCCGCGACCTCACCCTCGCGAACCGGTTGGTGATCTCGCCGATGTGTCAGTACAGTGCTGGCGACGGAATCGCGAATGACTGGCATATGGTGCACCTTGGGAAGTTTGCCCAAGGCGGTGCCGGAGTGGTCTTTACGGAAGCCGCGGCAGTGCAACGCAGAGGCCGCATTACCCACGGAGACCTCGGTATTTGGTCGGATGCACATGCCCAGGCGTTGTCGGGCATTACCGGTTTTATCCGAAGCATGGGCTCTGCGTCAGCAATACAGCTTGCCCATGCAGGAAGAAAGGCTGCCATGCAGCGGCCGTGGCATGGGAACGGCCCACTTGATGACAGTGACCGCCGACGTGGCGAAGAGCCCTGGCAGGTGATCGCACCTTCGGCAGAACCCGTGGGCGAGGGCTGGTTGCTTCCGGTTGAAATGACTCCTGCTGAGATCACTCAGGTTGTGGAGGATTTTGCAGCGGCTGCCAGGCGTTCCGATCAGGCCGGATTCGATATTGCGGAAGTCCATGCGGCGCATGGCTATCTTGCGGCGAGTTTCTTGTCGCCGGTGAGCAATCATCGAGCCGATGGGTATGGGGGCGATCGCTCGGGACGGTCGAGAATGCTGCTTGAGACGGTTGAGGCGGTCAGGGGGGCATGGCCGGAAGGCAAGCCGCTTTTTGTCCGCGTGTCGGCGGTTGACGGGGCGCCTAATGGCTGGTCACTTGAGGATACTGTTGCGCTTGCCAAAGATCTGAAGGGCTTGGGTGTTGATGTGATCGATTGCTCCTCGGGCGGCATCCTCGGTTCCGCCACGGCAGCAAAAGGACCGCCTCCACAGCCTGGCTTTCAGGTGCCTTACGCTCGAAAAGTAAAAGAAGAAGCTGGGCTCAGGACTCAGGCGGTGGGATTGGTATTGACGGCTGAACAAGCCGAGGCGATCGTTGCCAAAGGGCAGGCCGATCTTGTCGCGATTGGCCGGGAGGCGCTGCTGGACCCCAACTGGCCGCTGAATGCGGCGCTGTCGCTGGAGGCAGACCCGGAATGGAATCAGTGGCCNAAGCAGTACGGCTGGTGGCTNTCCCGACGCGCCAAGGTCCTGGAGGCGTTGGCGCAGGCGTCAGNTGACGCTTAAGGATTTTTTTCTGGCCAGGTTTTGAATTGAACAAAATGCACACGGAGAGATAGAAATGCAGTCCACGGTTGTTAGCTCATGGAATGACTTTGATCCACTGAAGCATGCCATTGTGGGGCGTGCGGATTTCACTTGTATTCCGCCTTCGGAGCCCGCTACGGAAGCCAAGGTACCTGAAGACAGTGACATGCGGGGCATGTGGGGTCCGCGTCCCCTGGCCACCGTGGAACGGGCGAACGCCCAGTTGGATAACCTGGTGAACTTGCTCGAAAGCCGAGGCGTGCGGGTTGATCGCCCGGAACCGATTCAATGGAATCAGGCGGTGAATACGCCCGACTTTACGACCGGATCCATGTTTGGTTGCATGCCGCCACGCGATGTTCTGTTAACGGTGGGAAAAGANATCCTCAGTGCTCCGATGTCTTTTCGCTGTCGCTACTGGGAGTTTCTCGCCTATCACACTCTCATGCAGCGTTACTTTGATGAGGATCCGGGCTTCCGGTGGGAGCAGGCGCCGCGGCCGCGACTTGCCGACGATTCCTATCAAGCGGGCTACTTTGACGAGATTACGATCGAGGAGCGGCTTAAGCGTACTGCCGCGCTGGATTTTGTTACCACNGAACACGANCCCCTTTTTGATGCTGCGGACATTTTGCGCATCGGNAAGGACTTGTTTTGTCAGCACGGTCTGACGACCAATCGCCGCGGCATGGAGTGGTTGCAGCGGCATTTTCCGGATCATCGGATACATTCTGTGAACTTTCCCGGTGACCCCTACCCGATCCATATTGATGCAACCTTTGTTCCGTTGCGACCCGGTCTCATCATGAATAATCCCAATCGAAAACTGCCTGATGAGCAGCGGGAGATCTTCAAGGCGAACGACTGGGAAATTGTTGATGCCGCACAGCCCTCTAACGATGCACCGCCGCCGCTGTGTTATTCAAGCGTGTGGTTGTCGATGAATGTGCTGATCCTCGATCACAAGACCGTCATCGTGGAGGAAAGCGAGCATCAACAGGCCGAGCAGTTGGACGGACTGGGGTTTGAGGTCTTGCCGTTGGCGTTCAGAGATGCCTATCCCTTTGGCGGTGGACTGCACTGCGCAACGGCAGACGTATTGCGCGAAGGTACCTGCGATGATTACTTCAGCCAGCAGGTGGGCGGCACACGCATCTGAACATATTTGATTCTGCTCAACCTCCCGCGCCGGATTTTTGAAGCATCGCAATAGACCGGCCCGCGACAGCGGCCAGGACAAGAACGCCTCCCGCCAGCGCCATCGTCGTGGGTCTTTCGCCGAAACCGATCCAGACCCAGATGGGGCCGAGGGTGAACTCGATCAGAGTGATCAGCATGATTTCGGCGCCGGGCACATGTCTTGAGCCCTGGATGAATAGGAAGTGCACGATGGTGACAATGCCGCCGCCCCAGATCAGGCATAAGAGGCCGTCATGCACCGTCAGGTGGTAGTCAAATCCCGCACCGGCGAGCCCGACGATAGCGCCGATTGCGCCGCCTGTAATACTGGTGGGCAGCATGTTCCTGTCTTTGCCAACCCGCAAAAAGATGACGAACATTGAGAAGAAAAGAGCGCACAGCAGGGCAAGCGCGTTGCCCAGCGAGGATCCCGCGCCAAGGCCATCCGCCAGCATGATCCCGATGCCAATCATCGCTACTCCAATCGCGACGAGGGTGGCGCCAGAGAGCTGTTCACGAAGAAAAATCCGGGCGAGTACAGCGGTGATCAGTGGACAGGCTCCCAGGATAAACATNGCATTGGCCACCGTGGTGTGGGTCATTGCCAGGATCACGGTCGGATTAGCTAATCCAAGGCAAACGCCCGCAGCCAGACCCACCCATCCTGATTCCACGAACAATCGAAAGAGGTGTGTCCGATACCGAATCAGCAGCACGATCAGGATCGCAGGCGTAAAAAACNCCTGGCGACCAAAGATCACCTGCCATTCATTGGCAGATTCGATACTCCTCAGCATGAACCCGTTGACAGAAATCAGGAGACTGCTTGCCGCGATCAACCAGACCGCATAGCGTTCGGAAGCGCCGACCGGTGTGGTGGCCAGCTGAGTCATGCTGCGCGGCCTCGCTGCATCCGGATGGTGTAAAGGGATAGGCAAATCAGGGTAGCCAGGATAATCCCTCCACCAATCAATGTTTGCCGGCTGGGCACCTCTCCCAGTACAAGCCACACCCAAAGCGGCGCGAGCAGCGCTTCCAGACGCAGGATGAGACTCACCTCGGGTGCAGGCAGATATCGCGGGGCCAGTCCGATCATCGTAAGACTGGCAGGCAGTACGATCAATCCCAGTACCAGCATAAGCATCAGGGCTGTTCCGCTGAGGGACGCAGGTAACGCGAAAGGCAGGGCGGCTAGACATGCCAGTCCGCTACTCCAGGCCAGTGCTGGCACCATACTGATATCGCGGTGCTCGCGCATAAGAACGAGACTGATGGCAACACAGATACTGGTGACCAGCGCGGCCAGGTCACCCACTACACCGCCCGTTGCAAGGCTCCCGTAAAACACCATGGTGAGGCCGAGAAAAATAGCGACCGCCGCGAGCCAGGTGCCGGTAGATATAGGTTCCCGAAAGAAAAAATAACTGAGCAGCGCCGCAAACAGGGGCGATAGGCTCATGATGACCAGAGTATTGGCAACGGCTGTATTCTGGATCGAGAAGATGAAAGCAAGATTGGCGATCGCAAAACTGACTGCGACCACAACGCCTTGCCGGGTCAGTCGGAGGAGTTGCTGTTGACCCGGTTGACGTCCTTCCATCAGCAGCACGGCGACCGCAAGACCNACTGCGGAGAGGCCGCCTCGCCAAAAGGCGAGCGTCCAAAGGTCGGCTCCGATCAGTCTCAAGAGAAGGCTATCTGGGCTGAGCAAGATAATCCCGCAAAGACAAAGCAGTACGCCCTTCATTTTGTGTGAGGTGGTTGGCATTGAAGTGGCGTCTAAAGGGTGTTGTTTTTTCCGGTCGATGGGGTAACTGACTCTACGCCAAATGTATCGCCCCCCGCGGCGAGAAAGCTTTTTTCTTCCTTGGTGGATTCCCTCCCTAAGGCCGCGTTTCTGTGGGGAAAGCGTCCGAAGCGCGTAATGATCGAGTGGTGTTTGCGAGCATAGTCGAGAGCATTCTCAAGAAATGAATGATAAGACTGAGGCGCCTGTTGCAACAGTGTTTCGTACAGTTGAACAGAAAGGGACTGGTCCGATAGCCTTTCGGAATGCTCAAACGGCAGAAAGACAAAGACCTGTTCGACGAGGGTCAGGACCTGAAAGAGCGACTTTTCGATCATGGTGTTGGAAATGGCCCGCGCTTCTCGATCATAGGCAAAAGCCTGCGGAGTATTGCGATAAATCTGTCGCGGAAACTGATCCAGGATCAGTATGATGGCGAGTAGATCATGGGGGTCGTCCGGGCGATAGCTTAAGGCTTCGGACCTTACGGCTTCCGGCAGGGCGCCAAACCGTTTCTCGATGTCTCGGTCGAGTTGGTCGCCCGGCGCAAACCAGCGGGCCTGATGCCTGGCCAGCGACTCGGGTGCGAGGCAGGCGTCTTCAAACCAGAAATGCCTGACCTCCTCAAGGGACGGGTGTTTCACGCAGTTCTCTCATCAGGATACGCTGAGTGGGCATCTCGCAGGAGGTCAATACACCATGTCTTGGCGGCGTGGCTCCAGAAAAGTTCAGGATCCTGAACCGGCTCTGGCATCGGAATCTGCCTGAGAAACTGCCAGGCTGCTTTGAGCGCTGATAACGGCTGGGCTGGATCAAGAGGATGTGCGCCATCACTTTTGCTGATTTTTCCCCCATCGCGATCTCGTACCAGCGGGACGTGCGCATACTGTGGTGTTGGATAGTGAAGCCTGCTCTGAAGGTACATCTGCCGGGGTGTTGAGAGTACAAGGTCTGCGCCACGAACAACGTGGGTAACGTTATCTAGGAAGTCATCTACCACAACAGCAAGTTGATAAGCGGCGATCCCGTCAGCTCGGAAAATAACAAAGTCGCCGATATCCGTTTCAAGATTCTGAGTGATGTCACCCGCAATTCTATCGATCACGGTCACTTCGGTGTCACTGGTGAGCAGCCTGATAGATGTCTGCTCGTCACCCGTTCCCTGCCAGTTACGGCAAGTGCCGGGATACACCAGGCCCTCGACTCCCTGGCGAGCGGTTTTCCCGATCTGCCTTCGTGAGCAGCGGCAGGGGTAGGCCAGCGACCGATTGCGTAAATCAGCAATTGCGTCCTGGTAATGATGTTGTCGTTCGGACTGTCTGCGGATGGGCCCATCCCAGTGAAAGCCGAATGCTTCAAGTGCCGTTACGATGGATTCTGAAGAGCCATCGATACTTCTGGGCTGATCTACGTCATCAATGCGAAGCAGCCAGGCTCCGTTATGGTGTTTGGCATCAGCGTAGCTGGCGACTGCCGCTACCAGCGATCCGAAATGCAGTTCGCCGGTCGGGGACGGCGCAAAACGTCCGACGTACCGTGAATTCATGCCATCAAATCCCTGGACGGGCAGATCCTGACCTAGTCTTTTGGCTCATGATGCCACCAAGGTGAGTCTTCCAGCGCTTTCCGTAGCGGTGTTTGCACCTGTGATGGTGCCTCATGGATGTACCTTCTGGCCTCTTCCAATGACACCCCCTTGAGTGACCAAAGATGGTCCTGGGCAGTTTTCAGGCTGAAATGTTCACCGGTCAGCGTTTCGAAGTTGCGTTCGCCGTCGGTCCACACGGCTCCAGAGTAATCGGTATCTTTAATCCAGCGCCAGAGCGTCTCCTGCGTTTCTTTTCTATGGCTATGGGATTGTCCGCTGTCCCGGTCGATGAAGCCGATGTTGGAAGGCGCCATCCGCTCGCGCTCAGCCAGATCTACTACGGAGGCGCTGATATCAGAACGTACGCTATCTATCACACAGGTCGGGCAGGGCGCCCCATCGAGATAATCAATCACCAATGCCAGCGCGAAATGACGCTTTCGTGAAACGAGGGAAAATTCAAGCGGCAGAACCGGCCCTTCGTACATCTTCCATTCTCCCGAAACTTTTGGGGCAAGATCATCCAGATCCCAGAGCAGTGACCCAAATCCGATGACGGCGATTTTTGACATGGTTTATATTGAGTGGCTGATATATTGACGTTGTACTTCACAAGCGTTCGACGTCAATTTCCGGATACTCTTAGCGAGCAAACCACAATTTTTGACCTTCGAAGCCTATGCGAAACCGATTCACTCACCCATTTAGCGAGCTGCCAGATGTTTTGCCGGTGTTTCCTCTGCCTGGCGCCGTCATTCTGCCTAACGGCCAGTTGCCGCTCAACATCTTTGAAGATCGATACTTGAATATGGTGTTCGATGCAATGGCGTCGTCCCGGTTGATCGGCATGGTACAGCCCAAGGGAGAGACGCAATCGCAGCACCCTGAATTGCATGAGACGGGCTGTGCAGGCCGCATCGTCAGCTTCAGCGAGACCCGGGACAATCGTCTGTTGATTATTCTTGCGGGGGTGTGCCGATTCGATATCTCAGATGAAGTGGAAATGAAGAATGGATATCGTCGCATTCAGGCTTCATGGGGAAGATTCGCCCATGATCTTGATACACAAGAGTCTGGTCTTGATGCAGCAGAGATCATTGCTTCGGCAAAACGCTTCACAGAAAGCCGCAATCTGTCGGTCGACTGGAGCGCTCTCGATCACCTGCAGCCACCCGAGCTGATCGACACCCTGGCGAGCAGTCTGCCCTTTTCTCCGGAGGAAAAACAGGGACTTGTCGAGGCGGTGGTAATGGGCGACCGGGCAGAGTTGCTGAGAGCCTTGTGTGAATTCGGTGCTGCGACGCCAGAAGACGGAAGTCCCGTCTCGCATTGACTTTTAGGAATGCAGGATGCCTCGGAGGCGCTAATCGAGCTTGCGAGCAAGAACGATTTCCACCTGACCGTTTTGAAAGCGGGCGGGGTAACACGCAAGATCAATTTCGGCAGGCTCATCTAGCGCTCGCCCGTTGCGAAGGCAGAATCGGCTGCCGTGAAGCGGGCATTTCACTTTATCTCCTTGTAAGGCGCCCATATAAAGCGAGGCATCTTCATGGGTGCAGGTGTCGTCCACGGCAAACGGCGTACCATCGATGTTCGCAATCAGGATGCGCTGGCCTTCGCTCTCATAGCGCTGCATTGTGCCGGGCGGGAGATCCTCAACCGCACCGATGTCTATCCATGGGCCGGAGGGGGGTGCGGGGGGATCAAAGACCATCGTTTGCGCCTCGGCCCGGCTCATTAAGTGCAAGATTGTCTGGCGGCCCNCCGTCAGGGTCGAACCAGGCAAGCTTATCGTGNAGGGTGACAACACTGCCGACAATAAGCAGGGTCGGTGCTTTGACGTTGGCCGCAGCCACTGCATCAGCCAGGCTGTCAAGGGTNGCGGCAATCACCCGTTGNTTAAGCGTGGTNCCCTGCTGGATGAGCGCTGCCGGTGTGGTGCCTTTTAGGCCATGGCGGATCATCTCGCGGCAGATCGACTCAAGTCCTGTTAATCCCATATAGACCACAACGGTTTGACCGGGGTGACATAAGGCATCCCAGTTGAGATCGACGCTGCCGTCCTTAAGGTGCCCTGTAACAAAAAGACAGGACTGCGCGTGATCCCGATGCGTCAGGGGGATACCCGCGTAAGAAGCGCATCCGGCCGCTGCGGTGATGCCGGGAATGACCTGAAATGGGATGTTGTGTCGTACCAGATCCTCAATTTCTTCACCTCCTCTGCCGAAGATGAAAGGGTCTCCGCCCTTTAGCCGCAGTACTCGTTTTCCCTCTTGGGCCAAACTCAGGAGCAGTTCGTTGATTTCGGGCTGAGGTACCACGTGGTTGGATTTTTCTTTGCCAACAAAAATCCGATCCGCATCGCGACGCACCAGATCCACAATGGCGGGGGCCACCAGTCTGTCATAGAGCACCACATCTGCCCGCTGCATCAACCGTAAGGCGCGAAAAGTCAAGAGATCCGGATCCCCGGGACCGGCACCGACCAAGTACACCTCACCTTTTTCGAATTCTGCATCTTCGGTTGTCTGGATCATCGCCCTGAGTTCTACTCGGGCTTGATTTTCCTTGCCGGCGAATACGAGTTCGGCAATCTGCCCCTGAAAAACCTTCTCCCAAAATCCGCGTCGGGAGTCAACACTGCCAAGTGCAGCTTTGACCTGATCACGAAATTCACGGGCGATGCCAGCAAGCCGGCCGTATGCGGCGGGGATGAGTGTTTCCAGCCGGGCTTTCAGCATCCGGGCAAGAACCGGGGACGCGCCGCCGGTACCGATGGCGATAATAACGGGTGAGCGATCGACGATAGAGGGCACAGTGAAGGTNCAAAGATCCGGCTGATCGACGACGTTCACGGGCAAGTTCTGTTGCCGGGCCGATTCTGAGACTGCTCGATTCACATCCTCGTTGTCGGTTGCTGCAATCGCAATCAACGCCGGATTTAAATGGGCTGGCTCAAAGCGGTCCTCGATCCAGTCCAGTTTCTGCTGATCCAAAAGCGCTTTTACTTTGGATCCAATTTCTGGCGCTACCACGGTCACCTTGGCTCCGGCTCGGATCAGCAGGTCGATTTTTCGCTCGGCCACGGAGCCGCCTCCGACGACGAGGGCGGGGGNATTGCGCAACTTGAGGAAGATCGGCAGGGCATCCATGATNAGAGTTTAGTACGCGGATCGGCGTTGTGGCGCTAGGACTCTATCCCAAGAGCCATATTCAGGTAGCGATACGTTTGTTGANGANCNGGTTGGAATCGGGATCAANGGTNNGTGAANCNGNCTGAGATANANTTNCNNNTTNATTNTANTTTNANCATTCAGNCAAGTNCCATGCGCCCCGTTCATCTTGAAAAACTCCTNCGCCGTGAGATCGCAAGCCTCAGCGAGCGCTCTCATACCCCGGTGATGCTGTGGGGNCCCCCGGGTGTNGGGAAGTCCCANATNGTCGCCAAGGTAGCGGGCGATGACCATCTGCCGTTGATTGATATCCGGTTGTCCCAACTGGAGCCCAGCGATTTGCGGGGAATACCGTTTCGTGTTGATGAGCGCGTTGAGTGGGCTATCCCCTCCATGCTGCCGGACCAGGATCGACACGGCTCGCAAGGCATTCTTTTTCTCGATGAGATCACATCCGCGCCGCCCAGCGTGTCGGCAGCTGCCTATCAATTGATCCTCGACCGGCGATTGGGGGATTACGAAGTGCCTGAGGGGTGGGCAATCGTGGCGGCAGGGAACCGACAGGGAGATCGTGGCGTCACCTACGCGATGCCGGCACCACTCGCGAACCGCTTCAGCCATTACGAGGTCGATATTAATCTGGACGACTGGGTCCGTTGGGCTTTTCACGCAGGCGTCGATGAGCGGGTCATTGGGTTTCTCCGGTTTCGACCTGACATGCTGTTTGACTTTGATCCGGCGCAGAACCCGGTTGCGTTTCCGTCTCCGCGTTCCTGGGAGTTCGCGCACCGCGCTCTTCAAAAGTTCTCGCAAGATCCGGATATACTGAGCGGCGCACTGCAGGCTTGTGTTGGACCCGCGGCAGGAATCGAACTGCATGCGTTTATTCGCAATCTGGATCAATTACCCGATATTGACGCCATCCTGGCGGGAGAGCTGTCAACAGTGCCGGGGAATTTGGATTTGCAGTACGCAGTGGCCGCAGCGTTGGTGGGGCGGGCAGCCCAGGTCGGAGAAGACCCTGGCGCCATCGATCTTTACTCCCGGATACTTGAGTACGCAGGACTTTTCCCTCAGAAAGAAATGGGGGTGATGTTGGTGTCAGATCTCCATCGTGCCGTTGGTCCGCCGCTTTTTGCGGCACCGGGTTTTCCCGACTGGGCCAGACAGGTGGCCGACGTCATGCTGGCCCAGGATTGATATGATGAGTAATGCGCGAAGCCGGGAAAGATAGCTTCGCCCGCATCAGCGCGGCCCGGTCCCGATTGATTCTGGATCGCCCCTTTCTGGGTGCTCTGGTCATGCGTCTGCCGATGCAGGAAATTGAGGCATCATGGTGCCCAACCACCGCGACGGATGCGCGCAAGATTTATTTCAATCCGTCGTACTTCGACAGTTTGTCGTTGTCTCAGATCGAATTTGCCCTCGCGCATGAAGCACTCCACTGTGCACTCGCCCATTTCGCCAGACGCTTGCATCGCGACAAACGGAGGTGGGATATTGCTTGTGACTTCGCCGTTAACCCACTCTTGATTGACGATGGTTTAACGCCTCCGCCAGATGTGCTTTATATGCCGGACTACACAGGACTCAGCGCAGAAGAAATCTATCCAATGCTGGAAGAGCGCTCTGAAGACAAGCCGCATGACCGTCATCTCTACGACGATGAGCCTGAGGATCAGGAAACCTCTGCATCCGGCTTGCCCGACTCCTCTGCCGGGTTGGGGGCCGATCCGGCACCACCTGAGGCGCTCACTCCCGACGAACGGGCACGACTAGAACAGCAGTGGCAAGAGCGCCTGGCAGGTGCTGCGCAACAGGCGGCTCAGGCCGGAAAGCTTAGTGGAACCCTCGCACGCCTGGTCGACCAACTGATTGCTCCAACGTTGCCCTGGAGGCAACTGCTGGCACGCTACATGAGCATGAGTTCCAGGGATGACTTCGACTACGCTCGGCCTGGCCGCCGGGAAGGTGAGGCCATCTTGCCTGCGCTGCGAAGCGGCATAGTGGATGTTGCCGTGGCCGTGGATACCAGCGGCTCTGTCTCGACAGCCGAGATGTCTGAATTTGTGAATGAAGTAGATGCATTAAAGGGACAGGTCAAAGCGAGGGTCAGTCTGGTTTACTGCGACTCTGAACTGGCTCCCGAATCGCCCCGGGTTTATGAGCCCTGGGAGCGACTTGAAGCGCCCGAATCACTTTCCGGAGGAGGGGGAACTGATTTTTCCCCTGTCTTTCAGTGGGCAGAGAATCTCGATATGGCGCCGGATTTGCTGATTTACTTTACAGATGCCAAGGGCCGGTTCCCCGATGCGGTGCCCACTTTTCCGGTCATCTGGCTGGTGAAGGGCTCGGAATCTGTCCCCTTTGGAGAGCGAATCCAACTCAACTGAGCAGACTTAAAAACCCGCCTCTTTGTAGAGTGCTTGGGCTCTTTGCGGATCAGCAGCCGTACCGCGACCCTGTTCCAGCATCTGCGCGAGGGCAACCATCGCACCGGCGAGCCCCAGTGCCACTGCCGCTTCAAACCAGTGCACGGCGCGCGTATCGTCCTGCGCTGCACAGTCCCCATCCATATACATGAACCCAAGCCCATGTAGCGCAGGGCCATAGTCCTGGTGGGCGGCGCTTTTCATCCACTTGTAAGCGAGCAATTCGTTACGCACCACACCTAGTCCGTTCTGGTACATGATGGCAAGCCGATATTGCGCGTCCGCTGATCCGCTCTCTGCGAGTGGACTCAACAACTTCATTGCCTGGGTAAAATGTTTGGCTTCGAATGCTGCAATCCCACTCGAGAGCTTCATGTCGTTTTCTTCCTGGGTTATATCCATACTTTTGATCGGGATTGTTTTTTCTGAGGGAAAGGGTAATCCAGGCCGCGGGTATTGGCCACACCGGCCGCGTCCCACTACCCAATTGGGTATAGAGGATCCTTTGACCGCAGGTTTAAACTTTAATCTTGATTCAATATTAATCTGCAAAATCCACTACGGTCATTTTCTCATGACAATGCGTCAATACATCCAGAAGATTGCCACCGGCCCAGAGTTAAGCAAGGATCTTTCTCGGGAAGAGGCAAGCGACGGGATGCGTCGAATCCTCTCAGGTGATGCAGATCCCATTCAGGCTGCCATCTTCCTTATCGCGCTCAGAATGAAACGCGAAACCATGCCTGAAAACCTCGGCGTATTGGATGCGTTGCTGCAGTCCACTGATCAGGCGACGGCCGCCGTCGATGACGTGCTGGATCTGTCAGATCCCTTCGATGGCTTCACTCGGGGAATGCCGGCAGCACCGTTTCTTCCGCCTGTGCTTGCCGCCTGCGGCATTGCCACACTGGCAAATGGGGCGGAATCCATCGGGCCCAAATACGGGGCGACGCACCGAAAAGTACTTCGTGCCGCCGGGGTCCATGTTGATCTGAGTTCGGCCGACGCTGCCCGACAGCTTGAAGATGATCGTATTGGATGGGCATACGTCGATCAACGGGCAGCATGCCCAAAGCTGCATGAACTTGTTTCGCTACGCACGAAGATCGTCAAGCGACCTTGTCTCACTACGCTGGAGGTATTGTTGGGCCCCGTGCGCGGAGCCAAGAGGACCCATCTTCTTACCGGCTATGTTCACAAGCCGTATCCCCCAATTTATACAGCACTGGCACGCGCTTCCGCTTATGACTCTGCCATTATCGTGCGAGGCGTGGAGGGCGGAGTTATTCCCTCCCTTAATCAACCTTCCAAGTTTTTTTGCTACCAAGGTGAGGGATCTGATCGGGAAGTGAGGCTTGACCCGGCGGAATACAATATCCAGTCCGCAGAGCGTGCTGTGCCGCTGCCACAGGATTTGCCCCGGCAAGCCGCCGATGATGAGATCAAAGGCACGATTGACGCTGATGCCCTTGCTGACGCATCAGCACAGGCAGGGCTCGCCGCTTTAGCGGGAGAGCCGGGCCCCGTTCGAGAGAGCCTCGTCTACGGGGCGGCCCTGTGCCTGACTCAGTTAGGACGTTGCCCGGATGCCGCCTCTGCTGCGGCAACGGTCCGCAGCGTGATTGATGACGGTCATGCGGCTCGACGACTTGAGGCTGCCGTTCAGTAATCGCTCTATTGCGCGCTGCGCTTCAACTCTTCTTTCTTTTTCATTATCCCATCAATAATGGGGGAGAGGATCAACTCCATGGCAAGCCCCATTTTTCCGCCGGGAACGACGATAGTATTGCGGCGGGAGATGAATGAGTCATGCAGCATGGACAGCAAATAAGGAAAGTCGACGTCAAATTTTGCGGGATCCCGAAAGCGGATCACCACGAAACTTTCGTCTGGGGTGGGAATGTCTCGGGCAACAAAGGGGTTCGAGGTGTCCACCGTGGGAACCCGTTGAAAGTTGATGTCGGTTCGCGAGAACTGAGGCGCAATAAAGTGAACGTAATCGTGCATGCGCCGCAGAATTGTTTCAGTGACGGCTTCGGGCTCGTAACCGCGGCTCTCGGTGTCACGATGAATTTTCTGGATCCACTCGAGGTTGACGATGGGCGCTACTCCCACGAGCAGGTCCACATATTTTGCAATGTTGACTGAGCCGTTGACCATGCCACCATGCAATCCCTCGTAGAAGAGTAGATCAGTATTTTCTGTGATGTTTTCCCAGGGGGTGAAGGTGCCGGGCTTTTGTTTGTATGGGACGGCTTCCGATTCGTTATGCAGGTAGTAGCGGATTTTTCCACGACCGGTTTCACTGTAATCCCTGAATAAGGCTTCAAGTTTTTCGAAGTGGTTGCCGTCGGGGCCAAAATGACTGAGATCCCGACCGGATTGATGCGCTTTGGCGACCTCCTCAGGCATCTCGTAGCGATCGAATCTGTGAAAACTGTCGCCCTCAACGATTATCGCCTTAAGATGCTCGCGCGTCAGGATATGCTCAACAGCCGTCTTCACGGTGCTTGTACCGGCACCTGAAGAGCCGGTAACAGCAATAACGGGGTGGTTTGCGGACATCAGTTTTTCTCCCGGCAGCTGCATTTAATGCAGCAATTCGGCTCAGTTAAGTAGTGCAATCCCAAGCAATATAGATTTGGTTCATCAGATTAAGCAAATTTATTGTATTGGGTAAATAAGTATATACTTATCTGACAAGATTGAAATCGGTCCCGGAATCAATCGGGGATTTTAGTGAGAGGGAAGAGAAGTGCACATTACCATTCGGCAACTGCAGGTATTCGAGGCAGTGGCCCGGCATCTTAGCTTTACCAGGGCAGCAGAGGAATTGCACCTCACGCAGCCGGCGGTGTCGATGCAGATCAAGCAGATGGAAAGTTCGATTGGTCTGCCGATGTTTGAGCAGATCGGAAAGAAAATCTATCTGACGCAAGCCGGCGATGCGATGCTTGTCCACGCGCGGACCATTATGCGTCATCTTGAAGCCGCATCTGAAGAGATGAACGATCTTCGTGGAGAAGATTCGGGAAGACTGAGAGTGGCCATTGCCTCAACGGTCAATTATTTCGCAACGCAGTTGCTTGCAGACTTTGCAAAGGAAAACCCGGCGGTCGAGATTTCTCTTGATGTGACTAACCGCGAATCACTACTCAGCCGACTCGAAGCGAATCTGCCGGATCTGGCTCTCATGGGTAAGCCGCCGGCCGATCTTGATCTCGTTTCAGAATCATTTATGGATAACCCGCTGATCGTGATTGCGTCGCCTGATCATCCTTTGGCGAATGCGCGGAGGATTACCTTGGCAGATCTTGCCGAGGCGCATTTTGTTGTGCGTGAGCCGGGATCGGGAACACGGGTTGCTATGGAGCGTTTTTTCTCGGAACAGGGTTTCCCCTATCAAAAAAGCATGGAGCTTATGGGTAACGAAGCTGTAAAGCAGGGGGTGGAGGCGGGTCTGGGGCTTGCGGTGGTATCCGCCCATACTGTCGAAAAAGAACTGACGCTGCAGCGCCTTGTACAACTGGATGTTGACGGGATGCCGATCATGCGACGGTGGTATGTGGCTTACCGTAAAGGCAAGCGCCTTTCACCGACTGCGGAAGCGTTTCGGCGATTTGTCATTGAGGCCGGGGCGCGACGATCCGAACCTGGTAGTTAGGAGTGCTACCAATATCTGCTCATTGCCCATAAAATCAGTTTATCGCAATCAGTTTCAAAACGAGACTGAACGCGAAAGGGTTATTTACACCAGGCGGGGAGTGAACTCATGGCGGACAGACGGCTTCAGGTATTTGCAACGGTAGCCCGCTTGCTCAGTTTCACCAAAGCAGCAGAAGCACTGCACATGACCCAGCCGGCCGTCACATTCCAGATTCGCCAGCTGGAGGACTACTTCAATACACGTTTGTTTGACCGCACTCACAACCGGATCAGTCTCACCTCGGCCGGCCATCTTGTGAAGGGCTATTCCGATCAGATCCTCTCGCTTTATAGCGAAATGGATAACGAGGTTCGAAAGTTGACCGGTGATGTGCTGGGCCCGCTTGTTCTTGGAGCGAGTACGACGATCGGTGAGTACGTCATCCCGAGCATTCTTGGTGAGTATCAGGCCAAGTTTCCCGATGTCGCTGTGCGCCTGCATGTCGCCAACACTGATGGGGTGCTCCATATGGTTGAGAGCAACGAGATTGATGTCGGTATTGTTGAGGGCCCGGTGGGCAATAAGAATCTGGTGTCCAAAGTCTGTTGGGATGATGAGCTCGTCGTAGTCACCCCTCCGAACCACCCACTCACGGAGCAATCTGTCAGTGGCGTAGATGCGCTTTTGCAGTATCCGTTTATCAGCCGTGAGGAGGGTTCGGGAACCCGTAATGTGATCGTCGACTATCTGCAGTCGGCCNGCCNCGATATCTCGGATCTCAATTTGACGATGGAGTTTGGCAGTCCGGAGTCCATCAAGAGTGCTGTCGCGGCAGGTCTTGGCATCTCGATCCTGTCTATCGCGACGCTCGATAAGGAACTGGAACTGGGCATGTTGTCCAAGTTGAGTCTGGATCCTCCGCTTACGCGCCCCTTTTCAATCGTTTACCAGCGCCAGAAGTTCCGCTTGCGCGCGATGGATGAATTTCTCGAATTCACCGAAGCGCACTGCGTGGAAAAACAGTCAGCAAAATAGTTTCGCAATCGCGTTTTGGGGTCGACTCGATGGCGAAATCCGATCAGCACGAACTTCGGGCAGTCATCGACGTATTGACCAATGCCGAGGTCGCGAGCCTGCTCGATTTTGCGAGGTATCTCAGAGACCGGCGGCCTGTCGCGCCCGCGCCGGTGCCGGAGATCATGGATATTTNGCGGCCAGAACATGAGAGTGTCATCAATGCCATTCGGCGTTTGACCCAAACCTATCCCATGTTGAATCGGGATACTTTATTCAATGAGGCATCGGGTCTGATGGCGCGCCACATGATGCATGGGGAGACCAGCGAAGACACAATCGATCGGTTGGAGGCGCTATTTAAATCCCGCTACGCTACCTGGCAGGCGGAATCGTCGGCCAGCCCTTAAGTTGCCCATAACGGTGAGTCAGGCCGCCAAGGCTGCGTTCCCGTCCTGGTGACAGATCTGCGATTCGNGTGAGGAGTGCTCTGTGGTATAAATCTTGGGCTGCCAGCGATTAATGCACGATATCAATACACTCGGAAAGACCTGATGGTGGAACAACTGCACTCGGTTTCGGATAATGATGGCTATCGACCGAATGTGGGGATCGTGCTTTTCAATAGCACCGGCCAGGTCCTCTGGGCCCGGCGGAGCCGTCACGATGGCTGGCAGTTTCCTCAAGGAGGAATAGAGCAGGGCGAGACAGTTGAGCAGGCCGCTTACCGCGAACTTTATGAGGAGGTCGGCCTACGCCCACAGAACGTGGAACTGGTGGGTCGGACGCGAAACTGGCTTCGCTANGATGTCCCCGGCAGTTTGCGCTCGCGNAGNGCGACCTTCAAGGGGCAAAAGCAGGTGTGGTTCCTGATGAAGATGCTCGCTTCAGATCACGCGATCTGCCTGGACCACAGCGAGGCGCCAGAATTTGACCGATGGCGGTGGGTGGATTATTGGCTGCCCCCGCGTAAAGTCGTCTCGTTTAAACGCGGCGTGTACGAACTCGCCTTGTCCGAACTTGAGCCCATGTTGCGCCTCGTCTGAACGGGAAGTCCGCAGGTGTTTCCTGCGGTGCTAGCTGCTCCGGATGCGATCCACCAGATCGGAGGTAGATCGCTGATGCTGAAACGGGATACTGTGCACGGCGCCGCCGCTTTCGTGCACCTCCCGGGCTCCGACGATGTCATCCGGTTTCCAATCTCCCCCCTTCACGAGGTGGTCTGGCCTCAGCCTTAGGATCAGNTTGAGGGGCGTATCTTCCTCGAAACAGGTGACACAACTGACGCACTCTAAAGCGGCAATCACCGCCAGACGGTCTTCCAATGGATTGATCGGCCGACCTGGCCCCTTGCCCAGCCTGCGGACCGAGGAGTCAGAATTCAGCCCGACTACCAGAGTGGCGCCAAGGGCCGCGGCTTCTTCAAGGTAGGCCACATGGCCTCGGTGCAGAATGTCAAAAACACCGTTGGTGAAAACCAAAGGACGCGAAAGTTTGTCGACGTGCTGCGTAAGCGCGTCCCAGTCGGAGANNATTTTTTCAGCGCTGCTCACGCAGTCAGCGGCTTGCGATTAGAGGTACTCAAAGACCTTGATGACTCGGACAACTCCCGTCACGGACCGAGTGGCGTCAACGGCAATACTGGCTTCCTCCGGCGTAACCAGTCCCATCAGATACACGTTGGCCCTCTCGGTCACGACCTTGATGCGGGTCGATTCGATCGGGGCTGATGTGGCGATTGCAGTTTTTACCCGGGTGGTGATCCAGCCGTCGTTGGCACGGCTGTTCATGTTTGTTTTTCCGGCGAGCTCCAGCCGATTAATCACCTGCCGCGATCCCTCATGGGCTTTCGCGAGATCGATGATGGTATCGATGTCGCGCTGATCCGGTACCTCTCCCGTCAGAAGAACCACACCGTTGTAGATGGTGACATTGACGTGTTCGTGTTCAATCTGCTCTTGTTTGTTGATAGAGCGCTTGATATCAAACTCCATCTTGTTGTCATCCCAGTAAACGCTGGCACCTCTGCGGTCGCGGGCAACATCAATCGCGAGGACAGTAGCGGTGGTGACAAGCACGATGCCGCAGCTGCTGACAAGGCAGGCGATGGCAAGCGCCAGAATGGAGTGACGGAACGGTTTTGAGGTTCTGCCAGAGCGGACTGGATTCATCAATGTTCTCCGCAATAGTGCTGATCGATCAGATCACAAAAGCAGTGAATAATTATAGCGTGGGCTTCCTGGATCCGCGCAGTACTGTCAGANGGGACCCGCAGTTCACAGTCTTCCGGTCCCAGCATCGGCGCCAGCGCACCGCCGTCGCGGCCCGTGAGTGCGGTTATCTTGATCCCGCCTATCGCTTGAGAGGCGTTGACCGCGTTCAGAATGTTGGGGGAATTGCCCGATGTGGTGATGACCACCAGGTGATCGCCCGGGGTGGCCAGGGCCTCTAGTTGCCGGGAGAAAATCTGGTCGAACGCATAGTCGTTGCCAGTGGCGGTGAGTGTTGCGGTGTCGCTGACCAGGGCAATGGCAGGCAGGGCTTTACGCTCCTTTAGAAAGCGAACCAAAAGTTCTGCACTGAAATGCATTGCATCTGTAGCAGNCCCGCCATTGCCACAGAGCAGGAGTTTGCCGCTCTTGTCGAGGGTGTCGAGCATCGATCGGGACGCGCGGCCGATCTCCTCGGCGAGTATTTCTCCAGTGGCCAAGGCGGTTTTCGCGCTGCTGGCAAAGTGATCAACGATCTGCTGGTTCATGGGAGACACCGGATGAGGGGGGTGGATCTTTCCAGGGATTCTAAAGCTTTCAGCAGTGATCAGGTCCGTAACGGGAATTACATTAAGGGCTCAAAAGGCGTTCTGAATCCATTGCCAGTCAGGATTCGGCATTTTTCCACTGACGGCAAATACGTCAAATCTGCATACCGTATCGTACCCGTTCCGATACCGCTGCAAAAAAACTTCAGCGGTGAAGCGCAGCCGCAATTGCTTTTTCGCGTCTACGGTCTCTTCNGGTCGGCCGAAGGCGCTGCTTGCCCGGTACCGAACCTCAACAAATACCAAAGATGCTTCTTCCCGGAAGATCAGGTCGATCTCCCCCCGGCGTGTCCGATAATTCCGTTCCACCAGGCGCAGACCTTTCGACTGGAGTTGATCGAGGGCGAAGTCCTCTGACCAGTGATGTGTTGAAACTGCCTTTCCCATCACGCTTCTGTGGGTTGCTATCGCAAAATCACCGGCGTGAAAGGCTCAGGGATACCCTGACGAAAAAAGACCCAGTCGGGCTGTTTCTCGATGCCGTCTGCCTGCAGAAAATAAGTGCCGCTGGCGCCGGAAACCTGCCGGATGGAATCATGAGGCAGGATTTGTATCTCGCACGCAAGACGATATGCGTCCATCCCTAACGCATAGAGACGATCAATACCAAATCCCTGATAACGCTTGGCATCGGTGAGCATCTTGNCAGAGCGCTCAAAGCGACCTGTTCGACGTACAACCCAAGGCATGTCTGAAAAAAGCACTCCCTCAAGATCAAGATCATTGACCGGGTCCGGCGTTCCGGTGAAGACGGTATTCTGTGAGTAGACTGGCAATTTTCCGGCGTGGTGAAAATCAATCTGGGGTTTCAGCAGTCGAGCCGTCTTTTGATCTGCAAAAAGCAATATCACGTCGAGGTCCCGACGGATTCGCGGCACGACGGTCAAGGGAAGGGTGTCGCCGAGAGTATTTTGCAGGGCGTTGGTTTGCGCTTCGATGTGGGAAAGACCCAGCATGCGTAAAATCATTTCGGAGAAATCACTGCGTGTTGAATCCACAATCACCGTGTCTGTAATCTGGCCACCCTGATCCTGCCAAGCTTGGACCGCAGTGTCGGCAGCCGCCTTGTTGGCTTTGGTCAGGGTATAGAGCACCAAAGCGTTTTCGAGGCCGCGCGCTCGGGCATGGGTCACAAGTGACAATGCCTCGCTGCGGCGCGACAGATCTACGAAGAAGGCATTTGATGTGTGTTCAGTATTGCTTGAACCCAGCAGCAGTGTCGGTACGTTCAGCGTCGACTGGCTCATCAAACTTGCTACTGCATCCCGACCGAGAGGTCCCACCACGACATCGGCACCCGCTGCGACTGCTGCCTGATAAACGTCGCCGATGGAATTGGTGTCGTCACCGAAATCGTAGAGCGACACAAGCGGTCGGGAGGAAGGACGATCGCCGTTATGAACGCGCATAAAGCCGTCATGAAACGCCGATGCTGCTTTATCGAAAGGAGAGGTCATCGGCAGCAGCAAAGCAATGCGGGTTGGGTCTGCCGAAGCGCAGGATGCAGGTCGGAACTCACTGCGAAGGGCAGTCGCGCGATGCCCCGGATATTTCGCAGACCAGTTGTCGAGATCAAGACGCAGTGTTTCTAGNTTGAACGCTGAAGCACTGATAATTTGCACAAGTTCCAGCCAGGCCAGGCTGTCCTTTGCGATGTCGGGATGCTGCTTCAGCAGGTTACGCTCCTGCAGAGTCAGCATTGACAGCGCATCGAAGACCCGGTCAAGCAAAGCGTTGATGTCAGGCTGTGACCTGTTGTCGAGTGAAAGAGCGTTGATGAGGTTTAATGCCTCAATAGGGTTTTTGTCAGCAAACAGAATCTGCAATTTAAGCTCGTTAAGCAAAAACCACTGGCCGTCATCAAGCTCGTTATTCTCGGCCCGGGCCAGCAACCGGCGCGCCTTCGGCAAGTCCTTTTTCGCTAGCGCAAGAGCTGCTCGCATCAATGTGTGTTGACGGGCAACCCAAGAATTTACGTTAAGAAACCGTGTTCTAATGAGAATGATTTCGGCCTCCTCCAGGCGCGTAGCCTGAAGAAAGCGTTGGGCACTGGCGAGAAAAAGGAGTTGTGCTTGAGTAGCCTCGGCATCGAGCGCGCGTTTGAGAAATATCCATGCCGGCGTGGCTGGCTCGGCGCGCGCAAGATCTTGCATGAAGGGCGCCGCAGGGACGATCGCCTGGATATTGGTTTGGACTTGCGCGCCGGACGCCGACTTCGGCTCGTCTTTGGGTCGAACATCTTTGGATTGCGGAAGAGCTGCGCATCCAGACATCAGTATGGCAATAACCGCTGCCCAGAGCGGGAGGGTGGAACTGCCGATACAGTACAGAGGCATGAAATCAGTATACCGGATAGACTTGGCGTTACCGCGACCACGGAGTTGTGCGCATCGCGGAACCAGTGGAATTCCCATTGTGAGCCAGACCCCGAACGTTTCCCGACTTCCCGGCGTCCTGTATGTGGTGGCCACGCCAATCGGCCATCTTGGGGATGTATCCGCTCGTGCTGCCGAAGTGCTTCGTGAAGCTGACATTATCGTTGCCGAGGACACGCGTCATACCCGGAGGCTGCTCAATCATCTTGGCGTTGCTTCACCCAAGCTTATTGCTTTGCACGAGCACAACGAAGCACGCCAACTGTCCAGAGTGATTCACATGATTGCCTCNGGCCAGCAGGTTGCCCTCGTGAGCGATGCCGGCACGCCATTGATAAGCGATCCGGGCTACCGCCTGGTAGAGAGGGCGACAACCGAAGAACTCCGTGTGGTGGCCGTGCCGGGCCCNAGTGCAGTGACGGCCGCACTTTCGGTTTCTGGCCTGCCGACAGACCGCTTTGTTTTTGAGGGTTTTCTCCCGCCGCGCGCTGAGGCCCGCCGTACCCGCCTGCGTCTTCTTTCCACCGAGAGCCGCACACTGGTATTTTTTGAGTCCCCCAAGCGGGTGGTGGACACGCTGTCGGATATCGCCGGGGTCTTTGGTGACAGTCGACTTGTGTCTTATTGTCGTGAACTGACAAAACGGTTTGAGTCGGTTGAGCGTGCTACAGCGGGAGCGTTGTCAGCAAAGCTTCAGGCGCAACAAGAAAAGATCAAAGGTGAAATTGTTTTGGTCGTGAAAGGGTCAAAAGAAGCGGATTCCGGCAAACCCATTGATGAGACGTTGTTGATTGAATTGCTGGCGGGAGCGTTACCGCCGCGCAAAGCGAGTGACATTGCAGCGCAACTGACCGGTGGGAAAAAGAACGATTTTTACAAACGCATATTGCAGCAATCTGAAAAAGGCCGTGCCTCCTCTTAATCTCAACTTGCACATTCCTTGTGGCCGGTTTAAGTTGTCATCTGGAGTCGGCCGGGCAACCGCGGTCCTGAGATCTGCTGCAGACCCCTCAAGGGCTATGGCGGAGCAGGGCGGAGGAAAGTCCGGGCTCCNTAGGGCAGGGTGCCAGATAACTTCTGGGCGGCGTGAGCCGATGGAAAGTGCCACAGAAAACATACCGCCGCGGATCTGTCTCAAGACGGCTTGCGGTAAGGGTGAAAAGGTGCGGTAAGAGCGCACCGCGTTCGCGGTAACGGGGACGGCAGGGTAAACCCCACCCGGAGCAAGACCAAATAGGGACCCTTACGCGCGGCCCGCGCTGGGTCCGGGTAGGTCGCTTGAGGTGTGCGGTGACGTACGTCCCAGATGAATGGTTGCCCTTGACAGAACCCGGCTTACAGGCCGACTCCAATTTTCTTCATTAAATCAATCATATTAAGAAAGTTATCCACAGATTACTCGAAGTTCGCTCCCATCAGGCCGCCTGAAACTGCCTCCAGGGTCGCCTGATCTCCTACCGCCGAGGCCTAGATTCTGGTCAGGCCATTTCTCAAAAACTCTGTTTTTTCAGTCAATTGAGGGTTGACAGTCCGATATCTGGATACCTATAGTGTCGCTCAGTGGGAATTTGTGGGGAAAAAAGCAAAAAAGGGGCGAAAAATGTGGGTAAAAAAATCTTGCGAACAGTTTTTCGCCCAATGGCCTGAAAAAACAACACAAAAAAACCTGGAAATTTTTCTGATGCCGTGGATGGCGGCTAATCCATCCCAATCCTCATCCTCCTTTGGTGATTGCCCGGCCCCGCGAGGGGCCGGGATTTCTTTTCAGAACTGAACCATTGCGGGCATGAGGCGGTTTTCGTCGTCAAGGACGACGGTGATTCACAGAACAGATAAGCAAATTTGAGCTCAGGGGCACAGGGCAGAGATGGAGGAGGTCAGCGTTAGGCATGTTTAGAGGGGCCAGCACCTTAAATCTCGACAGCAAAGGAAGATTTGCTGTCCCGACGATACATCGAGAACCGCTCGCTGAGCGGTGCCAGGGCCGGCTTGTGCTGACCGTCAACAACACCCGGGAGCGCTGTCTCTGGATCTATCCGCAGGACGAGTGGGAACGGGTTGAGCAAAAAGTAGTCGCACTGCCGAGTTTTGATCCGGCCGCTCAAGCGCTCAAACGTTTCCTGATTGGCTATGCATCCGATTGCGAACTGGATAGTGCCAACCGCGTCAGGATTCCGGCACCCCTTCGTGAATTTGCAGCACTGGAGAAACACATCGTACTGATCGGGCAGGGTAACAAGTTTGAACTCTGGG
>PAUU01000017.1 GCA_002713825.1 Acidiferrobacteraceae bacterium | reverse complement strand
CGCAGTGCGGTGCGCGACGTGGGGCGGGCACTGGGATTATCACAGGACCAGATTGAACGCCTCGCTGGAAACCGTATCTGGTGGCAAAACAATCAGGTTATTCCCGAGCGGGTACGGGAGATCGGCCTCGACCCCAAAGCCCCACTCCTTTTTCGAGTGCTGGAACTTGTACAGCAACTGATTGGCTTTCCCCGCCACCTGTCACAGCATTCCGGAGGATTTGTGATTTCTAAAGAACCTCTGTGCGACCTGGTGCCTATCGAGAACGCTGCCATGGCGGAGCGCACCGTCATCCAGTGGGATAAAACCGATATCGACATTCTTGGGCTGCTTAAAGTCGATTGTCTTGCGCTAGGTATGTTGAGTGCGNTTCACCGCGCGTTCGATCTCCTGCAAAAGCATCGGGGTGTTCCGATGACTATGGCGACCGTGCCAGCAGAAGACCCTCNGGTTTACCNGATGATCAGCAATGCCGATACAGTAGGCGTCTTTCAGATCGAATCNCGTGCGCAGATGGCCATGCTGCCCCGNCTGCGGCCGCGCTGCTTTTATGATCTGGTCATTGAGGTCGCTATTGTCCGCCCGGGGCCGATCCAGGGAGACATGGTGCATCCTTATCTCAGAAGACGTAACGGCGAAGAGGCCGTTTCCTACCCCAGCCAGGCGGTCCGAGAGGTACTGGAAAGAACCCTGGGGGTCCCAATCTTTCAGGAGCAGGTCATCAAACTNGCTATGGTGGCGGCCGGATTCACGCCCGGCGAGGCGGATGGCTTGCGGCGGGACATGGCAGCCTGGAAGCGTCACGGCGGACTCGGTCATTATGAGGAACGGCTGATACAGGGCATGCGTGAGCGGGGTTACGCTGAAGACTTTGCAAAACGCATCTATCAGCAGATTCTAGGATTTGGCGAATACGGCTTTCCTGAATCCCATGCGGCCAGTTTTGCACTGATGGTGTATGTATCTGCCTGGTTCAAATGCCATGAACCGGAAATATTTGCCTGCGCACTTTTGAATAGTCAGCCCATGGGCTTTTATTCACCCTCACAGCTGGTACAGGATGCGCGCCGCCACGGGGTCAGTATCCGACCAGTGGATGTCACAAAAAGCGAATGGGACTGCACTATCGAATCGACTGACAAAAGCCTGGCCTTGCGTCTTGGGTTCAACCGAGTCAAGCATCTCAGCCAGGCTGGTGCCTTACGCCTGACAGATGCACGAGCGCATCGGCCTTTTGCCGACCTTGAAGATCTTGCCCACCGCGCCAGGTTGGACAAAGGAGACCTTCAGGCACTGGCTGACGCAGATGCTTTATCCACTCTGCTCCACAGTCACCGCCGTCAGGCGGCATGGGCGGCTGGAGGCATTGAGAAGCCATCCCCCGTTTTCCCCTCACCCCGAATCCAAGAGGCGGTACCCATGCTGCGTGCGCCACACGCGGGCGAATCGGTCTGTGCCGATTACGCCAGTACCGGTCTGACACTGGGTCCGCATCCCTTGGCACTTTTACGCCAGCAGTTAAAGACCCTTGGCGTCATCACCAGTGCGGATGTAGGCCGGTCGCAGCATGGGTATTACATACATACTGCCGGCATTGTTACAACACGGCAAAGACCTTCAAGCGCCAACAATGTGACCTTTGTGACGCTCGAGGATGAAACCGGCAATATCAATCTAGTGGTCTGGCAGCGCCTGGCAGAACAACAGCACCAGGCGCTCGTGGGTGCACAGTTGCTTGGCGTACAGGGTCGGGTTCAACGAGAAGGTCAGGTGATCCATGTGATTGCCCATCACCTGAAAGATTACACAGCCATGCTGGGTCGTCTTGCGACCCGGAGTCGGGATTTTCATTGAGCACCGGACCGGTGCTAAAGCCCTTTCAGCCTGATCGTGACCTAGTCGAAGTCAAACGTGATCCCGTTGGACGCGCAGGCGGCCTGCACGGTATTGCGCAACAGACACGCGATCGTCATGGGGCCAACACCGCCCGGCACCGGGGTGATTGCGCCCGCGACTGCTTCACAGGAGGCATAGTCCACATCTCCTACCAGTCGGGTCTTGCCTTCTTCTCCTTCAATCCGGTTGATTCCGACGTCGATGACCGTTGCGCCGGGCTTGACCCAGCCTCCAGGGATCATTTCCGGACGACCAACCGCCGCCACCAGGATATCGGCCTCACGACAGACTTCGGCCAGATCTTGGGTACGCGAGTGGGCAATGGTCACCGTACAACTTTCCGCAAGCAACAACGCTGCCATCGGCTTGCCGACAATATTCGACCGTCCCACCACAACCGCATTCTTTCCGGAGAGATCTCCCAACTTAGCTTTCAAAAGCATCAGACAGCCCAGCGGGGTGCACGGCACAAGGCCCGAGGCACCGGTCGATAGCCGACCCACGTTGATGAGATGGAAGCCATCCACGTCTTTGTCAGGATTGATAGCGTTGATGACGGCGTGGGAATCAATCTGATCCGGCAGGGGCAACTGTACCAGGATGCCGTGGACATCAGGATCCGCGTTCAACTGATTGACCAGGCCCAACAGCTCCGTTTCGCTCGTGGTGTTCGGGAGCTTATGCTCAAAGGACTTCATGCCAGCCTCGAGCGTCTGCTTGCCCTTATTGCGCACATAAACCTGACTCGCTGGATCTTCGCCTACCAGCACAACCGCCAGGCCGGGAGTGAGTCCGTGATCGCGCTGCAGGCTGCTGACTGCCTCACCCACACGCTCTCGCAGACCCTCGGCAAACGCCTTACCGTCAATTCTTTTTGCCATGATGACTCCTGTGATTAGGCCGCGCTGACGCGCACAGCACAGTATTTAACTTCCGCAATTTTGCCTACGGGGTCGAGCGCTGCATTGGTCAGCAGATTCGCAGCAGCCTCGTGATAGCAGAAAGGAATAAAGACCTCACCGGGGCGCATCCCCCGGTCTGCCCTGGCGAGCGCAACGACCTCCCCTCTTCTGGACGCTACCTTGATCGTGCCGCCCTCGACTACTCCTATCCTGTCGAGATCATCGGGATGCGCACTGACCACCGGCTCGGGTTCGATCGCGTTCAACACCTGCGAGCGGCGCGTCATCGACCCCGTATGCCAGTGCTCGAGCTGGCGGCCAGTAATAAGCACGTAGGGATACTCTGTATCCGGCAGTTCATTGGCGCTCTCGAGACTGGCCGGAACAAACTTGCCTCGCCCGTCCGCCGTTGGGAAGTCGTCAATAAAGACCACCCCCTGGCCCGGATCATGGTCGCCATCACAGGGGTAGGTGATGCTGTGCTCTCTTTCAAGCCTTTCCCAGGTCATACCGGCGATACTGGGCATCGCGCCGCGCATCTCCTCAAAGACATCTTTCGCCTCAGGATAGTCCCAATCCAGGCCGAGGCGCCTCGCCAACTCCTGGATGATCCAAAGGTCCTGCCTGGCCTCACCGGGACAATCCAGCGCCTGTCGGCCCACCTGCACACGCCTGTCTGTATTCGAAAACGTACCGGTTTTTTCAGGGAAAGCTGATGCCGGCAGCAGGATATCTGCGAAGGCTGCCGTTTCCGTCAGGAAAATATCCTGCAGCACCATATGGTCGAGCGCCGCAAGGCCCGCGCGCGAGTGATTGAGATCAGGATCCGACATAGCCGGGTTCTCACCCATGATGTACATGCCACGGATCTCACCCTCGTAAGCCTTGTCCATGATCTCGACGACCGTCAGACCCGGATTTGGATCCAGTTCGGTATGCCAGTACTTGGAGAAGAACTCCGATGCCTCGGTGTTGTCGACCCTGCGATAGTCCGGGAACATCATCGGAATCAGCCCGGCGTCGGATGCACCCTGAACGTTGTTTTGCCCACGCAGCGGATGCAGTCCCGTCCCCGGGCGACCAATCTGACCCGTCATCAAGGACAACGCTATCAGGCACCGGGCATTGTCTGTCCCATGCACGTGCTGAGAGATTCCCATTCCCCAAAAGATGATCGATGCTTTGGAGGTGGCGTACGCCCGGGCACATGCCCGAATCACATCGGCTTCGATGCCGCATATCGGCGCCATTTCCTCGGGGCTAAAGTCCTTTACCCTCTCCTTGAGTTCTTCGAAGTTGTTGGTCCTTGAGGCAATGAATTCCTCATCCACGAGACTCTCGTCGATGATCGAGTGGATCATTGCGTTCAGCAAAGCGACATCGGTATCTGCCTTGAACTGGAGAAAGTGCTCGGCATGTCGAGCCAGTTCAGTGCGGCGCGGATCCATCACGATAAGCGTCGCACCCCTGCGGGCCGCGTTCTTGATGAAAGTTGCTGCAACGGGGTGGTTACCTGTCGGGTTGGCTCCGATTACCACAATCACTTCGGCATGCGAAGCATCTTCCACCTGATTCGATACCGCTCCTGATCCGATTCCCTCAAGCAGGGCTGCCACCGATGATGCATGACACAGCCTTGTGCAATGGTCGACATTATTGGTGCCGAATCCGGTGCGAACCAGCTTCTGAAAGAGGTAGGCCTCTTCGTTGGAGCCCTTGGCCGAACCGAATCCTGCCAGCCCCTTCGGGCCGGAAGTGTCTTTGACTGCTTTAAAACCCTGGGCTGCATGATCGAGCGCTTCGTCCCACGTGGCAGGGCGGAACATTTTTGAAGGGTCCGTCGGGTCGAAAAATTCGTTCAGCCCTTTTGGGACACCCTCTTTGCGGATCATTGGCTGAGTCAGCCGGTCGGGATGGCTGACATAATCAAAGCCGTAGCGTCCCTTGACGCAGAGCCGGCCCTTGTTGGCAGGTCCATTACGTCCTGTCACAAACTGGATCCCGTTGTCTTTGACGTGATAAGTCAGCAGGCAGCCCACGCCGCAATAGGGGCAGACCGAATCGACTTTTTTATCGATTTGTTTAAGGCCCACCTCTCCCGCCGGCATCAGCGCGCCGGTCGGACAGGCCTGCACGCATTCTCCGCAGCCGACACACGAACTGGCTCCCATGTCATCACCCAGATCGAACACGATCTGGGCATGTGCGCCTCGGAACGCCAGACCGATCACGTCGTTATTCTGCTCCTCGCGACAGGCCCGGACACAACGGGTGCACTGGATACAGCTCTCCATGTTGACCGCGATCGCCGGATGCGAGAGATCCCCTTTGGGCTGGTGACGGCCCCCAAAACGGCTTTGCGCAAGGTCGTACTGATCACACCAATGGTCCAATTCTGACTCGTTCGTGTGACTCACCTCTCCTACCTCACCGCGGAGCAGCTCCAACACCAGCGATTGGGATCGACGAGCCCGGACAGTGTTACTGGAGACTTTCATCCCCTCTGTCGGTGCCCGACAACACGAAGGCGCAAGCACCCGCTCTCCATCGATCTCCACGACACAGGCCCGACAGTTGCCTGCGGTTGCGAGACCATCGGCGTAGCACAGATGCGGAATATCAACGCCGCTGCGTCTTGCCGCCTGCAAAATGGTTTCGCNAGATGACGCTGTCATCGGCTGATCGTTTAACGTAAAACTGACCTGATCAAAAGTATCGGTAGCNGTGGTCACTGATTTTCAACCTCGTGGGGAAAATATTTGATGGTGCAACGGATTGGGTTGGGCGCGGCCTGCCCCAGACCGCAGATGGACGCGTCTTCCATTACCGTAGCCAACTCCTCCAGCAATGTCTGGTCCCACACCGCGTCTTGCATTAATTCGGTGGCCCGGTCACAGCCCACACGACAGGGGGTGCACTGTCCGCAGGACTCGTGGGCGAAGAACTTGAGCGTATTCAAAGCTGCATCGCGCACCTTGTCCTGATCCGAAAGCACCATGACGGCAGCGGAGCCAATAAAACAGCCGTGCGGCTGCAACGTATCAAAATCGAGCGGCTCATCGGCTAGCGTAGCAGGCAAAATTCCCCCGGAGGCACCGCCGGGAAAATAGGCATAAAGCGAGTGACCCTCGAGCATGCCGCCGCAATATTCATCGATGAGTTCGCGAAGACTGATTCCCGCCGGCGCAAGGTGGACGCCCGGCTGCTTGACCCGACCGCTGACAGAGAACGAGCGCAGGCCTTTTCTGCCACGCCGTCCCTGATTGGCAAACCAGTCAGCGCCGTTGTCGACAATNTCTCTTACCCAATAAAGTGTTTCACAGTTGTGTTCGAGCGTGGGGCGTCCAAAAAGTCCGACCTCAGCCACATAGGGTGGACGCAATCTGGGCAAACCGCGCTTGCCCTCGATAGATTCAATCATCGCAGATTCTTCGCCACAGATATACGCCCCTGCACCGCGCCGAACGATCAACTCAGGCAACGGTTTTGGATACGCTTCTCTGAGTTCTTCAATCGCTGCGTTAAGAATTTCAATCACGCCGGGGTACTCGTCCCGAACGTAGAGATAACAGCTGTCGATGCCCACAATCTGTGCCGCAATCAATACCCCTTCCAGAAAGCGGTGGGGATCGCGCTCCAGGTAGTAACGGTCCTTGAACGTGCCCGGCTCTCCCTCATCGATATTGACGGCCATCAGTCGGGGAGCGGGCTGTTCCTTGAGAATCCGCCACTTGCGTCCCGCCGGGAACCCGGCGCCGCCCAACCCCCGAAGACCGGATGATTCAAGCGTCTCAATAATCGAATCCGCCACGGCCAGATCATCCACACACTGGCCTGCGAGGGTATAACCGCCATCGGCACGGTAAGCCTCGTACCGTACCCAGTCGATCGGAACTTCTGCCGACCTCTCGGCCTTATCAACAGCGGCGGAGACTTTGGCGGCATNGGCATGACCGATCGCGTTTTGCCCTACCACTGCTACCGGGGCAGTGTCACAACGCCCGATGCACGGGACACGCTGGATGCGAACCCCCTCGCCATACTGGACCTCGAGTGCGCTGATCAACGGTTCGGCGCCGAACAGGGAGCAACTAACCGAATCGCAAACCCTGACAGTCAGATCCGGCGGTGCGCTCTCCCCTTCCCGCACAACGTCGAAGTGATGATAAAAGGTGGCTACCTCATACACCTCAGTCGGCGCGAGCTGCAACAGATCCGCCAGCGCCGTAAGGTGGGGGGCGGAAAGATGTTTGTATCTGTCCTGAATCCTGTGTAAGCACTCAATAAGGTGATCGCGCTGCAGTGTTATGCCGTCGATCGCAGCACTCACTTCAGCNTGGGCGGCCGGATCTACTGCGCGACCCTTACCGGCGCCTTTTCCTCGAATTCTCTTGTGGCCAGACTTTTTCATGTTCTAAAGATGGATTAACTAGTACGCTAAATTCTAGCGGTATGTTTGTCTAAGAATGATAGTCTGTTCAGATGAGATCATCGCGTCTGTCTGAACCAAAAAATGGCTCGGATGCGTCACGTACAAAGCCATCCCCAGAGCGGGTCCCAGCCTCCCCCAAGGACAGGATGCCGTGTAAGTATAGATACGGATTCGTCACCAATTTTGAGCCGGGTCAGGGCGCGACGACTCTTTTGGCCGCATAATTGAACCTGTGACAATCACCTCTCCATTTTTCGTGGTTGGCCGATGCTAAAAGGCCAGTCGATCACTTGCGTCCGGGGCGATCGCCTCCTGTTTCAGGACCTCAGCCTGGAAGTACATCCTGGTGAGGCCTGTCAGATCCAGGGCGGCAATGGCGTTGGAAAAACGACGCTTTTACGCATCCTCTGCGGTCTGAGCCTTCCCGAAAGCGGTGAGGTTTTCTGGAATGAAGCGCCCATCCGTGAGGATCCGGGAAAGTTTCAGTCTGATCTTGTCTACATCGGGCATAGCAACGGAATAAAACTGGACCTGACCCCAAAGGAAAATCTCGCCTTCGCTTTAACCCTGCATTCAAGCATCCCGGATGTCTCGATTGATGAGGCACTTGACCGGGTGGGTCTGAGTGGATCGCAGCATCTGTTGTGTCGCGTACTCTCCGCAGGGCAGCGTCGCAGGGTTGCCATCGCCCGCCTGTACTTAAGCCGTGTTCCCCTTTGGGTGCTCGACGAGCCCTTGGGCGCAATCGATGCCGCAGGGGTANAGGCAATCGAGAATGNGATCGAGACGCATCTTGGCCAAGGCGGGATGGCCGTGTTTACAACGCACCAACCGCTGCACCTGAAACAGGCCGCTATTCACACCGTGCAGTGGAGTCATTAGCAATGTCGGGGCTCTCCACCGCTCTGATCGCGCTAATCCGCAGGGATATGCACCTTGTTGTACGCCATCCCAGTGACATCGCTCACCCGGTGATGTTCTTTGTGATTGTGGTCGCGTTGTTCCCCTTCGGTGTCGGCTCAGATCCGCTTCTCCTAAGAACCATCGGCCCGGGAGTCATCTGGGTGGGTGCGTTACTCGCAACGCTTTTAAGTCTGGACGCGCTGTTCCGATCCGACTTTGATGACGGAACCCTTGAACAGATGGCACTCAGCGGACATCCCCTTACCGTTCTGGTGCTGGGAAAAATTTTTGTCCACTGGTGTGCAACCGGCCTGCCGCTACTGGTTGTGACNCCGTTACTGGGAGGACTTCTTGGCATGACCGGCGAGGTCCAATTGACGCTGCTCGGCGCGCTCGCGCTTGGCACACCGACGTTAAGTCTTGTGGGTGCGGTCGGCACAGCCCTGACGGTGGGAATCCGAAGAAGCGGACTGCTGCTGACTTTACTGGTGTTGCCGCTTTATGTGCCGGTCCTAATTTTTGGCGCGACCGTGGTGCTCGCCGCAGAGGCGGGGCTGCCAACTGTGGGGCACTTTTATATTCTGGGGGCCATGATGATCCTGGCGCTGGCGCTTGCCCCACTCGCCACAAGCGCCGCGCTTCGGATCAGCCTTAACTGAGTCGGTCTGTTATTCGTCGGTCACACAACCTTCGCTGGCCGTCTTCACATTCTTGATGTACTTGTAAAGAGTGCCGCGACTCGTTTTATAGGGCGGCATCGTCCAGTGATCGCGCCGTGCCTTCAGCTCCTCCTCACTGAGATCCACGTCGATCGTATTGGCATCGGCATCGAGATGGATCATGTCTCCATCACGCACCAGGCCAATCGGTCCGCCTTCCTGAGCCTCGGGAACAACGTGCCCAATGATGAATCCATGGGAACCTCCTGAAAATCGACCATCGGTAATCAGAGCCACATCTGAACCCAAACCCGCGCCCATAATGGCGGAAGTGGGGGTCAGCATCTCAGGCATCCCAGGGCCTCCCTTGGGTCCCTCATAGCGGATGATGATGACGTCTCCCTTTCGAATTCCGCCTTCTTCCAGAGACTTGAGCATCTCTTCTTCACCGTCGAACACCCGGGCGGGTCCGCTAAACTGCCGACCCTCTTTTCCCGTGATCTTGGCTACCGCGCCGCCTGGAGCGAAATTGCCTCTCAGGATCCGGATATGGCCGCTCTCCTTTATGGGATCGGCCAGACTGTGAAACACCTGCTGCCCATCTGACAGGTCCGGCAGCTTCTCAAGATTTTCGGCCACAGTGTGCCCCGTCACTGTCATACAGTCTCCATTCAACATGCCTTCCGACAGCAGGTAACGCATAACTGCCGGGACACCGCCAACGTTGTGCAAATCTTCCATCACATATTGGCCGCTGGGTTTGAGATCCGCCAGAAACGGCACTCGATCACTGACGGCCTGAAAATCATCGACTCCAAGCGGGACGTCGACCGCGCGCGCCATCGCAATTAGATGCAAGACTGCGTTCGTGGATCCACCCAATGCCGAAACCATGACCATCGCATTCTCAAAGGCTTCCCGCGTCATGATGTCACGCGGGCGAAGATCCAGCTCCAGGAGTTTCCTTACCGCAGCACCGACGTTAAGACACTCATCTTTTTTCTGTTCTGTGGTGGCCGGGGCTGAGGAACTGTATGGCAACGACATTCCCATCGCCTCGATCGCACTCGCCATCGTGTTGGCGGTGTACATTCCCCCGCAGGCGCCGGCTCCCGGACAGGCGTTATTCACGATATCCTGCCGCTCCTCATCAGTGATCGCCTTGGCAATGTACTGACCATAACTCTGGAAGGCAGAAACGATATCGACCACCTGTGATCCTGCATAGCCTGGTCTGATCGTGCCGCCGTACAGCATCAAGGCCGGCCGATTGACACGACCCATGGCCATCAGACATCCAGGCATGTTCTTGTCGCATCCAGGCACGGTGACCAAGGCGTCATACCACTGCCCTCCCATGACGGTCTCGATAGAGTCCGCGATCAGGTCGCGGGACTGCAGCGAATAACTCATGCCCTCTGTTCCCATGGAAATCCCGTCGCTGACNCCGATGGTNTTGAAGCGCATTGGAATAAGGNCTGACTCGCNAACGCCCGTGGCGATCTGATCTGCGAGATCATTCAAATGCATATTGCACGGATTGCCCTGCCACCACATGCTGGCNATCCCTACCTGNGCTTTGTCCATGTCCTCACGGGTCAGTCCCGTNGCATANAGCATGGCCTGTGANGCGCCCTGGGAACGAGGCTGGGTGATTCTGGAACTAACCTTATTCAACTTTTCGCTCATGTCACTCTCCGTCAAAAAATTCTGTCGCACTCGGGGTATCGGCCCGCGGCGGGGATACGATCCAGCACCTCACGGGCCTTTGGCTGCGAAGACTGGGTAGGACTGCTCTCCCAGCCCTGTGATCCCGAGCCGCAATACATCTCCATCCTCAAGAAAGGTGGGTGGCTTCCTGCCGAGACCGACGCCGGCTGGGGTGCCGGTCGCAATGATATCGCCAACATTAAGACTCATGCACTGGCTTAAATACGAGATCAGGTCCGTCACCGGAAAGATCATGTCAGCCGTGCTGCCCTTTTGCATGATTTCGCCATTGCGCTCTAGCCACAAGTCCAATGACTGAGGGTCACCGACCTCATCCGGCGTAACGAGCCAAGGCCCGACCGGTCCGTAGCCATCTGCCGACTTGCCTTTTGACCAGTTTCCACCGCGTTCTATCTGCCATTCTCGCTCCGACAGATCATTGATAAGGCAAAAGCCAGCCACGACGTCCAGCGCCTGATCGGGCGAAATGTACTGAGTCCGTTTCCCAATCACAACACCAAGTTCCACTTCCCAATCACTCTTGCGCGACCCCCTCAACAGGAGGATGTCATCGTGAGGCCCCCCGATTGCACTCACCGCCTTCATGAATACAACGGGCTCGCTTGGAGGCGTCAGTCCGGTCTCAACGGCATGATCATAGTAGTTCAGGCCAATACAGACGAATTTGCCCGGCTTCGCTACGCACGGACCCATGCGCACCCCCGCTGGCACCCACGGCAGTGACTGCGGATCAATATCTTTTAACTTTTGCAGCTGCTCGATGCTCAAGGTTTCTGGAGTCAGGTCCTCGACGACGCCACTCAGATCCCTGACTTGGCCGTCAGAGTCAATCAGTCCTGGTCGCTCGTGGCCAGCACTTCCAAACCTGACGAGTTTCACTGGATCACGCCTCCATCAACAAACGCATCCAGTCTTTTGCCAAGTTCTGCTTCAAGCGCCTGGCGAACACGCTCAGCCTGCGCGTCTGCGGCGGGCGAGCCCAATGTGCTCTTGACACCCATCGCGCGTTGGATCTGCATCTGAATCAAGGTTGGCATGTCAATCATGATCCCGGGATTATCCCATTCGCCGCTTACCCGAAGGGGGAGGATAAGACCCGCCGCGTTCAGCGGAGGCGGCAGCATCCTGACAACATCAGGCTGATCAAGCTCGAGCAAGAGCCGATAGTCGACCAGTTGGTTCTCGAGATTTAACTTGCCCCGGCCGGCAACATCGACCCCGCCTGCGCGAAAAACAAGATTGTCATTCATCAGTTGGGTATCCCCCAAAACCAATGCCGCCTTCACATCTTCCAACGCGGTGTAGGCATCCTCCCCCAGCCACTGGCCACCGCTCAGCAGATCACCCTGACTGAGCTGGCTCAACAGGGACCCCACATCAAAGCCACGTATCTGACCCTCGCGCGCTTTGAGCGTGACCACGCCCTGAGCAGAGCGAAGGCGTTCGGGATAATCGGCCCCCGAAAACGCCACGATCGCTTCAAGATCCGCTTGCCCACGAAGCATCCCCGTCAACTCCATGTCCTCAAGCATCCGGCCGGCGGACACTCCGCTAAAGCGCTGGCGGGTGATGAGGTCAAGATTCTGACCATCTCCATGGGCGACTGTATCGATCCGCATGGTGCCGTCATATAAGCTAGCTGTAAGCGGTGAAGCTGCCACCTGTTTGCCATCCGCAACGATCGGCACAATCAGATCCTCAAACACCAGACCCCCGGATTGGAAAGTCCCGATAGTCAGGGAGCCTTGCACAACCGCTCCAAGCGCCATCAGCGGCGAAAGGCTTAACCATTCAAAGGCGTCGGTCGGGCCGCGCAATGCGTCGGGCACCATTTCGTCCAGATTAAGGTAAGACGCTGCAAGGGAGAAGTCGAGACGGGGAAGTTGATCCAACCCCTCAAGGTGAACATGCCCACTGACCTCGGTTTCAAAGATTCCTATCTTGAGATCCGTCAGGGAGGCAGAAGTTTCTCCGGTCTTAAAGCTCCCTTGCGCCGATACCGAATCCACCATCGACCCATTAAATGATGCCAGGTCGAGCCCAAAGCCGACCGCCATAGCACTCAGGTCCAGATTCGAGATTCGGAAGTGTCCTGTTCCATCAACCAAACGGCCGCCTGCGAGCTGTGCCGACTGAGTGACCGGGAAAGAAAATGTCAAATGACTGATATGTGCGTGCTGCGGTGTCTCGATTCCCTCAACCGCACGAAGCCGGGCGTTCTCAACCGTTGCCTCTGCAAACAGACCTTCGCCCGGCTCAGATCGCAGGCTAAGCCGTACAGGGCCTTCAATCATAAAGTGCAGACCCGTCGCCTCTGAGATACCTTCTGCAAGGTGCTCCCGATAGTCGTTGGGATCAAAAAAACCCGTCAGCCAGATCAGCAGCGCGGCAATGCCCGCGCCAAGCGTCACAACTGACCACTTCAGCAGACGTCTGAAAGGTCTCAAGCGCTTTGCTCCATCTGCGGCTCGGGTATTTCAGCTGACGCTGCATGTTTTTCAAGGACGGCGTCCAGTTGATGCTCAGCACTTTCGATCGCGCTGAGGTCTGCGCGGGCACGAAAGGCCTCGTCACTCAAAGCCCGGCGCCAAACCCGGGCCCCTGGCTGGCCCTGAAAAAGACCCAGCAGATGGCGCGCCAACCGTTTAAGTGGCACGCCTTTTCCCAATTGTGCCTCCATGTACTGTTTGTACCGGTCGAGCACATCGAATCGTGACTTTCGGTCCGGACGGCTGTCGAACAACATCTCATCAACCTTAGCTAGGCTCCAGGGGTTCTGATAGGCCTCCCGTCCCACCATCACGCCGTCGACTTTTTCAAGGTGTCCGATTGCCTGATCTATCTCAGTAATTCCTCCGTTGATCACCACTGTCAGTTCCGGATATCGCTCCTTAAGGGCGTACACCCGTTCGTACTGCAGCGGTGGAATTTCCCGGTTCTCACGCGGACTGAGTCCTGACAGCCAGGCTTTTCGGGCGTGGACGATAAAAACGGCACAACCGGCTCCAGCGACGGTATCCACAAACCGGATCAGATCATCAAATTGATCCTTTTCATCAACACCCAGACGGCACTTGACAGTAACAGGAATTGAAACCTCTGCCTGCATCGCTGAGAAGCAACTGGCCACCAGATCAGGCTCCAGCATCAGACAGGCACCGAACCTGCCGGCCTGTACCCGGTCGGAGGGACAGCCGACGTTGATATTGATCTCATCGAACCCTGCTGCCTGGCCGGTCACGGCACAACGGGCCATGTCTGCGGGATCGCTGCCTCCCAGTTGCAGCCCAAGGGGGTGCTCTGCGTCCGCATGTCCCAAAAAGCGCTCCTGATCCCCATGAATCAGCGCGCCGGTGGTCACCATCTCTGTGTACAGCCGGACCCGTCGGGAGATCAGCCGCAACAGATATCGCTCGTGTCGATCTGTCCAATCCATCATCGGTGCTATGCAAAACCGATACGCACTGCTCGATTGACCCGCCCCTTCGGCGATCACTTCCCCTGTGCTCCAGAAATCGTGATAACCACCTGGCGATCGTGCGGACGGGTTCGATGCTCCCACAGATAGATTCCCTGCCAGATTCCCAGCACCAATCGGCCATTTGAGATGGGGACGGTCAGAGAGCCGCCCGTCAGGACACTGCGAATATGCGCCGGCATGTCGTCTCTTCCCTCGCTGGTATGGGTGTAACGAGGATCTCCATCAGGCACAGCACGAAGCAGAAACTCCTCGAGGTCATCGTGCACCCGGGGATCAGCATTTTCCGTGATCGTCAGCGAGGCGCTAGTGTGCGTGATGAAAATGTGGCATAACCCCACCTCGACCTGGGACTGGACTACCGATTCTGCGACCAACGGCGTAATATCCCGGATTTCCCGCCCCTCGGTCCTGATCTGGAGGGACTGCTGACACCAACTCGTCATTTGACCCACCCGCCCTGAATACTCGCATCGGAAACATCCCGTGAGTGACAAACTAGCACGAATCATCGAAAAGATCGACCAGGCAGAAACGGATATCCTGCCCGGAACGATACGCCGNGGACTGGAAAAAGANAGCCTGCGCATCGATGCTGAAGGCGTCCTTTCACAGCAGCCGCATCCAACAGCGTTGGGCGCTGCCCTCACCCATCGCTCTATTACAACGGATTACTCAGAAGCGCTGCTCGAATTCGTTACGCCGGTCATCGAGGATGTCGAGACGATGCTCGGTTTCCTTAACCGNCTGCACCGTTTTACTTATCTGAATATCGGCGATGAAAAACTTTGGGTAAACAGCATGCCGTGCATCCTGCACGGTGAGGAGAGCATCCCAATCGCCTACTACGGTGAATCCAACGCGGGGCGTATGAAAACCGTCTATCGGCAAGGTCTTGCACACCGCTACGGCAAATTAATGCAGGCCATCTCGGGTATTCACTTCAATTTCTCCCTGGAAGATCAGTTCTGGCACTTCTACCGTGACTTTTGCGGCTCTGCCACTCCGCTGCGTGATTTCAAATCGGAGGCGTACCTTGGCCTGATGCGGAATTTCTATCGAAGCGACTGGATGATCCCCTATCTTTTCGGCGCGTCTCCAGCCGTGTGTGGCACATTCCTCGAGGGGCGGGATCACCATCTTCAGCCACTCGGCGATCATTCTTATTTTCTCCCTTACGCCACGAGTCTCAGGTTGTCCGATCTAGGGTATCAAAGCAACGCTCAAGCAAGCGTCCACCTGAGCCTGAATAGCCTCGATGAATACACGGCATCGCTGGTCAAGGCGACGACTGAGACCTACCCCCCTTACCAGGACATCGGAATACGGGTGAATGGCGAATACCGTCAACTNAATGACTCTCTGCTGCAGATCGAAAACGAGTACTACGCCACGATGCGCCCCAAGCGAGTTGCCCATTCAGGAGAACGGCCCAGTCATGCCCTGCAGGAACGGGGTGTCGAATACATCGAAGTGAGATCACTGGACCTTGACCCCTTTCTGCCCGTTGGCATCGACGAAGATGGAATCCGGTTTCTCGACATGATGATGATCTCAAGCCTGCTGGAATCCAGCCCGCCGATGGATTGGGATGAATTCCGCCGGATAAGTGCAACACGAAACCAGATTGCCGAGCACGGCAGGNAGCCCGGGCTCGTGATTACCAAAGCTGACGGCACGCGCTGCAGCGTTGAGCGCTGTGGTCTAGAGTTCATCGCATATCTTGAGCCACTCGCTGACGCCCTCTCCAGGGAGGATGGGCGTTACCGGACTGCTCTGGAGAACAAACGCAAATTATTTGAGCATCCCGAATTAACGCCGTCGGCACGGGCAATGGACGGGATTCATCAGCACAACGACACCTTCTTCTATTTTGCCAAGGCCCAGGCAGAGCATCACGAGCAGATTTTCAAGCAGGCGTCTCATGATCTTGAGTTCGCCTCCCAGTTCGAGGAGGAGGCTGCCAGGTCGCTGAAGCAGGCGAAGCAGATGGAACTGGCTGATGATGAGAACTTCGAAACGTTTCTCGATAAATATTTCGAACGCTAACACTTCCCGGATCGCTGCTTGATGAGCACCAATACGGTCACGCGCCCAACGCTGGCAGTCTTCATCTCTTCTCACGGCTTCGGCCACGCGTCTCGAAGCTGTGCAGTGCTGGAGCAACTTTGCGAGCTTGAGCCTAGAGTTCAGATCGAACTCTTTACGCAGATTCCTAAATGGTTCTTTGCCTCTTTGGGTCAACACTTCCATTTTCACGAGCTCGACTGTGACCTNGGCTTGGTGCAAACGGATGCATTTGAAGTGGACTACAGGGCAACTCTCTCAGGCCTTTCAGACCGACTGCCGTTTAGGCCTGATCTGATTAAAAACCTCGCACAACNGGTGAGTGCTGTTGGCTGCCAAGCCGTACTTTGTGATATCGCGCCATTGGGTCTGGCAGTTGCCAAGGCCGCCCGGCTGCCTTCTATCCTGGTGGAGAACTTCACCTGGGACTGGATCTATAGCGGCCTCGCTCAACAGGCACCGGCCCTCGAGGGCTATGCAAAGCTTTTGCGACCCCATTTCCTGGGTGCGGATATTCATATTCAGACAGAGCCTGTCTGCCTCCCTGCCCGAAATGCTCACCGGCTGGGTCCGATTTCCCGGGTGTTCAGAACGAGCGTATCAAAAACTCGGGACGCCCTCTCCGTGGCTTCCACCGATCGTCTGGTTTTCGTCAGCATGGGAGGAACGTACATCGGCTTCCCGTTTCTCGAACAGCTCAAAGACAGATTCTCCGAAATCAGATTTGTAGTCTCGGGCGCCAGCGAGATGATTGAGACGGACCACAACCTTACTCTTCTGCCAGTTCACTGCCCGCTTCACCATCCCGATCTGGTGCGAGCAGCAGACCTTGTGGTCGGCAAAGCCGGCTACAGCACCATCGCCGAGGTCCATACCGCCGGAGTACCTTTCGGCTGTTTCATCAGAGCGGATTACCCCGAAATGGGTCCGCTGGTTAAGTTTATTGAGAGGGAGATTCCCGCAAAGATGCTGGCGCCGGAACAGTTTGCCAACGGAGCATGGCTCGAGGAATTGCCCGAACTGCTGGCAATGAAATCCATTTCCAGGTCTTCGGTCAGCGCGGCGGCCGAGTGTGCGGCGCTGGTGCGGACAAGCTTTCTGGGTAGAAAATAAGCTGACTGTCAGGACGAGAGTTCGTTGACCAGCGCCTGCAGGAACCGCTCTCCCGCCTCAACCTCACTGGCTTCAATATATTCATTCGGCTGATGCGCCTGATCGATTGACCCGGGCCCGCATAAAACTGTCGGAAACCCTGCGCCCTGATACTGTCCGGCTTCCGTACCGTACGCCACCTTATAGGTCTCGCTTCTTCCACTAAGCGACTGCACCAAACCAAGGATGGAGGAATTGGAATCATCAAACGCNGGAGCGCGTGCCAGTACCTCCGTATCAATGCTGCAGCCTTGGTGACGGGCACGCATCCCGGGNAGTACTTCCTGCCAGCAAAAATTCTCGAAGTTATCGATCAGAACCTGGGGATCGTCGTCGGGAATGTTGCGGATATCCCATATGAACTGACACTCCCCCGAGATGATATTCAATGCCGTGCCCCCATGAATGACGCCGACATGAACCGAAGTGGCATGAGGCGTGAAGCCGTTGTCAGAGGGTGTCTCCTCAGAAAGTTGATGAGCAACCTGCTCCAGGTGGCTAACCAGTCGGGCGGCAGTCATGACGGCACTGACACCGCGATCCGTCTGGCTTGAGTGAGCTTCATATCCCCGCACCGTAGTTCTTAATCCAACAATCCCTTTGTGTGCTGTGACTGCCGCCATACCGGTGGGCTCCCCCACGATGACACCCGCCGGCTCCGGCAACTCCTGGCGAATCACCTCAATCATGTCCGGCGCCCCNAGGCAGCCGACTTCCTCGTCATAGGACAGCGCAAAGTGGATCGGCCTGCGAAGATGCTTCATCTGAGGCACCAGAGACAATGCAATCCCGATAAACCCCTTCATATCGCAACTGCCTCGTCCATACCAGCGTTCACCGCGACGGTGAAATGCAAAAGGATCGCGACTCCAGTCCTGCCCATCCACCGGTACCACATCGGTGTGCCCGGACAATACGATCCCACCGGGCTCAAGCGGCCCGACGGTCGCAATGAGGTTCGACTTACGGCCGTCCGCACTAGGCACCCGCCGAGAATCCACCCCATGGTCATAAAGAAAATTCTGAACGAAATCGATCAGAGGCAGGTTGCTGTCCCGGGAAACGGTCTCGAAACCGACCAGATTTTCAATCACTGAGAGGCTTTCCATAACNNCTAAGTCTATTCCGAACGCGCCNGATTCTGAAANCCCAACGACTCNNTATCTNCAGGGGTTTGGTGTTCANCCCNGTTTGCGGTAGCCTTGCCGTCCTCNTTAGGCAGAACTACCCNNTTTNGGACGGAATTTTCTTATGAAATTGAAAACGATCGGCGTCGTAGGCGCAGGCACGATGGGTAACGGTATCGCGCAAACCTGTGCGGTGCGCGGCTATGACGTGATAATGCAGGATGTTTCCGACGAGGTGGTCCAAAAGGGATTGGGCAGTATTCAGAACAGTCTCGGACGCCTTCTGGGGAAAGAGAAAATCAGCCAGGCCGACCACGACGAAGCGTTGGGACGAATCCAAACGGCGACCGATCTCAGCGCGATGTCCGGATGCGATATGGTCGTCGAAGCCGCAAGCGAAAACATGGACATCAAGATGGGGATCTTCCCGCATCTGAACGAGATCTGCGCTGCTCACACTATCCTCGCATCGAATACTTCATCGCTTTCACTCACCCGCATCGCGGCTGGAAGCGGTCGTCCCGATCGAGTGGTCGGAATGCACTTCTTCAATCCGGTGCCGCTAATGGCTCTGGTGGAAGTGATTCGGGCTCTACAGACTTCGGACGAAACTTACAGTGCGATCGATAACCTGGCCCGTGATCTTGGCAAGACTCCCGTCAGCGTAAAAGACAGCCCCGGCTTCGTGGTCAATCGAATGCTGGTGCCGATGATCAACGAGGCAGTTTTCATTCTTTACGAAGGCCTCGCCCAAGCTGAAGATATCGACGCCGCCATGAAGTTGGGGGCCGCCCATCCGATGGGCCCACTGACGCTAGCCGATATGATTGGCCTGGACGTGTGTTTGTGGGTAATGGATGTACTGCACCAGGAGTTTGGGGATTCCAAGTTCCGGCCATGTCCGCTGCTTAAGCAGATGGTTGATGCCGGGTATCTTGGGCGCAAGAGCGGTCGGGGTTTTTACGACTACAGCAAATAAAACATCAGCCGCTTAAATCACTCCAAGGTGCAAACCATGCTGTGGGTGCTGGCAGGATGACCGAACCAACACTTCGGCTTGGCGTTGATACAGGCGGTACCTACACCGACGCCGTACTGCTCGACGCCGGTGGCGGAGTCGTCAGCGCGGCAAAAGCACTCACTTCCCATCATGAACTCACCATCGGCATNCGCGAAGCGATTGACCAGCTTCCCGCCGAGACACTGTCACAAATATCGCTTGTCTCACTGTCGACCACGCTCGCTACCAATGCCGTGGTGGAGGGCCGCGGCACTCCCGTGTGTCTTTTACTGGCCGGATACAACGCTCGTCAGGTAGATAAAGCGAAACTTGAACACATCGTTCGCGGGGGTCACTGCGCATTGGTGCCAGGAGGACATGATGCTGGGGGGAGTGAACGTGAACTGCTTGATCTTGAGCAGGCTCGCCGGGTAGTCACCGAACAGCGTGACAAGGTCGCTGCTTTCGGAATTTCGGGGTTATTCGGGGTGCGCAACCCCGATCACGAACTGAAACTCAAGGAGCTGGTCAGATCGCTGACTGGCAAGCCCGTCACCTGTGGTCATGAACTCGCTTCCCAACTGGACGCGCCGCGTCGCGCCTTGACGGTCGCATTCAACGCCTCACTGATTCCGTATATTGATGAACTGATCCGCGCCATTAAACTAATACTTCAAGAACGCACTATCCACGCGCCTCTAATGATGGTCAAGGGAGACGGGTCTCTGATCAGTGCAGATACCGCGCTGGCGCGTCCGGTAGAAACCATTCTCTCCGGCCCCGCCGCCAGCGTCATGGGAGCCGCTCAACTTCAGCCTCACCGAAACGCCATCATAGCTGACATGGGTGGGACCACTACCGATATTGCCATCGTCACCGATGGCAAACCGATCATCAGTGCCAAAGCAACTGTTATCGGAGATTGGAGGCCAATGGTGGATGCGGTACGCGTCTTCTCCCTTGGGCTCGGGGGCGACAGCGAAGTACGCTTCCAGGGAGGACTGGGGCTCGCGATTGGTCCCCGTCGGGTGGTTCCCATGAGCCTGCTGGTTCATCGNTATCCTGAANTNCTNNCCACTCTCGAACGGCGTGTTGNTGCCGCCGNCAGCCCNAGAAGCAACCGTTTCGCNGTTGCATTGTTTGCCGAANCCAGTCAGAGANGATCCTTTTCNCAAGANGANTCCGCCGCCTGGGAACGCCTGCAGNACGGNCCACTNGATGTTGAGCAANTGTCAAACGAAGACCGCGCNCTGNCCCGGGCNCTGGCCCGACTGGTNCGTGACGGCATCGCTNTTTACAGCGGNTTNACNCCGACCGATGCNGCNCANGTNCTGGGCAAGGCANGCCATTGGTCGACACGCGCNGCNGAGCTNGCCGCGATNGTTTGGGCCCGNCAGATGCGGCANGTCTATGGTTGGGGCAAGTTNGANGANAANGACCCAAANGGNCCNAGTTCAGCGGTTGAGGAACACATGGTGCGCACNATNTGCGCNGCCCTNGTCTCCGCCTGCCTCGCCACCGATCCGGGCGANACGCATCANGGAGANCGCGAACGCACGGCGCGACTTTTNAGCGAGTGGATTTCGGGCAACAGTGCGGTGGATGGGGGCCTGTTTTCCCTGAAGCTGGATGACTCCAGATCCCTTGTTGCGGTCGGAGCACCGGCCAAACTCTATTACCCAGATGTCGCCCAGAAATTTAATGTGCCCCTGTCTATTCCAGACCACTCCTCCGTTGCAAACGCGGTGGGTGCCGTGGCGAGCAGCGTTATTCAAAGAGCGCGGGTCACGGTGACCCAGCCGGTGCAGGGTATTTTTCGAGTGTTTGCGTCCGATGGCCCAATTGACTTTGACCAACTGGAACAGGCTCTTGTAAAGGCAGGGTCCTTGGCGAGCACGCTGGCTGAAAACCGGGCGCAAAATGCGGGTGCTGGCGAAATTCGTGTCGAGATAGAGCGCGAGCTGGATTCGGTAGATGATCCCGACTCAGCCTCAGTGGTCTTCTTTGAGGGCCGCGTCACGGCTACAGCAACGGGGAGACCCGGTCTGGTGCCGGACGCTTTCGCTGAGACTTTGCCGGGAGATTTGTCCGTCGTAAAATCTCACGCAAACCAGCTGCCCCAGGGCGACTGACGACGCAACCCTATGAGCGCCAGCATCTATAACGGGTCCCGCAAAGATATCAATGGGCGTCCCCATATTTACTACGATGGGTATTGGATTCGCTATTACGCGCCGCCAGAGGAGACACTCGCGGCCAAGCGCGATCTGCTATTGAGTCTTACGCGGCGCACCTTTCATCACACCGAACCGGGGATCAATACCCCAGGCCAAAAGACCGAAGCCGCCCGAGCGAGTTACGAAGCCGAGCAGGATCCTGCCCGCAAACGGGTCAATGCGGCGATGCTGGCTGGCGCCTTATTCAACCGGGCTACCGATATCTTTACCAGCATCGTGGATCTCGAGCGTCAGGGAATAGAGGTGCATCAGGATAATGAACTGATGCGTGAATGCAGTGAGTGCTTTTCTGAGGCGCTCGAGCTTGGCAAACAGGTCCGCCACCCCAGCGGTCATGAAGGCATTGATGAGTTATGGGGTGAACCCTTCAATGTCTTTACCCACACCATTGCCAGCTATTACGCTAGCCGCTACATCAAGATCTCACAGACCATGAAAGCCATCGACGATATTGCCGCGCGGATCGAGACGGTTTTTGAGCGAATGCCCAGTTTTTCAGGGGTTGGCCGAATTGTGCGTGAATTCGCCCGCGCAGCACGTGTTGAATCTGAGATGATGAAAAGCGATCCGGATTTTTTCCTGAATTGGCCCGAGTTCGTCCCCCTCAAAGAACAGCTAAAGGCTTTTCCCCCGGCACCGCCTGCCGGCATCAGTGCCCTCGCCCGAGTTCAATTACAGCGGGGTTGTCGGCTCCTGAGCGATGGCACAGACCTTATTTCCTACATGGCCGGTGTGCGGGTCCCGATGCCCAAAAGCAAGCGTGTATTTATAGAACATCTCAACGACTTTGATCTTGATTCGCAAGGCGTCGGCCTGAGCATCGACTCAGATTGACCAACGCCCACTAACATCCGACTGAAACCCCCCATCCATCAAGTACCTGTGTCAGGTGCGCTGTCAAAAGATCGGCCCACCATGACACGTCTTCAGTTGTCGTCAGAAGATCCTGGCGTACCTCGATCATCACCTGGGCAAGACGCTGGATCTCATCATAGGCGTCCACGGTGTAGCCCAAATGATCCCTGGCGTCGTACGGCTGGTTATCCCCGACGCACAGATCTGGCTCCCGACGCAGACTTTCCAAAAGCGGCTCACTGAGACGCTGATCGCGATTCCACAAAATACCGATGTGCCACGGTCTCGCTTGGCCGTCCATTTGGGGCGTAAAACTGTGCATCGAAATAAGGGCGACCCGTTTGTGATGCTCACAGGCCTGTTTCAGTTTAGCCGCGACGGCCTCATGGTAGGGAGTAAAAATCTCATCAATCCGCTGTCGCCTATCCCGAGCGCTCAAAGAGTGGTTTCCAGGAATATCGACACCATCGCTTTGTGTGGGAATGGAAGTAGGATGATCTGGCGGTCGGTTGAGATCTATCACTAGTCTCGAAAATCCCGCAATCAACAAAACGCTGTCTAACTTGTCTGCGATCTTTTTGGAAAGGTGTTCGCATCCAATGTCCAAGCCGATATGCGTCGCCAGTACCTCGGACGATAATCCTAGCCCTGCCAATGACCTAGGTGTGGCATTACGTGCGTGATCACAGACCAGGACGACTCCCGACTGTCCATCAGGGTTGTAATGAAAATACGGCGGCTGTTCATCTGCATCCAGCAAAGGTGGGGTTTCTGGGGATTGATGAGTCACGGCCGGTCGCCTCGTTGATCTTCTGAAAAACCGTTAGATTACCGCTTTCTCTGTCGGCGAATACCCGGTTTGTCACCATACATCAAGATGAAACCTGTCTGGGCCTCCAAAGACTACGCACTGCTGCTGCTGCTCGCTACATTGTGGAGCACGTCGTTTGCCTTCATCAAGGTAGGAGTGGAGAGCGTTGGACCTATGACGCTGACCAGTGCCCGTTTGGGTATCGCGATGGTCCTGCTTTATGCCTGGATTCGGTTCCGAGGCCACCGACTCCCGAGGGATGGGCGATCTTGGATGATATATGGACTGATCGGCCTTATTGGCAACGCGCTTCCCTTTACGCTGATCAGTTGGGGTGAACTTTATATCGACAGTGGGCTCGCCGCGATCCTGATGGGAATCATGCCAGTAACGACGGCATTGCTTTCCCATATTTTCATACGGGAGGAGCCGTTTACCCCCCGCATCGGGCTCGGTATCGGGATTGGTTTTGGCAGCGTTGCGCTTTTGCTCGGACCAGCCGCCATCGGGGACCTATCGGGAGCCATGTTGGGGCAGTTGGCGATTCTTCTGAGTGCCGTGTGCTATGGGGTCTCTGCCACACTCATCCGCTATGCTGCGCGGCCTTCCAATTGGTCTGTGCTGGCATCGGGAGCGATGTTTTGTGCATTCTTTTTCTCCTTGCCCGTCACACTTGTGGTTGAGACGCCGTGGACCCTCTCACCAAAACCGTACGCATTCGCCGCAATGCTCTATCTGGGCATCGGCTCTACCGCGTTGGCCAATCTCGTTTTCTTCTACCTCATCCCTCGGCTGGGGGCGAACCGCTCAGCTCAGGTCAACTTTTTCGTTCCGGTGCTGGGTGCACTTTGGGGCGTGCTGCTCCTGAAAGAGCAGCTCTCACTAAGATTGCTGCTCGCCCTTGGTCTCATCCTGATTGCGGTCGCGGTGATTCAGCCGAGAAAATAAACCCGCTTGCACCGGGGCGGCCTACGTCAACAGTTGGCGGACCATATAGGGCAGGATGCCGCCATGACAGTAATAATCCCATTCCTTGGGGGTATCAATCCGCACCCGGACACTAAACTCCTCCGTGCTGCCATTGGCGCGGATCATGTCGATCTTCACCTCGCTCGCACCAACTTGCGGCTGGGAGATACTGAAGATTTCGGTTCCGTCTATACCGAGTTCAGCGGCACTTTGGCCCTCCAAAAATTGCAGCGGCAATACCCCCATTCCAACGAGGTTTGAGCGATGAATGCGTTCAAAACTCTCGACCAGAACGGCCTTGACCCCCAATAGCGCAACACCTTTGGCCGCCCAATCTCGTGACGAGCCCGTGCCGTATTCCTTTCCCCCAATCACCACCAGAGGGGTATCGGACTCGGCGTAATGCTGCGCGGCCGCAAAGATCGTCATCCGCTCCCCTGAGGGCTGCAAACAGGTCCAGCCACCCTCGGTACCCGGTGCCATCGCGTTACGCAGTCGGATATTGGCAAAGGTTCCCCGCATCATGACCTCATGGTTCCCCCTGCGGGATCCGTAGGAGTTGAAGTCTGCCGGCGCGATGCCGTTTTCACCGAGATATTCCCCTGCCGGACTGTCTGGCTGAATCGCGCCTGCGGGGGAAATATGATCAGTGGTNATGCTGTCTCCCAGCACGGCCAATGCCCGGGCATTATTTATCGTGGGCATGCCAGGAGGATCCATGCTCATTCCGTCAAAATACGGAGGCCTTCGAACATAAGTGGACTGCGGATCCCATGAGAAGCGAGTCCCTGCGCTGACCGGCACATCCTGCCAGATTTCGTCGCCGCGGAACACGTCTGCATAACGCGTGCGGAACATGTCCCGTGTTACGTGCTCGTTCACCGCGCGTTTGATTTCATCTGTCCCCGGCCAAATATCGCCCAGCATGACGTGCGCTCCGTTGGAGTCGGTGCCGATCGCATCAATGGCGAAGTTGATATCTGTTGTNCCCGCCAACGCATAGGCCACCACCAGCGGCGGTGACGCCAGGAAGTTCATCCGGACATCCGCATGAACGCGTCCTTCAAAGTTGCGATTGCCGGACAGCACTGAACAGACGATTAACTCACCTTCCTTGATCGCGGAACTCACAGCCGGAGGCAAGGGCCCGGAGTTTCCAATACATGTCGTGCAGCCGTACCCGACGACGGCAAAACCCACTCCCTCCAGGTCATCTAGGAGCCCNGCATCCGCGAGGTAGTCAGTGACTACTTGCGAGCCGGGTGCCAGCGAAGTCTTGACCCACGGCTTGACAGACANTCCCTTCTCACGTGCATTTCGGGCCAGCAAACCCGCCGCCATGATGACACCGGGATTGGAGGTGTTGGTGCAACTTGTGATTGCGGCGATCACCACAGCCAGATCGGGAAGCGTGTGATGAGCCCCGTCGCATTCAAAAGAGTGGTCTTGCGCTGGACCCCCTTCACGGGCGTCGCTCAGCGCGGCGGTAATCGTGCGCTTGGCGTCAGTCAGCGCGATTCTGTCTTGCGGCCGCTTTGGGCCTGCAATGCTGGCGACGACACCAGCGAGGTTGAGGCTGACTATGTCGTTGTATTGCGCAACCGGAGCATCTGGGGCGCGGAACAGGCCCTGACGCCTGCTATACGCTTCAACGAGCGCGATTTCCTCGTCTGAGCGACCCGTCAACCTAAGGTACTCGAGCGTCTCATCATCAACAGGAAAAAACCCACAGGTGGCGCCGTACTCTGGCGCCATATTGGCGATGGTTGCTTTATCGGCGAGAGAAAGGTGATTCAAGCCGTCGCCAAAAAACTCCACGAATTTACCGACAACACCCTTTTGCCGAAGTATTTCCACTACAGTCAACACGAGATCGGTAGCTGTTGCGCCCTCTGTCAGCGTACCGGTCAACTCGAATCCCACCACCTCCGGAATGAGCATGGTGACCGGCTGACCCAGCATCGCGGCCTCGGCTTCAATCCCCCCGACACCCCAGCCCAATACACCGAGCCCGTTGACCATCGTCGTGTGTGAGTCGGTTCCCACAACGGTGTCCGGGTAAGCCAACTCCGCTCCGTCCACCTCCCGACTGAAAATAACGCTCGCGAGATACTCAATATTTACCTGATGCACAATCCCAGTCGCGGGAGGGACAACGCGGAAGTTACTGAACGCCGTCTGACCCCAACGCAAGAAAGCATAACGCTCCGCGTTTCGGCTGTACTCTAATTGGGCGTTGTTTTTCAGCGCCTGTGGCTGGCCGAAGTGATCGACCATAACGGAGTGATCAATAACCAGATCTGCGGGGGAAAGTGGATTTACTCGATCCGGATCCCCTTTCAAACCGGCTACGGCTTCGCGCATTGCGGCGAGATCCACAACAGCCGGGACCCCGGTAAAGTCCTGCATCAGAACGCGGGCTGGCGTGAAAGCAATCTCTGTCTCCCGACCTCCAGAAGGTGTCCAGCCCGCCAGCGCCTCGATATCATCAACGGTCACATTCGCGCCGTCCTCGGTTCTNAACAGGTTTTCCAGCAGGATTTTCAGCGTCATCGGGAGGCGGCTCAGGTCAAAGCGGGGCTCCAGTGCATCGAGCGCACAAATCTGATAGCGCTTGCCGTTTACGTCGAGGGAAGTTCTTGAGTTAAATGAGTCTTTCATGTGCTGCCAAGGGGTTTACACCGGCACCAAAACGTTCGTGCCAGACTAAAAATGAGGCCCGGATTCTAACGCATCAGATAGCCGTTTCGGCCGGGAGAGCGCCTCACTCGGGCGGTTGGTCAGCAACCGCCTGCATCTCGTGCTCTTCCAGGATACGAATCCCCAATTGGATTGCTTTATCGTACTTGGAGCCCGGGTCGACGCCGGCAACCACAAAGTGCGTTCGCGAGGAGACACTGCCAACCAGTTTTGCGCCTCGTGCGATCAGCCACTGACGTGCCTCATCCCGACTCAAGGTGGGCAAAGTGCCCGTAATGACCACTGTTTTTCCCGAAAAACCGCCGATTGATTGAGCGCCCGCCGTTACTTCTGCCCAACGGACGCCATGTTCTCGCAGCGACCGGATAACCTGCTGGTTGTCGGATTGATCAAAAAACCGCTTGATTTCCTCGGCTACGACGGGACCGACGTCAGCCACCGCTTCAAGCGACGCCAGGGACGCCTCTTGGAGCGCTTCAAGGGTGCCAAAATACTGCGCTAGCGTTTGCGCCGTTGCTTCACCGACTAGCGGAATCCCAAGGGCAAAAAGAAATCGTGGCAAGGTCGTTTCCCGGCTCTTCTCGAGCGCCCTTATCAGATTCTGGGCAGACTTCTCTCCCATTCTNTCAAGACCCGCAAACTCGCTGGCAGAAACCGCAAACAGGTCGGCGGGTGTCTTGACCTGGCCGCTGTCGACCAACTGTTCCACGAGTTTTGCCCCGAGACCCTCGATATCCATTGCTAGTCGGGAGGAAAAATGCTTGATGGACTCCTTGAGTTGCGCGGAACAAATCAACCCCCCTTCGCAACGCTGGATCACCCCCCCTTCATCTGACGTCACCCCGGATCCGCAGACGGGGCAGACTTNGGGAAACTTAAAGCGGNGAGTGCCGCTCGGACGCTTATCGAGCACCACCGACACCACTTCAGGAATGACATCACCCGCACGACGGATCACCACCGTATCTCCTTTGCGNACATCCAGCCTTTCTATTTCTTCAGCGTTGTGAAGCGTGGCGTTGGACACTGTCACGCCTCCGACAAAAACGGGATCAAGCCTGGCGACTGGCGTTAAGGCGCCGGTGCGCCCCACCTGGATCTCGATAGCCATGACAACGGTGGTTTCCTCCTCAGCAGGAAACTTGTGCGCCATCGCCCAGCGCGGCGCCCGCGAAACCGATCCCAAGACCTGCTGGTCCTCAAAACTGCTGACCTTGTACACCACGCCATCGATCTCATAATCAAGGGATCCGCGCAATGCCATAACGTCCTCGTAGTAATCGAGACAGGCATTGAGGCCTTTCACCTCCCGGGCCAGCGGGTTGACCGGAAAACCGAACTCCCGCAGTTCGCTGAGCATTTGCATTTGTGAATCGGGCGATGGAGTGCCCTGCCAGACGCCCACTGCGTAGCAGAAAAATGACAGCGGCCGCTGTGCACAAACGTTGGAATCGAGTTGTCGCAAACTGCCTGCTGCCGCGTTTCTTGGATTCACATAGAGTTTTTCATCACACGCCTTTTGTTGCTCGTTTAATCGCTCAAATCCTGCGATCGGCATAAAGACTTCGCCCCGCACTTCCAGCGACGGTGGGACACGGTCCGATCTCAACTGGAGCGGGATTGAGGAGATCGAGCGCGCATTCAACGTCACATCTTCACCCGTCCGACCATCGCCGCGGGTCGCCGCGCGCACCAACCCACCCTGTTCGTATAACAGGCTGATGGCCAGCCCGTCGATCTTCGGCTCCGCCACATAGGAGAGGGATTCTCGGCCCGTTCCTTCCCGGCACCTGCGGTCGAATTCGCCAACCTCATCCGCGGAAAACGCGTTATTAAGAGACAACATGGGCGCCTCATGAGCGACTGACTCAAATCGATCCAGGGGGGTGGCTCCCACTCTCTGCGTTGGGGAATTTGAGGCAACCAGTTGAGGATATTCTGCTTCGACCTCCTCTAAATCTCGAACGAGACTGTCATAACGCGAGTCTGAGATCGTGGGGTCGTCCAGCACATGGTACCGATAGTTGTGCTCCTCGATTTCAGACCGAAGCGCCTCAATTTTGCCGGAGGGATCCACCGATCCGTCCGGCTGGCGCTTCTTGGCTTCCTTCTTCTTGATCACGCCAGGAGTTTGATAACTGTCCAAAAAAAGAGGTGGCAATAGTGATGATCCATCAGGTTTAGAACAAGCGCTTTGCTTCTTCTGAGCCCGGATCGATTCCATAGCGCTTCATGGATAACTCCAGCGACCGAATCTGCTTCGAGATGGAGTCGAATTGCGCCTCGGAAAGTTTTCCTTTCTGAGGATCGACCAGAACTCCGTCGAGCTCGGTAGAGGCATAATTTGCGACCGAAATCAGGTCCGAAAACGTTTGAGAGGGTCTGGGAACTGTCGGCACATTCAGGAAGAGTACAAGGCCGCGCACCATGCCAGATTCCAGTTCATCGTAACTGAAGGTGCCTGCCTCAGACCGGCTGGCAAGACTAAACCGGCTCTCACCTGTGCGGGGGTCATACAGATGAAACATATCATCCTTGCCGAGCCGCATCCCCGCGCGATCCAGTGCCCGCGCAACCTCACGACCCGAAAAACCTTGTCCCGGTAAAGGTTCGATATAAATGACAGCCAACAGATCAAATCCCTGACAAAATCGGGCTAGGCGCTCTGCTTCTGGCAAAGCCTCCTCTATGGTCATATCGAACTGCAATGAGCGATTTAAAGTCTCTGACATGTAGTACGTCAGATTATTGAAGCGCGTCAATTCCGACTCGGTCACGGCACCATCCCGATCTGCCATTTGCAGGCTGACGATGAGGTCGGAAAACACTTCATCTGCGGGAGCTGTCGCCAGATCAAGCCACGCGTTACCCGGCTGGGTGCGCCCGTGCAGCGCGCGCGGCCGCTGCAGATCAATCTCATNNTCCCGAAATACNGCCAATGCCGCATCCCGCGAAACAGGNGNCGTCCCGGGCAGGCGCGCCCAATAGTCAATCTTCAGGGGNTGCNTGCCGATCTCGNATGGCAGCNCNTGCGCCGCCCCNGNGNCCNGNTTTTTNNATCCCTCATCNTGAGGGAGNCCGCCNACGANAGGCTCGTCTTGCGCCTCGGATTCTCTGTTATCTCCCGCCAGATCAAGATCACCCGAAGACACCAGAGAGGGTTCCTTTTGGCGGACTCGCTGAGCAAGTTTCTTTGGGCGCAACCCTGCTGCGATATTCCCCCAGGGTACGCGGCACAGAATGTTTTGAAATCCGCTACGCGATCTTTCCAGCCATTCGCTGCTCGCGCCGCGCCTTTGCCAAAGCGACAAGAGTACGATACCAGCAAAAGTGGCAACACCAAGAAGGATCAGGGCCAACTGCAGGTTCATAGCTAGTGGGCGGCGAGTCTCACCGCCTCATCGATATCTACGGAAACAATCGATGACACACCAGGCTCTCCCATCGTCACCCCGAGCAAAATATCCGCTGACTCCATTGTAATTTTGTTGTGTGTGATGACAACGAGTTGTGACACTTCTGAGAGAGTCCGCAGGGTTTTACAGTAACGTTCGACGTTACGATCATCCAGTGGTGCATCGACCTCATCGAGGATGCAAAACGGTGCCGGATTAAGTTTGAAGAGTGCAAAGAGCAACGCCACGGCCGTCAGAGCCTTCTCACCTCCAGACAAAAGATGAATCGTACTGTTGCGTTTTCCTGGCGGCCGCGCCATCACGGTAACCCCAGCGGCCAGCAAATCCTCTTCTGTTAATTGCAACACGGCGTTTCCGCCACCAAACAACTGAGGGAAAAAATCTGAAAACCCCTGNTTCAGGCTATCGAAGGTTGACTTGAATCTTTCACGCGTCTCCCGATCAATCTTTCGAATGACGCCCGATAACGTCTCCAACGCCTCAATGAGGTCCGCATGCTGGGAATCGAGGTACTCCTTGCGCTCTGCCTGCTCTTCAAATTCCTCTATTGCGACAAGATTGACGGGGCCGATATTGGCAATTTTCTGGGCCAACCGCTCGGAACGCGTTGTCCACTCCGACTCCTCCGCCTCCTGGGGCAGGTTTTCTAGAATGTTACTCAACACGTATTGGTCTTGCGCAATTTGCTCTTCGAGCGTCTGCAGCCGGACAGCCAACTCCTGTTCTTTGAGTCGCTTGTTCTCAAGATTCTCACGCGCCGACGCGACCTCTTGCTCGCACTCTGACAAAGCTCCCTGCACCTGCCGAATCTCCTGCTCAATCGTCGAATGCCGGTTACGCCCCTCCGCCAGCGCCTGCTCGGCCTCCGATCGTTGCGTCAGCAGAGTCTGCAGCCGTTCGCCCATTGCAACCCCAGGGTCTTCTCCCGTAGAGAGCTGCTCGCTCAACTGTTCGTACCGCTGCTGCATCCGACTGCTTTGTGCCTGGAGCCGCGAAAGACTTGAACGATGCGACTCTAAAGAGGCCTGACTATGCTGAAGTGCCAGTTCCGCCTCATGACGCCGATCCTGTGCCGCTTGGGCTTGGGCTCGCGATTCAGACAAGCTGCGCGTCAGTAATTCTTTCTCTGTCAGCAGCGCTTCACGCTGGCGCTCAAGTACGCCGGTTTCGTCTTCGGCAATTGCAAAATGCCTTCGTGCCTCATCCAGTTCACTTCCCGTGCGGCTGAGTTCCAACACGATCTCTTCTGATTCATCTGCAAGCTGCTGGCGACGTCCCTCAATCTGATCGAAACGCGCCTGGCGGTCTGCATAAGCCTGGCGATCTTCGTTAAGCTTTTGCAGAATGAGCGCAGCCCGGTTACGCGCCGACTTCTGTTGAGCCTCCAACGTATCCAAATTGTTCCGAAAGCCCTCCAGCTCCTGCTCAGACTCCGCCACCCGACTTTCAATGGCCGGCACTTCTTTGCCAAGTCGAGAAAGCTCCTCCTCACGTTCGAGCACCCCTGCCGTCGCACCTTGTCCGCGGGGTACGTGAGCCCAGTTTACGCCGACGATCACACCGCTTTTGGTCACGATCGACTCCGACTGTTGCAGCTGATCCCGGCGGGCGAGCGCCTCAGGCAAGTCTTCAGCAACAAAGACCCCTGCAAGTAGCGGCTGCAGGTCATAACGCTCCGAAGAGACATATGCCAACAATGTCTGGCTGTCGGTGCTCTGCGCTGTTTTGCCTGACTCCACAAAAAACATATCCTGTCGGGGCATCTCGGAATCGCTCGACAGTATCGTCGGCAGGTGGCCAACACCTAATCCAGTAAGTCTCGACCCAAACACTGCATCCGCGGCTCTCTCCCAACCCGGCGCAACTCGCAGTTCACCAGCAAGCGCGGGCGCATGCGCCAACCCCCGTTGATCGAGCCAGGAGAGATAGGCTTCATCCTTATCTTTGTCTTGAGACGTTTGCTGCAACTCTTGCAGGGATTCCAAACGGCCTCGTGCGGAGTGCATCCGTTGACGCTGTTCATCAAGCTTTTCGGAGCGCGCCGTAATCTGATCGCGCATTTCGGTAATCAGCCCAGTGGACTTTTCCACCTGGCCCTCTGCCTCGGAAAGCTCCGCCTCTGCTTGAGTGACTGCGCTGCGTGCAATATCCACTTCAAGCCGCTCTTCCTCGTTGAGCAGCATGCCAATCTCCTCATCCAGGCGAGCGAGTCGTTCCTGCGCTTTTTCGTCAGCCGACTCCAATTGCTCGATTCGTGAGCGCTGGACCTCTTGATCCTTAATCGGAGTCGTCACCTGCTGGGTAAATTCATTCCAGCGGTCCTGCCAACTGTCATAGTCATTCTCACACTGATGCTGCTGATCTACTGCCCGGGTGCTGACTGCGGTTACCTCGTCGCGCTGGCTGATTAACGAGGAGACTTCAGTTGCAAGACCTTCAATGCGGTCTCCGTCGTGCTGATACTCTGCCGTGATCTCCTCCAGGGTGACTTCGAGACGTTCAAACTCGGCCCGCTGCTGTTCGCCGGTCTCCTTGGCATGCTCGATCGCCTGCTCCAGAGAAGCCACTTCAGCGCCTGCCGCATAGAACGCAGCCTGCCGATCACTGACTTCCTGCTGAGAAGCCATCTCATTCGCGCGCAGTCCCTCAATCTGGTTTTCGAGGCTTCGTTGCTGAACCAGATGAGATTCAACATCTGTTCGGGCCCGCGCCGTTGATATTGCCTGCTCCTCCACCGAAGCCTTCTGACCAAGGTAACGAAGCGCGAATAACTGACCGTTGAGTCCCCGCTCTTCTTCCTTAAGGTTCTGGTATCGTCGGGCGGCTTGGGCCTGACGTTGCAGTCGGCGCAACTGCGTATCCAACTCCTTGCGGATATCTTCAACTCGGCTCAGATTCTCGCGCGTGTGGCGCATCCGGGTTTCTGTCTCACGACGCCGGTCCTTATAGTGAGAAATGCCCGCGGCCTCCTCAACAAACGCCCGAAGCTCCTCCGGACGCGCCTCCACAATCCTGCTGACCATGCCCTGCTCAATGATTGAGTAGGACCGATGACCCAAGCCGGTCCCACGGAAGAGATCCGTAATATCTCGGCGACGACACTGAGCTTTGTTAAGGAGGTATTCCGAGGTCCCATCGCGGGACAGCGTCCGTTTGACCGATATCTCGCTGAAACGGGCATAGACCTGGGCACTTTTGCCGTCGGTGTTATCAAAAATCAGCTCGACCGATGCCTTGCCGACAGGCTTTCTCGCCTCTGACCCGTTGAAGATCACGTCCGACATGCTGTCGCCCCGCAGCTTTCTTGCGGAACTTTCGCCCATAACCCAGCGCACGGCATCAATGACGTTCGACTTCCCGCAACCGTTTGGCCCGATAATGCCGGTCATGTCCGCGGGAATCGTGATCGCCGTGGGATCAACAAAGGATTTAAAACCGGAAACGTGGATTTTCTTTAGACGCATATATTTGGGCTAACGCAGACTTGTGGACACGCCAATCGCGCCGCGCGGCTGAATGAGAGCGGCTCCTTGGAAAAAAATTTTTTGGAACCCAGGAAGCTGTCGGACCGCGGATCCATTATATCGAACTCAGCCCCAAAAATGAGGCGATCAACCCGATGGTTTGGTCTGACGCATCGACTCCCGCGCGGAAAATTCTTCATACCACCCGGAAAGATCCGGATGCCGCTCCCGCCAGTTCAAGTCGCCCAATCGGAAATCGAGGTAGCCCAAAGCGCAGCCTATCGTGAGGTGCCCAAGGTGTATCTGGTCGAACAACAGATGCATATGCCCTGCCAACCAGTCGAGACTGCGATCAATTGCTGCACGCTGGCGCGCGGCCCAAACCGGCCATCGAGAGGTCTCCGGCCGCCGCTCGGCCTCAATGAACGCCAGCACTGCGGCATCCAACACGCCGTCCCCTAGAGCTTCGAGTTGCAACGCCTCAATCCGAGTCTTCGGGTCCTCAGGAATCAGTTTCGGACCAGCGTGAATCCCGTCCAGGTATTCGCAGATCACGTGGGAGTCGAATAAGGCCTCCCCGGCCTCAGTGATCAGCGTCGGCACCTTCCCCAGTGGATTCTGTACCGAGAGATCGGTATCGGGAGTCCAGGGATCTGTCGGAGCACATTCGATCTGCCCCGATAATCCCAATTCTCGGATCACAACAGACACCTTTCTCACGTACGGAGAAGTGGGCGAATAACGCAAAATCATTGCCAAATTGACCTCTTGGACTTATTTTCTGACAGGCATTGCGGGAAATGGCGGAACCTGCTAGATTGCGCCGCCTTTCTGGCCCGCCTTAACAGGTTTTTTTTACGAGGTCTCAGTGTAAACCAATGGCCGCAACAAAGAAAAAAGCTTCTGAAGAACTAATTCATGGCATCAAGCCGCATCGTCCAAAGCGAGGCGAACCGTACATGGGAGACGTTCAAACCGAACACTTCCGCGCCATTCTGAATGCCTGGAAACAAGAACTCGTTGATGACATCGAACGCACGATGTCGGTCATGCAGGATGAAACGATTAACCTGCCCGATCCAAACGATCGCGCTACGTTGGAAACCGACCGCTCCCTGGAGTTGCGGACCCGAGATCGGGAACGGAAACTTGTCAAGAAAATCAATGACTCGTTGATCAATCTTGATAAAGGGGATTATGGTTTTTGTGAAGACTGCGGCATCGAAATTGGGATAAAGCGTCTCGAGGCGAGACCTACGGCGAATCTGTGTATCGACTGCAAGTCGGTGAACGAGATCCGGGAAAAACAAAGCGTCTGATCCTTTACTTCTGAACGCCAAACTCAAGTTCGGCCCGGCTTCTTTGAAAACGGCGCTACGGAGCCGTTTTTATTTGAGGCCCCCAAGAGCGGGCAGGCCCAAGAGAGTACACTACGCTGACCCTCACAGTTTAATAATCCCAAATGAACGATCTGCTCATCCGTAACGCAGCCATCGCCCTTCCCGACGGCGACCTTCTTGAGGGAGACCTCGCCTGCACCGAAGGACGCATCACTTCTATTGCCTCCCAGATCGGCGGTGATGGACGCGAAGAAATAGACGCCGAAGGCAAACTATTGATACCCGGTGTGATTGATCCCCAGGTGCATTTTCGTGAACCCGGCGGGACGGAGAAGGAAGACCTGGCCTCAGGCTCACGAGCCGCGGTCAGGGGAGGCGTGACAAGTTTCCTGGAAATGCCGAATTGCAACCCCCCCACCATTGATCAGGAGCAGATGGACTGGAAAATTTCCAGGGGAAGGACCACGAGCGTTGCCAACTTCGGATTTTTCGTTGGAGCCACTGTAGACAATCTTGAATCCTTGAATAGCGTCCATCCTGCCTGCGGCATCAAGATTTTTATGGGCTCCAGCACAGGCAGTCTGCTCGTGAACGAGGAGAAAGATCTCGACCGAATTTTTGGCAACGGTGAACGACTGATCGCCGTGCATGCCGAAGATGAAACCCGGATACGGGAACGCACTACGGCACTGCTAGGTGATACGGAAACCGAAGACTACGCCATCCATTCTTCTATTCGAGATGCAAAGACGGCGCTGATTGCCACTGAGCGCGCGCTGCATCTAAGCGAAAAATATGGCCGAAGACTGCACATCCTTCATTTATCGACCGCCGAGGAAGTTGCGCGTTTGCGGGCCGGTAAACCCGACTACGTTACCTGTGAAGTGCTGCCCAACCATCTTTTCCTCAATACCGGCGATTACGCGGCTCTAGGTTCACGCGTGCAAATGAACCCTCCAATCCGGCATCCGGAGAATTCAAAAGCGCTCTGGGCAGGACTGCATGATGGCGTTATCGACATCATCGCCACCGATCATGCGCCGCACCTGCTGGCAGACAAAGAACAGCCCTACCCCCGCTCGCCCTCTGGTATGCCCGGCGTTGAGACATCGCTGCCGCTGATGATGACTGCCATGCGTGAAGGCAAATGCACTCTGACCCAGATCCTCCGTTGGATGTGTTCAGGACCCGCCGAGCTTTACAAAATCTCGAACAAAGGAAGGCTTGCCGAGGGCTACGATGCGGATCTTGCTTTGGTTAACATTGAAGAATCCAAAGAAGTTCGCGACCAGGAAGTATTCAGCCGAACAGGTTGGAGTCCCTTTTCAGGCCGAGCTCTCAGCGGTTGGCCCACACACACTATCATTGGAGGCCGGGNCGNTTTTGACCAAGGGGNTATCCGCCCTGGTGTGTTTGGGGAGCCGCTCAGCTTCGGCTCCTAGAGAGACCGACTCCCTATCCGCTGCCGCTGCACTCGGGAGGTCACAACGGTCCGCTTGTTTCAGGATTGGTTGTCCGGGTGTCTCACAAGCAGTCGACGATCTGAAAACGCCTGATTAAGCGTGTTCGCATCCATGTATTCGAGCTCTCCCCCGGCGGGCACACCACGCGCCAGACGACTGACTGTGATTTCACGTGACTGGAGTACGTCGCTCAAGTAATCCGCCGTCGCCTGGCCCTCTACCGTCAGATTCGTACCCAAAATAACCTCCTGGACGCCACCTAGAGAGATGAGGTCCAGCAGGCGTTCAAAGCCCAGCTGATCTGGTCCAATGCCGTCAAGGGGTGACAGATGCCCCATNAGCACAAAATAGTATCCGGTATAAGCNCCTGCCTGCTCGATGGTATCGAGATCTGCCGGAGTCTCTACAACGCAGAGCAGCGTCTCATCTCGCTTTCCTGAATCACAAACATCGCAAAGCGGATTCTCACTGAAATTGTTGCAGCGCTCGCAATGATTCACCCCTACGACCGCCGCCTGAAGCGCCTGCGCCAACAGCTTACCTCCCTCCCGGTCGCGCTCCAGCAGATGAAACGCCATACGGCCAGCCGTGCGGGGGCCTACTCCGGGCAGTCGTCGGAGCGCCTCTTTCAACCGGTCGATGGCTTCGCCGTTAGCCATTCATGCCTGGGATATTAAGCCCAGGGATATTGATCCCCGACGCGAGTCCTCCCATTTTCTCCTCGGTCACTTTTTCAACCCGGCGCACTGCGTCGTTGACTGCGGCCGCAATCAGATCCTCGAGAACTTCCTTGTCATCGCTGGCCAGGGCATCATCGATAGAGACCCGGCGGACATCATAACGACAGGTCATGACCACCTCGACCATTCCGCCGCCAGAAGCGCCAGTGACCTCCATACTGGCAAGAGACTCTTGTGCAGCCTTAAGCTTTTCCTGCATTTCCTGAGCCTGCTTCATGATATTTCCCAAAGGCCCCTTCATTCGCTGTTCCTCTCTTGTTTGCCCGGCCGGACCGATTCCGGCACCACCGTAGCATCAAATGCCGACACCAGTCCCTGAACCGTTGGATCGTCCATCAGGGTCTTATAGGCTTGCTCTCTTTCTTCCTGCTCACGTCGGGTACGGGCCATGGCGGGCGTTTCCCCTGGCACCTCACCGTTCTCGATAAAATCAAGGCGCACGGCAACGCCGCAAAACGCCTCCAGTTTTGCCTCCAGCATCTGCTGCCTCGCAGGGCTGCGCATTGAACCCACGCCAGGCACAATGGACAGCGTCAGCACCTGAGTTTTCGGGTCATAAGCCTTCGGGCACAGATTCATGGCCAGTTCCTGGGTCACCCCAGTAAAGGCGCTGTCCTCAACAAACGCTGTCCAGACCGCCGGATCCAGGAGTGATAGATCTTTTTTGTTTCTGCCGTTGCGGGCAGGCTTTTTTTGAGCATTGGCTGCCGCTTGTCCCAAGTCGCGTGCCCCATTGGACTCCACCTGCGCCTCGGACCCAGGTTTTTTTTCTGGACGGCTCTTTGGGCTCTTCTTAGCCCCTTGTTTGCTGGGCGTGCTCGCCGCCGATTGAGGGACTGCACCTCCCGCGTGAGGGCCTGCGTTGCCCGTGTTTTCGGTGTCCGGCGAGAAAGTAAACATCCTCAACATGGTCATTTCAAAGCCAGAAGCGGGGCTCGGTGCCAATGGCAAATCACGTTTTCCCAGCAGCCCTATCTGGTAATACAACTGGACATCCTCCTTCGACAAGGAGGACGCCAAATCCTTGATTAGATCCGAATCCGCCTGTTTTGCTGCCACCGCCTCGGGGAGGATCTGGAACAGCGAGACATTCTGCAGCACCGTCAAGAGTTCATCGAGTGCGCCAGAGTAATCAATCGGGCGCTCAGCCATATTGGCGACGGTTTCGATCAGTCCGCTGCCATCTTTATCCGCCAATGCGCGCAGGAGTGCATCGACGTGATGTGACTCGATCATGCCCAGCATGTCCCGCACTTCCACATCAGTAACAGACCCATCACCAAACGCAATGCTTTGATCCAGGAGGCTCAGGCCATCTCGCATACTGCCGTCGGCGGCACGGGAGAGAATGTCCAGACCCTCTCCATCAAAACCAAGACCCTCGGCACGGACAATGGTCTCCAGCTGGCCGCTGATCTCCTGGGCGGTCAACAGTCGCAGATTGAATTGCAGGCACCTGGAAAGAATCGTCGCCGGCAGCTTCTGGGGGTCAGTGGTAGCCAGCAGGAACTTCACGTGGGATGGCGGCTCTTCCAGGGTCTTCAAAAGCGCGTTGAAACTGTGCCCAGACAGCATATGTACCTCATCAATGAGGTAAATCTTGTACTGCCCCTGGGTGGGCGCGTATTGCACGTTGTCCAAAATTTCCCGGGTATCGTCGACTCGGGTTCGGGAGGCGGCATCGATTTCGATGAGATCAATGAACCGTCCCTCGTCCACACCCTCGCAGGCCCCGCACTCGCCGCACGGTTCAGCCTGCGGACCCCGCTCGCAATTCACTGCCTTAGCCAGTATCCGAGCGAGGGTCGTCTTCCCCACACCACGGGTTCCACTGAAAAGGAACGCATGATGCACCCGATCCTGCAAAATGGCGTTACGCAAAGCGTTGACCACGTGGTCCTGCCCAATCACATCGGCAAAACGTCGAGGCCGCCACTTGCGGGCGAGCGCCTGGTAACTCATAGAGGGAACACTGGGGTCATGGCTCGGTAAAGCCTTTCACGAAACGCCAAATTCTGATCCGGAACAATGGAGACGGCGCCAGCCCGCCCGACCCCGACACCCGATTTGGATGCTACGGCTGCTTCCTTCCGGACCTGACCGGGTTCACAACCTCTCGCCACCGGGGAGACCGACTGCCGCCGCCATATTGGTGCAAGCCAACTTATCAGCCCGCTGATCCGGATTGTAGCACCTGACCCAATGGCTGCTTTGCTATCGGTGAGGTATCTCAATGTCGTCTCAGCACGCAATACTTACCGTCAGCCGGCGCCCCGTCGAAATAAGATTCTTCCCTGACAGATTCCAGCGTCGCGATTCCAGAAGCCTGCAGCCGCTCGATCGCTAGCGAAAACCCCGCTGTATCCCAGAGATGATCGTGGATGGTGCAAGCAAAAGGCGTCCCGGGCTTCAGCACTCGGCAGATCTCACCCAAGGCCTGAGGGCCAACGTGCCCATGTGTGAACGTTCCGCAACAGATAGCGGCGTCATAGCTGCCTTCTGCAATCTGGAGCGGCTTTTCCAGATCCGCCTCGACAAGGGACTGATAAATTCCCTTCTTCTCGGCGATCTTCAGCATCTCAGGAGAGAAATCAAGCCCATCACTTTTCTTGAATCCATGATGCGCCAGATACTCTGCAACCAATCCCGTCCCACACCCAACATCCAGGATGAGGGATGACCGCTCTTCCAGGACTTCTGCCAGGATCTCGGCAATCCGGCCAGGCGCCCGATAATGAAGGCCTTGCTCAAGGTGTGTATCGTAAGTGGTTGCCCAATCCCGATATAACTCGCGCGCCTGCTTTGGGGTTTCAAGCCCGTATGCTCGTTCCAGCAACTCCGCTGAGGATGCCTCGTCCAGCGAACTGGGGGTCANTGATTCATTTTCTGATCCGCTCATGGTGATCCCTGATGTCTAGGGTCAAACAAAGGCAATCCACTGAAGCAGGCCCGCGCTTAACCTGATGATGGTGGAAAAGATCGGCACGCCCAGAATCGCCAAAGCCACCAAGGCCAGCAGTGCAAAATTCCCGTAACGGGCATTGTAGTATCGATAGGCATGGGCCAGCCTGCGCGGCAGAAAATATGGCAGGATGTAATGGCCATCGAGCGCCCCGACCGGCAGCAGGTTGAAGATCATCAGCAGAAGATTAATCTGCGCGAGATAGATGAAAAACAGCCGTGGTCCGAGATCAGACAAGGAGATCCAGCCCCATTTCAACGCGAATAGATAGGCATTGACGCTGATGACGGCCAGCAGAAGATTCATAACAGGCCCCGCGGCAGCGACCCAGAGTTCAGCATAGCGGGAATCGAAAAGCCGCGGATTGGTGGGCACCGGTTTGGCGTATCCAAAACCGACAAAAACCACCATTAACAAACCCAAAGGATCGATATGCGCCACCGGATTGACGGTGAGGCGACCCGCCCGACGGGCAGTGTCATCCCCAAAACGCAGCGCGGTGAAAGCATGCCCGAACTCATGAAAAGACAACGAGATCATGAGTGCGACCAAAATGATGCCGAACAGCATCCACTGACCATCATTCAGTAGGGAAATCATAGTCTGGTTAACGCGCCGGGGTGGGATTTGGGCCACCGCCCAAAAATTTCGCCTTGCAGGAATTCTGAGACATTTGTAAGGTATCTCTTGTCAGGCACATTGCTGTGGGTTTGCATCTAATTCTCCGAGCCCCGGGAAGACGCGCTATGACCAGTTAAAAATGCAGACAGACTCACATCAATTGCCACCATCTTACGACGGGAGAATACATGAAAATCGAAACTAAAGCGGTTCATTCAGGCTATAAGCCAGATCCGACAACGAACGCGGTTGCCGTTCCAATCTACCAGACGGCTGCCTACTCATTCCGTGATACAGAACATGGGGCAAACCTGTTTAATCTTGCGGAACTCGGCAATATTTATACCCGGATCATGAACCCGACCAACGACGTGCTCGAACAGCGCGTTGCGGACATGGAAGGCGGCGTTGCCTCTTTAGCGTTGTCTTCCGGGCAGGCGGCAACCACCTACGCGATCATGACCATCGCCGAGGCGGGTGATAACTTCATTAGTATGTCAACGCTGTACGGTGGTACGTACAACCTGTTTGCACATACCTTTCCGCAGTTTGGCATCCAGCCCCGATTCGCTGATCCAGAGAACCTCGACGCCATGGCTGCGCTGATCGACAACAAAACCAAGGCGGTCTACTGCGAATCTATCGGCAATCCGGCCGGCAACGTCGTCGACCTCGCAAAAGTTGCCGACATTGCCCATGCTCACGGCGTACCGGTCATCGTCGACAACACCGTTCCCACACCGTACCTGTGTCGGCCCTTTGAGCACGGCTGCGACATTGTTGTACATTCCCTGACCAAATATATGTCAGGCCACGGCACGATCGTGGGAGGGATGATCGTTGATTCCAACCAATTCGACTGGGTCGCCAACAAGGAGCGGTTCAATCGCCTCAACGAGCCAGATGTTTCCTATCACGGCGTCGTCTTCACCGAAACAGGCCTGCCGCCCTATATTCTCCGGGCGCGGGTTGTGCCGCTTCGAAACATGGGCGCTGCAATGACGCCGATGAACTCATTCCTGATCATGCAGGGTATTGAGACCCTTGGGCTAAGGATGGATCGCATCTGTGAGAACACCCTTGCGGTGGCCAAACACCTTAAAGATCATCCGCAGGTCGAATGGGTTCGTTATGCCGGACTCGATGATAGCCCCCATAAAGCCCTGCTCGACAAGTACATGGGTGGCCGCGGTTCGGGGGTCATGAGTTTTGGTGTCAAAGGCGGAGCCGAAGCCGCACCTAAGTTTATCGATGCGCTGCAACTCATCACCCGACTCGTCAACATTGGCGACGCCAAGTCACTGGCCTGCCACCCGGCAAGCACGACNCACCGTCAGCTGGCGCCCGAAGAGTTGGCGAGCTCCGGAGTGACAGAAGACCTGATCCGGCTGTCGATCGGTATCGAACATATCGACGACATCCTTGCCGATGTTGACCAGGCGCTGGACGCTACCAAGTAGGTTCTGCTGTTGCCCGAATCCCGGGATTTCAGAACAAGCGGGGCATTTGCCCCGCTTTTTTTTGGGCGCNCCTCAGGAGAGATTGAGGTCCGCCACCAGNGGTAAGTGATCAGATGCCTGGCGCGCNAGNGCCAGACGCGATGACATCANGCTGGCGATTTGGATCTCTCCACTCACATAGAGGCTATCCAACGCCCGTACCGGCGCATATGCCGGAAAGGTTTGCGGTTTGCGGTCTGTGCCGCGAAATCCTGCGGGTCGCATTACCTGACGACCTAAGGTCCCCCAGACATCATTCAGATCACCTGCAACCACGATAGGGCTTGTCCGGGAAATCTGACCGAAGTGAGCGTGGGACAACAGCTTCTTCAGCTGCATGCGGCGCTCAATGCCCGACAGTCCCAAATGTAAATTGAAGAGATGGACGGTCCGTGTCTGGACCCGGGCGCGCCCCTTTCCTGGCATAGAGATTCGTACCTTGGAATATAAGGCGCTACGACGCTTCTTGGGGCCGATCGTGAGATTGATGTTTTCTGTGTCTGAAATGGGCCAGCGACTCAGAATGGCATTGCCGTATCCCCGGGCATGCTGGACACGAACATTAGGGATCCATATACGATGCGGCAACTGCAACGCATCGCCCAGAATATCTGCCTGCAGCACACCCGAAGATTCCCGACTAAAGCGTGCGACCTCCTGCAACAGAACCAGCTCCGGTTGGTAATGCCGAATCACATCGACAATCCGAGCCAGGTTGTATCGCCGATCGACCCCTCCAACGCACTTGTGTATATTGTATGTAACAACCCGTATATTCATGAGACCGTCACCGGCTTATCGCGTCTCGCACAGTGCCGCGCTGAGTAAACCCAAGACCAGCAACCGAAGACCCATGCACTCGTCCGGATACCGCACGCTCATAACACCAGCTTCCTTTGTGACAGCGCTCGCATTGTTGCTGACGTTTTTTTATGAGCCAATCAATGCGTCCGAATCCGTTCTGCTGGAACCGTTTCACTCCGAATTTGCTGTCGACTATTCGGGCTTTCGTGCGGCAAGGACAGTTTCGCTGGAAAAAGATGGAGAGGAGTATATCCTGCGGTCGACCACCCGCCTGAAGGGCGCTGCACGACTCACAGGGTATGGTCCAATCTATGAAGTCTCGCAGTTCACCCTGCAAGACGGTGTGATCCGGCCGTCTCTTTACTCCATTGGAGAAGACAAGCCAAACCCAAAGCGGGACATCAGAGTCGAGTTCGATTGGGATTTAGGCACNAGCAGCGGTTATGCCAAGGGCGAAGAACGTAGTTTTGCCCTCGAACCCAATATGCAGGACCCTTTAAGTTTTGAATTGATGGCGAGGCTGTTGCTCTCTGAAGGCGACCGAGATTTTGTCCTGAAAGTTCATGAAGGTCACCGCGTCCGGAGTTATCACTTTATCGAGCAAGAAGAAGAAGCGCTTAGTGTTGCATCCCGGACAATCTCAACTACCCGCTACTTTATCGATCGGAATAGTTCGAGAGAGCTCTATTACTGGTTTTCCAATAACCCCAAACAGATCCCTCTACAGATACGCCAACAACACGAACAGAAAACCAAGGGCACGGTTACGCTAACCAAAAGTACGCTTCTTGACTAAACGCCCGCACCCTATCCGTTTCCCTACGTAGCCGCACAATCCTCGCGGCCGACCGCGCCCGCCTCCCGCAGACCTGATACTTCTTCGTCACTGTATCCCAGCACTTCCTGAAGAATTTCGCTGGTGTGCTCGCCCAGAAGCGGGGAACGACTTACCTCGCTGGGTGAGTCGGACAACTTCACCGGGTTGCCAACAGTAAGGTACTTGCCACGTGTCGGATGATCCACTTCAACAATGGTTCCCGTATCACGCAGAGAAGGCTCTTCGCTCAACTCCTGCATAGACAGAATCGGCCCTACCGGAATATCTAGCGGATTACAGATCTCCATTACCTCATACTTGGTTTTGGTCATCGTCCATTGCTCGATTGCCTTAAAGACTTCGTTAAGNCGGGGAAGTCTTGCCGGCGGCGTCGCGAAATCGGGATCCTCTTTCCACTCCGGGCGTCCGATGACGTCACAAATCTTNNCCCAAACTGCTGCCTGGGTAATAAAGTAGGTATATGCATTCGCATCCTGCTCCCAGCCTTTACACTTGAGAATCCGGCCTGGTTGGCCGCCGCCAGAGTCGTTCCCAGCCCGAGGGGTCGCGTCCGCGAACGGAATCCCCTCTCCGAACTGGGAGTACTCTTTTAGGGGTCCGTGTGCCAGACGTTGCTGATCACGCAGTTTGACCCGGCACAGGTTTAGAACCCCATCCTGCATGGACGCCAAGACCCGCTGACCACGCCCGGAGTGTTCACGGTGATACAGTGCCGTCACGATTCCCAACGCAAGATGCAAGCCGGTTCCCGAATCACCAATCTGTGCGCCGGTGACCAGCGGCGGGCCATCANGAAATCCCGTAGTTGAGGCAGCTCCTCCGGCACACTGTGCGACGTTCTCATAGACCTTGCACTCCGAATACGGCCCGGGCCCGAACCCCTTCACAGACGCATATATCATTCGGGGGTTGATCTCCTGAATCCGCTCCCAGGAAAAACCCATTCGGTCCAACGCGCCGGGCGCAAAATTCTCCACCATCACATCACAGGTTTCGATCAAGCGCGTAAAGACTTCTTTGCCTTTTTCATCCTTGGTGTTCAGTGTGATGCTGCGCTTGTTGTGGTTCAGCATCGTAAAGTAGAGACTGTCCGCATCGGGCACGTCGCGCAACTGAGCCCGAGTCGCATCACCGACACCCGGGCGCTCAACCTTTATAACGTCTGCGCCAAACCAGGCCAGCAACTGAGTACAGGTTGGTCCGGACTGAACGTGGGTCATATCGAGTATTCGTACACCTTCAAGCGCTTTCATGAGTGGCTCCCGTTTTCTTAATTGGTTAAGTTATTGTTGAACTCAATGATGAATTTGAGATTTGTTCGGCTCTAGAGAGTTTGTCGCTCAACCTATGGACCGTCCGTCCAGGTAGCGCACGTTTTTTGCCACGTGGTCTGCGAGCTGCAAGGCGTGCTCGCGTACAAGGGCTTCCGCCGTTTCTGTCTTTCTTTTCTCCAGCGCCTCAATGATCCGGGCGTGGTCAATAATCGAACGCTGTGCACGGTCATCGTCCTGAATGGTTCTCGACCGGATTGCTCGCATATGAATAAAAAGGCTGTCTGCGAGGTCGCTCAACAACGGGCTGTGCGCGAGAGAAACAATCGCCTGATGAAACTGGATATTGGTCCTGGAGTATTCATCAATCGGCGCGCTCTTAGCATCAGGACTTCCTTTATCCCAAATCTTCCGTAGGGCTGAGATTTCCTGATCCGACGCGCGCAGGGTCGCAAGTCTCGCCGCCATACTCTCAATTGAGGCCCANGCATAAATGATCTCNAGAATTTCTTCTTTTGTTTTCCGGACGACGAAAGTGCCCCGTCTAGGAATATTCCGCACCAAGCCGGCCTGCTCCAGGCGGGAAATCGCCTCTCGAACCGGTGTCCGGCTGACGCCCAGGCTATCGGCCAATCGTCTTTCGTCGAGGCGAGGAGGCTCTTCCCCTGAATAAATATCCATATCTGCGACAGCGTCCCGCAGGCTCCAATAGACCTGGTCCTTGAGACTCGACACCGAACGGATCGGCTTAACGGCAATTGTCACCTGGCTTCCTCACAAAAAGAGTCCGGGCTCAGTGTCCTAACGTTCAAGGGATTTGGCGACGACACTGCCGATTTCCACCGGCGAGGAAACAACTCTGACACCCGCATCCCGCAGAGCCTCGATCTTTGTTCGAGCGGTGCCCAAACCATAATGAACGATCGTGCCCGCATGACCCATACGCCGGCCTTCCGGAACGGTTTGTCCTGCGATGTAGGCCACGACGGGTTTGTAACTGCTGAGTGTTGATAAAAATTCTGCGGCATTTTCCTCGGCCCTGCCCCCTACCTCACCGATCAATACAACCCCTCGGGTTTGATCATCATTAATGAAAAGTTCAAGGCACTGTGAAACCGAGATACCGCCCACCGGGTCCGCCCCAATGCCAATACAGGCTGACTGCCCCAATCCGTTTCGNGTAGTTTGGTCAACGGCTTCGTAGGTGAGCGTGCTTGATCGAGAGACAATGCCAATGGCGCCGGGCAGAAAGATGCCTTGCGGCATGATGCCGAGCGTGCCGATACCCGGGACCGCAAGCCCGGGAGAATTGGGGCCCACGAGCACTGTGCTGGAATCCTTAAGATATGCCCGCACACGGACCATATCCAGGACGGGGATGCGTTCAGTGACACAAACCACCAGTCCGATTCCAGCATCGGCTGCCTCAATGATGGCTTCCGCGGCATTTGCAGGCGGCACAAATATCACGCTCGCGTTCGCTTGCGTCACTTTCATCGCCTCAGCCACGGTGTCAAACACCGGCACACCAAGGTGGCTCGTACCGCCCTTGCCTTGCCGCACGCCGCCAACAATCCGGGTCCCGCTTGCCAAAGCACGTTCGCAATGGAAGGTTCCCTGTCGTCCCGTTATTCCCTGGTAAATCACCCGGGTCGATTCATCGACCAGTATGCTCACGAGCGGGGGCCCTCCTTGGTCCGCGTGATCCACTGAGTGAACCGGCCCGCGATCGAATCTGTCTGTCGTGGGGCCGGCGGCGAATCCGCAGCTTCGATCACCATTTGTGCGCCCGAGGCAAGGTTTGGCGCGAACTCAATATCGATCCCAGAACGCTCAAGTCGCGAAAGTGCGAGTGGCCTGTTGGTGCCTGCCAGCCTCATAACAAGAGGAATGCTGACTGGTTGTTCGAGATGCGCGAGCAATAGACCGTCGGCAATCGTGTCGCATCGCATGATCCCGGCTCCGAATACATTGACGATCAAGGACTTGATCTCAGGTTCAGAGAGGACCAGAAGAAACGCTTCCTTGACTCTGCTGACCTCAAGCACTGGCGGTACGTCCAGAAAGTTTGCCGGCCTGCCCCCGAGGTGAGTGATCGCATCCAGCGTGGCCATTGCCAGTCCTGCCCCGCTGGATAATGTACCAACATTGCCATCCAGCCGAATGAAGTTGAAGCCATTCTTGGCTGCCCGTTCCTCTGCTACCGATTGATCGCCCCGCGACGCGAGTGCTCCCATTGCCGGTTGGCGATATAGGGCGTTGTCGTCCACAGTGACCCGTGCGTCCAACGCAACCAGAGAGCCGTTCGACCGGATGGCGAGGGGATTAATCTCGATCAGGGAAAGATCACGAGCCACGAATAGACCGTGCACCTGCTGGACGAGTTCCGCAAAAGCGTCGATCGACGATGACGGCAGACCCAGTTGGGATGCCGCCTCGTGCCCGACCGACAAGGCAATTTGGTTCGCCGCGCCAAGGGGTACGCGAACCAGTTTACTGGGATCATCAAAGATATCCCGTTCAACCTGGCTCCCTCCCTTGACGCTCGCGAGACAGATGGGCTCGCCTCGTTCCCCGTCAATGAGAATAGCAAGAAAGACCTGTAACTCAGACCGGATCTCAGGCTCAATATAGACCGCGTTGATGGTCTCGCCCTGGCGCGTAGTTTGCGGAGTAACGAGATTCTTTCCCAACATCCTGGCTGCTGTCTGGCCGACCCCCAGAACAGTATTGGAGAACTCGATTCCTCGCAGATCCTCAGAATCGTTGACGCGCCCTTCTGCTCGCCCTCCTGCATGGATCTGCGCCTTGATGACCCAGGGTCCTTCCCCTAGTTCCCGGGCAGCATCTAGGGCGCGCTGCTCGGATGTAGCGACGATGCCTTCCAATACCGAAATCCCCTGTTCTCGCATCAGTGTCTTGGCCTGGTACTCAAAAAGAAACATCTGTAACTCCAAGAATGACGCTGAGCCAGCGAATCCGCGGCGACAGGATTAGTGACCCGTTAGCGTAGGATCGACCTGAAGGACAATTTTCCCAAAATGTCCTGAGGCTTCCATCAACTGGTGGGCCTGACTTACCTCCTCAAGGGGGAAAATCTCATCTACCAGCGGAACGATCTGGCGGTCTTTCAAAAGATCCATCACGTCCGCGGCAAACCTTGTGATGATCTGGCCTTTTTCTTCCCGAGGCCGAGGCCTGAGCACGGAGCCCGCGATCTTCTGCCTTCGAACCATTAGCTGCGCGAGGTTCAACTCTGCTTTCACTCCGCCCATCACACCAATCAGCACCAGCACTCCGTTGGTGGCAAGGGATTTCAGATTGGAGGCAAGATAGGCAGCTCCGATATGATCCAGGATCACGTCTNCCCCTCTCCCGCCGGTCAACTCCTTTATGACCTCTGAAAACTCCTGCGCTCGGTAATCGATCACGTGTGTGGCGCCGAGCGCAGACACACGCTCTAGCTTATGTTCTGAGGCCGTTACATACACAGGGCTTTTTGGCACCAGAGCACGGCATAACTGAATCGCTGCCGTGTTCACACCGCCCCCGCCTCCATGAAGGAGAATCCTCTGACCGTTTTCGATACCGGGACACTGGAACAAATTGAGATGAGCCGTAATATACGTCTCACAAACGCAGGCCGCCTCCGCCCAAGACATCGTCTCGGGCACAGGCATCAGATGACTCGCCCAGGCTAACGCGAATTCCGCGTAGGCTCCACCACCTACCAGACCCATGACCCGATCACCGGGCGTCCATTCATCAACGCCCTGCCCGACCTCGGCGATGATGCCCGCGACCTCTAGCCCCAACACCTGCGAGTCACCCTTGGGGGGTGGATAGTTACCTTCTCGCTGAATGATGTCAGGTCGGTTGACGCTTGTGGTCGCTACCCGCACCAGCACCTGCCCAGGCCCTGGGGTCGGCGTCGACTGCTCGCCGAGGTAAAGAGTATCGGCCGCGCCGAAGGATTTCTGTAAGACTGCCTTCATATCCCGGGTAAGAGGTCGGAGGAATCTGGTATACAATATACCATTAAGTATCTCCCGCTACCAAATCCCGTTACGCTTCTCACCTTAATATTCTGATCCCTCTCACTCCCTGTGAGTTCCCGTTAATGACATTAGTGGAGCGAAACTTTGAAGGCTTATAAGAATTCCCGGTTTCTCGACAGCGCTGATGCCCGGCTGCTGCGCATCGTGTCCGAATTTATCGAACCCCAATCCCGGTTCGCGGATCATGACATCGAGGACACCATCGTTTTCATGGGGTCAGCCCGGGCCACCACTCCTGAGCACGTGTCCGAGGAGCGAGGCGCCAGTGGGGGTTCGCCGGCCCCTCTTGCCGACGCCTACCAGGCGTGTCGAGAACTCGCGTGCCGCCTCACCCAGTGGTCAAAAAACCTGCCAGAAGATCACCGACGNTTTGTCGTCTGTTCGGGAGGGGGTCCCGGNATTATGGAGGCCGCCAATCGTGGCGCCTCAGAGGCGGAAGGCATCACTGTCGGATTGGGCATCTCCCTGCCGCACGAACAAGCCAACAATGAATACATCACTCGCGAACTGTCGCTCGAGTTTCACTACTTCTTTATGCGAAAGTTCTGGTTCGCTTACATGGCGAAAGCAGTCGTATTTTTCCCTGGCGGTTTTGGCACCCTCGATGAACTATTTGAAATCCTTACGCTTCTTCAAACCGGAAAAATACGCAAGCACCTACCCATCGTGCTATTCGATAGCTCTTTCTGGGAAAGTACCGTCAACTTCCAGACACTCATCAACCGCGGCACCATCAGCGAAGACGACCTCGACCTCTTCCTGCTGACGGACTCAGTGGACGAGGCGTTCACGCATCTGACCGATGCGCTCGCGAGGTACGGCGTGACAGAACACGGTGCTACTTTATAGGGGATGGGCGCTCTCAACGGTCGCCCTGCAGACCTTCACTGACTGCAGGCATCCCCCGAGTAAGAAAGCTCAGAAGCTAGGCTGCCCGGTTGTGGGTGAGCCACTTTTCTACAAGACCCACCGTCTCATCCACGACTTCAAGTTTCTTGCCCTGTTGAGCTGCGACCAGGGACACCAACTTGTCGACCCTTTCGATATTCGTGGCGCCAGCGGCCAACGCGCGCGCCGCTGAAGAAGGGCTCGCGAGGGAACTGGCCGCTTTGGCGTACTTGTCGAAGGGCACGAAATCTGATGTGTCCCCGCCAAGGTCAATACATACGCCGACAACCCATTCATAAACAGCCTGGCTCGCCTCTATGTCGCCATGGACCGCCTCTTTGATCGGGCGCATCTCTTCTGCCTGGACGCAACGATAGTTGCCGGCCATGAGCATCGCCCATTTGGCCAACGGAACAAAAAGCGAGTCATACACTCGCAGTTTTACCGGTAACTCCAGCTCACCCAGCTCAGGACTGGTAAAGCGGGCTGCTTCGATTCCCGAATCGAGATCACGCAGCATTGCAGTATGACTGTCATTCGCAAACGCCGCCGCCTTGAAGTTGGTCGGGAGTCGCACCTGAAGCACATTGGGCTGCTCTTCCGGCGGACGAAACGCCTGCGGATCCGGACTACACAGCGTCATCAAACCGGGATCAAATGAATCCCAGAGTTCTGGCTCAAGAAAACATTCCCGAAGGCTTTGGGTCTCAAGGCCCGGTATGCGCGCGAGATAGGGAAGCANAGGCATATTGGTGATCGCCATCGTCGGGACACCTGAGGCTGCCACCCGGCCAAGCAATTCTCTTACTCCGGCCGCGCTGTATTGCGGCTCCTGCATGGCAAGCACCACGAGGTCAAACTCCGAGGGAGTTACCTTCTCTGGCACACTTGCATGCAAAGAACCGGGCAGAACGCCCGAGGCGACCTCCACCAGGCCTTCGTGACCCTTGACCGGCATCCTGACCANCGAGCCCTCNGCATTAAANATNTCGGCNGTGGCGTCNCGACACACNAGGGTCACGTGATGGCCTGCCATCATCAGTTTGGTCGATAACAGGGAGCCATATGACGCGCCCAGAATGAGNATGNGGTATTGGGTCGGNTTNCTGTCGGTCATGGTTTTTNTCAACTGNATATTTTGAAAAGAAGNAATCGGNCGCGGANTTTAACCGATTGNNATCCCNNGCATGGNTGNCNATGNCTNNNCCTNCNNAAANGGTTGGAGGCGNCTAGTCAGCAGCNAAGATCTCCATGCTATTCTNGTCNNCCGNCNCCGGTTCGTGGNCTNNGACAANTCGNGAGNAGACGGATTCGATGAATACCACGCCAGGGCCTTCCTTATCGGAGTCTGCTGACTCGTCAGCAAACTGGAAGGATGACGATTACGATCCCGTGCGTTGATCTCCAATCGGCGAAGTCTTCCGTTTCAGACTCCGGGATCGCCAAGCAGCTCGATGAGGCCCTTTCCTCCCATGGCTTTTGTTATATCCAAGGGCATGGCATCTGTGAGGTCGAGATATCCCAGATCTTTGAAGCGAACCATGCGTTTCACCAGTTAGCCCAACAGGACAAAGAAGCGATCGCGGTCAATGCTTTTCATCGGGGCTACATCGGAAGAGGCGCAAGCAAGACCGTAACGTCTACGGTAGCGGCAGCGACCCACTCCAACCGGTCCGAGTCGTTTATGATGATGCAGTCAGTCTCGGCTGATCATGGCCAGTGGGGCAGCGCAATCTTCGGACCCAATCAATGGCCCGAATCCCTGGGCACTCCTTTTCAGACACAGTGTTGGAGTTACTTCAAGGCAATGCAAACCCTTGCCGACGAACTGACGCAACGACTCTCCGTTGCTTTGGGGCTTAGACCCGATGCCTTCAGCCATTGGTTTACGGAACCCACAGTCTTTTTGCGTTTGCTGA
>PAUU01000016.1 GCA_002713825.1 Acidiferrobacteraceae bacterium | reverse complement strand
AATGAATTCCGCCACCGAGCAGAACACCATAACTGCCCTCGCTGGCGTTGGATCCTGTAATTGCTCCGGTGTAGTCTGTAATTTGGTATCGCCAAGCCAGGCGAAGATCGATAAAAGGCAGGGGATCAAGGACCAATCCCGTCTCTACCGAGATCGAGGAAAGATCCTGGCGGGACCCGACAGCCCCAAGCGAAGGCGCCCAGCCCGCATCGGCATAAAACCTGAGAAACCCAAGGATCCCGACTCGCGCCTCCGCCATAACCCGCGCCCCTGATGCGTCCCCGTCGGCTCCAAAGCGGTCCTGCTCCCAGCCCAGCCCCAGGGCCAGAAAGGTGTTGTCGGTGGCGCTCAACAAGCGATATTTGAAATCGACCAACGTCTGCTCGTCAGGCGCCATCCCAACGCTGTCCTCACTGATCCGATAAAGAGACGCCCGAAGGCCCCACCGCTCACCCAGCCACAACTCGCCATAACCGCCGGTGAGGGAAGAATTGACCGACGTGTCCTGGTAATCGTCGACCACCCAGGTAAAGACACCGGCTTCACCGTCCACCGGCCCCAGTGCCCCTGCCGGTGCGGCCGCCAGCAGCCCTGTCATCAGAAAAACGCTCGCGATACACTTCACGTATCAACACCTGTAAGGGAAGAAGCCCTATTTTATCATCCGGCATTGGCGGCTCGATGGGGTTGGGCCTATCATGAAAAACGACGATGACTGACCAGGAACATGACAACGAGGTCCGTCTTGATCGCTGGCTCTGGGCGGCGCGTTTTTTCAAGACCCGCGCGGAAGCTGTCGAGGCGGTTCGGGCGGGCCATGTTCTGCTCAACGATCACAGAACCCGCTCGGCGAAATCTGTCCGCTGTAACGACCGGCTGCGGATCCGCCGCAAGACGGAGGTCTATCACATCACCGTTCAGCGGCTGATTGATAAGCGCGCCTCAGCCGCGATTGCGGCTCAGACCTACGTCGAAGATCCGGACAGTATTGAACGGCGCGAAGCCCTGCGTCAGCAACTGCGCCTGCAGCCCCAGCCCATCAAGCAGTCCAGAGGCAGGCCGGACAAAAAAGAGCGCCGACAGCTCCAGCAGATGCGCTATGCCGACGGGAGCGGCTGAACCGATGCGAGGAACCATACTTGATGCCGACAGTTTCGATCGCGCTGACCTGGATACCACTGCGCTCGAGAGCGCCCTCGACCAATGGACACATCACCGATCAACACAATCTCACGAGGTGGCAGAGCGAATCGCGGGCTGTGAGGTGGTGGTCACTAACAAAGTCATCATCGATGCGGCGGCGATGCAGAGCACCTGCCTAAAACTGATCGTCGTGGCCGCGACCGGCACCAATAACATCGATCTCGCGGCGGCGAAACAGCGAGGCATCACGGTCTGCAACGTGCGCGACTATGCCTCCGCCGCGGTAAGCCAGCACGTTTTTTCGCTGTTGCTCACATTGGTCTCACACCTTGGCGACTACGCCGAGGCAGTCAAGGCAGGCCGCTGGCAGGAGAGCAAGGTGTTCTGCCTGCTGGACTATCCCATCCGNGAACTCGATGGCTTGACGCTGGGCATTATCGGTTATGGCAATCTTGGCCGGCGCGTTGAACAAATCGCACTTGGTTTCGGCATGCAGGTGGCAGTCTGTGCCAGGCCCGGCAGCGAAACCGTTCCTGATGGCAGGATCGCTCTGAATACTCTGCTCGCGACCTGTGACGTGATCTCGTTGCATTGCCCACTTTCTGACGTTACGCACAATCTGATCAGCCGCGCACAGTTGGAAAAAATGAAATCCACTGCCATCCTGATCAACACTGCCCGCGGCGGCATCGTCAATGAAAACGACCTTGCAAATGCCTTGCGCCAGGGAGATATCGGCGGGGCAGGTATAGACGTACTGACTCAGGAGCCTCCAGGTGCAAATCATCCCCTGCTGGCTCCAGATATTCCCAATCTCCTGGTCAGTCCTCATAATGCCTGGGGATCAGTCCAATCACGCCAGCGGCTCGCTGATGAAATTGCGGACCTCATCCAGGCCTATCGTCGAGAAACGCCCCGAAACTGCTGCCTGCCTGATTGAATACCCTCGTTCCGCTACCCCTGACACTGTACGTTCACCTGCCCTGGTGCGAACGCAAGTGCCCTTACTGTGATTTCAACTCTCATGCCCTGAAAACCAATCTGCCCGCATCGGACTACATCGATGGACTGATTGCGGATCTCGAAGCAATTGAGAAGACCTACCCAAAACGGCGCCTGCAAGCCGTTTTTTTCGGTGGGGGGACACCAAGCCTTTTTGAAGGGGATCAGATTGCTCGATTGCTGGAGCGTCTCGACCGGCACAACTGGCTCACTTCGCAGACGGAGATCACACTAGAAGCCAATCCCGGATCAGCCGAGGCTGATCGATTCCGCCGTTATCGCGATTGCGGGGTCAACCGTCTTTCGCTTGGCGCACAGAGTTTCAATAACCAAAGCCTCGGTGTGTTGGGGCGAATACATAATGGAGAAGAAGCCAAAGAGGCCTGTCGGGCCATCAGGGAGGCCGGGTTCGACAACTTCAACATCGACCTGATGCATGGCCTGCCCGGGCAGGTGACGACGGATGCGCTTGCCGATCTTCGTGCCGCCCTGGATTGTTCGCCCACTCACCTTTCTCTTTACCAGTTGACGATCGAGCCCAATACCGCCTTTGCAGCAAACCCGCCTGTCCTGCCTGATGAAGAAGTGCTTTGGGACATACGGTGCGCCGTCCAGGATCTTGCCTGTGAGGCCGGCTTTGCGCAATACGAGGTCTCTGCCTTTGCCCGGCCGGGGTACCGCTGCCGCCACAACCTCAACTACTGGGAGTTCGGCGACTACATCGGCATTGGGGCAGGTGCGCACAGCAAGCTGTCTGTTGAAAACGCGGTCTACCGATGGACCCGCCCGCGGCATCCGCGTGAGTACTTGAAGACCGTTACCGCGGGCACCGTGCCCGACACCGGGCCACCTCTGACCGCCGCCGCATTGCGATTCGAATTCCTGCTGAATGCGCTACGCCTCGAGGCCGGATTCGAAAAAGATCTTTTTGCACAGCGGACCGGGCTTGACTGGAAAAAAGAGGCGCCGCTTTTTGAGGATGCGGCCAACGACGGACTGCTGCACCTGGACGAGACCCGTGTACAAACCACGCCGCTCGGCTGGCGCTTTCTGGATGATCTGCTGGAGCGCTTTCTCGACCAACCAAAGCGGGCTGACGTGCATGATATGATGCTTTAATAGTTCGTCTCGGCCTTTCTCAGACACACGGCCGGGACACGTTTGACTCCTTAATCATCGACCATGCTCTGGATCAAGGCGCTACATATCATCTTCATGGTGACCTGGTTTGCCGGGCTCTTCTATCTTCCCCGGCTATTTGTCTATCACGCCATGAGTGCAGATCGCGCAACTCAGGATCAGTTCAAAGTGATGGAGCGCAAACTCTACTTTGGCATTACCACCCCAGGAGGCGTGCTGACCATCGCGTCCGGCCTGTGGCTGTGGCTGGGTTACGGCATCGGCAGTCAGAGCCTGTGGCTTACCGGAAAGATCGCGCTGGTTGCGGTCCTCGTTGGGTATCACCTCTGGTGCGGGCACATGGTCAAGCAGTTTGCGCAGGACAAAAATCAGCATGGGCATGTGTTTTATCGCTGGTTCAATGAGTTTCCCGTTCTCGTCCTGATCGGCGCAGTATTGCTGGTGGTAGTGAAACCGGCCTGAGCTTAACCCGCGATGTTCCATGTGGTGCTGTTTCAACCGGAGATTCCGCCTAATACCGGCAATATCATCCGCCTGTGTGCCAACACTGGCTCTCGGCTTCATCTGATTGAGCCGATCGGTTTTTCGATTAACGACCGCACTCTGAGGCGCGCAGGCCTGGACTATGCCGACGCCGTCACGATATCCCGTCACGCCAGCATGGATGCGTTCCTTGAGACCGTCTCTCCTCAGCGCACTTTCATGTTCTCGACCAAGCATGACCGACGACACAGCAACTGCGCGTTCCAAAGTGGTGACGCATTGGTGTTCGGTCCTGAGACCCGCGGTCTTCCCGATAACGTCAGACTCCGCGTACCACAGGACCAGCGCTTAACATTGCCAATGTGCGCCACAAGCCGAAGCCTTAATCTCTCCAACGCCGTCGCGGTCGCACTGTTTGAAGCCTGGCGTCAGTGTGATTATCCAGGCAGCGTCCCGGGCGATCCCTAGAGATCTTCAAGGCGGTCNACACTGATCCCGCTGAGCCTCAGTGCGGCATTCACCACGGGGAATTCGTCTGGCTCCACCCGCACCTTGATGCCGACAAAAAGCGCGCCCAGCGCATCGATNCGCACCGGTTCNAGCCGCCTTGGCGACTTGAGGGAAAGCAGGGTTTTGGCCACGATATCACTGGTACCGCCCTCGGCGGTATCACAGAAATAGAGCAGTTGGTTGCTCGGTCGGAAAAAGGCCTGGTGAATAGAGAGGCGCGTTGCGACCCAGGCTTCGATGATGCGATCCTTTGACACGCCGGGGCGCATATTCGCGATGTCGGCAAGATCCGGCGAGCGGAACTTGCTATAGACTCGACGCTCCTGCGACATACTGACCTCACTGTCCTGCGCACCCATGACCGTACTGTCCGACCTGGTTGATCTCGTGCTTACCCTGGGCGCGGAAAAGGAACTGCCCCCTGTGCGCAGTCTATACAAGCCGCGGCCGGCAACGCCGACGGAACAACCGAAAAAATTTGGTGTCGTCGCTCTCGACGACGGCAGCTGCGGGTTCTTCTTTGCCGGTCTGGATGATACCTTGTCGCGTCTGAATGCGTGTGAGCCGAGACAGTTCACCGACCTTCCCACCCTGGACCTGGTGAAGCATTGCCTGAGCGAAGACCGATTATCGACAGCAGTGGGGCTCGGTGCGCTCAACGCCGTCAGTCAGCATCTTCTCAAGACGGCGGGGTTCAAACTTGACCGAGCCACAGACCCCGTTGGCCGGCTGGATCTGGCTAACGCGCGGCGCATCGGGATGGTTGGTTTTTTTGCGCCCTTGATCAGGGAATGGGAAAACTATCCGGGAACTTTGACCGTTATCGAGAAAGACCCGAAATTTCTCGACAGGTCTGGCCCTTTTGAAGTGACCGACCAAAACGATCGTCTGCGGGACTGCGACCGCGTACTCATCACGGGTTCCACATTGATCAACGATACGCTGGATGATGTGCTCAGTCACTGTAATCCGAAAGCGCGGGTAGCTCTGGTGGGGCCGAGTGCATCGTGTTTGCCAGATCCGATCTTTGATCGTGGTGTCGACGTGGTCGGCAGCACTATGGTCTGCGACCTGCCAGGGCTGGAGGCGCTGCTGGAGGCTGGACAGCCCTGGGCCGAAGGCACCACCAAGTACTGCATTACCCGCGATCAGTATCCGGGTATCCGGCAAATGATTCGCAGCACCTGAATTCTGCGCTGCAAACCCGTCGGCTGGTAGGAGGATGACGCCAAGATATAATTTCCTGATGACTTCAGTGAGATACCTCTGCGCTGTGCTTTTGCTGGCAGGACTGCCGTGGGGACCGGTTCTTGCCGGAAAGATACCTGTTGCGGTGGATCTGCAGCAGGATGCCAACGCCTCACGCGGGGGGCAAGTACCGATCCTGCTCATTTATACGGCCGAATACTGCCATTATTGTGACGAGGTAAAGAAAAGCGTCTTCAATCTGATCTTTGCAGATCCGGCATATCAGGATCGCATACTGCTGCGCGAAGTGCGCACTGATACGAATCTCCATCTGGTGGGCTTCAGCGGGACCGCCACCAGTCATCGATCTTTTTCCAAAAACCGCGGCATCAGGATTGTGCCCACGCTCGAATTTCTGGATAGTACAGGCGCGTCTATCAGTCCGCCGCTTGTCGGAGCAAGCATTCCCGACTACTACGGAGCCTACGTCGATAACGGCATCGAGCAGTCCCTCCGAAACCTCCGCGCACGACAGGATCCCTCATGACTCAAGTATTCGCTGAAGCAGAGCTGGACCTCGGCCACCAACGTGTGTTGCCCGAATGGATTGACTACAACGGACACATGAACGTGTCCTATTACGTCCTCGCTTTTGATCACGGTGTGGATGAGTTCATGTACCAGATGGGCATTACACCTGAATACCTCGAGACCGAGAAATGTTCGACCTTTACTCTGGAAATGCACATCAACTACCTGCAGGAACTGCATCTCGACGACCCCATCCGCCTCACGTGCCAACTGCTGGACACCGACAGCAAGCGGGTTCACTATTTCCTGCGAATGTTCCACGCTGAAGCGGGTTATCTGGCGGCCACCAGCGAGCAAATGATGATCCACGTCAACCTTGAAAGCCGGCGGACCTCGCCGTTTCTGCCGAAGGTCAGTCGTGTGATCGACCAGATAATGGCGGCGCACAAACCGCTGCCGATGCCTGATCAGGCGGGGCAGAAAATAGGGATACGCCGAAAATAAAGGGCGCTCAGCCCAAGCGCTCGATAATGCCATCCAGCTCGTCGAGCGAGCTGTATTCAATTACCAAACGGCCTGATTTGCCGTCACGCGACTCCAGATGCACAGGCGCCGCCAGTTTTTCTGACAGCGCCTCCTCGAGGCGCTGGATATCGCGGCTTTGGGCCGTCTTGTTCTTGGGTTTCTTCGACGATGTTTTCTCCGAAGGGTCGAGCATTCTGCGAACGAGTTCCTCGGTCTGACGAACCGACAGTCGCCGCTGCATAACACCTTGCGCTGCGACAACCTGCTGATCCCTCGGAAGCCCCAGCAGAGCACGCGCATGGCCCGCTTCGATATGGCCGGACTCAAGATGTTCGCGCACACTCGGATCGAGTTTCAGCAGTCTGAGCAGATTGCTGACCGCCACCCGTGATCGGCCGACTGCCTCGGCCGCCTGTTGGTGGGTCAATCCGAATTCATCGAGCAGGCGCTGAATGCCGGCCGCTTCCTCGATCGGATTAAGGTTCTCACGCTGGATATTTTCGATAAGGCCCACTGCCAACGCGGCTTCATCCGGAACGCGGCGNACCACCGCCGGCACCTCAGTCAGACCCGCGAGCTGAGCGGCCCGCCAGCGGCGTTCTCCCGCGATCAGCTCGTATCCGCCGCCGGCTGTTTCCCGCACCAGCAGAGGCTGAACGATCCCCTGGGAGGAGATGGAAGCCGCCAACTCTTCGAGCGCTGCCTCATCCATTCTTGTACGTGGCTGATAGCGGCCCNTTCTGATCTGNTCAACCGGCAATTGGCGAAGATCAGACTGGCTGGACTGTGTTACCGATGGCGCGCTGCCCAGCAGTGCGTCGAGGCCTTTTCCAAGTCTTGCTTTAGGACTCATGGTCTGCTCCTGACACGGTTGTGCCGGTATCGGGTGTCTCAGAGGGGCGCAAACTCTGCAGCATCTCGGCGGCCAGTTGCCGGTAGGCCAGCGCGCCCTGGCAGGTCGGGTCATAGTCGATAACCGATTTGCCAAAACTCGGCGCCTCGGCGAGACGGACGTTTCGGGGAATCACCGTTTCATAGACAAGATTGGGGTAATAGTGCCGCAACTGTGCGGAGACCTCATTGGTCAGCGAGTTGCGTCCATCAAACATGGTGCGAACCAGTCCCTCGATCGTCAGCGAGGGGTTAACGTTGCTGACCCGCAGTCGGCGGATAGTGTCATCCAGTCCGCTCAACCCCTCGAGCGCATAGTACTCGCACTGCACCGGGATCAGTACGGAATGGGCTGCGACGAGCGCATTCAATGTCAGCACATTCAGCGCCGGCGGCGAGTCAATCAATATCAGGTCGTAATGCTGAACTGCGCTCAGTACGTGTTGCAACCGGTGATTGTCGCTTTCCTCCCCGCGAGCCAGTTCTGCCTGTGCCCCCGCGAGCCCTNCTTCGGCCGGCAACACGTCAAACCCTGAATCCGTTGCGATCACCGTCTCTAAGAAAATGCTCTCGCCCAACAACACCTGATAGACGGTATGCTGAAGCTGATTACGGTCGATGCCGCTTCCGACCGTGGCGTTGGCCTGTGGATCCAGATCGATCAGAAGTACCCGAAGGCCCTCGCGAACCAGTGCAGCGGCCAGATTGATCGCGGTCGTGGTTTTGCCCACGCCCCCTTTTTGGTTTGTCACCGCGATGATCCTGGTCAACTTTGCTTCTCCAAAACGTCTGTCACCACAACAATGTGTCTATGTGCATCAAGACCAGGCACCGCAACCGGAAAGACCTCGGTCCTTTCCCGCTGGCGCGGGGTGAGCGCCGACAATTCATCNTCGGGATAAATGCCCTTCATACTGATCAAGCGAAGACTTGGGTGATGCAGATGCCCGGTCATGCTGATCAGGTCGGCCACTGTCGAGACCGCACGCGAGGCTAGCGTATCAAAATTTTCGGGCGGCCGGTAATCCTCGATTCGAGCCGCGATCACCGTCACGTTTTCGGCTTTACAGCGGATCTTGGCTTCACGAAGGAAACTGGCTTTCTTGGCCCGGCTTTCGACGAGCGTCCAGTGCTGCTCAGGATGCGCCAGGGCCATCACCATACCNGGCAGACCCGCNCCNGATCCGATATCAAGACAGCGGTCGCCAACAACAAAACGCGCGATCGAAAGGCTGTCCAGGAGGTGATGGGTCAGCATTTTTGCCGGGTCATCAATCGTTGTCAGATTGTGCGTCTGGTTCCACTTGCGGATCAGCGCCGCATAATCGAGCAGGGTACCGCAGCGGGCCTCGCTAAGGTCGAGACCGATCTGGCTGGCACCCTCTGCCAGTTGCAGCCTCATGGAACGGGCCATCTGCCTTAGACAGGATCAGGCGGCTGAACGCAGTTGCTGCCGCTTGAGATGCACCAACAGCAAGGAGATCGCCGCAGGGGTCACACCGGAAATCCGTGTTGCCTGGCCGAGGGTCTGGGGCCGATGTTCAATCAGGATCTGACGGACCTCGTTCGACAATCCCCGCACTGCCTCATAGTCGGTCTCCTCTGGGATGAGCGTATCTTCGTGCTTGCGTTGGCGAGCAATCTCATCTCGCTGGCGATCNATGTACCCGGCATAGCGGGCTTCAATCTCCAGTTGCTCTACGACAGCGGCATCCGTCACACCATCTTCGTCTGGTCCACAAAGGCTGATGAGTTCCNGGTAACGCNCNTCNGGTCTGCGCAGAAGATCCGCCAGNGTTTGTTCGCGGCTGAGTTCCTGGCCCAATACGGCTATGGCTTTTTCCACCGACACCGCCTCGGGCCGAACCCAGGTTTTCTGCAAACGGGTGCGCTCGCTCTCTAGCAGGTCACGTTTGCCTGAGAAGGCGGCCCATCGTGAGTCGTCGACCAGGCCAAGGTGTCTGCCAGTCTCGGTCAGGCGCAGATCCGCGTTGTCCTCACGCAACTGCAACCGATATTCCGCCCGGGAGGTAAACATGCGATAAGGTTCGGTCACACCGCGCGCAGTCAGGTCATCAATCATGACTCCGATATACGCTTCATCACGGCGCGGGCACCAGAGCGAATCGTCACGGCTTCGCCGGGCTGCGTTGAGACCCGCAACCAGACCCTGCCCGGCGGCTTCTTCATAGCCCGTTGTGCCGTTGATCTGTCCGGCAAAAAAGAGTCCGGACAGAGCGCGGGTTTCAAGTCCCGGAAGCAGGTCACGCGGATCAAAATAGTCATATTCAATCGCATAACCCGGCCGGGTGATGCGGGCGTTTTCAAATCCGTCGATACTGCGAACCATCTCCCACTGAACCTCAAAAGGCAAACTGGTCGAAAGCCCATTGGGATAGATCTCGTGGACAGTCAGGCCCTCGGGTTCTACAAATATCTGATGGCTGTCCCGGTCGGCAAAACGAACAATCTTGTCCTCAACAGAAGGGCAGTACCGCGGCCCGACGCCTTCTATCTCGCCGCCGTAGAGCGCAGACTGGCTCAACGCCGCGCGAATAATGTCATGGGTCTTTTCATTGGTCTTCGCGATATGGCAACAGACCTGNGATGGGTGATCGCTCTTCCTGGCGAGAAAAGAGAAACTCGGTATCGGGTCGTCTCCTGGCTGCAACTCGAGGCTTGAGAAGTTGATGGTGCGCCCGTCGATGCGCGGCGGCGTTCCTGTTTTGAGGCGGCCGGTGCGGGGGCACAACTCCCGGAGCCGATCTGCGAGGACGGTCGACGGCGCATCGCCGGCGCGTCCTCCCGGCTCGCTACGATGACCGACGTGAATTCGACCATTGAGGAAAGTCCCTGTGGTTAACACGACCGCGCGGGCCGAGACGCGGATACCTCCCGCCGTGACAATTCCGCCGATCCGGNCACCCNCCACCCACAGGTCCTCAACAGACTGTTGCAGGACCACCGGGCCGTTTTCTCCTTCGATCGCACTACGGATGGCTTCCCGGTAAAGCATCCGGTCTGCCTGCGCTCGAGTAGCGCGCACTGCTGGCCCTTTTCTCGCGTTGAGCCGACGGAACTGGATGCCGGCCCGGTCTGCCGCCTGGGCCATAATGCCGCCCAGGGCATCGATTTCTTTGACGATGTGTCCTTTGCCGATACCCCCAATAGCGGGGTTGCAGGACATCTGTCCCACGGTTTCGATAGTGTGTGTGACCAAAAGCGTTTTCGCGCCAGCACGAGACGCGGCCAACGCTGCCTCGGTCCCGGCATGGCCGCCGCCAATCACGATCACATCAAACGTTTCGGGATACTGCATCGCTGGGAGACCGATCTGAGGATCAGTCCTGGTAGTAGTAGTCGTATCGATTGTGAATCTTACTGGTGAAGCGCCAGGCTTCTCCATGGGACAGCGAATTGTCCAACATGACCTTGGTGTAAAGCTTGTCGCCGTGACGGGCTTTGAGCGCGGTTAACTGCTGGTACAGCTCTGCTTCAGTGACCGGTGTTTCCACCCCGGACACGGGACGCAGCGCATAGCGGTAGGAATCGCCCTCTTTCCGGAAATGCACCTCTACTACGAAGCGACCCACTGTGCTGCGTGCCGGGCGCACCAGACGGTTGTACTTGCTCTCAAGATCTGAATGGCGCTCTCTCAGGATATCGAGCTCCGTTTTGTGTGCAGCGACAAGGAGTTCGCGCTCGTTAGAAAATGCTTCCACTTCGTCGGCATACTGAGCACGAAGATAGGCCAGCTCTTCTTTGGTCAACTTGTACTCAAGGGCAGTTTCTGTGAGACGCGCTGTCAGCTCCTCGCCCTCAAGACGGCTTTCCTCAAGCGCGAGTTCGGCGCTTACACTGGTGCGGACCAGACCTGCCATCTCGTTACGCAAGGCGCTGACTTCGGTACGCAGCGCGCTGCGAGTCACTTCAAGCGCGTTGACCTGCTCTGCCAGTGCATCACGGTCACGCAGCAGGGTGTCGCGAGCCTGAACGACAGTCACCTGGTCCTCGGCTTGTGCTTGGGAAGCCAGAATGAGCCGGCGCTGTTCGGACTGGAGTTCGGACAAAGCGTTGTTGAGACTGGTGAGATCTAGCGAAAGCTGTTCGCGAAGCCCTTCCGCAGCGGCCAGTTGATCCAGTTGGTTCTGGCTTTGTGTAATGACCCCGGCAAGTTCTTCAGAGAGTGCGGCTTTCTCTGTGGTGAGTTGTTGTCGGGTAGCGATCAATCCCGCCACCTCGGCCTGCAGAGATTCCTTCACTCCCTGCAAAGCCGCCTGATCCTGCTCTAAAGAAGTCAGCGAATCCTCAAGTTTTTGTTGCGTGGCAAGCAGTGCAGTTTTTTCTTCGCTCAGTTGCTCGCGTTCAGAAGTGACCCCGGCAAGTTCTTCAGAGAGTGCGGCTTTCTCTGTGGTGAGTTGTTGTCGCTCATCTTCCACCGCGGCCAGCTCTTCGGCCAGACCCGCTTTTTCAGAAGCCAGCGCTTCTCTGACTTTTTGCAATGCGCCGACATCATCCAGCAACGCCGAGATCTCGCCTTCTTTGAGCACAATGGTTTCTTCGGCTGCGGAGCGTTCGGCCTCTGTTTGCGCCAGCACGGAACGCAACCGCACCACTTCGTCTCCCAGCGTCGCGATGCGCATCTCCATGTCGCTGCGCTGTGTGGTCATGGTCTCGGTCTGGCTAACCGACTCGCGCAGTTGGCCCACCAACTCGGTGTTTCGCATCAGGATAATCACCAACGCCACCAAAAAGATGAGCACCACCACCGTCATGATGTCGGTAAATGACGGCCACACGCTGTCCTCGTCGGAGCGCCCACTTACCGTGGGTGAGACTCTTAGGTCTACAAAACCGTCTGTGCGGGTAATGGCCACTGCTTGCTACCGCTTAGGGTCGTTCAGCCGGAATCCCTCGCGCAATACCTGGGTCATCTCGATGAGACCCTCGCTGTTGCGTTGCATTTCATCGCGGTAACTTGCAAGCAGGCTGCGCATATCCTCAGCTACCTTTGCATATCCCGCCTGCGATTCATCTAACCGCTCCACCAGCGCTGCAGCAGTCCGCACGATATGGGTAAGTTGTTCGGCAGCTTTCTCAGGCTCAATCTGGAACCGCGGAAGCAGAATCCGGCTCGTTGCCTCTTCAATTCGGCTCACGACATGTGTTTGGGCATCCATCAGCCTAAGATAGAAATATCCGAAAAAGAGATAAGCGAAGATTGCGGTCATCGTCGTCGACAGCGCTGTCGACATCCCGTGGATGATCATGCTCAAACCGCCCATTTCCGTTGTGGAGGTAATAACGTCAGACGCACCAAGCAACGCGATCGATAACGACACGATCGTGCCG
>PAUU01000015.1 GCA_002713825.1 Acidiferrobacteraceae bacterium | reverse complement strand
CCAGATCGCAGTCGTTCAGCGACTTGCCGTTTGCGAAAGGCGTATTCCACTCCTCAGCGGCCTTTTCCATCTCTGGCTCATAGGGCGGGAATTCCATTGCCAACTCCCAGTTAGCACGACGGTGAGCATACTGTGGTAACGCATTCACCCCATCCTGGAAATCCTCGATAGTCAAACCTGGAAAACGCTTCAGGAAGTAGCCCTGAAAGGTCTCGATATCCTGCTGGATCTCCGATTCGGAGATAGCTTGCACAGTTGATATACCTATCAAGGCGATCCCCGCAGCCAGTGCCAGTGAAATCAATTTCTTCATCTTTTTCTTCTCCTCAGATCGCTACAACTTAACCAGTTACGCCAGACCAGTTACGCCAGTGGGTGCATATTCGCATTAAGAACTCGTCAACGAGTTTTGTTTTATTTGACAGCCTTCTCCGCGCTGTCACTTTCTCCCTTGTTATCCACCCAACTGACGGTAACTGTATCCCCGGGTTTTGCATTAGGAATGCCTACACCTATTAGAGGGTTTTTCGAGACACCAGTCCCCAGATTTGCTTGCGCAATCACTTCCCCATTAACTGCAAATTCCATGTTTTCAATAAAATGCTCGGGGATCTTGTTGCCGGTCTTCTTGTCCTTGCGCAGACCCGTTTCCATCGGGTGTTTGGCCAGGACCATCACCTCGTAGCCTCCGCTTTTGCTTTTTTTGATTTTCATCTTGGTTGATGCCATCACACTTCTCCTGCTTGATTCTGCCGAGTTAGCCGCCGCAGCCGCCGACGGTCACTTTGATTTCCTGAGACGCCATGTAGAGCTTTCCCCCAGCCTTTACATAGCAGTGCACTGGAGAGGTTTGACCCATTTTGATCCGCGTACTATACAAACCGCCACCACCGTCTGAGACTCTCAGGGAAGTGGTATAAGGCCTCGGGTTCTTAATCGCACAAATTGCGATTCCCTCGACTCCCGTCAAAGAAGTCATCACCTTGATAGGGACAACCGCACCATTTTCGGCCTGCAGGGGCGCTTTGATGGATACCTGATCGCTCTCTTCAGCATCAGAACTACCAAAAAATGCGTTAAGCGCATCGGCTTCCGTCTCGGACTCAAACGCCGCTTTTGGCCACGCCGCAGCAAGAACACTCCTGGGAGTAAGCATGCCAGCACCGGCAGCAACCGCAAGGGTGCCAGCCGCCAGTGAGCCTTTTAAAAAGATTCTACGTTTCATAACTGTTGCCTTTACTAAATGAATGAATCGGATTTTTCGTTATCTTGTCGTTATTGNTTTTACGCCGAAAGTGCTGAGCACCTAGATCGAGAGCAGCCAATCGACCAACAGGTCAATATCTTCTTCGCTGATCAGTTTGTGCTTGCCGAAAGGCGGCATCGACGTCATGGGATTCTTTTCAGTCGGATCCCAAATGTGGGCGCGAAGATCTTCGCGGTTAGGATAACGCGCTGCCATCGCTACCAGNGGCGGTGCAATATTGCCGCCTGTAGGGAAGCCTTCAGGCCAGGGGCTCACCATGGCCTGGTGACAGGCCAAACAGTTGCCGCCTCTACGGTTTACTGCAACGCACCAGCCCTTGATGATGTTGTCTCCATCCTTGGCAGCGCCGGCCTTGCATTCTTTTTCAGTGGGCCATTCACCTGCCTGAACAACCGAGGTGACGCCTGTGGTCGCAACCAAAGAAACGGCTGCAGCTGCTGCCAGGAACGCACGTTTGAACTTGTGCATAGTTATTCTCCATTTTCCAGCACCGCATGCTGTTCCCTAGCCAGCGCGGCGCTCGTGGTTAGTTATCTGATCGTTTACATAATCATTACTGATAACTTGATAACCGCATTTAACCGGAATTATCGACCGACTGCAAGAACGTTCGCTAAACAGTCGCGAAACTGTCGCTAGAAATGCAATCCCCTCTCCTTATTATTTTTTAGGCATACCGGTATTCACAAAGGTTAGCCCTTCCCCCCCATATATTTCTCGATTTCCTTAATTCGCGCATTGATACTCGCTTTGAGGTAAGCGCTTTCCCCAACGTGGGTGGCTGCAGTTCGCAGGTGACTCAGTGCCCGCTCGAGCTCATCTCTGAGAAAGTGGTATTCCGCCAGTGCCTGAAAAGACTGTGCCCATTGATTACGCTCTCCTTCAATACGGGCCAACAACTTATATAACGCAACATTTTCAGGCGCTTCTCTGAGAGCCCAACGCAGACTCAGTCTGGCGGCTTTGAGCTGCCCCGATTTCATAAGTGCATCCGCTAGATAATAGGCTGCGATCACGGCAAATCCTTCTTGCTCCTGCACCGACTCAAGAACTTCTACCGCCTCAAGGGCTCTGCCATCTGCCAGTAGCGCTTCCGCCAGCACTATGCCGTACAGAGGGTATTCAGGGTAATCAGCTCGCAGCGCGATCGCCGTTTCCACAGCACGCGCGTTCTCTCCCTGACGAACCAATGCCAGCACCAAACCATAGCGCGCTGCACGCGCTCCCAGCACATCAGCGGATTCGACCTCATGAAGAAAGCTAGCGACCGATCCCCCACCCTGAGGACTTTCAAAAAGCGCCCGGATGCGAGCGTGTGCATGAAAGTAATCCAATGAGGGGGGATTGTCGGCGTCTTCATACTGTCGCAGGCGACTTTCGACCAATCCAAGTCGGTTCTGGGTCAGGGGGTGCGTCCTCAGATACTCCGGCGCCTCCATACTTTGCAGCCGACTTTCCTGGTCGAGTCTTTTGAGGAAATCCATCATGGCGTCAGCGGGGTAGTCCGCGTCTATCAATATGGTGAGGCTCAGCACATCTGCTTCGCGTTCGAATTCCCGGCTGTACCGCAACTGATCCGACATTGCCGCACCGGTCGTGGCCGCCATGGCCGCGGCACCGGCTTGTCCTCCCAAGAGGATCGCTGCCAGTACCCCCGCCGTGGTCGGGATTTTCCGCCGGGCGGCACGTTCCATCATGCGAGGCAGATGCCGCTGTGCAACGTGTGCGATTTCGTGAGCCATGACAGAGGCCAGTTCGGCCTCGGAGCGAGTCGTGGTCACGAGACCCGTGAAAACAGCCAAGCGTCCGCCCGGCCCGGCAAAGGCGTTGACCAGCTTGCTTTCAATCAGGAAGAATCTCAGACGGTCCGTATCCCCTACCAGGCCTGCAGCCAAGCGGTGTCCCAGATTCTCAACGTAACGAACCAGCAGGGGGTCTTCGACAAACGCGAGTTGCTGGCGAGCTGCCGCAATGAATTCGCGACCCATCGCTTCTTCCGCCGGTGGAATCACGATGCTCGCTTGGGCTGGGGCAAGCAGATGACCTGAGTCAGCGGCCACGGGAGCGGTCGTGAGGCAGACAAGAGCGCCCAGGGCGATACCCGTCATCTGCCGGCGGCAGCTTGATTTAAACCCGGCTGTGGTCACAAGTTGATATTACCAAAGCGAAAATCACAGCGGTTTGGATTCGCCCGGCCTCCGCTTTAGAATCGCCGGGTTCTTGTTAAACCCCTTGGATCAGTTCTCACTCGGCGTCGCCGGACTTGAGACGGCCCTGGAGAAGATCATGCTTCACGAACACAGTCAGGAAACACTCAAAGCGCGCGAGGAAGAGTTGCGCAGCCGCTACGAGGCAGCATCTACGGTGGGGCTTTCCCTGGATATGACCCGCGGTAAACCGGCGCCAGAACAACTGGATCTGGCAAATCCGCTGCTTGCCCTGCCTGGGGCCGGTCAATTTTCTGACCAGGACAATACGGATTGCCGTAACTATGGCGGCATTGATGGTCTGCCCGCGATGAAACAGATTTTTGCCGAAATTCTGGGCTGTCAGCGTGACGCGGTCATTGTGGGGGGGAACAGCAGCCTCACCATGATGCACGACGCCATTGCTCGGGCAGTACTGTTCGGTGTGCCGGGCAGCGACAAGCCCTGGGGCCAACAGGGCACCATCCGCTTCTTGTGCCCCGCGCCCGGCTACGACCGCCACTTCGAAATCACATCGCATCTTGGCTTTGAACTGGTGAACGTAGAGATGAATGACGATGGGCCGGATATGGATCATGTCGAAGCCCTGGCCGCAGATCCGGCCGTCAAGGGGATTTGGTGTGTCCCGCGCTACAGCAACCCTACAGGCATCACTTACAGTGAAGAAGTGGCTCATCGACTCGCAAACATGGAAGCCGCTCCGGACTTTCGCATCATCTGGGATAACGCCTACGCCGAGCACCACTTTCGCGAGGCCCGTCAGCCGGTACCAGATATCCTGAGCGCCTGTCTTGATGCCGGTCACCCGGATCGGGTGCTGATGTTTACATCAACTTCCAAGATAACGATGGCAGGCGCGGGCGTATCGGCGATGGCGTCGAGCCCGGCCAATATTGCCGATGCGCGGCGGCATCTTTCCTTTCAGACCATTGGCCCAGACAAATTGAATCAGTTGCGTCACCTTGCTTTCTTTGGCGGTATCGAGGGCGTGCGCTCGCACATGAGTCAGGTGGGGGAACTCCTTGCGCCAAAATTTGCCCTGGTTCAGGAAATTCTCGAACGCGACCTCGGCGGCAAGGGAATCGCCACCTGGTCGGATCCTAACGGCGGATACTTTGTCAGCGTGACCGGCCCGGATGAATGTGCAAGGCCNGTTATTGAAATGGCGGCCAAAGCAGGTGTCAAACTGACTCCTGCGGGGGCGCCGTTTGCGTACGGGCTCGATCCCAGAGATCGAATTATTCGGCTGGCGCCAAGTTTTCCACCGCTTGAAGATATCCGTCAGGCTATGGAGATTTTCACGCTCTGTCTGGAGCTTGTTGCTATCGGCCAAAGGCTGGAGAGCGCTTGAAGCGCAAGAAAAACAGTTTTTTGCAACAAGAACCAATGTGTTTTAAAATTTCGTTAACTACTAATATATGTGCTGGACTTAATCGCTGAAGTTCAATCCCCGGCCGAGACAAAATGGTGTCAGGAGCCAAGAGCCTACTGACNCCGACTATACGCCTCCCATGCCAGACTGCCGGGGGTCGCAATCCCACGCCGGCCCCTTCAGCTTAAACATTTCAATCAAGAAACAAGGAGATTTGATCATGTCTGATTTCAATCAGGAACTGGATGCCCGGGGACTCAACTGCCCGCTGCCAATCCTGCGCGCCAAAAAAACACTTAACGCAATGAGCGCAGGCGAAGTTCTTAAGATCATTGCAACGGATCCCGGCTCGGTAAAGGACTTCGAGGCTTTCGCTACGCAAACCGGCAACGAGCTGATGGGGTCATCCGAGGACAACGGAGAATTTCTTTTTCTTCTCAAAAAAGGCGGCTGACTCACGCTCGGCAGTNTCACGGCCCCGTTAGGTTTACTCACTGATTTATCTCGCCCAAATGTCTGGAGGTTTACGATGAGCGAAAAGAACCTGACTATTATTGCTTCCAAGGGAACACTGGATTGGGCATACCCGCCCTTTATTCTGTCTTCGACTGCGGCAGCACTCGGTTACAACGTGACTATGTTTTTTACTTTCTATGGATTGCAACTGCTGAAAAAAAATCTGAGTCTTTCCGTGAGCCCGCTGGGGAATCCCGGCATGCCGATGCCCATGAGCATGGATAAGTGGTTCCCGGTGCTGGGAACCGCGATTCCGGGCATGCAGACGATGATGACCGGCATGATGAAGAACACCATCAGATCGAAAGGGGTGGCCAGCGTGGCAGAGTTGCGCGATCTGTGTCTGGAGGCGGACGTCAAGATGATCGGCTGTCAGATGACCATCGACCTTTTTGACATGAAACACGAGGATCTGATCGATGAGATTGATCTCGGGGGTGCGGCGACCTGGCTGAATCAAGCCAGCGATTCGGACATAAACCTCTTCATTTAAGTATTTAAGGCTAAGACTCCTTACCCGAGCCCAGCTGCGGACCCCCGTCCACCGGGCTCTCCTNCCCCCTGGGGAATCCAGCCTCAGGCAAAACAGACCCAAGTTGTCGCAATGTACTTGTGGCCTGTACCAACCGTGTCACCCTGATGCAGATGCGTCCAAAAGGGCGGGAAAATCAGCAGTTTTCCAGCCTCAGGCTGCACCTGTACCTGTTGATGAAAAAACTCGGTAGCCCCTCCAGGTTGACGTACTGAATTGAGATACCAGATAGCCACAAGCTGACGCTGGCTTAGTGGGCCGGGCCCGCTATCAACGTGCCAACGATAAAACTCCCCGGGTACGCTGCGTTGCAGCTGATAACCCATATCCTTAAAGGCATTGCTTGAAAAGAAAGGATGCAGCCCGCTCAGCAAAGACAGGCCATGCTGCAGCGATCGGAGCAATCTTTCGTCAACGTCACGCCACTGCGCCAATCCCGTGATGCGAAGATCCGTGGAGCGCTTGATACTCTCATCTACGGTGCCGCTCGGGCCCATTGCGCCCTCGCGATGCAGATCGGCTGCAGATTCAAAACGTTCTATCACCTCCCGGCAAAAGTCGGCATCCAGCGCGTTCGGCAAGGTGTAAATGAAACTGCCGGGCTGCAATTCGGAAAATTTGTCGGACATGCGAGACGCCTGATCTAACAATCCAGCACCCGGTGCGCCAGCGCTGGAAACTGCTGGCGGCGCTGTGCCGCATTGTTCCGGTCCAGTTGGGCAAAAATGACGCCGGGACCGCCGGCACATTCAGCCACGATTGCTCCCCAGGGATCGATGATCAAACTATGGCCGAAAGTCTGCCGACCGCTGGTGTGCTCACCCACTTGGGCTGGTGCAACGACCCACGCCAGATTCTCAATCGCGCGGGCACGCAGCAAAGTGTGCCAGTGCGCCCGTCCCGTTGGGACCGTAAAAGCAGACGGAATTGTGAAAAGCTCAGCACCGGCGACGGCAAGGCGTCGGTACAGTTCCGGAAAGCGAAGGTCATAACAAATCGTGATTCCCAACGTCAGGCCCAGAGCATCAACTGCCAGCGGCTCNNTCCCGGGCGNGATATGTCGNGACTCACTGTAGGACTCGCTGCTGGANACNCTGACATCAAAGAGATGAATCTTGTCATANCGCCCNATNCGNCGGCCNTGGTCGTCAAAAACAAGGCAGGTGTTGGTCACGCGGCCATCGGGAGCNGGAANCGGTGTNGANCCCCCGATGATCACNGCGNNGTTGTCGCGTGCCGCNGCNCTCAACATGNCTTCGACATCGNTNACCCGCTNGGCAGCGTCGTGNCGCTGGTGTTTGGTTTCGGACATCAATGAGAAGTTTTCGGGCAAANCGATNATGTCTGCCCNGCCCGCTGATGCCTGATNGATAAAGNCGCGGGCCGTCTCAAGGTTCTCTTCNANNNCCGANGTTGANGTCATNTGCACCGCAGCCAGGGTGAGCGTATCTTTNGCGGTATCCTNGTCCATNNTTTNGTCACATTCCCTGACTGGGCTGAATCACTCTGGCGACCCNNGGGTCCGGCGGTNAGGCGGANCTACATCAACACCACGTCGTAACTTTCCTGGTTCTGCGTTGGCTCGACCTGCAGATGNATCGGCTTNCCGATGAATTCCTGCAAATCAGCCAGNCCNNTGGACTCTTCATCGAGCAACATNTCGATAACGGTCTGTGAGGCCATCACCAGATACCCTTTGGCNTCAAAGGCCCGTGCCTCGCGCAGGATCTCGCGAAAGATTTCGTAACACAGNGTCTGCGCTGTTTTTTGNGTTCCCCGTCCCTGGCAATGCGGNCAGGNTTCAGTCATGCCCCNCTCNAGACTCTCACGGGTACGTTTACGCGTCACCTCTACCAGTCCCAGCACCGACATGTCTGCAATNTGGCANCGGGTCCGGTCACGCGCCANGGCGCGTTCAAANGCGTCCATCANTTGTCTGCGGTGATCCTCATCTTCCATATCGATGAAGTCCACGATAATGATGCCGCCGATATTCCGAAGCCGCAGTTGCCGGGCAATCGCCTGTGCGGCCTCCATGTTGGTTTTGAACAGCGTCTCCTCNAGATTGCGTTTGCCGACAAACCGACCCGTNTTNACNTCNACCGTGGTCATGGCCTCAGTCTGATCAAACACCAGCGAACCNCCCGATTTGAGATCCACCGTACGGTTCAGTGCCCGNTNAATNTCATCCTCNATCGAATAAAGNTCNAAAATCGGCCGNTCACCNGGATAGANCTCAATACNGTCNGCCANTTGAGGCATNAGATCTACCGCGAACTGNTGCATNAGNGCGTAGGTTTCNCGGGAATCCACCCGNATCTTCTCNACATCATCACGTGCNAGATCCCGGATCACCCGAAGTGATNNCGGCAGGTCCGCATGAATCAGTTCGCCTGCGCGCGCGGAGGCAATCNTGCGCTCGATCTGCTGCCAACTGCGATGCAGAAACTCAAGNTCGGCTTCAAAGTTAAGACTGTNCTGGGAATCNGCCGCTGTCCGGACAATAAACCCGGCCTCGGTTGGGCGCTCTTTTAGAGCCGTATCCAGCGCCTGAAGCAGCCGATCCCGTTCATCCACATCCTGGATGCGCTGTGAGATACCGCGATGGTCGGATCCCGGCAGCAATACCAGATTGCGGGACGGGATCGACAGCTGGGTTGTCAGGCGAGCGCCTTTGGTGCCGATCGGATCCTTGGCTACCTGAACGACAATCTCCTGCCCCTCAGAAACCAACTCAGTGATGTCGGGTCTGGGCGGGGCCAGGCTCGGTTCAGCAGCCGGCTGATGGGTAACCGCCTCCGAGGGGCCCGGCGGCTGCGTGCGGTGTGGCACCATGTCGGCTGCGTGCAGAAATGCCGTGCGCTCAAGACCCGCATCGACAAAAGCCGCCTGCATACCGGGCAGGACCCGCACCACTTTACCTTTATAAATGTTGGCGACGATCCCGCGGCTGCGGCTTCGCTCAATATGCAGCTCCTGCAGACCACCGTTTTGCACCACGGCCACCCGCGTCTCCTGCGGCGTGACATTCACCAGCAGTTCTTCACTCATTGCACAGACCCTCCTTCCACCCCGGATGGATTCCTGCCAGCGCCAGAAGCTCCGTGGTCTCATACAGGGGCAGACCCATCACCGCTGAATAACTCCCGGACAAGGACATCACGAACGATCCGCCAAAACCCTGGATTCCGTAGGCTCCGGCCTTGTCGTAGGGCTCCGGCGTGTCGCAGTAGGCCCGGATGACATCTTCTGGCAAGCGACAGAATGTTACCGTACTTGTCACTCGTCGTGACTCGCGCCAGTCTCCCTTCGCAACGGTCACCGCGGTGACCACTTCATGGCTGCGCCCGGAGAGGCGCTCCAGCATTCTGAGAGCATCGGCATCATCTGACGGCTTACCAAGAATCATGTCATCAAGCACGACCACGGTGTCTGATCCCAGACAGACCGGGTTCTCGCCGCCCACGGCCGCAGCCCGTACCGCGGCCTCGGCTTTTTTGACACTCAGCCGCTCAGTGAGTGCGGCCGGTTCCTCGTCTGCGAACGCTGACTCATCAACTTTAGGCTCATAGGTCCAAAAATCAAAACCTACCTGGTGCAGCAGTTCCGCGCGGCGCGGTGACTGAGACGCAAGACAGAGTTCTTGCTTCATGAGACCCGGCCCGAACGGTGATAGGGCATACCACGGGAAATGGCGTAGGCACGATACAGCTGCTCGGCAATAACGATACGGACCAAAGGATGGGCCAGAGTCAGCGGCGACAATGACCAGCACTGATCCACCGAAGTCAGCACTTCGTCTGATAAACCGTCTGGCCCCCCGACGATGAGGGCGACATCGCGGCCGAGGGTCATCCATTTCTCCAACTGCTCTGCGAGAGACTCGGAGTCATAACTGCGGCCGGATTGATCCAGGGAAATCCTGTAGGCACCAGACGGCACGGCCTGCAAAAGCCTTGTTCCCTCCTCGCGCACAATGCGGGAGAGGTCCGGGTTCTGGCCTCTCCGGGGCATATCAACTTCGACCAACTTAAGCCGGATACCCGACCGGAGACGCTGTGCATACTCACTGAAGCCATCGCTGATCCACGGCGGCATCCGTCTGCCGATAGCCACCAGATGGATTCTCACGGTATTAGCCTTCGCCCTGGCGCTCTCTCGCCTGTGTCACTTGCGCGCCCAGACGCTCATTCCAAAGGCCTTCCAGATCGTAGAACTCCCGTGTGGCCGGAAGCATCAGATGCACGATGAGGTCACCAAAATCCAGCAAGACCCACTCGCCGTCGCTTTCGCCCTCTACCCCTGAGGGCTTGACGCCGTGCCTTACCCCGGCCGCCCGCAATCGCTCGGCAAGCGCCAGCACATGGCGCGTGGATGTGCCGCTGGCAACGACCATACAGTCTGCAATCTGGGTAAGGGGCCGGATATCAAGTTCGAGAATGTCTACGGCCTTGGCATCATCCAGCTCATTAACAATCCAGCGCCTCACCGCATCCAGTTCAGTCTCAGGTGTTTTTTCCATAAAGCTCAGTTTCCTTGATATAACCTGCGACCGCAGCGGGGACTTTGGCCTCGACAGATCTGCCGCTCATCAGGTCTGCCCTGATCTGGGCAGCCGCTGTATCGATTGGGGGAATGTCCACAAACCGCATCCAGCCCCCGGAGGTCGGCAAAGAATCACGCGGATGACTCTGGGCGTCACGCCACCATTGCGGTAGGGGTTCTGGCAGCGACCAACCGGGCCTTCGCATCACTGCGATACCGGCGAGCGCCAATACTTCCCGCCATCGATGCCATTTCGTCAACCCTAATGCAGCATCCAGACCCAACGCCAGGCACAGGGGCTGATCCGGATATTCTTCCCTAAGTTCCTCAAGGCTGAGCACCGTATAGGAGGGTCCCGAGCGATCGAGTTCGCGGGTATCGATTAAGCAATCCGCTTGCTCAGCCAATGCGAGCTGCAGCATTGCCAGACGGTGCGCTGCACTGGCCACGGGCGGCGGTCGGTGCGGCGGTTCACCGGCGAGCAGCCAGATCACCGTCTCAACAGGCAGCGCCTCGCGGAGCGCCGAAACTGCACCCAGATGGCCAAGGTGGATGGGATCGAAGGTGCCTCCAAACACCAGCAGCGATGGATTGGCCGGATCAGGCGACAAGCGGAAAGCAGCTGCAGTCAAGGACGGGTCGTTCCGTCGCCATAGACGATGTACTTTTGAATGGTAAGCCCCTCAAGCCCCACCGGTCCGCGGACATGCAGTTTGTCGGTACTGATCCCGATCTCGGCGCCGAGCCCATATTCGAATCCATCAGCAAACTGTGTAGAGGCGTTCACCATCACTGAGCTTGAATCCACTTCCCGAATAAACCGTTGACTGCGTGAAAGATCGTTGGTCACAATCGCGTCGGTGTGTCCCGATGCGTAACGGCCGATATGCGCAATGGCTTCATCCAGACTGTCGACGATGCGTACCGCCAGGACCGGTGCGAGATACTCCGTTTCCCAGTCCGACTCGGTAGCGGCGGCACACTCCGGAACCATCTCCCGGGTCCGAACACATCCGCGCAGTTCGACGCCCGCCTCAACATAGCGGGGCAACAACCGCTCGAGTACCGCAGCAGCAACGGAGCTCGCCAGCAACAAAGTTTCCATCGCACCACAAACTCCGTAGCGCCGGCATTTGGCATTGAAGGCGATCTCGACGGCTTTATCGATGTCAGCATGGTCATCGACAAAAACATGGCAATTGCCGTCCAGATGACGGATCACTGGCACCTGCGATTCCGCACTAACTTTCTCGATAAGTCCCCGGCCGCCGCGCGGCACAATGACATCAAGATAGTCGGGGCTCTGCAGCATCGCACTCACGGCTGATCGATCGGTGGTTTTAAGGACCTGGATAACACTCTCGGGCAAACCGGCATCTGCCAGTCCCTGGGCAAGGCAGTCGCCAATCGCGCTGTTTGAGTGAAGCGCCTCAGAACCACCGCGCAGGATCGCCGCATTGCCTGACTTCAAGCAAAGCCCGGCGGCGTCCGCAGTCACATTGGGACGGGATTCGTAAATGATGCCGATCACCCCCAACGGGACCCGCATCCTGCCCACCGTAATCCCGGAGGGCCTCGGGTTCATATCGCTGATCTCGCCCACCGGATCGGGTAACGAGGCAATCTGGACCAATCCCTCAGCCATCGCCCCGACGCGCTCGGGGGTCAGTTCAAGTCGATCCAGCAGCGCCGAGGAAAGCCCCGTCCTGTTCGCCGCCTCAAGATCAGCTGCATTGGCTTCGAGGATACGGTCGCGGGCACCCTCGATCTGTCGCGCCATAGCCTGAAGCGCCCTGTTCTTAGGACCGGTTGGGGTGCACGCGATGACTTGGGCAGCACTACGGGCCCGTTCCCCGA
>PAUU01000014.1 GCA_002713825.1 Acidiferrobacteraceae bacterium | reverse complement strand
ATACGGTTCTTATTGGGTTGGGGGNAATCGACCAACCNCTCGACATGCTGTTCACCGATATCGCCATTCTGCTCGGCATGACCTANGTCTACATCCCGCTGATGATCCTGCCGATTTATGCGTCGATGGAGCGCCTAGACTTTCAACTGGTGGAAGCGGCCTACGATCTTTACGCATCCCGATGGCGGGTACTGGTGCGCGTGATCCTGCCACTCGTGAAACCCGGCGTTATTGCAGGGTCGATCCTTGTCTTTGTTCCGTCTCTGGGCGCCTATGTCACGCCGCGTGTCCTCGGTGGTGGAAAACACCTGATGATCGGCAATCTCATCGAACTGCAATTCGGCCAGGGGCGTAACTGGCCACTGGGTGCCGCCCTGTCACTTACTCTGCTGGTGATCGTGATGGTTGCACTGATGGTTTATGTCCGGTCTGTGCAAAAAGAAGGTGCGGGTCATGGTCATTAGATCGCGTACGTTCTCAATCAAGCGCATGCCGGGATTCAGCCTGCTGGCGCTGGCCTGTTTTTTTGCTCTTTACATGCCGCTGGCTCCACTGGTCGTCTATTCTTTCAATGCGGGCAACAACATTGCTTTATGGGAGGGATTGTCGCTACGCTGGTATGTTGCCGCCTGGGAAAATGATCTCGTTCAAAGTGCGGCGATCCGATCGGTTGTCGTGGCAACTATCGCCTCGGTCATCGCGACCGCGCTTGCCACGATGGCGGCGCTCGGTACCACACGGACACGCCCCTATCGCGGCCAGACCTCTATCTATGCCATGGTCAATCAACCGCTCATGGTGCCCGAGATTGTTACTGCAGTCGCACTGCTGATTCTGTTTGCCCTGATCAAGGAATCAACGGGGTATCACGGCTACGCCTATCTGGTCATTGCGCATACGGCCTTTTGTATTCCTTTTGCTTATCTTCCGATCCGCGCGCGTCTTGAAGGCATGGATCATGTTCTGGAAACCGCGGCGGCCGATCTCTATGCCACGCCCTGGCGTACCTTCACGAAGGTAACCCTGCCTTTGTTGCTGCCGGGGATCATGGCTGGCGCTATGCTTGCTTTCGTGATTTCGCTGGATGACGTCGTGATCACTGAATTTGTCAAATCCGCCGGTCAGGACACTTTGCCGACCTACATGCTTGGTCAATTGCGGCGAAACATTACGCCGGAGATTAATGCGATCTCGACCGTGCTGCTGGGCGTCTCTGTCATAATGGTCACTGTCATCTTTTTCTTGAGTCGTAAAAAGACGTAAAGCTGAAATAAGTCAGCAACCCGTAACCACAACAACCGTAGGAGGAGAAAATGAAACTCGTGTTCAATGCCATTCTCTCAAGCCTGATGCTCGCCTTCAGCGGCATCGCAATGGCGGCAGGGGAATTGAATTTTTACAACTGGGGTAACTACACCAATCCGGAACTCATCGAGAAGTTTGAAAAAGAAACCGGGATCAAGGTCACGATTACTGACTATGACTCCAATGAAACGGCGCTTGCCAAAGTGCGGGCTGGAGGCCATGGATTTGACCTCGCGGTTCCGTCCCACAGCCATCTTCCGATCTGGGTCTCGGAAGGCTTAATCGCAAACCCGCGAGTGGATCAGATGCCTAACTTCAAGAACGTGGCAGAAGAATGGCGCAATCCCGATTGGGATCCAGGCCGGCAATACAGTGCACCCTGGCAGTGGGGCAGCGTCGGCGTGATGGTAGATACCTCAGTTTATAACGGTGACATCAATACCTTNGGGATCATTCTCGATCCGCCTGAAGANTTGATCGGCAAAATCAATGTGGCNCCNGAAATGAACGACGTCATCAGCTCAGCCCTGCTTTATCTTGGAGGAGAAGCATGTTCAGGTGACAAGGCGCTGCTGAAAAAAGCCCGCGACAAGCTGGTTGAGGCAAAGCCGAAGTGGAAATCCATGGACTACGGCGTTATCGAGAAGTTTGCAGGACGCGATCTTGCTGCGTCCCTCTACTGGAACGGCGCCGCCTTCCGNGCNCGGCTCAAAAATCCGGATGTCCGCTACGGTTACCCCAGAGAGGGGTACTCACTTTGGGCCGATGCGGTCGTACTTTTGAAAGACGCCAAGAACGTGGAAGAAGCCAAGACCTTCATGAACTTCATCATGGCGCCGGAAAATGCGGGACTGATTTCCGCATTTGCGCGATACGCCAACAGTATTGTCGGATCAGAGAAATACATGCCTGAGGATATGGCGACAGCCCCTGAGGTGGTTGTTCCGGCAGAGTTCATCGGAGCGGGCAAGTTCTATCCCACTTGCTCTCCGGAGGTTCAAAAAATCTATACCGCAATTTGGACTGAACTTCAGAAGTAATTTTTCACTGCCCGGGTCGGCTCATCCGGCCCGGGTACACTTTCTTTTCAAATTATGACTACTATGAAGGGGTTTCCCGTCCCCAAAGAACTACGGGTACCGCGTGACCTTTGGGATCGCGCTCCCTGGAACCGCTGGTCTTTCCAGCATATCCGAGAAATCCTGCCGACAACAGAAGTCTGGCGCGGCTCGGGGCCCGTCTGGCAGCTCACGGAAAATCCAGTTGATCTTGATCCCATCTCTTTTGACAGTCAGTCAGGGCATGCCACCACGGTTATCGACTGGCTCTCGCAGAACTTTGCAGACGGGATCGTAGTTCTGCATGAAGGCAACATCCGGTACGAGCGTTACTTCAACGACATGACAGTGCGTACGCTGCACCTTTCTCAGTCGATGGCGAAATCGGTAACGTCGGCAGTCGCAGGCATTCTAGTGGGACAGGGGCTGCTGGATCCCGAAGAACAGATCAGCACTTATCTTCCCGAGCTCACGCAAACCGGGTGGAAAGTTGCCAAGCTGCGTCACGCTCTGGATATGACTTCGGGCGTGCGCTACGTAGAGGATTACGAAGCATTGGACTCGGATATGGCCTCCACCGATGTTGCTTCGGGCTGGCGGCCGGCAAAACCCGACGTCCCCTACTTTCATTGCATATGGGACCAGATTCTGAGCCTGACCGAGACCGTACGCGAGCATGGCAAGGTGTTTGAATATCGCTCTATCGAAACAGAGGTTTTGGCTCACTGCATGGAGCGGGTAACGCAGACCCCACTGGCTGAGCTCATCAGCCATGAGCTGTGGCAACCGCTCGGCGTTGAGGAAAGCGCCTGCTTCACGGTCGATGGCGCAGGTTATCCCTTGGCCGACGGTGGATTCAATGCGACGCTGCGCGACTACGCCCGCTTTGGCGAGATGCTGTGTAACGACGGAACCGCTAACGGCCAGCAAATTGTCCCTAAGGCCTGGATCGCTGACTCGCTGAATGCCGATCCTTCCATCTTCAGCGATACCAACAACATGGATCTCGATAACGGGGCTTATCGCAACCAGTTCTGGATCCGCGATGTGGACCGGCGCATCCTGATCGCACGAGGTGTTTTCGGACAGATCATCTATGCGGATCTGGACAACCGCGTCACGATTGCACGCCTTGCCAGTTGGCCTGAATTTGTCTCAAGCGAACGAAAAACCGATGACCTGAGAGCATTTGATGCCATTACCGAATTCCTGACAAATCACTGATATGAGCGATCTTGAGCTTTGTTACCTCTCAGCGACAGACGCGATTAAGCGTTTCAAAGCCAAAACCCTGTCGCCTGTGGAATTACTGGAAGCGCTGATCAAGCGCTCTGAAGAGGTCGACCCCGTCATTAACGCGTTTACCTATCGCCACTTCGACGAGGCCATGGCAAACGCAAAAAAAGCCGAAGCCAAATACGCTTTGGGCAAGCGTACCAGGGCTCTGGAAGGATTGCCGATCGGGATCAAGGACGAAAGCTTTATCAAGAGCAAGCCCACCTCCAACGGCTCGCTGATCATGAAGGATTTTGTCGCAGACACGACCTCTGTTGGCAACGAACGCATACTACGCGCCGGCGGCATTGTGCATGCAAGAACCGCTACGCCTGAGTTTTCTTCCGCCGCATATACCAACTCACGATTGTGGGGGGTGACACGAAATCCCTGGAATCCCGAGTTCACGCCAGGGGGTTCTTCAGGCGGCTCAGCTGCCTCTCTCGCAGCGGGCACCAGCGCCATTGCGACGGGTTCTGACATCGGCGGTTCTATCCGGATTCCGGCAGGCACCTGTGGTCTCGTNGGGTACAAACCGCCCTACGGCCGCAACTCCGACGATCCGCCNCTTAATCTGGATTTTTATTGCCACACNGGACCTTTNGCGCGNAACGTCNGNGATGCCATCCTGCTCCAAAACGTCATGTGCGGNCCCCNCCCCAAGGATATGGCGAGCCTTCGGCCCAAATTACGCCTTCCTACAGACTATCCCCCCATTAAAGACTGGAAGATTGCTTTTTCGATGGATCTTGGATTTTTTGAGGTGGACCCGGATGTACAGAAAAACACGCTCAAGGCCCTCGACGTATTTCGTGATCTTGGCGCTACCGTGGAAGAAGTTGAGATTGGCTGGGATCACCGAGCACTTGATGCCGGTATGGCTTACTTGTCCCATCTCTTCGGAGCGTACATGGCGGCTTACCTTGCGGATCACGCTGAAAAAATGACCAACTACGTGCGTCAGTGGGCAAAAGAAGCGCAGAAATCCACCTCGGCTGATTTTCTTCAGACCCTGGAAGTGGCCAATGAGATGTACGCAACGGTCGGCCCCTTGCTGGAGAAATATCACGTGCTGGTCTGTCCGACCAATGCGCTGCCCGCTGTGCCCGCCGACTTTGATCACTCGACCGATGTGCTTTCAATTAACGGAAAGCAAGTTAACCCAGCTTTGGGATGGGTAATGACTACGCCCTTTAATTCCTTGAGCCGCTGTCCCGTACTGACGATGCCGACCGGGCGGGCAAGTAACGGCGTACCGACGAGCATCCAGATTATCGGGCGCACCTATACCGACAAGGATGTATTCCAGGCTGGCATGGCCTACGAATCCGCGGCGCCCAACTGGTTTGCACAAGATGGCGTCAGGCCAAACATTCCCGGTGGCTGATTCTTCTTCGCTAGAGCGAGACACGATCTCGCTCGCCAACTGGCGGCNANGCCCCTACAACCGCTTTTCGTTTCACCATGTGCGCGAGTTCATCCCTACCGCCAATGTTCTAAGCGAGAACCGGCCTGCGGCATTCACGCCCAACTTGATTGATGCAACGTGGTTTGCCGGCGAACTCGATGAACGTGACCTTTCAGAGACCCTTGAAGCTTCCAGCACCGATGCGTTTGTGGTTGTCAGGCAAAACGAGCTGATTTTTGAGTGGCGTGCAGATCATTACCAAAGCGCACAGCCACACATTCTTTTTTCCGTTACCAAATCTGTGACCGGACTGCTGGTGGGAATTCTGGAATCTCAAGGCCTCATTGACCCTGCAGCCGAGGTAGGTGATTACCTTCCAGAGGCCAAAGACTCTGGTTACGGCCACTGCACGGTTCAACAGGTCCTTGATATGCAGGCTCAGGTTGCATTTATTGAGGATTACCACGACCAAACGGGCTCCTTTGCCCGTTATCGCTCTGCCACCGGATGGAATCCGCCTTCGACCTCCGTCGCACAATCCGAAGGCCTGGCCGAATTTCTGTTATCCCTCAAGAGCACAGGCGACCCTCACGGACAGGTCTTTAGATATCTTTCTCCAAACTCGGATCTTCTCGGTATCATCGTAGAACGCGCAACGAATCATCGATTCGCCGATCTTTTGTCCACCCATATCTGGCAACCGCTGGGTTGCGCACATCACGCCTACATCACCGTGGATCACAAAGGCGCGGCCCGCTCAGCCGGGGGTCTGTGTGTTCATCCATTTGACCTGGCTCTGTTGGGCAGTGCCATCGGACAGGCTGCTGCGGGCGAAGACCACCCCGTGATCCCGCGCAATTGGATTAACGATACGCTCTCAAACGGCAATCTGGACGCGTGGCGGTCAGGCGACTTTGCCAACTTCCTGCCGAGCGGCAACTATCGCAACCAGTGGTATCTCAACGATACCGGGTCACCAACAATTCTGGCGATCGGGATTCATGGTCAATGGCTTTATATTGAGCCAAAAAGCCAGACCGTGATCGTAAAATTTTCTTCCGAGGCGCAACCGGTTGATGAAACCGCCGATATCGAACTGATCGAATTTTTCGACCGGATCTGCCGCGTAATCACCTGATTCGACACGTTGCCGCGCGTCTGACCGATTGCCGACCGGATCAATCAGGCGCCAATACGCCCGGCACCGCGTGGGCCTGCTCTGGATCGAAACAACTTTCATCTACGCGCAGGTAGGCAACACAATCCTTGGGCAGCACGGTCACCTCGTCTACTCCGTTAAGTGCGCCGAGAATGTGCTCGATGGAGCTGGACGCAAGGTCGATTTCCCCATCCAGCCGCAAGGTGACACTGTTTCTCAGTTGCGGAGTTCTGCCGGTCAATGCCACCACCAGCCATACCAGCGTCGCCAGAACGCAGAAGGCGAATACCCCCGGACTGCCAAACCAGCCCAGCAGAATACCGCCTAACGCTCCACCAACAAAAACGCCTGCAAATTGGAAGGTATTGTAAACCCCGATCGCAGTGCCCCTGGCGTACCCCGGGGAAAGACGGGTCATGAGGGATGGCAACATTGCTTCGAGCAAATTGAAGCCAACGAAAAAACACGCCAGACCAGCGATCAGCGATATCGCCTGATCGGCTCCNGCAAAAAGCACGCACTGCCCGACAAGCACAATAAAGATGGCCGACCTGAATACCCAGAAGGTCCGCTCTCGTCGCATCCCCAGAATGAGCAAGGGGGCCATCAGTAGTATCGAACCTACCAGAACAGGAACATAGACCTGCCAATGGCTGTCCCGCTTGAGACCCAGTGTCTCCACCAGGGCAAACGGCGCAACCACAAAGACAGCCGTCAGAACCATGTGCAGAATGAAAATCCCGACGTCCAGCCGAAGCAGATGGGCATTGGCCATGACCTCGCGGAAATAATCCGCCGAGGCCTTTGACCCCGGATCCCCGACCGCATGGCGTGGCGTAGGCACCCACCAAACGACGACCACAATACAGCCCAGAGCCANCANNGCCGTGAGCCAAAATATNCCGCTCACCCCGATCCAGCGGTCCAGCGCCGGGCCGGCCATCAATGCCAGCAGAAACGATCCACCGATACTCATTCCAATCAGCGCCATGGCCTTGACCCGTTGCTGTTCCCGGGTCAGATCTGCCACCAGTGCAAGCACGACCGCAGCGATCGCGCCGCTGCCCTGAAGCGCCCGGCCGATGATCACGCCGGTAAGGGTATCTGCCATGGCTGCGACGACACTGCCAGCCGCGAACACCAGCAATCCAAAAACAATCAGGGGTTTACGACCGAACCGGTCCGACAAAGTACCGAAGGCGATCTGGAACAGTGCCTGCGTCAAGCCATAAATCCCGACAGCGAGCCCGATCCTAAACGGGGTTGCGCCCTCCATCTGGGCGGCATACAGCGCCATGACCGGCAGCACCAGGAACAAACCAAACATGCGCAGGCTAAATATCCCAGCAAGCGCACCAACTGAGCGCCGCTCAGAGCGGTTCATTGGGGATTTTTCGGAGCGCAAGGTCAGCGGCGTCTAATTAGCATGAAAATGATCCAGGGCTTCAATCCCCNTGTCAGTTTCCGGTGGGGGAACGNTTTNTGGGTCTGTGGACAAGAGAACGTGAAAAGATTTTGAACGCAGCGTCACAAGGGACGTAATATTAACAGTTTGCTTTTTCGCAACCCAGCATCCATGCGCCAAATCAAAATTCGCGGGGCCCGGACCCACAACCTGCAGAGTGTCGACGTCGACCTACCGCGCGACAAGTTGATTGTGATCACTGGGCTTTCCGGATCCGGGAAGTCCTCCCTTGCCTTCGACACAATCTACGCCGANGGTCAACGCCGTTACGTGGAATCTCTCTCTGCCTACGCTCGGCAATTCCTGTCGCTAATGGAGAAACCGGACGTGGATCTCATCGAGGGTCTCTCGCCCGCCATCAGTATCGAGCAAAAAGCAACGTCGCATAACCCGCGCTCGACGGTCGGAACGGTAACCGAGATCTATGACTACCTCAGACTACTCTACGCGCGCGTCGGAGAGCCAAGGTGCCCAGATCATGATGTCACCCTGGCTGCGAGTACGGTGAGTGAAATGGTGGATCGGGTGCTGGCCCTTGAGGAGGGAACCCGAATCTTGCTNCTCGCACCGGTGGTTCAGGATCGCAAGGGAGAATATCAGCAACTGTTTAAGGGTCTGCTCAGCCAGGGCTTTATCCGGGCGCGGATCGATGGCGTAGTCCATGAATTGGATACCCCGCCTGAACTGGATCGCAAGCGCAAACACAGCATTGATGTCGTCGTCGACCGCGTGGTTATCAAACCGGACATTGCCCAACGTCTCGCAGAGTCGTTTGAGACGGCACTCGCCATCGCTGACAGTCTTGCCCTGGTGCAGGTGCTGCCACGGGAAGAAGGCACCNCCTCCGAGTCCCAGGAGATACTTTTCTCNGCACGCTATGCCTGCCCGCACTGNGGCTACAACCTGACAGAACTTGAGCCCCGNCTTTTTTCTTTCAACAATCCGGCGGGCGCCTGCCCCGATTGTGATGGTCTTGGGGCTCGCCAGTTTTTTGACCCTGACCGGGTAATCCATGACGACACATTGAGTCTGGCAGCGGGCGCCATTTCAGGCTGGGACCGACGTAANGCNTTTTANTTCCAGATGCTNAACTGTCTNGCNGAGCACTANGNCTTTGATNTTGAAAAACCNTTCCGNCGCCTNNCNAANAANGTNCGNGACATCATTCTNTANGGCAGNGGAAAAGAAAAGATCAACTTCAGNTATCTGCGNTCGCACGGACGNCGNCCGNGGCGGCGATCACACACTTTTGAAGGCGTTATTCCCAACATGGAGCGTCGGTACCGTGACTCAGAATCCAACACGATTCGTGAAGAACTGGCCCGATATCTCAACACCCAGTCCTGTGAAAGCTGCCACGGGAGCCGTCTGAAAACCGGCGCGCGGCACGTGTTCGTTGGCGATCAGCCGGTGCATCGATTGACCGCGATGCCGATTGAGTCCTCGCTCGACTTCTTCGAATCGCTCTCCCTGCCGGGAAATCAGGGCGAGATCGGCGAACGTATCATCCGCGAAATCAGTGAGCGATTGCGCTTTCTGGTCAACGTCGGCCTGGAATATCTGACGCTGGATCGCACTGCCGAAACACTGTCTGGTGGAGAAGCCCAACGTATCCGGCTCGCCTCTCAGATCGGCTCGGGGCTGGTCGGCGTGATGTACATCCTCGACGAGCCCTCCATCGGACTCCATCAACGCGACAACCAGCGCTTGCTGGATACCCTCTTTCATCTCCGCGACCTCGGCAACACGGTGGTAGTGGTTGAGCACGACGAAGAAGCCATCCGCAGCGCGGATCATATCGTTGACCTGGGTCCGGGCGCCGGGGTTCATGGCGGCCGCATCGTTGCCGAGGGCAGTCTCAGNCAAGTCTTGGAGGCCCCAGAATCGGTCACCAGCCAGTACCTTTGCGGGACCCAAAGGATCGATGTCCCTGATCAGCGCTCCGAGAATGATCCCAATCGGCAACTCATGATTACAGGGGCGGCAGGCAACAACCTTGACCGCCTCGATATCTCTATTCCAGTGGGACTTTTGACCTGTGTCACCGGCGTTTCCGGCTCCGGCAAATCCACGCTCATCAACAACACGCTTTATCCCGCCATGGCGCGCCACCTTCATGGCGGACGTGAGCCGCCGGCAGCTCATGAGGGCATCACCGGACTCGACCAATTTGACAAAGTTATCGACATCGACCAAAGCCCCATCGGACGCACTCCTCGATCCAACCCAGCGACGTATACGGGCCTTTTTACCCCAATCCGGGAACTCTTCGCTGGAACACCTGAGGCCCGTGCCCGTGGCTACAAGATCGGACGCTTTTCGTTCAACGTGCGTGGTGGGCGCTGTGAAACCTGTCAGGGCGATGGGCTGATCAAGGTAGAAATGCACTTCTTGCCCGACATCTATGTCCCCTGCGATACCTGTCAGGGCAGGCGCTACAACCGCGAGACCCTCGACATTCGCTACAAAGGCTGCACCATTCATGAAGTGCTGGAGATGACGGTTGCAGAAGGCGGCGAGTTTTTCGACGCGATCCCTATGATCAAGCGAAAANTGGATACCTTGCTTGCCGTAGGGCTTGGCTATATCCGGTTGGGCCAGAGCGCAACAACGCTTTCAGGCGGAGAAGCGCANCGCATCAAGCTATCCAGAGAACTCTCAAAACGTCCCACAGGCAGAACGCTCTATATTCTGGACGAACCGACCACCGGGCTTCATTTTCACGACATCCGCCAACTGCTGGTGGTGTTGCATCGCCTGCGGGACCAAGGCAACACGGTAGTCGTGATCGAGCATAACCTCGATGTCATCAAAACCGCTGACTGGTTGATTGATCTCGGACCCGAAGGCGGGCAACGCGGGGGGCGACTCGTCGGTANCGGCACACCCGAAACTCTTGCACAGAACGCCGAATCCTACACCGGCCAGTTTCTCAAAGATCTCTTGTAGCGAGCCTGGCATACCGGCCTGCATAAAGCTCGCTGGCCGGTAAAGCCATCAAGTTTGCTGCTTGGTAAGACCGTCTGACCATGATTTACCAGATCCCGACTCGTCATGTGTTACTGTGTTGTTCTGACTCGGTTACATTCGCTACGCCCGGTGTATTTGCCAGTTTCCGGGCTCCAATCGGGAAATAACTCATGGCTGATTCGGGCCTGGATACTGATCTTGACCCCCTCGAAACCCAGGAGTGGCAGGACGCGCTCAGTGCGGTCATCGAGCGGGAGGGTCAGGAGCGGGCGCATTTTCTTCTTGAGACTCTGATCGACCAGGCGCGGCGCAGCGGTACCCATATCCCTTTCCGGCCGACGACCGCCTACCTTAATACGATTCCGGCAGCACAGGAGGCCGGCAGTCCCGGCGACCCCGCGATCGAATGGCGTATCCGATCACTGATTCGGTGGAATGCGCTTGCCATGGTGATGCGGGCTAACCAGACGAGCAGTGAACTCGGCGGTCATATTGCAAGTTTCGCCTCAGCCGCGACCCTCTATGACGTAGGATTCAACCACTTCTGGAGAGGGCCGCAAGCGGAACACGGCGCTGATCTTGTGTTCTTCCAGGGGCATTCCGCGCCGGGAATTTATGCTCGAGCCTTCCTGGAAGGGAGGCTGACCAAAGAGCAGTTGGAAGGCTTTCGCCAGGAAGTCAAAGGGCAAGGCCTGTCCTCCTATCCCCATCCCTGGCTGATGCCTGACTTCTGGCAGTTCCCGACGGTTTCCATGGGCCTTGGGCCGATCCAGGCCATTTACCAGGCCCGCTTCATGCGTTACCTCCAGAATCGCGAATTCATTCCGCACTCGAACCGGAAAGTCTGGGCATTTGTGGGTGATGGTGAGATGGACGAACCTGAGTCAACCGGAGCTCTGGGGCTGGCCGGCAGAGAGCGGCTCGATAACCTCGTCTTCGTCGTCAATTGCAATCTGCAAAGACTGGATGGCCCGGTCCGGGGCAACGGCAAAATCATTCAGGAGTTAGAAGGCACCTTCCGGGGCGCAGGCTGGAATGTCATCAAGCTTATCTGGGGGTCTTACTGGGACAAACTGCTGCTACGCGATACCCACGGCCTTTTAAAGCAACGCATGGAAGAGGCTCTGGACGGCGAATATCAGGCTTTCAAGAGCAAAGACGGCGCCTTCGTTCGTGAGCAATTCTTCGGCAAATATCCGGAACTGGCCGCAATGGTGGCCAACATGACCGATGAGGATATCTGGAGACTCAATCGGGGCGGTCATGATCCACACAAAGTCTATGCGGCTTATGCTCGAGCAGCCGCGCACCAGGGCCAGCCGACCGTCATTCTGGCAAAGACGGTTAAAGGATACGGGATGGGAGAATCAGGCGAGGGGCAGAACATCACCCACAGCCAGAAGAAGATGGCCGATGAATCCCTGCTCGAGTTTCGAGACCGATTCCGGATTCCGCTCGATGACGAGGCGGTATTGGCCTGTGAGTTTTATCACCCGGGCGATGACAGTCCGGAAGTACGCTACCTCAAGGAACGTCGTGACGCCCTCGGCGGCAGTCTGCCCATCCGGATCGATGCCGCACCGACTCACGCCACGCCGGATCTCTCGCTGTTTCAATCACAACTGGAAGGCAGCGGCGATCGCGAGATCTCCACCACCATGGCTTTTGTGCGGCTGCTGACCGCGCTGACCCGGGACAAGTCTCTGGGCACCCACGTGGTCCCCATTGTTCCCGACGAATCCCGTACGTTCGGAATGGAAGGCATGTTTCGTCAACTAGGCATCTATGCACCCAAAGGGCAGCTCTATATCCCGGAAGATGCTGATCAACTGATGTACTACCGTGAAGACATCAAGGGGCAGGTGCTGCAGGAGGGGATCACCGAAGCCGGCGCCATGTCCTCGTGGATTGCCGCAGCCACCGCATACAGTAATCACGGAATCGCGATGATTCCGTTTTATATTTTCTATTCGATGTTTGGGCTGCAGCGCATCGGGGATCTTGCCTGGGCCGCCGGCGACCAGCAAGCGCGGGGATTCCTGATTGGGGGCACCGCGGGACGGACAACCCTCGCCGGAGAAGGACTGCAACACCAGGATGGGCACAGCCTCCTGATGGCTGCTGGCATCCCGAACTGCGTCTCTTACGATCCGACCTTTAACTATGAACTTGCAGTGATCGTTCATGACGGCATCCGACGGATGTACACCGATCAGGAGAATGTCTTCTATTACGTTACGGTGATGAACGAAAACTACGCTCATCCGCCAATGCCCGAGGGCGCTCAGGAGGGCATTCTTCAAGGGATGTACCGGTTGCGTCAGGCGGCTAAGGGACGCAAAGCCGTGCCGCGCGTCCAGCTTTTCGGCAGCGGGACCATTCTTCGTGAATCCATCGCAGCCGCCGAACTGCTGGAACAGGACTTCGGCGTCCTCGCCGACCTGTGGAGTGTGACCAGCTATAACGAACTCGCCCGTCAGGGGCGAGAAGCAGTGCGCTGGAACCGCCTGCATCCTGAGGCTGCTGCCCGGCCCGTCTACATCAGCGAACAACTGGCCGACGCACAGGGGCCGATCATTGCTGCGAGTGATTACAACCAGGCATACGCCGATCAGATTCGCGAGTTCGTCTCCGGGCGTCGTTATGTCGTCCTTGGCACCGACGGCTACGGCAGAAGCGGCACCAGAGAGCAGCTGCGCCGGTTCTTTGAAGTGGACCGATACCAGATTGCGGTTGCTGCCCTGTCTGCGCTGGCAGATGAAAATGCCCTGCCCCGCTCCACTATCTCTGATGCCATCAGCCGGTATGCGCTGAATCCGGACAAACCGGATCCTGCTTTTCAATAAGTCACGCGCGTGATGATCGATTCACAGGATATTTTAGTCCCGGACATCGGCGACTTTGACAGCGTCGACGTCATTGAAGTGCTGGTCTCACCTGGGGATACGGTCGACGTCGAGTCCCCGCTGATCACGCTTGAAAGTGACAAAGCCACGATGGACATCCCCTCTCCGGTCGCTGGAACTGTGACCGAAGTGCGGATTGCCGTCGGGGATCAGGTCTCCCAGGGCAGCCTCGTCGCTGTCGTGACCGCTGCCGAATCGAATCCTGATGATACGCCGGCGACAGCGCTGCAAGCGCAAGTAGAGGATGGGAGCAACCCAAAAGAAAAAGAAAGGGAAAGCGAAGGCGGAGATGAGAAGGAACCCGGCAGGGTCGCAGAACCACCAACTGAGACCGATGCGCAGCTGCCGTCCGAACTTGATTCCCTGGCTCCGAAGGCAGTGGACCCGACACCGCCGCCTGCTCCGCGCCCGCCTCCCTCCCTGCCCCCGGGGTCGGAATCAGATTCAGGGCTCCTGCCACACGCCAGCCCGGCCATTCGCCGCTTTGCACGCGAGCTCGGCGCCGATCTGACAAAAATCAGCGGCAGCGGCTCTCATGGCCGAATCCTGAAAGAAGACGTCACACAATTCATCAAGGCAGTCCTATCGCAGGGCGTCAGAGACGGGCAAGACGGCTCAGGCCTGCCGGCAATCCCTGAGGTAGATTTTTCAAAATGGGGCCCTGTGGCAACCGAACCGCTTTCCCGGATCAAGAGAATTTCCGGGCGCCATCTGCAGCGGGCCTGGCTCAATGTGCCGCATGTCACTCATCATGATGAAGCTGACATTACGGAACTCGACGCCTTCCGAAAAACACTCCAAAGCGACCGCGCCTACGAGGGGATCCGCATCACGCTCCTAGGCTTTGTGATCAAGGTGTTGGCCAGCGCCATGAGAGCCTTCCCCTCACTGAATGCCTCGTTAACACCAGATGGTAAGCATCTGGTTCTCAAGCAATACTTCCATGTGGGCGTGGCGGTAGACACCGAAAACGGATTGGTTGTGCCTGTCCTGAGGGATGTCGACCGCAAAGGCATTTTGGAACTCGCCGCGGAACTCAGTACGCTCAGTGCACGCGCCCGTGACGGNAAACTGAAGCCNGACGAAATGCAGGGCGGCTGTATCAGTATTTCCAGTCTCGGCGGCATCGGGGGTATTGGCTTTACGCCCATCGTCAATGCACCCGAGGTGGCGATCCTCGGCGTTTCCAGAGCACAGACAAAGCCGCGCTGGGATGGAACCGCTTTTGCCCCGCGCCTGATGCTGCCCCTCGATCTTTCTTATGACCACCGTGTGATCGACGGAGCGGAGGCGGCCCGCATCAGCGCCTTCATCGCAGCCGCGCTGGAGGATCCAAGAAGACTGCTGCTCTAGCGGCTACACTTTGACCGTTCCCAGAAAACTCAGCACCTGTGATCGCAGGCGCAAAGTGCAACAGACTCAACGAGGATACAAAAATTACCGAGCCTTTTGATACCTATGATCTTGCGGTACTCGGTTCTGGACCCGGCGGATATACCGCAGCGTTTCGCGCGGCAGACCTTGGACTCAAGGTCTGCCTGATCGAACGGTATCCCGTTCTCGGCGGCGTTTGTCTTAACGTCGGTTGTATCCCTTCTAAGGCCCTGCTGCATGCCGCAAGGGTCATTGAAGAGACGCGGGAAATGCGCGCTCACGGTATTCAGTTTGGCGAACCCACCATCGACCTGCCGCAGCTGGGCAGCTGGAAAGACAAAGTCGTTGGTCAGTTAACCGGTGGGTTGTCGGGTCTTGCCAAGAAACGGAAGGTCACTGTTGTCCACGGTACTGGACGCTTCGCCTCAGCACACGAACTTGCTGTCACACGCCCGGGTGAGGAATCAGAAGTCCGTATACCGTTCAGGCAGGCAGTTATTGCCGCGGGCTCACAACCCGTCCCTTTGCCCGGCCTGCCAGAGGATGAACGGATTTTCGATTCAACGGGCGCTCTTGAACTGAAAAACATTCCGCCCAGGATGCTTGTCATTGGCGGCGGCATCATCGGGCTTGAGATGGCCACCGTCTATCTCGCTCTTGGGAGCGAGGTCAGTATCGTGGAGATGTCGACTCAGCTCATGCCCGGCGCAGACCCTGATCTGGTCAAGCCGCTTGCGAAGCGTCTTAAAAAGCAAAGCGCAGGTGTCTACCTGAATACCCGGGTCTGTGCTGTGGAGGCGGGTACGCGTGCAGTCACGGTCAGATTTAAGGGTGACAAGGCACCGGACAGCGCGGCATACGACGCGGTGCTGGTCGCGGTGGGCCGCTCTCCCAATGGTCATCATATTGCTGCCGCGGCAGCGGGTGTATCGGTCGATGACAANGGCTTTATTTCGGTGGATAAACAACAGCGAACCAACCAGGAGCATATCTTTGCCATCGGCGATATCGTGGGACAGCCGATGCTGGCGCACAAAGCCACCCACGAAGGCAAGGTCGCTGCCGAAGTCGCCGCTGGCCTGAAGAGCGGCTTCGAGGCCAGGGTTATTCCGTCAGTGGCCTACACGGATCCTGAGGTTGCCTGGGCGGGCCTCACCGAAACTGAGGCAACGGCCCAGGGGATTGNCTATGAAAAAGGCGTCTTTCCCTGGGCTGCCAGTGGCCGCGCCCTGGCACTTGCCCGCAGCGAAGGATTTACCAAGCTCCTGTTTGATCCCGCCACACAGCAGATCATTGGGGCAGGTATTGTTGGCCCGAACGCCGGAGATCTTATCGCGGAGGTCGGGCTGGCCATCGAAATGAACTGCGTTGCTCAGGATATCGGCCTCACCGTGCACCCCCACCCCACTCTCTCAGANACNGTTGCNCTGGCAGCAGAAGCCTTCGAGGGCACGATTACGGACCTGTACCTGCCGCACAAAAACTGACGCCAGTAAATAATCTTCGTGTCGTCTGCGCTTGCTTTCTCCGTAACCGGATCCGGACCCCCGGTGGTTATCCTGCACGGCCTGTTCGGCTCGGCTACAAACTGGCGGCGCATTGCCGAGGGGCTCTCTCACCAAAGACAGATTTTCTCCGTCGATTTACCCAATCATGGCGACTCGCCCTGGACCGACGACATGTCCTACCCGGCTCAAGCGGCATTGCTGGCGGATTTTCTTTCTGTCGAGGTGCCCAAGCCTCCGATCCTGATTGGGCACAGTATGGGTGGCAAAGCCGCAATGACACTGGCTCTGCATCATCAGACTCTACTGGGCGCTCTTGTGGTTGTTGATATCGCTCCGACGGCGTATCCCCACACTCATGACCCGCTAGTGGAAGCAATGAAAAGCCTTGATCTTGCCACGATCCGAAACCGGCGCGAGGCCGAGATGCAGCTTGAGAAAGCGATCCCCGAAAAAACCCTCCGCCAGTTTCTGTTGCAGAACTTAAGGAGCACTTCGGACGGCCTGCGTTGGCGCATAAACCTTGAGGTGATCCATCGGCAGATGGGGGCACTCACCGGCTTTGACATCGCAGCTGCGCCGTGCGATCTCCCAAGCCTTTTTATCTACGGCACCCAGTCTGACTACGTCACGCCAAAGACCAAGCCNGCGATTCTTCAGCAATTCCCCAAAGCCCAGCTGGTGGCCATTGAAGGTGCCGGGCATTGGCTTCACGCACAAGAGCCGCAAAAATTCCTCCAGGCCTTCCAGGATTTCGCCGACGCCAGTGAGACCTAGTCCATGCCACGAAGGGCCACATAATTCTCCGTCGGCTTGATGTTTCCAGACGGCCGTGGCAAATGCAACACCCGGAATCCCGAGTCTTGCAGCAGTGCCGGCAGTCTCGAGTCGGTAATCACACCTTTGGCGTCACAAAGGGCCTCAAACACGATCAGGCGCAAGGCGGGATTCTGCAGGACGGCCGTCGCTCCCCGAAATACGGGATACTCCCAGCCCTCAACATCGATCTTCATGACGGTGGGGTATTGGCCAGCCTGTCGGCAATACTCGTCCAGTGTGATGACCTCGACCTCAATTCGCCCGACCGGTTGGCGGTGGGGCCAATCCCCAAAACCGCTCTCGCCCGAGTCGCTGCCCCGAATTAACTGCTGGCCCCCGTTCTCATCCGACAGCCCCAGCGGCACGACACTGAGTGCTGTCTCAGCCCAGCCATTCAACTGACGCTGGCCATCCATCACGGCGCAGGTATCGGGGTCAGGCTCAAATGCAGTGACACCGGCAACCCCCACATGAAGTGCCAGGCAGCTGAAATAACCGGCATTCGCGCCGACATCAAAAAAGATATCGTCACTTCTAAATGCCCTGGTCAAACGATCTGTGACTTCCTCTTCGTGAAGTCGGTTGCACAGCAGATTACGCTGAAGCNAATCGGTCTGATCGCAGGCAAACAGAAATCCCGGCCGCGTGAGCACCCGAATACGGCGCCGGCCCATTAGCCGTTCGATCAAGCCCAGCCGCCGCGCCTTCCCCACCGGCATNCTGGGTCGGAACCAGAACTTGCAGATCAGCGTCTCAACCCACCGGGGGTAATAGACGCCCACCTCCGCATTGGCTTGACCTCTGCTGTTGCTCATCGGCGGAGCAGTTAACAGCAATTAGACCTGCTCAAGTTCAACCAGCGTGCCACAAAAATCCTTGGGATGCAGAAACAGCACGGGCTTGCCGTGCGCGCCGATACGCGGCTCTCCATCCCCCAGCACCCGCGCGCCGCACGCTTTTAGCTGATCGCGGGCATCCAGAATATCCTCCACCTCATAGCAGATGTGGTGCATACCGCCATCGGGATAACGCTCCAGAAACCGCCCGATAGGCGAGTCTTTACCCAGTGGATGCAGTAATTCGATACGCGTGTTGTCGAGATCAACAAAGACAGTAGTGACGCCATGGGCCTCAAGAGGTTCAGGCTCGGACACCGTCGCTCCCAACGTATCCCGGTACAGCGCTGCGGCGACCTGAAGGTCAGGCACCACAATAGCAACATGGTTAAGTTTTCCAATCATCGACTATTTCTTAATTGGCGGATTCAGGTAAATTGATCGATAAGCGAGCGGGCAGCAAGACCAGGCGTCAGCCGCCCTATGGCTACCTCTCGACGAACGCGTTCGACCTCATCGGCGTTTTTTGCGTTTCTTAAAAACCGGTCCAGCAGCCCCTCATGAAGCGCCTGCATCAAGGCTTCACTCGCCTGGCTCTCCCTGCGTGACGAAAGCAGGCCGGCTTTGATGATATGAACAAAAAACTTCTCCATCTGCTCCAATACATCCACAACGCCGATATCCTTCAGCGCGGACATCGCGAGTACCGGAACTTTCCAATCGGCGGTGCGGGCCCGTAGGAATCCGGTCGCCGCCGCGTATTCTGAAACCGTACGATTTGCGGTCTGCTCTAGCTGCCCATCAGCCTTATTAACCAGGATAAGGTCAGCCAACTCCATCACGCCTCGCTTAATCCCCTGAAGTTCATCCCCTGAGCCGGGCACCAGCAGCAGGACAAAAACATCGGTCATGGATGCTGCCCGAAGTTCGGACTGGCCCNCCCCGACAGTCTCCACAATAACGCGATCGAATCCTGCCGCCTCACAAACCGCAATCGCCTCCCGGGTAAAGCGCCCGACTCCTCCTTCGGTGCCGGATGACGGTGACGGCCGGACAAAGGCTTTTTCGTTGGCCGACAGTGTCGGCATCCGGGTCTTATCGCCCAGTATCGATCCCCCGCTGACCACCGAACTCGGATCCACTGTTAGCACCGCAACTGAGTGGCCGNGGTCGATCAGATGCCTGCCCAGTGTTTCAATGAAAGTTGATTTACCCGCCCCGGGNGGTCCCGTAATGCCGATCCGAAGCGCCGGCTGACCCGGAGCAGGCAGCACGGCAAGCAATTCCCTGGCCTGTGACTGGTGCTCCTTGAGGCCTGATTCGACCAGGGTGATCGCCTGTGCCAGCGCCCGCCGATCATGCCTCCCGATGGCGTCTGCCAGCGAGGCTGTACTGTTCACGCAGATGACTCCCGCACAAACTCGATGATCTGCTGATCCACCTCAAGTGCTTCTCCGGGCTCGGCGTGGACGCAAAGCACTGTTCCGTCACGCTCCGCCCGAATCACGTTCTCCATTTTCATCGCTTCGATGACCACAAGCGCATCACCCGCTTTAACTTCGGCTCCTTCCGTGACGGCAACCGAAACCAGAAGACCCGGCATCGGTGACAGTGTCAGATGCGACAGATCCGGNGCCACTTTCCTTGGCATCAGGTGATACAGTGCGGCGCTGTGCGACTCGAGCACCAGCGCATCCACACTGGCACCGCTATGGAAGACTTCATAACGGACACCGGTCCGACGCAACTGCGCAGTGACCTCAATCCCGTCCGCATAGAAATCGATAACCGAACTGAAAGGGCTGTTCGAAAACTCGATAGACACCGTTTCGCCCTCCACGGTTGCCTGCCAACCGTCCTGATCTGTTATCACCGAAACGGCATACTGATCTTCATCAATCTGGACGACTCGGTCTGCCGACTGGGTCTGCGGTATTACTGCATGGGCATCTTCGCGCAAGTGCCAATGCTCGTGTACTACCCCCACGAGAGCCACGATACGGCGGATGATGTCCTGAGACAGGGCATTACCAGAAAAACCTTCTGGAAACTCTTCTTCAATAAAACCGGTAGTGGTCTCGCCCGCTAGAAACCTCGGGTGCTGCACCAAAGCCGCCAAAAACGGAATATTGCTCTGGATTCCCCTGATCTCAAAACGATCCAGAGCCCGAAGCATGGTCTGCGCCGCCAGGTCTCGATCTGATCCATGGGTCACCAGTTTGGCAATCATCGGGTCATAATGCAGACTGACTTCGCCGCCTTCGCAGATGCCTGTATCGACCCGCACGCCTTTTGTATCATCAGGCGGGCGAAAGCGTTGCACACGTCCAGAGGACGGCAGAAATCCCCGATAGGGATCTTCTGCATAGACCCGCGACTCCAGCGCCCAACCACGGATGCCGACATCCTGCTGGGTCAGGGTCAACTTCTCTCCTGCAGCGACCCTCAGCATCCACTCCACCAGGTCAACACCGGTAATCAATTCCGTGACCGGATGCTCTACCTGAAGCCGAGTATTCATCTCCAGAAAATAAAAATTACGCTCTGCATCCACAATGAACTCGACTGTACCTGCCGAGGTGTAGCCCACCGCGCGAGCCAGTGCCAGTGCCTGTGCGCCCATCTCGGCCCGCAATGTCTCATCAACAAACGCCGAAGGTGCTTCCTCAACGACTTTCTGGTGGCGACGCTGGATTGAGCACTCGCGTTCGTTAAGGTGGATGGCGTTACCGTGATGATCTGCGAGCACCTGAATCTCAATATGCCGAGGCTGACTCACAAATTTCTCGATAAAAATGCGATCGTCGGAGAAACTTGAGCGCGCTTCACTTGAGGCCCGCTCAAACCCCTCGCGGCACTCATCGTCATTCCTGGCGACCCGCATACCTTTGCCGCCGCCGCCAGCGCTNGCCTTCAGCATTACCGGATACCCGATCTTTCCGGCACGGCTTACTGCATCCTGCGCGTCAACAAGCACTTCATTAAAGCCGGGAATGGTGGGCACGCCTGCACTCTGAGCAAGCGCTTTGGAGGCAATCTTGTCCCCCATGACCCCAATCGCCTTTACCGGGGGACCAACAAAAGCGACGCCGGCTTTTTCAAGACCCAAGACGAGTGCAGACTTCTCCGAAAGAAATCCGTATCCGGGATGGACCGCCTCGGCGCCCGTTGACCGGCATGCCTCAATGATCCGATCGACGAGAAGATAGCTCTCTGCTGACGGTGATGCGCCGATATGTACAGCTTCATCCGCCATCTGGACATGCGGGGCATCACGGTCTGCATCGGAAAACACGGCAACCGTCTGGATGCCCATGCGCCTGGCAGACCGAATAACGCGGCAGGCGATCTCACCCCGATTGGCGATAAGCAATTTCTCAAACACGGTTCTTTTATGACTCCTGATGCAGCAGCCCGGGCTGAAATCTTGGGCTAAGACTAGGTCCAGTCTACCCCCGACTCAAAGATCGCCAACAGGCGCTCGATATTCTGGCGCGCTCGCTCTTCACAATGATCCTGAAAATACGGCGTCGAATATATTTTCGGTCGCTCCGTCAGTACCCGCAGGAATCCGCCCTGGCCGCGAGCAAAGGCTTCGTTGCTTGTATGGCCGGATTCGCGTCGAAGATCATGCGTATCAGAAAAAAAAGCGTCCCACGGTTGCGACAGACCCCAAAGATCCACGTCCACGGCAAACTGGGCCCTTGGCGCCTCCGGCGATTCACGATGATCGGTGACCTGTATCAAATCGCAGGTTTCTGAGATAAAGGTCTCGGGGAGAAACCCGGATGCCTGGGTCGCGAACCACTCTGCACTGCGGGCTTCATTATCCCGCGCCCCGGGAGTAAAGATGACATCATGAAACCAGAGAGTCATCTCCACAGCGTCATCAGTTCCCAGAGACGTAATCGCATCATCGTAAGCGGCAAGACAAACCGCAACGTGTCCGCAATCGTGGTAGTGACGAGACGCATCGCCGTAATGCCCCTTTAGTGCCTCGAACACCTGGCTGGCTTCACCGCCTCCACCGACGCGGCACCATAGCGCATCAAATCTGTCTTGATTCATGGTTTTCAGGAAGCCTGCGGCGAAAAGGCGTTGACCTGCTCGCGCTTAAGAGCCTCAAGTGCCTGGGTAGTGCGGGTCAGGCGATCGACTATCTGTCGAAGCACGCTTAACGAGACCTCCGGGTTGTCGCGCATCAGATCCATGAAGTCATCCGCAAGAATACGCAGGCAGCGCACCTCTCCCTGGGCCCGTAACGTCGCCGAACGGGGCTGATTGGCAATAACACCCATCTCGCCTACGACATCACTGGTAGACAACACCGCCACGGGGTCCCCGCTCGCATCCTCGTTAATAAAGATGCCCACCTCGCCGGACATGATCACGTAGACGCTGTCGGAACCAGAGTGGATAGTAAAGATGATGTCGCCGTCATCGAAACTTGACTCTTCACTCGCAAACGCCAGCCGCTTGAGTCTGCCGGCATCCAACTGCGCAAATAACGCAATCTTTCGAAGTTGCTCGGCATCGGTAATGATATTCATGGGCGTCAGAGGCCGGTGTTGGGCGTAGAGGCCAATTTAACCCTAATGACCCGAAGACCGCAAAATCGCGTTTTGCTGTTATCGGCTGTCACCCATGACACGCGCTTCCATCTCCTCTAGTTCTTCGGGCGTATTGACGTTAAGAAACATATCCGGGTGATCAGAAAAATCCACTCTCTGGTGCGAGACCTCCTCGAGCCAGAGGTCAATTTTTCGCCCTCCTTTCGCCAAAAAATCACCAAGACTCTGCTGCAGTCGACGACTCACCAGCAAAAAGACGGGTTGCAGCCGCCTCCCGTCATGCGCCACAACTGCATCCCATTGGCCTGAACTCGCCGCTTCCTGCATCCTTTCGGCATAGTCGTATGCAAGCAAAGGAGAGTCACAGGGAGCACTCAAAAGCCAATCGCTCGATGCCTCCTGCAATCCTGCAAAAAGGCCCGCCAGCGGCCCCGCATAACCGCTGACGCTGTCTCTGATGACCCGAACACCCAGCTTTTCATAGTCGGCGTGATTTCGGTTGGCGCTGATCAGGACCTCACCGACCTGATTCTGAAGTCGCGTCAGACCCCAGGCAGCCAGCGGCCGACCACCGAGCGTCAGCAGTCCCTTGTCTGCGCCTCCCATTCGCCGGGCCTGGCCTCCGGCAAGCAGCAATCCAGCAACGATAGACATACTCTTTTTCAAGTGGCTTTTTGCCTGACACTCAAGCGCCTTCAGTGGAGCAATCCCATTATAATCAGGTCTGTAAAGACGCCCTGACATCAGGGCGCCCACAGGAATCCGGTTCAACTTCTTATTATGCGTTTTCGTCGGCAGGCCTTATCTCTTTTTACCATTGGCGCGCTCGTCGTGCTGCATGGCTGCAGTTCCACCGATGAAATTGAACCCGTAGTGCCCGACTGGGATCGAACGACCCAACTGGAAATCCCTCCTGATCTCACCGCGCCCAAAGAGAACACGAACACAGAACAGTTCTCAGCTGCCGCGCGTAACGCCACACAGGCCGAGCTGGATCAATACAGCCAGTTTCAGGAGTTTCAGAAAATGGCTGACTTTCAGGATTTTCTGAAATGGCGCGACCGGCACTCTGCTGATCTGGATCTCAGCTTGGCGACATTTCGCCAGGCGCGGGATGAGGCGATTGGAAAATCGCTGAAGGAAAAAGGCGTGCTGACGCTGACCACCCGCGAAGGCCAGACGATCCTGCTGATTGACGACACCCTTGAAAATTGCTGGGAGCGCCTCGACACTGCGCTCGCCAATATGGGTGTTCATGTGCTGGAACGGCGTCAGGATGAAGGCGCCTTTCGGGTTCATTACGGCACTGAAGCGCCCGAGGAATCGGGCACCTGGACCGACTGGATCCCGTGGCTGAGTGATCCCATCATCTATCTTGTCGATTTAGAACTCACCCGCAACGGACCGGCAGTTTCCATCCGCGATGAAGCTGCGCAAAGCGTCAATACCGAGCTCGCCAATTCGTTCGCTGAATTGATCGGCATTCAATTACTGACCTTTGCCAGTGATGCCCCGGTCGCTAGTGCACCAGCGGCAGAATCGCCGGTTACGCTTGAGGAGACTTCGAGCGGGTACCTGACCCTGGTGCTCTCCAGCGCGGCTGGCGCCGCCTGGAATCGTCTTGATCTTGAGCTTCAGGATATGGGCTTTTCAATCGAACAGCGGGACCGGGCCCAATTGCGCTTTGTGGTGCGCTATGACGATCCCAGCAAAATCGCGGACAAGTCGTGGTTTCAGGCGCTCGCCTTCTGGAAAGACGATGTCAGCGCTCCGGCTGAGGATATTTTTGTGGTATTGACGCCAGCCGGTTCACAAACCCACGTCAATGTGCTTGATGCAAACAACCAGCAGACCGAACTCGGGGATCAGATACTACGACTGTTGGAAGCCAGCATAAAAGCGAAACAAGAAGACTGATCCTGAAAGCCGGCGTTCTTGGCAGAGAGGGCTGCATCAAAGGGTCATAAGCGGGTCAGGACGCGGTTTCTGCTCCCGCCTGTTGCGCTTTCCACTCCTGATAAGCCTTGAATTCCTGCCAGCGCTTCCATTCCAGGTACTCGGCATATTCAGGATCATCAATCGCAATTTGAGACGGATCATCGCCCTCTTTTTTGTCCCCACCAAAAATATCGATGCTAAATCCGTAACCAATCTGGCGGCGTGGCGAGCGGGCATAGGGTGAATCATCGGTAGCGATCGTATTCGGATCGTTCTCGACTCCCTGCCCTTCAACCGAGGAATCCGCTGTCCGGTTAAGGTTGGTAAGAGAACTGCAGCCAACAGACAGTCCAACAATTGTGGCTATCGCGAGAATTTTGTAAATCTTGTCCATACTAAACCTGCCGCTGACAGCCACTACACTTGAGAACTCGAGATCTCTGTCATCCCAACACTCAAAAACTATCGGAGCTTGTCTAAGAGGCTTTTAATTGGATAGTGGGCCTGTATTTCCCGGGCACGGCGAGATTGAGAGTTTATCAGAATGCAGTTTTCTCAGTAGGCGAAAAACTCACACGAACATATATCCCACTCCCCGAACGCTAACGAACTCAACATCAGCTGCCATGGCTTCCAGTTTAGTCCTTAACCTTCGAACATATGTGTTTACTGTGCGCTCATCAAGGTAGCGATCTCGCCCCCAAACCATATCAAGAATATGTTGCCGACCATATACAAAATCGGGATGCGTCATGAAGAACTGCAAGAGTCGGAATTCTGTCAGCACCAGCCTTAAAGGTCTTTTGTTTACGAATGCCAGATGACGCCTTGGATCGAGGGAGATATTTTTATAGGTAATAACCTCCATTCCACGATGCGGACGAACCCGCCGTAGGATTGCTTTGACACGCGAGACCAGTTCTTCCTCTCCATATGGTCGGGAAAGTACATCATCAACACCGGCGTCGAGAGCTCTCGCCTTCTCCCTTGAGGTAATTGCAGCTGATACGATCATGAGTGGGACCCTAACGTCTCTATCAACCAATTCTCTATCGGTCTCTTCACACTCTAACGCCGGAAATACCCGAGCCCACTGACCGGAGCCCTCGACAACAAGTGCTGGACGATCAGAACCTTGGAGCTGAGAGGAAAGTTCGTGTTCGCTAAAAAAGCCAGGCATTCTTCGAACATCGAAGTAATCACGCTGAAGTACATCGCCAACCGCGGCGCCGGTACTCTCATCCGAACCTATCACAAGGATTCTTGGTGCAGTCACTCAGGTGGTCTCGTCGAAAAACTTACTATCGAAAAATTTACTAATAGTGACCAGTTCCATTCATGTTCTCCTATGGCAAAGATCTGTCTAGCAATCCGGCGATCAAAACGGCCAAAAACCGGTTGGTTCCTTTTTACTAGTTACTAGCAATTTTTGTGCCAACTTTGATAACCATCTCTGCAGGGAAATTTCATGCGCTTCATGCCGAGTTGGGTGCACCATGCACTGTCAAGTGGCAGGATTGTGAAGAGTTGCACTTAACCGGAGCGCTAGTTGCCTAATATGCACACACTTTGTGTCAAAAATATTACCTTCCGACCGTTCAAAAATAGGCAGGGGCTCCAATGTCGAAGGGAGAGGAGGAGCCCCCGCCTAGTACAGCAAACAGCAATTGGCATCACATCAGGAGGAGATGCGAAACGAACTTTAATGGTCCTCGTATCCGGAGACTATATCTCTTAAGTAGTAATGAGAATCATTCGCATCGCAATTTCAGGAAATCACTAACTTCAATTTCTTCGGTCGTTATGCCGTGTATTTCAATGGCCTGTAGCTGTTGATCCGCCGCTCCCAGGAATACACCGTTATGTTATCCCCTAACCTTCACTATCGGAGAATCGAGCGTTGGGGTTTTGGAAAACTCCTCCCTTCCTCAACCAACAATCTGCAAGTCATCGGCCCTTATTCCGTATGAACTTATCTTCTTAAATAGCCCAAGAGCACCAGGCGAGTAATTAACTCCAGGCTGGCCAGGGATCGGGCTTGAGTGAAGTCAGTTTCAGATCTCAAGCTTGGAACATTCCCTTTTAAAGGTTAAGCACTGTTGCTTTTTTGCACATTAAAACGATTTTTTCTTTTTTGTCTCCCTTTTGCCTTCTACCTGAAAATGGTTTCCTAGATATTTGCGCCTGTTGTTCTTGTACAAAAGCAACAAAACTAGTTTTAACCTGATTAGGAGAAACAAAATATGCAAATGCAGCAGAAACTGATTGCAGTCGCAGTTGCCGGTTTGCTGGCAACTCCGGTTGCAGCAGACGTCGCCGTCTCCGGCTCAGTTCGAGTCCGTATGGATTATGACGGCAGTCAGTGGCAGGTGAAGAACTCTGGTTCGCGCCTTCGCTTTAAGGCCAGTTCTGATCTTGGGAATGGTCAAAGTGCTTATATGAACTATGAGTTCGGTGTCGATGCTGGGGCGGGATCTATCCAGACGGGCACCACCAAACGTCTGACCTACGTTGGTATTAAAGGCGATTGGGGTTCACTAAGCCTCGGCTCACAGTGGAGCACCCTGTTCAACACGGTCGGCACCTACATTGACCCGTCGAACGTCTACGGTGGCCTTGGCTATTGGGGTGAAGGCGGCGGTCAGTATCGTATGCCCTACTCCNTNGCGCTCACTACNAATATCGGNGGNTTNNCNATCGCCGCCGATGCGCAGATGCCTTCCGGCGGTGATGACCTGGACCGGGCTACGATTGGCACCAACCTTAATGTTGGGGCCCTTTCTATCGGCGCTGCCTGGCAGGATAACGGCGAAAACGATTTCACCGGGATAGGCGGCGCCATGACCCTTGCTGGGGTCAGCTTGATGGGTGGTTTCACTGACGTCCAGAACAAGGGATCGGGCTTCGGAATCAATGCCAAACTCGCTGGCATCACAGTCGCCTATGAAGAAACTGACTCCGTGGAAGATCCGACGATCTGGGGTAACTACAAAATCGGTCTAGGCGGGGGCGCGAGCGTCCGTATCGAGCTTGCTAATGACGGAACCGACACCAAGGGTGTTGGGATCCTTCGGCTCGACTTCTAAGATCTGTTGTCCAACCGGATCTTTGGTCTGGTGTAGAAAGGGCGCCGAAAGGCGCCCTTTTTATTAATAAGTCCCTGATTTAATTTGGATTTTTTCTCTAGTTATTGAATTCTGATTAGTGTTTGTTTTTTACAACATTTGTTGTTATTCCGCGCATTATTAATTGCAAAATGGGGACAATAAAAAGACAATAGTGTTGCTTTTGTACAAGAGCAACACTTAAACCTAATCAGGAGAAATCTAGTAATGCAAAAGAAACTGATTGCAGCAGCAGTCGCCGGTGCGTTAGCTACGCCCCTCGCGATCGCCGACGTCGCGGTATCGGGCTCCGTTCGAGGTGCTTTGAAGTACGACGGCGCCAAGTCCGAATGGAGCATGGCAAACGCAGGCTCACGTCTTCGCTTCAAAGCCAGCTCTGATCTCGGTAACGGTCAGAGTGCCTTCGTGAACTACGAGTTTGGCGTCGATAGTGGTGCGGGCTCCATCCAGACCGGCACGACTGCACGACTCGCTGTTGTCGGCATCAAAGGCGACTGGGGTCAACTCAGCCTTGGCTCCCAGTGGAGCACGATGTTCAACGTCGTCGGTACCTTCATTGATCAATCCAACATCTACGGTGGTGTTTCTTATTGGGGCTCAAGCAATGGTACCGGCCCGTATCGGAACCCCAATTCCGTTTATCTCTCTACCAACGTCGGCGGTTTCAGTATCTCGGCTGACGCAGTAATGTCCCCTGGTACTGATAATGACCTGGACGAAGCCACTATTGGCACCAACATCAGTGTCGGTGGTGTCTCGATGGGTCTGGCTTATGCGGATCATTCAAACGGATATGACCAGACCGGTATTGGCGCGTCCATCAACCTGGCAGGCGTTGGCCTGTCTGGCGCCTGGAATGACGTCAGCAACGCGGGCAGTGGCTTTGGTGTTACCGGTACACTTGCCGGTGTCAGGGTCGCATACGAAGAAAATGACGCCTATGCAGACCCGACCATTTGGGGTAACTATGCTATCGGTCTGGGTGGTGGCGCAAAGGTCATCATCGAAATGGCCAACGACGGTAGCAATACCTCCGGTGCCGGTATTCTTCGTTTGGACTTCTAAGATCTGCTGTTCAACCGGATCTTTTGATCTGGTGTAAAAAGGGCGCCGAAAGGCGCCCTTTTTATTTGGCTCTCAGGATAGAGCCATTATCAAAAAGCTCTCGTTAACCCTGCCTATTCTCCTGCGAGGGCTGCGCGAAGCGGCGCAAGATGTTGCTCGTAATTTCTCCACCGCTCAGTAGAGCCCGTATTAAGAGGGTTACGCACCTGGTAGAGGCTTAAGGTGTCTACTCTGCCAACGGTTTCCTGATGAGAAAGACACGCATCGTTCCAACTCAAGCCGAGGTCTTCCAGCAAAGGCCTTAAGACTTTTTCCGGCTCGCTCACAAGCTCCTCGTAAGACACCGTCACCAACTGAGGACCAAGAAGTGCCTGCCAATGGGCCATGAGACGTTGATAGCTTCTGAAATAATGACCAAGATCGGCCAGATCATAGGCAAAGTCGATGCCCGCAGGAAAGACCTGAAAAAAGTTTGAAAGACAGGTGTCCAATGGATCTCTCTCACAATGCACGACGACCGCTTTGGGAAACAGCAACGCCGCAAACCCAAGATGCAGAAAATTCTGGGGCATCTTGTCGATGACTTTCCGTGCCGTACCGGTTCTTGCGGTGAGCGCATCAAGGTAGGCTTGTTCCTGGGCATCAAGAAGATCAGGGGCGATCTTGGCAATACATTCAGGCCAGGGTTTTTCACCGACCTCAGTCACCCTCCGGGCAGACTGGGCAAGGGTGCGCAGTTCTCCCGCTGTCTCTACATCAGGGTGCGTGCAAAGGACCTGCTCGAGAAGCGTCGTGCCTGAGCGCGGCATCCCGACGATCATCAACGGCGTGGTCGACGGACTGCCTTGCCCTTTGAGTTGGCTCATCAATTTCGGCGTAAAGACATCGATGATTCGATCTACATGCGCTGCGAGCGCTTTTGAATCAAAGTCAAGCTGGTCTCGGCAAATCGCATTCGCTTTCTGATAGTGCGCAAAGGCGTCATCATACGCTTGGCAGTCATCAAGCGCCTTGCCAAGCGCAAAATGAAGATAAGCCGCCTGAGAGGGTTGGAGTTGTCTGCGCTTTAGGGCAGCGCGCATCTTCTGGATCTCTCCATCCTGAGGATCCTTATAACGCTTGGCTCGTGCCACATTGAGCCAGGGTTGGCCAAAAAGCGGTTCACGCTCGGTCAAATTCTTCAGAAGCTCTTGCGCTTTGGCCTCTTGCCCCAAAGACGCCAACACCTGTGCAAGATCGTTCTGAATCTCCACGTCATTCGGAAACGTCTTAGCGAGTTCGCTATAAAGATTTTGCGCGGTTTCAAGATCCCGCGACTCGTAGGCCAGTTGTGCGCGCTGGATCTTGATCTCGATCGAATTGGGATGATGGCCCTGCGCTTCATTACAGGCATCACTCGCCTCCTCGATGCGATCCCATGCCGTCAGTGCCCTACCGAGCGATTGCCATAAGGGGATAACGCCCGGATGGGCTGCACAGGCCTCGCGGAGGGTTTTCTCAGCGGCCTGCATCTGCCCTCTTGCATCCTGCACCCTCGCCAGCGATATGATGAGGTCGGGCTCTCCTGGCGCGAGAAAAAGCGCTTGGGAGAACGCCGCTTCTGCGCCTTCCAGATCACCCAACATGGCTTTCGATTCAGCGATTCCTGCGGCCGCATGCGGATGACTTGTGCTGATAGTCTCAGCCTGGCCGAATGCCTTGAGCGCCCGCTCACCTTTTCCGGTCATCAGAAACAGTCTGCCCAACCGGATCCATCCCGCAATGGCGTTTGGCTCTGCGTCAACGCCCTGTTGGCACTGCCGGATTGCCAGATCTGCTTTCCCCTGGCCCAAGAACGCATCTGCCATAGCGAAATGAACATCCGGATCCTGAGGCGCCGCTTTTTCCACTTTCTTTAGGCTTGCAAGAGCACGGACAAAATCCCGCTGCTCAAGCGCTTTGATGCCCTTTTCCCAGGTTTTTTTAAGATGTGCGTTATCCATCAACTTCTCATTTTCCGGCGCGCGAATCCTACAGCCCGTTAATGCAAAAAGCAGTCCGCCCGCACAAGTCAAAGAGAATACTTTGCGTGACGATCCTTGAGGAAAGTGTACATGGAACGCGTATTGGTCGGCAGATCTGGATCCAGCTCAAAAATACGGAACTGCTCGGCGTGTTCTGCAAAGGCAACGGCGGGATGATTTTCATCCATCCATGGAGAGCAAAACAATGAATTGCCGTAGTGGCTCCCTGCGCGATTAATGCTCAGGAGGTATGCCTGATTCTCCATAGCCCGCGTCATGGCAAAGCTATGCCAGGTGGCGAAAGACTCGTCCCTGAAATAGGCCCCGCAATGCAGCAGCAGATCTGCATGGTGCTCCAACACCAACGCCCGGGTCATTTCGGGGATACGGATGTCGTAGCAGATCAAGGGAGCAATCTTCCAGCCCTTGAGGTCGATGACGGTGATTCTTTCTCCCCGCTCAAAGAATTCCTTTTCGCAGGAGGCCCCATACTGACAAAGATGCATCTTGTCATAGCACGCAGCGACTTCGCCCGCCCCATTCAAAATCACCTGACTGATCCTGAACCCAGTATCTGTGCAACACGCCAGGCCAAATACCACCATTGCGTTGACGGCTCTTGCGAGTTCGGCGAAACGTGTGGCCGAAGGCCCATCCAACGGCTCTGCAAGGTCATCCAGCATCTCAAAGGCTTCGCGCGAATATGTCATCGTACAAAGCTCTGGCAGAACGATCAGATCAACCGGCGCACTGTCGGCAAGATAATTGGCGATACGTTCAGTAATCGAGGCAACATGCCGATCGCGATCACTGGCGCGGACGACATCTGGTATCGCCACCTGACAACCGAGGAGTCTCAAGGAGTCACGTTTTTGCACAGCTGTGATCTGGACAACCCAAAGTCTCCCCTCGGCGAGCCCCCAAGAGAGGGCCTACCCTGATCAGGCGACCCAGAAGGCTTTTTCCAGGTCGTCGAAATCGGAGGCGGGGCCTTC
>PAUU01000013.1 GCA_002713825.1 Acidiferrobacteraceae bacterium | reverse complement strand
CCCACACTGTTAGTATCGCAACTCTCAATTCCCATGACAACAGGGATCCATATTGGATGCACTTTGGATGCAATATTGAGAAATTAATGAAATGAAAAAGAAATGATATTACTGAAAAAACAAGAAACAGTCGTTTTTTGCTTATAAAGTTTAATATCGGGTAGGATTCCTGTGGTCTGGCCAAGATCGATTAACGGATTAGAGGATGGCAGAAAAAGAGAATACGACCGGGCGCACTGCTCGCACCATCGCCATGAAGGGCGGCGGGTACTACAGCCAAAGCACCCGGGGCGCGAAAGATGTTATCGACAACGCATCGGGAATGCTGGTTGAGGCAGCTAATGCAATCAATCCACCGGGTTCGGATGGACCGATTGTTTTGGCTGACTTTGGTGCCGCCGACGGCGGCACATCAGAAAGCGCCCTGAGAAGGTGCATCGAGCAGATCCGCACCCGCTTTCCGGATAACCAGATCCAGGTGACCTATACCGATTTGCCGAGCAACGACTTCAGCGTCTTGTTCAAGAATCTTCTCGGCGTCGGACCTCAGACTGCCCACACTTATCTCACTGATATCGAAAACGTCTTTGTCAACGCATGCGGTATTGGCTTCCACAGGCAACTATTGCCGAATACCTCACTGGATATTGGCTTTTCGGCGACTGCAATGCATTACATCTCCGAAAAGCCCTGCCCTATCGAGAATCATGTTCACATGGTGGGTGCAAGCGGGGAGACGCTGGCCGCCTATGCCCAACAGGCGCGACAAAACTGGAATGATCTTCTTGTCGCTCGCGCCAAAGAGTTACGCCCTGGTGGGCGGCTCGTGATGCTGAACTTTGGTATTGATGAGGAAGGCCGCTACCTTGGCAATACCGGCGGTATCAACATGTTCGACACCTTCGCGGACATTTGGGAGCAGATGTGTAACGAAGGCACGATCTCCCAGGCCGAATTCATCAACACCTCTTTTCCACAATACTATCGAACAGTTGAAGAATTCTGTGCACCCTTCAAGGATAGTGACTCACCGGTTTATCAGGCAGGGCTGAGGCTCGTCTCTGCGAAAACCGGAGTCGTTGGATGCCCCTATCGCAGAGCATTTGACGAAGCGGGAAGCGCTATGTCGGCAAGAGAATTTGCAAAAAGTTACGTTCCGACCCTGAGGTCGTGGAGCGAGGCGGTTTTCTTAAGCGGACTGCACGATGCTCGGCCGGCAGATGAGCGACATCAGATCGTAGACGCGTTCTATCAGCGCTATGAAGATCGAGTGGCCTCAGACCCCAACGGTCACGCCATGGATTACGTGCACTGCTACCTGGCAGTTGAAAAAGCCCAACCCTGAACTCTCAGGAGATCAATCTACTCTCAGGCTCGGCGCCGCGGTTCAATCCAGCTCGGGCGAGGCCTCTAGGCACTGGGTGACAAAGTCTCCGGGCAATTCGAGACCTCGGGCAATTTTATTCAGCAGCCTGCTTTCAGCTTGGGCGACTGGCTGTTCGACTCCCGCGACCAGGCAGAGATCCCGCACGACCTGCATTCGTTGAGAAAGGCTTGCCTTCTCACGAACGGCCTCAACACGCTTTGGCAAGAGCTCCCGCAAACGCTCCGGATCCAGTTTTTCCAGCGCAAAGCCGTCTTCGAGGAAATCTTCCAGTGCTTTTTGTTCCTTATCGGAAACTCCTTCATCCGCATCTGCGACAGCGATCGCTCCTGCAACAAAAAGATTACGCATGGCGCGGGCCACGTCTGTTTTCCCCTTNAGGTAGTCGGGTTCCATCAGACCCATGACGGTCTGCACCTGATCTTCGAGATCATGTTTATCGATACCCCCAGGTCGCATAAGGACTGAACGGTCAAAGACCGTCAATGCTTTTACCCGCAACGGACTAAACGGATGAGTCAAGAACCAGTCCTGCATTGGCGCGCCCTGCCCGGGCTGTTCGCCCAGAGCCAGCATATCGTCTACCTGACGCAGGAATTCATCCAGATCAAACTGCACTATCCTGTCATCACGCAACCCGGAGGCCAGCTTGAAGAGTGCCCGGGCCACGCTCGGCAAGTCCTCGGCGCAGTAGGCGCCAGCCCGGTCGGCAGAGACTTCGGCGTAACGCGACCAGGCGAACAGATCCAACGCCAAGGAGGCAGGCGGGCGTGTCTTGCCACGCAGAAAGTAGCCAATCGGAATATCGTGATGGCGGTAAACATGGTGCCCCAGCTCATGGCCCATGACAAAAAGCAGTTCCTGCTCAGAAAACGCCTCCAGCAAAGACGACGAGAACATGATGTACACACATCCATCTTCCGGCTTGAAGCAGGCCGCATTGAACTGGGGCGCAGAATACACATAGAGCTCCAACCTGCTTTCAATGCCGAGACGTTCTTGGCAGCGATCTGCCATTTCATGCACTGCTCCCGACATGGAGCGGCTAAGCCGCACTGAAGTACTGAGCAGATGCCGGCGTACCCCGGGGCCCTTGCGGTTCTCTTCCTGCTGCTCTATCTCCTCACGCACCCGGCTCACTTCAGGATGTACAAGCAGGCGCTCATACAGTTTTAGATCATTGTCACATCGAATCTGACCGGCGGGATCTTTCATATTCATGCTGCTCCGATAAGGGCTGGGTATGCCTTGGCGGCTGACGGACGCTGCATAACCTTATCCGAAATCCTTTTGACATTGGAGAATTGTCCTAGATCAGGATGTCCGTATTCTGCTGAGAGCCAGGTACTCAACATAAAAAGATAAATATCGGCCGCAGAAAATGACTCCCCCAACAACCACAGCTTCTCACCAATCGCCTCGTCGACGATCTGCCATAGGGACGTCAGTCTCTTGCAACCCTGTTGCTCAACGCCTGGGTATCCCGACTCGACAGCTGAGAACCGATTGGCACGATGGGTCATCGAAAACGCATTTTGCAAAGAGCTGGAAAAGAAAAAGAGCCACTGTAGAAATCGGCCGCGAAGTCGGTCGCTCGGCCCCGGTGCGAGTCCAAACTCTGAATGACGATCGCACAAAAAGGTGAAAATCGCACCGCATTCATAGATCGGGCCTTCTTCAGAAATCAGCACCGGCACCAATCCATTGGGGTTCACCGCAAGCAACTCGGGAGAGCGTGGACCCGACGACTTGATGTCGACCTCAATCAGTTCATACGTTTGACCCAGTTCTTCCAGAATCACCCGGACGCCTTGCGCAGCACTACGGTCTGAATAAAACAATTGATAACTCATCGGTGTTTTTGCCTGCTGGCTGTACATCAAACGGAAAACCACAATTAAGACGAGGACTTTTTCTTCATCTCACTACTCAATGTAACATAGGCTTTGAATAACCTCGGCATAGGGCTTCAATCCGAATGACTCTTTCATCTCCATGCAGGCGCAATCTTCACTCGCATACTTTCCGCTGCAAACACGCCTCAGGAGACGCGGCCGACTATGTCAGGCATGCCTTAAGCACTGGGGTCGACACCTACGGTATCTCTGACCATACGCCGTTGCCCGGTGACCGGTTTAACTCGCACCGTATGAATATGGTTGAACTGGATGACTACCATCGNGCCATCAAGGAAGCGCAGCAGACCTTTCCAGACGTGAGGGTCCTTGCGGGCCTTGAGTGCGAAGACTTCGAGGATTGTCGCAGCTTTTATGAGGACGAAATTCTGGGCCAGCGTAACTTTGACTACCTGATCGGAGCTGGTCATTTCACCCCTCTGCGCGATCAATGGGAAGATTCCTATTTCGGGATGACCTCAGCTGCCAAGCTTCGTGCCTATAGTGATCATCTATGCGACTTGACGGAATCTTCGCTTTATCTCTTTATCGCGCACCCCGATGTCTTCGGGCTTTCAAGTGGGCACTGGAATGAAGACCTCAAAGCGTGCTCGCAGGACATCCTCGCGGCCGCAGAAGCCAATCAAAAACCACTGGAAATCAACGGGGGCGGCATTCGGAAACTGGCTCAGCGATCAGGCGAAGAGGCTCATCCCGGTTTTCCGCTACGCGAGTTCTGGGAAGTCGCATCAGATTACCGCGTGACGGTCGTATGCAACTCGGATGCTCACCAGCCCGATCACGCCATGGCCAGCATCAAGGAATGCGTTCAGTATGCTGAAGAACTGGGTTTAACTATTGCCAGCGATGAAGAGCTCGGTATCAAGCTCCTCTAGTCCAAGGCATACCTGCCTTCTTTGGTTCCTCAGGGTAATCAGTATTCTGACCCGCAGGCCCGCATCAGCCGCATCCCACTGATATAGGTCACCACATTATTGAAGTCTTCTTCCGTCCAGGACTGCAGCATTCTTGGCATCATGGGTGCTATCCGAACTCCCGCCTGAAACTGACTTAAGGCCAACTTCAGATAGGATGCTTTCTGCCCCATGATCCTCGGCGCAAAGTGATGAAAGCTCTCGTGACAGTGTCCACAGTTCGATGAGACGTACGTCTCGCGACCGGCCGAAAACGCCTCGTGGAAACCCTCCCGACCGTAATCGATCTTGATGTCAAGATCGCAAGGGTCTTGCCCTGCGAGATAGCGGGCAACCGACCCGATGTCTTCTTCGGTCAGACCTGACGCAATACCATTCATGCTCATCATGATCTGATCAATCCGCCCTCCATGCCTAAACGCCATCAACGAGCGCACGATATAGGCTGGCTCCTGACCATGAAGAATCGGTGTCTTCAGCGCAATTCCCTCATTGCCATGACAGGACGCGCATTGCGCCTCGAAAATTTTGGCGCCGCGATCCTCTGCCAGAGCGTGGGATGCGGTCATCGTCAGGAGAAGGGCAACGAAACTGGCCCAACTGAACCGGGTAACTGGAAATTTCAATAACGTGTTCATCCGGGCTAGTCTAATTGACCCGACCGAGAGTTACCCGTCCCGTTGGTCAGTCAGGACTGAGTTTGGGCTTTGTTGGGCCCGGACGGAATCTGGCTGATAAGCACTCCCAGTATCACGACGGCAACCCCGGCTGCCCGTAACCACACCCACTCACCCATCGACAGCGCCAAGAGAATGACCATGACATAGAACGGCACTGCATTCATGTGGAACGAGGCAAGCATGACACCAAGACTGCCTGCTCCGTAAATCCACATCAGTTGCGCGATACCCGATGACGGCAATACGAAAATGATAAAAGGCCAGAAACGCGCCGCATCAATCGTCCCCACTTTGGTTTCGCTCGGAGAGAAGGGTAGCGCACCCAGATAAAGCAGTACCAAAATGAGCGCACCGCCCGACAGGGTGACCGCTGCCTGACCTGGCCGGGTCAACGTCTCCAATTCTCGTGTCGTGGCCCGGGTTGCCCAGGCAAAGAGAAAAATTGCCACTACACAAAGCGCCATGCCGGTTCCCACAGTGCCTTCATGGAAGTTCGCGCCCGCTGCCAGGTAGCCCCCCGTCACAGCCAGAACAATCCCAGCCAGGAGATGAAACGACATACGACGCCCATCAAAAATCATCTCGATAGCGGCCCCGGCAATCGGCATCATGGCAACGACGATGGTAGTGGTTACCGGATCGGACATTCTCTGACCCAGGTACAGGAAGATCGAGCCGATGCCCCAACCGAGCGCCCCAATGAAAAGGCCTTTCCACCAGGACACCTGCAAAGCTTGATGGACTCCCTCCCGCAGCAGCCACCAGATCATAAGAAATCCGGCGCTAATCACAAACCGCACCGCATTAAGCGACAAAGCACCCCAATCCGCCAACAGGAACTCGAGTGATACAAAGCCGCTCGCCCACAGCAGCATCGCACCGAGGCAATGGATATTTGCAGTAACGCGACCCGTCGTGTCTGACATCAGGCTGCCCTGTCGCCGAAGCGTTGAGAGAGGATCAGTCCATTGCAAGACAGATGTTTATCATTACGGTAGTCCCGATACGACATAAAACAAGCGTTCAGAGACATTCCCGTCAACGGCACCTCCCAAAAGGATGCTCCGCCGAAGCGGGGCTCGTCTGGAGCCTAAAAGTTATATCGATTCAGGTCTAAACCTGCACTCCTCAGCCATCAACGTTTTTGACAAGGAGACAGACGTCTCCTTTTTCCGGTCTCGATAACTTCAGGATTCCTGGCCCGCCGGCTGATAAATTCCACGTACTTTGTTTGCAGCAGCAATCGCTGCGTCTACATCGAACTCATGCAGTAACTGGATATGCTGCCACACCCCTGATGCCATGAACGCCTCTTTCAAACCGATTGCTTGTTCCACGCTATCCACTTCCATGATGCCCACCACATCGCTCGAGCCGATGGTGAAAAACATGTCCGTCAACGTGGCGCCTGCTGCCTCACAGGCAGCTTTGGCAGCCGCTTCGCGCTTTGCAAAACTACTATTCGTGAGGCCTTCGAGACCTTTTTCGTTGTAGCTTCCTAAAATAATCGACTTCATCTCTGAATTCTCCTTGACTTGATTTGACGGCAGATGATTTACCCAGCGGGATGCACTCTCCTGATCTCATTGAGGTCCGTCACAGTTTGCAGGTTTCGCTGAGTCGGGAGTGTCTTGGGCAAGATACAGTCCCAGGACAATAACGTCTTCCTCTCCCAGGTTACGGCCCTGATGGCACCAATCTAGCGCTTCAACAAATCCCTCCCCTTTTTCAAACTTTTTAATCCCTTTTGATCCATAGTCAATCTCGAGGGCGCCCGACATCACGTATGCAAAAAGTGGAACGGAATGCTTATGCCAGCTCGTCTTTGTCCCTGGCTTTAACACAATTCGGTAGGCGAGAAGAACTGGCTCACCAGACGGATACCTATACTTATCACCGGTGGCTGTTGCAGACTGCTCATGTATCTCTATTGGTTTCACGATGATATTTGCGTAGACCTCAGCGTCATGCGCTTGTGCCCCAGCACTTATCGCCCAAATAAAAAGTCCTAAAACACGAGACAACATCCTTATCATATTTCGCTTCCTTTGTTGAATGTTGAATTAACCCCGCCAGTCCACCCTGTTGGTCCACCTGGGCCACCGCTTCGCACTTGGCAAAACTGCTGCCGGAACGATCTTTAAGGCCGATGTCACTGTATACCCCGAAAATACCTGACCCTCTAATGTTCTCCTGACGAGTCGAATATCAGCAGTAATGGTATCTTGGGGTAATACGACTGTTTGGTAAAAATGCATTCTCCTTAGAACAGTTGGTCACTGGGTCGGCTTAATGTTTTTGAGCAGATCACGAATCTCTATCAACAATTCTTCCTGAGTGGGTCCTTTTTCTGGTTCAGGGTCTGGCGTTTCTTCAGCCACTTTGTCAGATTCGATCTTTCGCCGAAATGAATTGATCGCTTTTATTAGACCGAAAAGAACCACTGTCACGATAAAAAAGTGGATCACCGCCATAAAAAACCGACCGTATGCGAAAACAGCCGCGCCGGCATGTTCTGCGGCAGCAAGAGAGTCATACATATTCATCGAAAGCGGGATATAAAGACCCGAGACATCCACCCCCGCCATAAACAGACTGACAAACGGATTAATCAGATCTCCGACTACAGACTTGACGATTCCCGTGAATGCCGCGCCAACGATCACACCCACGGCAAGGTCGACAACATTGCCTCGTGAAATGAACTCTTTGAATTCAGACAACATGACTTGTCTCCGGTTATGGCTCTTTCCCTGGATGGTTATTTTCTATCATGACAGAAAATTTATGGGGATCGGCAGTGATCCGGGTTATTGCCGGACGTACAGACCCACACGGGAGTCTGCGGCCAACAGGATGCCGCGAACCGGCAGCCGCGTATCAGGTTCCCGACCGGTTCTCAGGAAGACGAATTCAGGCTGTCGTGCAGATCCATAATCTGATCCCAGGTCTCTCGCGGAATGGAGACGATGCCGGCAGATTTTTCCCGATACTCCCGCTCACGCTCCCCGGGGATCTCTACGCTTTCGTAACCGGGAGCAGGCGGACAGCAGCGCAATTCCTCAAGCACCTCTTCTGCCGCATGAGACAGGGCCGACGACTCACGCATTCGATGTGTGTCGAGCGTAATCAAGAGCCAATTTCCTTCAGTCGTGGAGGGCCCCAGCATTGCCTCGCCGATGAGTTCTGCGACCAAGGCCAAAGCGTAGCCTTTGTGGCCTCCGGCCGGCAGAATTGCGCCGCCATTGAAGTAATCCTGTGGATCCCGGGTAGGACTCCCCTTGGCATCAATCACACACCCCTCGGGCAACAGCGCCCCCGCACTCTGCGCTGCATAAATCCATCCGCCGGCAATCTTTGAGGTGGCAAAGTCCAGGATGACCGGACCCCGACCTCCCCCGGGAATACCAATACACCAGGGGTTCGTTGGCAACATTCCCTTTGCGCCGCCGTACGGCGCAACCTGACGCCATTTCTTTCTGTTGCCCCCTCCCATACAGATCGTCAGAAAACCTTTATCTGCGGCAATATCTGCAAAGGCTCCGTGACGTCCTGTGTGGCCGACATTACGGATGGCGAGCGCCGAAATCCCAGATGCCTTTGCGATCTGCATCCCATGCTGATAGGCAAGGTGCATCGCGGGAATCCCGATACCGCTCCCTCCATCCACTTCCTGAGTATCGCGCTCATTGGTTAAAACTTGGGGTATCGCTTTTGGATCGATATAGCCTGTCTTGAATTGCTCTGCGTACTGGAGCGTGCGCATCACACCGTGGCTTTCCATCCCACAGAGACTGGTATCGACCAGATGTGCCGCTACCTGATGTGCTGGCTCTGAGGCGCAGCCCAGACGCGTGAAAATTGCCACCAGTGTAGTCGTTATCTCAGGCGCGCGAAGATCTACCCGCGAACCCCTAAGCGTCAGTTTAGAGCGGACACTCATCGAGCGCTGGCGTTTTTAATCCTCAAAGGGATCGGGTTGATGTGGATTTGTCGACAGCCACACCGAGCGAGTCTGCAGATAGCAGCGCATGCCCTCCCAGCCATTCTCACGACCATATCCGGACTGCTTGAACCCGCCTACCGGACTTTGCGTGGCGGCATTGAAGTAGTTGTTGATATAAACGGTACCCGCCTCAATCTGATCCGCAATCCGCATCGCCCGTGCAACATCCCGCGACCAAACGCCTGCCGCAAGGCCATAGACGGTTGCGTTGGCTTTATTGATGGCCTCTACTTCTGTTTCCCAGGCCTCTGTGGAGACGACAGGTCCGAAGACTTCATTCTGGGCCAGGTGTGACTCATTTGGCACATCAGCAAAAATCGTTGGGCCAATGAAGTAACCCTCATCCCGTCCACTCTGCCGCCCGTCGAGCAGCATACGATGCCCAGCGGACTCGGCATCGGCAATGCATTTCAATACCCGCTCATATTGCGGTCGGTTTGCCATTGGGCCGATCTGGGTCTTTGGGTCTAACGGATCACCCACTCTGGCCTTCTTCACCACCTCGACAAGACGATCCGTAAAGTCATCAATCACATCTCGATGCACAAGCAGTCTTGAGCCAGAGATACAACTTTGGCCGCCCGCGGGAAAAATTCCCGCAGCGATGCCATTTACCGCAAGATTGAGATCCGCATCCGGCATCACGACCTGGGGAGACTTGCCTCCGAGTTCCATGATCACGGGCTTTACCTGGCGGGCCGCGACAGCGGCCGCCGCCCTGCCCCCCGCAGTTCCTCCAGTAAACGACACCAACCGCACATCCGGATGATCAATCAGGGGTTCACCCGTGGTAGCCCCAAATCCCGTGACGACGTTGAGCACACCCTGAGGAAGTTCTGCTTCCAGCAGGATGTCCATCAACTCGAGCACGGAACAGCTTGCCTGTTCCGAGGGCTTGATGACAACGGTATTGCCGGCGGCGAGACAAGGCGCCAACTTCCAGATGAGCGTGCCTAGTGGCGAATTCCAGGGAAGAATCTGTGCTACCACTCCGAAGGGCTCATAGGTCAGGTAGTTGTGCATATTCGGCACCTCGGCCGGAATGAGTCGGCCCTCAAACTTGTCACACATCCCCGCGTAATAATGAAAGCTGTCGACCTGCCACGCCCCCGGCTTAAGCGAATCGGCAGCATTGGGGACACGGCCGTTATCGCGAAGCTCAACTTCGCCAAGGCGATCTGCGTGCCGCGAGATAGTGTCACCGATGCGGCGCAGCACCCGACCCCGTTCGGCGGGATGCAGTTTCCCCCACGGTCCTTCGTAGAAGGCCGATTTTGCAGCGGCCACTGCCCGATTCACATCTACCGCATTGCATTCCGGCAGTCTTGCCCAGGCCTTACCCGTTGCCGGATTCTCGCTTTCAAAATAATTTTCTCCGTCCGGATCACGCCAACTATTCGCCACAAAATACTGATAGGTCTTCATGTCCTCAATGCCCCTCTCCGTCAGTCGGATTCTTCATGTCTCGAAAATTGATCTGATCCTGAATCTTCACAGCCCGCTGCCACATAGCAATGTCTTCAGGTGCTGCAACGCTTTGCGGACGGGGCGCAAGCTCAAAATTCTGACACCGATCTTCACCCTGTACCAGGGTCGCGACACCTCTTTCGCCTCCGGCCTGGCGCATCGACGGCTTAATGTAGCGAATGGCAAAGCCGATACGCCTATCGTCTGATCTGTTTGGCATCGAAGCATGAAAAGTGAGTCCGTGGTGCAGCGACATCTGTCCGGGCAGCAACGGTGCATTGACGGCTTGATGGTCGTCTACCGCCTTGATGAGTTCCTGACCCCGTGACAGCATTGCTCCCCTGGCTGGTCGATCTGCATGCGCGGCCTCCTTGATATGGCTTGCGGGGACGAAACGCATACAGCCACTCTCGACACTTGCCTGCGACAAGGCCACCCACGCCGTCACTTCATCTCTGGCGTCAAGCCCCCAGTAATTCAGATCCTGATGCCAGGCCACATAGTCGGCAGACTGGGGCTCTTTGGTGAAGAAAGACGTTCCCCAGACCAATAAATCCTCTCCCAGTATTGAAGCCACCGGACCCAGGATCGCCAGGTGGCGGATGAGGTTATCAAGAAACGGGAGAAACAAATGGCACGAGGTTCTAAAGGCGCCATGGCCCACTGCCGGGTGTGACTCGTAGCGTTCCTCGAAATCCTCCAACTGTGTCCGCATCGCGGCGACTTGCTCTGGATCTAGCACATCCAGAGGAAAGAAAAAGCCGTCATGCTCATAACGGGCCAAGGCTTCTGGCGAAAGAGTCCCACCACGGGACCTTGACCCATTCATGCCTTCAGGCTCTCGCCTCGTGACAGATAATTACGGTCGGTCGGTCTGCACTCAGCGCCGCAACGAAGGCATCCTGCAGTGCATCATTGGAATCCAAATCGACGGCGTAGGCATGACACGCCCGCGCCAACCCGGCAAAGTCGGGATTAACGCCCTCGACTCCCACTCGGCGGATCTGCCGCTGATCCATGTCATCCTGAATCTGCTTGAGACCACCATTTTCCCAAATGATGATCGGAATCGGCAGTCCCAATTCAGCTGCAGTCACCAACTCAGGCATGGTGAACATAAACCCGCCATCCCCTACCAACACAGCAACGGGCGTGTCGGGCCGGGCAAGGCGTGCGCCGATGGCGTTCGGCAACGCGTTCCCCAAGGCGCAATATCCTGCCGGATAAAACCACTTTCGCGGTGCGTGCATCGGCATAGCAAACGCGCCGGTATACACCAACTGACAGGCATCGCCTGACCAGATCGTGTCNGNTGGCGCGACCTNNGCCAATGCCGCGAGTACTCCNACGTGTTGGTTCTCTGACANACTAAGCCCCTGCCGAATCTGGGAGCGCACGAGCGCCGCACGCTCCTTGGCTGACTCAACGCTGTTGTTCCGGTGGTCTTTAAGAGCATCAAGCAGAGCCTGTGCAGTAGATCCCGCATCCGCCACGATACCGAGATCCGCCGGATAGACATCATTGATCTTGCCTGGATCAATATCGATGCGAATGATCCGACCACTTAAATCCATGCGCTCAACGAAACTGTCTGTCTCGGAAAGTTCTGTCCCCACCGCAAGGATCACATCTGCCTCAGGCAGGATGCGCAGCACTTCAGGCCGGACGGTTGCCGCTGAAAGAGACAGGGGATGATCGTCCGCAATGGTGCCTTTGCCGGCCGTCGAGGCAACGACGATTGCGCCAATTCGCTCAGCAATCTCGGTCAGTTGAGCGCCAGCTGTCGTTGCTCCCCCACCGATCATCAGAAGCGGCGAGGTCGCATCCTTCAGCCAACCCACTGCCGTCGCAATGTCCTCAGGATTTGCTTTCGGCAGACCGGGCAGATTTACCGGCAGCCAATCATCATCAACATGCTCAGCCTGCACATCAATCGGAATCGAGATATGGACCGGTCTTGGCCTTTGCGTAGCGAAGAGTGTGAACGCACGCGCCAGCAGTTCCGGCACATCCTGCGCCCGCCAGGCGGTAGCAGAGAACCCGGTTAACGGTCGGGTCATCTCAGTCTGATCCGTAATCTCGTGCAGCACACCCCACCCTTTTCCAAGGCTGTCACTCGCGGCATCGGCTGAGATCAGGAGCATCGGCAGGCTGTCCGCATACGCTTGTCCTAAAGCGGTACTGGCGTTGGTTACACCGGGGCCCGAGATGACCAGAGCGACGCCGGGTTCGCCCGTCGCCCGGGCCCACCCTTCTGCCATAAAGCCTGCGCCCTGCTCGTTTCGGGCCTGAATATGGCGCACGCCCCGATCCAGACCCCGACAAAAATCGAGGGTGTGCACGCCGGGAATTCCGAAAACCGTACTCACTCCGTAACGTTCCAGCAACCGTACGGTTGCCTCTGCACAAGTCATCCTTTCCTTCATGGCTGCCATCCCTAAGTCACCATCCCTTGGCTGTATGTCCAGATCGGCTCTTGGGGCTTAATCACCCCTTGAGTATCCGAAGGTTTGAGTAAAAGTCTTCAAGATTCACCGAATTGGTCAATACCTGCCTTCCCCGCCCTTCCAGTTTGACCGATAGCGAAGCCAAATAAAGTGGAAATGACTGACATCGCCATAGCACCACCCGACAATGAAGCCGTCTTGCCCCTGCGAAATCTCCTCAATCTTCGTACGCATCTGCTCAGTCATATTCGCGGATCCTCCGGGGCGAGTGGGGTTTTGCCAAGAATGAGATCAGCGCCCCTCTCTGCCATCGCAATCACGGTGGCGTTGAGGTTACCCGTGATTTGCGAAGGCATGGCAGATGCATCACAGACCCGCAGTTTGTCGACACCCCTTACGCGCAGTTCAATGTCCAATACGGCAAGAGGATCCTTGTCGGAACCCATCTTCGCGCTTGAGCAGGGATGATGGCCTGTGTACGCCGTCTGTCGGATCGCTTCAATAATTTGCGCGTCCGTCTTGGCGCCCTGCCATTCGCCTATTTCACCCGTCACGTATTTTGCGATCTCGGGTTGAGCCATGATCTCACGCATGGTTTTTACCCCTGCCACCATGGCATTGAGATCATCCGTGTGCGAAAAGAAACGGGGGTCGATACGCGGATGATCCAGCGGGTTGGCGCTTGCCAGACTCACGGTTCCGAGAGACTTGGGACGTTCCAGATTGATATCGATCTGAACGCCGGGTTTGGCCACCTGTCTGCCGCGTACCAGAAGGTGGCGGCCCAGTCGCTGCATTAACGGCGCCTTTTCGACATCGCCGTCGGTCATATTTTCATGGACTGTCATCGGTGTCATGAAGGTCTCAAACTCAGGCATCGCCGGATCGTTGAGCCCATGGAAAATTACCGAGGAGAAAAAAGCGCCGCCACCAGGGCCGCTGCCATTGAACAACCACCTCGCCATCAGCCAAGCAGCCCGATCCAGGCGCTGGTGACGAGCCAGACTCAGATCCATACGATCTGATCCGTACTGCATCGATACGTCCACATGATCGGCGAGGCTCTGACCTACTCCCGGCAGATCAACGACAGCGTTGATGCCGTGCTGGTTGAGGTGGGCGGCAGGCCCTATTCCGGAAAGCATCAGTGTCTGCGGCGTCCCGAACGCACCCTGACACAGGATGACCTCTTCACGGGCATATATTTTCTCTTTGCCCAGCGTCTCGATTCCTTTTGCCANCCCNCCTTCAAGGATCACCCGTGCCACCTGCCGGTGTGTCAGGATCTTAAGATTGGAAGGCNGCTTCGCAAGATAGGAGATCGCGGNTGACTGGCGAATTCCGCGGTGAACTGTGCTGTCCGTGCGGCCAACGCCAGCNCGGTGAGGTCCATTGAAATCATCCAGACGCTGATGACCGCAGNCCACGGCAGCCTCAATAAACGCCTCTTCCAACTCGCCAAAATTCACGGACGCTTCGGTCTTCACCGGGCCATCGACCCCATGCCAGACACCCTTACGATCAACAGCACCCTGGGAGCAGCGAAAATAGGGCAATAAATCAGAAAATCCCCACCCCGAAAGACCNCTCTCCCGCCACGCGTCGTAATCCTGCGGAACGCCACGGATATAGATCATGCCGTTCATGATCGAAGACCCTCCGAGTGCCCTGCCGCGCGGGAAGTAAATCTTGCGATCATTCAGTGCCGGTTGCGGGACTGACTCAAAACCCCAATCCAGCTTCGGATTCCCAAAAACCAACCCGTTACCGGCCGGCATCTGGATGAAGAGATTCCGACCTTTTCCCCCAGCCTCAATCAGGCACACGTGGGCTTCTCGGTTTTCTGCTAAACGCGCCGCCAATGCGCATCCTGCAGAACCTCCCCCGACAATGACGTAATCAAATTCCATCGCTTTTGGAAACCCTTAGATGCGCCGCACCTGCCGGATCACCTCATCGGTCATCTGCTGAGTGGTGTGTTTACCGCCAAGATCAGGAGTTGCGAACCCTGCCTGCAACACCGTCCCAACGGCCGTGCTGATTTTCCGGGCGCCCGCTGATTCTCCCGCGCTGTACTCAAGCAGCATGGCGACGGACAGAATGGTACCTATCGGATTGGCGATACCGGCACCGGCGATATCCGGCGCACTGCCGTGCACAGGTTCGTAAATTGCCGGTCGTTCCGATCGGCCGCTCTGTGGCAACTGTGACAGACATGCCGAAGGCAACATCCCGAGTGAACCCGAGACTGCCGCTGATTGATCGGAGAGAATGTCGCCAAAAAGATTATCGGCCAGAATCACGTCAAAGTCACCTGGATTGCAGGACAGCTGGTATGCGGCATTGTCCGCAAAAAAATGGGTCAGCGTCACATCGGGAAACTCACTTTCGCCAATCTCCT
>PAUU01000012.1 GCA_002713825.1 Acidiferrobacteraceae bacterium | reverse complement strand
GTTTGATCCGATACCTCCTCATCTACAAAGAAGGTTTGAGCCACGGGAGCCGGATCGGCGAGACCGGTAGTTTCCACAATTATTGCGTCTAACTCGTCCGCCCTCTTCATCAGGCCGCTTAAAATACGAATCAGATCACCACGTACCGTGCAGCAAATACAACCATTGTTCATCTCAAATACTTCTTCGTCAGCGTCGACGACTAGATCATTATCGATACCCTGCTCGCCGAACTCATTGACGATTACTGCGTAGCGACGGCCATGTTCCTCGGTGAGAATTCGATTTAACAGGGTCGTTTTCCCGGCACCCAGAAATCCTGTTAGCACGGTAACGGGTACCAACTGCGCTTGAGACATATCTCTTTCCTTGTGCGATGAAGGGTTTTGGCGTGACCTCGGACGCAGGTCAGCACCATTTGCGTGTCGTTATAACATAACATGCGAACCGAAAGTGGCAATAGAAGACGAGCTACAGACCCTATGACCGCAACGCATAACGAGAGCGAAATTTGGAATTAATAGCTTCCAGAATCCCGGTCTTTCGGGTAAACACAGTTTTTTTGCAACCCTTACCGTTACGAAAATGCCCCTACAGAGGCGGCACTGGAATGCAGGCGAAAGAGTTCTTAAATCCGGTGCGGACAACCTGAACTGGCGGAGAGGGAGGGATTCGAACCCCCGGTACCTTGCGGTACAACGGTTTTCAAGACCGCCGCATTCGACCACTCTGCCACCTCTCCTTACCCGCGCCGTACGCGAAAAGCGATTCGCGGGGGAGGTAGAAATTATAGAGCTATTTTTTACCAAACAGTGGCATAGCGCCTTCTGAGCTTCTTGAAATCTGGCATAATTGTCCCATATTAGGGGGTAGCAACCTCGAGAGACAACCCGGAGAATTTTTCTATCATGATTAATCGTCAGACTTTGAGCGCGTCGCGTCCGGCAGTAGAGGGCGTTGAAGTCAATAAGGTTTTAAAGAATACCTATGCCCTGCTCTCGGCAACGCTGATATTCAGTGGAGCGACCGCGGGTCTGTCCATGCTGATGAATTGGCCTCACCCCGGTCTGGTGATTACGCTGGTGGGATACTTTGGTCTGCTTTTTCTCGCAGGTCGTTTTCGTAACTCTTCATTGGGCCTTGTTTTTGTATTCGCGCTGACCGGCTTCATGGGCCTGACGCTTGGCCCGATCGTTGGCTACTACATCAACGCGATTCCTAATGGAGATCAGTTGGTGATGACAGCATTGGGCGGCACAGGCGTGATTTTTCTCGGCCTTTCAGCCTACGCCCTTAAATCCCGCAAGGACTTCAGTTTCATGGGTGGGATGCTATTCGCAGGAATCCTGGTGGCATTCTTAGCCGGACTGGGAGCCGCTGTGTTCAGTATTCCAGCACTCTCTTTAGCTGTTTCAGCGATGTTTATCATCCTGATGAGCGGAATGATTCTTTACCAGACCAGTGCGATCATTCACGGCGGGGAAACCAACTACATCATGGCGACGATTACGCTGTATGTATCCATATACAACCTATTCCTAAGCCTGCTCCAGCTATTGGGCATTTTCGGCGGCGACGACTGATTACCCAACACGCAGTAAAACCCCGGCCAATCGCCGGGGTTTTTTTATGGGGATATGCTNTCTAGCCCCCCCAAATAGCCTCGTAAAGCATCGGGAACACTGATCGTTCCATTTGCGTCCTGAAAGTTCTCCATCAGGGCAACCAGAGTTCTCCCTACCGCCAGGCCGGAGCCGTTGAGNGTATGCAATAACTCGGGCTTCGACGTAGAGGAGTTTCTCCACCTNGCCTGCATCCTGCGAGCCTGAAAACTTTCAAAGTTGCTGCACGATGAGATCTCACGATATTGGGTTTGCCCCGGCAGCCAGACTTCCAGATCGTAGGTTTTGGCCGAAGAAAACCCTAAATCTCCTCCGCACAAGGTGACCACTCGATAGGGCAGTTCTAGACGCTGCAGCACAGTTTCCGCATGTCCGGTCAACTCTTCCAGGGCATCCCATGAATGCTCCGGTTGCACCAACTGGACCAACTCCACTTTTTCAAACTGGTGTTGACGAATCATCCCCCTGGTGTCCCTCCCGTAGGATCCCGCCTCGCTCCTGAAGCACGGTGTATGACAGACACGACGGATTGGCAACTCTTCCTCCGACACAATGTCCCGTGCGTAAATATTAGTGACCGGCACTTCAGCCGTAGGGATGAGGAAATACGACGGATCGCCCGATGTCACAAACTGATCTTCGGCAAACTTGGGTAACTGTCCGGTACCGAAGAGTGAATTCGCGTTGACCAGATAAGGCACGTATGTCTCCTGATACCCGTGCTCGGTCGTGTGCAGATCCAGCATGAACTGAACAAGGGCCCGATGAAGCCGAGCGATTGCGCCGGACATGACGACAAACCGACTGCCTGTGATCTTCGCCGCCAGTTCGAAATCCATCATGCCGAGCCCGGATCCCAAACTCACATGATCTGCAGGCTCAAACGCAAAGCCGGTCGGCTCTCCCCATCGACGCACCTCTTCATTTTCTTCGTCACTATCACCGACGGGAACCGACTCATGCGGAATGTTCGGAATCCCATGTATCAGTTCATCTAAAGCTGAGCGTACGCCCTCGAGCTCCTTTTCGATTGAGGAAATCTTCCCAGAAAGGCCCGAAGTCTCTTCAATCAGAGCTGATACATCCTCTCCTGCCGCCTTGCGTCGACCTACTTCTTTGGCTGATTGATTGCGCTCAGCTTGGAGGTCCTGCACTTCGGATTGAAGTCCTTTTCGCCGTTCCTCCAGAGACCTGAGCTTGTCGACGTCCAGGATATAATTTTTGACAGTGAGGCGTTCTGCAACCGATTCAGTCTCGGCACGCAATAGTTGAGGATCGAGCATAGACTGATTTCCTTCCTAAAGGATCTGACGGGCAGCGCCGACACCCGCCGCTGCAGCCGTGATGCACAACAAAATACTCGCGCTGATGTAGATCATTGCACGGAACCACTCCTCAGCTTCGAGAAGTCCCAAAGTATCGCTTGAAAACGCTGAAAATGTGGTGAATCCTCCAAGCAGTCCAACCATCAGTCCCAATCTCCAAAGTTCACCTCCCGATGCTTTGCCGGCAATCAGCACCATACATACACCCACCAGGAATGATCCGACGANGTTGACGGTAAGCGTAGGCCAAGGAAATGCGGACCCCATGGNCCCGGTTACACGCAGCCCAATCCAATACCGCAGCATTGCGCCGACCGCTCCCCCTGCGCCGACAGCAAGGTATTGGCCGATCATCCGCTCGCAGGCTCACGGATAATATCGACTCCCTCGGACAGTTCAAGCATGAACTTCTCAGGAGGGATCGCAATGTTCACTTTCACGTCGGTAAAACGAATACGGGTAATCTGCTGAAGCGGATCAAGCATCTGAACCATTCGCAAGATATCAGTCTCGAACCCGAATTGGATCTGCGAGAAGGCAGCGTCTGAGTTCTTTGGAAAAACAGAAACCCATTCAATTCCCCCCTGATTACCAAGTGATTCGACCAAATAGGAGCGGCGAGGACTGGTATCCCCCGCCAGTAATCCTGCTGGCGTGTCACCGAGGGCGGTATCTTGGTCTCGAAGTACTGCCTGTTCGAGGCCTGGGTCATAGATCCACAAATTCTCACCATCCGCCATCACCACCTGCTCCAGGGGAGCGCCGTAATTCCACCTAAACCGACCTGGGCGTGACAGCCATAACTCGCCATGACTCTGATCGATGAGCTCCAAATCTTCAGTCAGCACGGACTGCTGGAACACGGCGTGAAAGGTCTTGACCTTAGAAAAGAAATGCTCCAATGGCCCTGAAGGCGCAGCGAGTGCGACGCAGGTCAGGGCTGAGGATCCGCCGAGGACGCCAAGCGACAGCGCCTGACAGAGCGATCGCCTATTGACCTCGACCAAGGGCTTGGACCTCGATGTCACTCAGCCGGCTCCGGGGCCAACACCTCGCGCTTGCCATTCTCAAGAGGCCCTACAGCGCCAGCAGCCTCCATTGATTCGACCATGCGGGCAGCCCGGTTGTACCCTACACGGAGGTGTCTTTGGACCGATGAAATGGAGGCTCTGCGTGTTTCTGTAACAAATGCTAGCGCCTTGTCGTACAGGGGGTCATCTTCCCCGTTTCCCGCCTCATCGCTCTCACCACTGGAACCGGCCGTCCCCAATGCCGAACTGTCGATCACGGCCTCCAGGTACTCAGGCGCACCGCTCTTTTTTAGCTCCTCCGTAACCCGATGAACTTCCTGATCGGACACAAAAGCACCATGGACGCGAATCGGAAAGCCGGTGCCCGGAGGAAGGAACAGCATGTCACCATGGCCCAACAGTTGCTCGGCTCCCATCTGGTCCAGCACCGTTCGCGAATCAGCCCGTGAAGAGACCTGAAAAGCGATACGCGTAGGAATATTGGCTTTTATCAATCCTGTGACCACATCGACAGAAGGTCGTTGCGTTGCCAGAACCAGGTGAATCCCCGCAGCCCGAGCTCGCTGCGCGATTCGGGTGATCAGCTCCTCAATTTTCTTTCCCACGACCATAATAAGGTCTGCGAATTCATCCACGATAACCACTACATAAGGAATTTTTCCAAGCTTGGGGGCAGGCGTTTCGTCTCCGGGAATCGGTTCGTAAAGTGGATCGTCCAATGGTTTGCCGCTGCTGATGGCGGCTTCTACCTTACGGTTATATCCGACAATGTTGCGTACTCCGAGTGACGCCATCAACCTAAAACGCCGATCCATCTCTACGATGCACCACCGCAAGGCATTGTTCGCTTTTTGCATATCCGTGACGACCGGAGTCAGGAGATGCGGAATCCCATCGTAGGAGGATAGTTCCAGCATCTTCGGGTCGATCATAATCATTCGGACATCCTCCGGGGTAGCTTTATAGAGAATGCTCAAAACGATCGCGTTGACGCAAACAGACTTGCCTGCGCCTGTGGTACCCGCAATCAGGACATGCGGCATCTTGCAAAGATCCGAAACGATCGCCTCGCCCGCAATGTCCTTTCCTAAAATTACCGTCAAAGGACTTTTGCTGCTTTCATAAACCTCTGAGGCTAGCCCCTCCAGCAGAAAGACCGTCTCACGACTCTCGTTAGGGATTTCAAGACCGATATAGGTTTTTCCGGGAATATTCTCGACCACACGAACGCTGACCACTGATAGAGCGCGGGCTAAGTCTCGCGAGAGGCCCACAATCTGGCTTGCTTTCACCCCCGCGGCGGGATCTATCTCGAATCGGGTGATAACCGGGCCTGGTTGAACCGAAACCACAGTTACATCCACATTGAAATCCCGCAGTTTCTTCTCCACCAATCGCGACATCGTCTCGAGGGTTTCCTTGCTAAACCCTCCCCCCTGCTGTTCGGGCTGATCTAGCAGTTTCAGTGCTGGCAGATCTCCCTGTGGGGCCTTCCCGTCAATAAAGAGCGGGATGGAGGCCTGTTTTTCTTTTTGAATTCGAACCCCTTCCTTAGCGGTTTTGATCTTTGGCTCGATCCGCGGCGGCTCTTTATGCTCACGCTCACGTCTAATCTCCGCCACGGACTCCTGCCGTTGCCGGCGGGATCTTGCCCCTCGCGTCTTATCAGCCATCTCGGCCAACCAGGCTTTTGTCCTCTCAGACCACTCCCACGCCTTCTCTCCAAGGCGATCCATTACCGTGAACCACGAGATATCCAGAGTCCATGAAATACCGGCCACGAGCGCAACAAGGAGCATAACCGTCGCCCCTACCGAGCCGAACGTGTCCAGAAGCCACCCGCCTATCACGAGCCCAAGCCAGCCGCCCCCCGAGAACCACAGAGTTGATCCGGACGCGTTGAAGTGCAGAAACCCGATCCCACAGGCCGAAAAAACCGTGAGAACGAGCCCGACGCCATGAACAGCGCGAACCTGAGGACTCAGGGGTTCCGAACGGTTTTTAAGAATCCGAGAGCTCAATAANCCGAAAATCANNGGNAAAAGATANGCNGANTANCCNAANGCNTGNANNAAGAGATCNGCNAACCAGGCGCCAAANCGNCCNCCNAGNTTGCGAATCGGGCCNCCATCGCCCGTNGAGGTCCANCCNGGNTCCGCNGANGAATANGAAACCAGNCAGATCAGNAGNTANCCNGTNAGCGCNGCNAGCGCNATNACCANCACCTCTCTGCCNAGNCGGATNAGTCTCGGCGGGATAGCNGGCTCAGAAGNATTGCGGNTGTTTTTCGTTTTTGCCTGAGCCAAAGGGTTTGACCTCTTGGTCCCTCGACCAAGTGAAACCCGAATTATATCGAATCCTGCCGTCTTCTCTAATAATCTGAAACGAGAGTCAGGTTTTATGGATTCTGGAGGGAGTTCTTGGGAAAATACGACTTATCCCTTATTTCGGAGCAACCCATGGAAACCGCCCAACACTGTCGATTACTCATACTTGGTTCTGGGCCTGCCGGGTATACGGCCGCCGTCTACGCGGCGCGCGCCAATCTCTCTCCCGTTTTAGTAACTGGCATTGCGCAAGGTGGTCAACTCATGACGACTACCGACGTTGACAACTGGCCAGGAGATCCACACGGCCTGACTGGTCCAGATTTGATGGCACGAATGCTTGCACATTCCGAGCGGTTCGGCACCCAGATCATTTTCGATCATATCCATACTGCAAAACTGGATAAACGTCCTTTCAGCCTAGAAGGCGATGCGGGGACTTATACCTGTGATGCACTCATCATCGCCACCGGAGCTTCTGCACAATACCTGGGTCTTGAGTCAGAGGAGGCTTATAAAGGCAAAGGGGTCTCTGCCTGCGCTACCTGCGACGGGTTCTTTTATCGTGACAAACCGGTCGCCGTTATTGGGGGCGGAAACACCGCGGTCGAGGAGGCACTCTACCTTTCAGACATCTGTTCAAGCGTAACCCTGGTACATCGAAGGGATAGCCTTCGTGCAGAAGCCATCCTTCAGGACCAACTTTTTTCCCGCAGCGGTCAGGACGGAAATGTCTCCCTGGCTTGGAATCACATCCTAAGCGAGGTGCTCGGAGACGACAACGGTGTCACAGGTGTCCAGATTCAAAATACACACTCTCAGGAACAACGTTGCCTTGATGTTCATGGCGTATTTATTGCTATTGGCCATACGCCCAACACTGAACTCTTCATCGATAAGCTTGACATCCAGGGAGGGTACATTCGGGTGAAATCNGGCCTCGATGGTGAGGCAACCGCGACGAGCATCCCTGGCGTGTTCGCGGCGGGAGATGTCATGGATCACGTCTATCGGCAGGCGGTCACTTCTGCTGCCACAGGATGCATGGCGGCGCTAGACGCCAAACGCTTTCTCGACCAAACAGACTAACCGAGACTGATGAAAAAAACGCCTGGATTGCAGATCTCACCCGAAGACGCTGCACTGTTCAGAGATGCAGTGGCGAAGGTACAACCCTTAGACCAAGAATCCCGAGCCACCCCTAGCCCCGCTCAGGTAAGACGAAAGCCTATCCGGACCAGCCAACGTCCTGCGCGAGGTTTTCTTGGCGAGGAAGGTGAACTCTTCTATCGGGAAGATCTNGCCAAGGATATGATGAAGACATTGCAACAAGGGCGTTTTCCGCCCTGTGCCACGATTGATCTTCATGGGCAAACAGTCGCAGAAGCGGAGACGTCTTTGGTGAGATTCTTGAGCGCACATACAGATTTCCGCTTTCAATGTCTCCTCGTGATCACAGGCAAAGGCTCGCACTCTCCTGCGGGTTATTCTCCCGTCCGCATTGCCACTCTGGAGTTATTGCAGTCTCAGCCCTCGGTACAGGCCTATTGTTGGGCTCGACCGGAAGATGGCGGCACAGGCGCGTTCTATGTGCTCACCCGGGAGTTTCGCTCGTAAGCATAGCGACTGCCAGGGCCGCAATGCCTTCTTCCCGCCCTACGAGGCCCAAACCCTCGGTGGTCGTGGCTTTGATATTTACTTGCGTGGGTGAGAGGTTGAGGTCTGCCGCAACATTTCCACACATCTGCGTAACATAGGGCGACAACTTGGGCTTTTCCGCAATGATCGTTGCGTCAATGTTGGAAACATCCCACCCACCAGCTTTTGCTACCCCGCCCACGATCTTTAGGAATTCCCGACTGCTTCGTCCCCGGTGAGCCGGGTCCGAGTCAGGAAAGTGGTGTCCGATATCCCCTGACCCAGCCGCCCCAAGCACGGCATCGCAGATGGCATGGAGCAGTACATCGGCATCGCTGTGCCCAGTTAAACCGGAGGAGTAAGGAATCAACACCCCACCGAGCCAAAGCTCTCGACCTTGCTCAAGCCGGTGGACGTCATATCCCTGCCCTATTCGGAACATGGCAACTGTTCCTGCATGTCTAAAATGGCTTGTGCAAGCGGTAGATCTGATTCCCGCGTGATTTTAAGATTGTCAGAGGAGCCTGAAACCACCCTAGGTTTCAGGCCCAGATACTCCAGTGCTTGCGCATCGTCTGTGCAGTCCAGATTCTCGGCACAGGCTCTAGTCAGACCCTCATAAAGCAATCCCACCGGGAAGAATTGCGGGGTCTGTGCGCGCCAAAGACTTTTTCTGGCCACAGTCCCAGTGACCTCATGACTTGACGAAACGGCCTTTAGGGTGTCGCTGACCGGGCTCGCGAGCAGTCCGCCGGGAGAGCGAAACCCGGTTTCGTCTATCAATCGATTAACGTCTTGCACTCGCACGCAGGGTCGAACCGAATCGTGAACCAAAACCCAATCAGTTTCTCTACCCTTTCGAGCAAGGTCCGATAGACCTCTTAGCACTGTCTCGCTTCTGGTTTGTCCGCCTCTATACGACCAAACCCTCCCCGGAAGCCGAGGCAGGAGGCCCTCCCATACCGGATCTTCGGCGGCAACACCCACACCGACTCCTGAGATTCGCTTAACTGCGGTCAGCAGACGCAATGTGCGCAAGATTACCTCTTCTCCAGCAAGGCAGTGGTACTGCTTAGGCAGGTCACTGCCAAAGCGGGTTCCCGAGCCTGCTGCAGGAACGATTGCCCAGATTTTTGGTTTCACTCTCTGATTGTGTTGCCACAAAGTCGAAGATTTAAATGGAGTTTACGATAAAATACGGCTTTATTTGTCTTGCCCGCTCCCGTGACATCCCCTTCTGCCGTCTTGTCGACTTCCCCCGAGGGGGCGCAGCCAAAAAAATGGCCAGCCTGCCCGGGATCTGCCCTCGCTCTAAGAGTTGCTGAGCTTTCAGACAGCCAAGCTCATATTGCGGTGCTAGCATCATCGGTTCGAGAACTCGAACTTTTGGCTGACGAACTTCGATTTTTCTTAGGACCAAACAGCGACCGGGTCTGCATCCTGCCTGGCTGGGAATGCCTGCCTTACGACCGATACTCGCCGCATCCGGAGATCACGTCTCAACGAATTCGCGCCCTAGAGCAATTGTGCCGACGCGACCCGTTTATTCTTCTTGTTTGCGCCGAACAGATTCTGTTCCGGCTGCCCAAAAAAGAATTCATCTCTGGAGCCAGTTTCAATATTTCGGTGGGGAACGTCATCGATCCCCACCGCCTGCGAGACCAGCTTTCGGATGCCGGCTATCTGGGCGTCTCTCAAGTCCAAGCTGAGGGGGAGTATGCCGTCCGCGGCGGGATTATTGACGTATTTCCCATGGGAGCAACGGCACCATTTCGGCTGGATTTATTTGGAGACGAAATAGAGCAAATTCGTTTCTTCGACCCCGAGAGTCAAAAGTCGACCGGAGAGACGGAAGCCCTTGATATTCTCCCGGCAAGGGAGTTCCCGACCGACAAGGCAGCGATCGAACAGTTCCGCAAATCTTTCCGACAACAGATGGCGGGTGATCCTCAGTCATCAATTGTCTACCGTGAGGTGTCGGCAGGGCGGTTTCCGGCCGGCATAGAATTTTATCTTCCTCTCTTTTTTGATTCGCCCAGCACAATTTTCGACTATCTTCCGGGAGATCTCCGGTGGCTGGTTCCCAGGGAGTGGCGTTCTCAAATTCAGACAGAAATCGCAAACGTTCAGGATCGCTTCGCGTCTTCCCGCCTCGACTCTGAGCGGCAACCGCTCTCTCCCGACGTGCTGTGCCTCACTGGAGAGGCCGCGACCGGGGAGATGTCGCGCTCAGGAGTAATCGAGATCGGTCATTCCCAGGTAACAGAATCAAGTCCTGGTATTTCTAACTCCCCTCCAGGCTATCCAGTCGATCATAAATCCAGCTCGCCTTTTTCTGCCCTTATCGAACGACTCGCGGAGGGGTCCCAACCGAGAGTTCTTTTAAGTGCAGAGACGCCCGGACGAGCTCAGTCACTTGTTGAGCTGCTCGCTGGACATGACCTGCATCCAACGCCTGTCGAAAGCTGGGATGCTTTCCTGAGTTCTCCTCCAGATACTCTCGCAATAGTCACCTCGATTCTCGATAGAGGACTTGTTGCGGTCCAGCCTTTCGTTGAGATCATCGTGGAATCCCAACTCTACGGAGAACGGGTACACCGGCGAAAGCGAGGGAAAAGTCAGGATCCCGAAGCAATCATNCGGTCAATCGCGGAACTCCATTCCGGCGACCCTGTCGTTCACCTAGAACACGGGGTCGGCCGATTTGGAGGGCTTCAGTCGTTGCAGGTCAACAATCAAAAGAACGAGTTCCTCGTTATCCACTATGCGGATGAGGGAAAACTCTATATCCCTGCAGTAAATATAAATGTCCTATCGCGCTANATCGGTGGAGATCCCGAGCACGCCCCACTGCACCGTCTCGGGAGTGACCAATGGAAGAAAGCCCAGGCTCGGGCAAAAAAGCGGGCCCACGATGCCGCCGCCGAACTATTAAAGACGCAAGCACTGCGCACTCTTCGATCGGGGCGCCGCTATTCCGCGCCCCATACAGAGTACGCCGCGTTTCAAACGGGGTTCCCGTACGACGAAACACCTGACCAGGAGCAGGCGATTGAGGAAGTACTTACCGATCTAAAGGCCTCCACGCCGATGGATCGACTGGTTTGTGGCGATGTGGGGTTCGGAAAGACAGAGGTGGCCTTGCGTGCCGCCTTCGTGGTGGCTCAGAACGGATATCAGGTAGCGGTGCTGACTCCAACCACCCTACTGGCACACCAACACCACAGGACCTTTGTCGAACGTTTCTCCGACTATCCGATCAGAATAGAGGAGTTATCTCGCTTTAAGTCACCAACCGCCAGCGCCGAGTTAGTGCAGGATATTCGCAGTGGTTCAGTGGATATAGTGATCGGCACCCATCGTCTACTTCAACAGGACATTGATTTTCACCAACTCGGGCTCGTAGTCATCGACGAGGAACATCGCTTTGGTGTTCGGCAGAAAGAACGTCTCAAGCAACTTCGAGAAGAGGTGGACGTGCTCACGCTTACGGCTACGCCAATTCCAAGAACACTCAATATCGCGTTGTCAGGATTGCGTTCTATCTCGTTGATTGGATCCCCCCCACCGGGTCGGGTCTCAATTAAAACATCGGTGCAGCGCTACTCGACTTACCTCATCCGGGAGGCCTGCCTGCGCGANATGCACCGCGGTGGGCAGGTTTACTTCCTTCACAACGAGGTAAGAACAATCGACCGGATTGCCGCCGACCTTAAAGATCTAATCCCCGAAGCCTCGATTGAGACTGCACACGGCCAAATGCCNAAGGGTGAGCTAGAGTCAGTAATGCGTGACTTCTATCATCAGCGGTTTGATGTTCTGGTTTGCAGCACCATTATTGAGAGCGGCATTGATATCCCGACGGCAAATACCATCATCATGAACCGCGCTGATCGATTTGGTCTCGCACAACTGCACCAGCTACGCGGTCGCGTCGGGCGATCTCGCCACCAAGCCTATGCATTTTTGCTGGTTCCAGATCCCGAATTCATCTCCGAATCAGCCAAGAAACGCCTCGCAGCCCTGGAAGCCTTGACAGAACTTGGCGCCGGGTTTGCCCTCGCGAATCATGATCTCGAAATAAGAGGGGCAGGCGAACTGCTCGGCGAAGGTCAGAGCGGCGTGATCGAAGAGATAGGGTTTTCCATGTACACTGATTACTTAAATCGCGCTATACGGGACCTGTCCGGAGAACCCACTGAGCCATCACTGGAAAAGACCCCAGTCTGTGAGATTGATCTCGAGACAGGCGCTTTTATTCCTGACGAGTACATACCCGACGTCCATACCCGGCTTGTGCTCTATCAGCGTATTGCGGATTGCGAAGACAGCGCCGCTCTTTATGATCTCAAACTCGAGTTGATTGATCGTTTCGGCTTGCTACCTGCTGAAACCAAGATGCTTTTTCAGATAACCGGAGTGCGGATCAAAGGAGAAGCGGCGGGAATTAAGAAACTCAGGTATGGCGCTCGAGGCGGGCGTGTGGGTTTCCTTCCTGATGCCACCGTGGCGGCCCATCGATTTGCAAGTCTTCTAGCAGAGCATTCGGCGTTGTTCTCCATGAACGGTCCTCTAGAGCTCTCGCTACCCTCTGGTCTTCAGGATCCAATGCTGCGCGCCATGCTGGCAGATTGGCTCCTCGATACTCTCGATGAATCCAACGCGACAACGCCACTCCCATCGGAAATTAAGGATCACCTTGCGAATGACGCGTAGCCGCTTTCCTGCCGGGCGGGGCCGGTTGCGCCGGGCGATTGGTGCAAGCATTTTTCTTGCACTTTACTCCGTCTTGATCTCATCCTCAGGAGCAAATGAGAATCTCTATTTGGAATACCTCGTTTTTACCCACCAAAGGGTTGGCGACCTTTTGCCCGAGCGCGATACCCCGCACAACCAACTGCTTGCGGAGAGCGCCCTCTCCAGTAACGGTGCGCATGCGCAAAGCAGCCACTCGCTTATCTCAGCCTCGGGACTCCTGCAGCAGCACAACGTCCGATTGAAAGAAAGTCCGTCTTACCGCGTTACCCTTCACGCGAAAACAGAGTTCACGACATCGGGCGAAGTTCCCCCCGCTCGTTTCCGTATCAAGCGAACGGTAAATCAGAACACCTCTGATATTCGCATCAACTTTCAGTACGGGGGTTCATCAACCCGGGAGTTAACAACAAATGTGCTCTTCATTCCCTTCCCAGAAGCTGTAGCGACCTCAGATGAGGGACTCCCTCAAGGGTCTCTGGGTACGCGACTTCGTCCCTGGATCCTCCGGGACTCGCGCCGACTTAACATCGGAGAGGTCCATTATCTTGGCCACCCAGCGTTCGGCATCCTCCTGGTCTTGGCTGAGAAGAGTTGAACCCGACTCAAGCTGCCTGATTGGGAGACTCCATCGTGCGGCTTTCTTTGCCCCCCCGGTATTCAGGGACCAGTCCGATTGCGATCTGCCTCGCACGGTCGTGATCGTAGAGCTCAACAGACTCACGCAGCGTCTGCAGTTCACTCTCAAGATGGCTCTCATCAAGACTTCGGCTCTGCGCAAGTAAAATCTTCTCGTAAAGGGTTGGAGCAAGATCTTCGTCAGGGTGAAAAAGTTCTTCCGTCAACTTCTCTCCTGGTCGAAGTCCTGTGTACCGAATCTTGATCTCCTCGTCAGGAACCTTGCCTGATAAACGAATCATCTGCCTGGCAAGATAGTCAATCTTGACCGGCTCGCCCATATTCAGCACAAATATCTCACCTCCCTGCCCGATCGCACAGGCTTGCAAAATCAACTGGCAGGCCTCTGAGATGGTCATGAAGTACCGCGTCATCATTGGGTCCGTCACCGTCACTGGGCCCCCGCCTCGGATCTGTCTTTCAAAGAGAGGTACAACACTCCCGGCCGATCCAAGAACATTGCCGAATCGAACGGTAATAAAAGCGGTGGCCGATCTCGCGTTGTTTAATTGCGCTACCATTTCCGCGATACGCTTGCTCACGCCCATCATGCTGGTCGGGTTTACCGCCTTGTCTGTCGAGATCAAAATGAATTTCTGCACCCCACTCTCTACCGCAGCCCGAGCCGTCACTATNGTTCCCACTGTGTTATTGCGTATCGTCTCCCGTACCTGCGCCTGGAGCATNGGGACGTGTTTGTAGGCAGCCGCATGAAAAACCACCTGTGGTCGATATTGGGAAAAGACAAACCGTACCGCCTCCGGATCACAGACATCCCCCAATAAGCGCCTGAACCGAACATTTGGGAACTGCTCTTCGAGCTCCATAGCCAAGGAGNACAAGCTAAATTCGTTTTGCTCAAATAAGATAACTTCTTCGGGCTCAAGACGCGCCACTTGTCGACACAACTCACTGCCAATTGAGCCGGCTCCCCCGGTGATCAAGACTCGCCCGTTTTTTATCATCTGGCCCATCGACTCCCAGTCGAGGCTCACAGGATCTCGGCCTAGAAGATCATCCAACTCCACGGATCGCAGATCCGCGCTGGACGCCGATCCGTCTAGGATATCTTGAACCTTCGGAAGCGTCCGAAACGGCGTCTGCGCCTTTTCGCAATAGTCCACTATCGCGCGCATCTGCTCCGCATTCGCACTGGGAACAGCGATCAAGATCAACTCAATCCTAAGGAGTCGCGCCAACTGTGGAAGCGCGGAGCAACGCTCAAGTACCCGAACGCCTTGGATTTCCCGTCCCTTTTTGGCTTGATCGTCATCGATGAAACCCACGATGTCATAGTGAATTTCATGATTACGACCAAGATCCTTCAGCAACATATCCCCTGCCGCCCCTGCTCCCACAATCAGCACGCGTTTGCCCTCTCCCCGACTGATCTGCCGATCCCGGAAAAGTCGGTAAAGAATTCGGGTTCCAATCAACAGGCCAACCAGGAAGACCCCATGGAGCGGGAATACTGACCTCGGTACTGCAACAAGGCGTGTTGCCAGAAAGATTGAGAAAGCCACGACCGCGGTTCCCACAATCACGGATTTCAAAATCATCGCAAGGTCGTGCGTAGAAGTGAAGCGCCAGGCGCCTCGGTGCACCCCGAAAACTATGAAGAACAGCAGATGCCAGAAAACAACCAGCGGAAGTACGGCAAGCGCCTGATCGAGAAACACGTCAGGAATTTTGTCGAGGTTAAATCGAAACCAGTACGCGCCGAGCCATGCGAGGCAGGCCGCGGTCGCATCGTGCACCAGTACCGGCCAGCGCCCCAAAAGATACTGCAGCGCGGCTCTCATCCGGTCAAGCCAAGATCGTTCCATACTGATGTTAGGTCTCTACCTTTTCAGGAGTTCTTGCGCTGGTCCGGATTGCGAACATTGCGTATCCGAGGAGCATAACAAGCACCGCCACAAAGAACCATAGCGCTCGATCCGGTCTCCAGACCGTCAGGGAAGCCAGAAACGCCGCGACAAGAGCCATTATTCCCATGAGGATAGAGACATTGCCATGACTCCAGCCCGCCAGAATCAATTTTTGATAAAGATGTTCCCGGTGCGCCTGCGTAATTCGTTCTCCCCGGAGCAGTCGCCAAATCAGGGTCAGCGTTGCATCAAAGACAAATACCGCAAACAGGATCAGGAACGCTTCAAGCGGAAAGCCGAGCCGGGTCACCCCGATCAAACCCATCACACCAAACCAGGCTCCCAACGCCAGGCTTCCCACGTCGCCCATAAAAACCCGGGCGGGAGACCAGTTAAACCAAAGAAATCCGAGGCAAGCCCCCGCTACTGCGGCATTAACCAATGCAAAAAACTCTTGGCCATCAGTCGCGAACCAAACGGTCAGCACGCCGCTCGCAACGAGGCTCTGAACACCTGCGAGGCCATCTGCGCCATCCATAAAATTGAACAGGTTGATCAACCAGAAAATGCCTAAAGCCCCCACCAGAACCAGGACCCCATAGGACAAGTCGTACTCCTGCCCAAAAATCAGTACGGGTTGATCGCCAAGCGTTCCCACAGCAAGCAGAGCGGTTAACACGAGACCTGCCAAAAGGCGAACGCCGACACTCAGATTGAAGCGGTCATCCAGAAATCCCATTCCAGCAATCGCTGTTAACGATGCAAGCGTGACCAGTGTGAGTTCAGTATTTCTTATTCCTTGAAGATGTCCCAGCGCTGCCACGATGGCCACAGCAACAAAAATGGCCAGGCCGCCGCCCCTTGGCACTACGTGCTGATGGAGGCCCCGCGACGAGGGGATGTCTTTGGTCAACAGAATGCTGTCTTTCCGCAGTAACCAGAAAAGGATCGCAGCCGTCAGCGCTAATGCTGTTAGCGCGATAAGGAAATTTTCGCCCATCATCGAACTCGTTTTACGTCACCGACTTAATGAACCCTAGGGGTAGAAACGCCTGAAAACCTGAAGTTGCAAAGCGAACGCCTCCTCACTGGAAAAAAGAAAGTCCTGTTCGAGGCGACTCATGAAGTCCTTAGGCACTTCCCTAAACCAAGGCAGCCAATGGACGAGGGAAAAGAGCAGTTCGGCGACTCCTCGCCGACAGTACAGTTTGATCCCGCCCACACATGCTGCCGCTTGCGTGCGCTTCACCATGTCTGTGAAAGACACGGCTTCGCCTCCAGCCAAATCAACACGAATAGGCTTGTTTTTGCCGATTGTCGTACGCTTTCCTCCTGGTTGGTCTGGGTCCTGAGTTGTTTGTTCCTGATTCGCTAACTCCAGACACAATAAAGATATCGCCCATTCTGCAATGTCATCGCAGTGAATCGGCTGGCGACTGCCCCGAGCGAAATTGATATTAAGCTTTATTCTTAATATTCTCGTTATGATTTTGATTTTATTTATATTTCTATTTCTCCGCCCACCATAGATTAGGGTCGGCCGGATAATAATCGTCCACCCCGAAGCCTCAGATCGCATTCGACCAACCCCATCCTCTCCCGCGCAAAGCTTCGACACGATTGCCTGCGAGCCCCTCTCAGCAGACTCCTGCTTTGTGACGGCGCTCGTGGAACTCAACACCACCCAGGGTGCTTCCCGGCATGATGAGTTGCTCAAAAAATCAGCATACCCTGGGAGTTCCCAAATCGGACAGACGCTTACTATCCCCACTACATTAAAACGTGCGCCAACGCGGTTTCTGGCCAACAACTCTGGGTGGACCGTGATCGCGCCCGGAGGCAACCTGACTCCCCCAGGGTTTCGGGAGACGTTTACGGTATTTCGGCCACAAGCGTTGAGTCGGGCGTTAAACGCGTCCCCAAGATCACTCCTCGCGCCAAACAACATCACCACAGGGAGCTTGCCCGAGAGCATCTGCCCTACCTTGATTAGGTCATTGTCGTTAACTTGTGTAGCAGGGAATCGAACTCTCCTGTTTTTAAACCTAGAACCCCAGGCGGCGACCCCTACGGCCAACTTGAGCGCTGCCAGGACTAGGATCCTGACAACTCGGGACGCTTTCCCCGGGGAGCCATATTTATCCAGATATCGCGCAAGACCTGCGTGCTTGTGCTGCAACAAAAAACCCTGCGTCACGACGCCGGAGGCTCCCTGAAAGTGAAACACAGGCGCGTCGGGGACGAATCCGATTTTCCACCCCGCATCTCGCACCCTCCTACAATAATCAAGATCTTCGAAGTGTAGAAAAAATCCTTCGTCAAAGCCCCCAATTTGCTGATGTACCTGCCGGCGAACGATCATACAGGCGCCCGAAACCGCATCAACATAAGCAGGCATGCTTGGCAATGGCTCATAGTGCCGATCGAAAGTTGGAAATATCGGCGTTGGCACAATCGAACGAACCGCCTTGCCGCACGATCGTAGCAATGTCGGGTCGTAGCGTCTGCTTCCGGCTTGCTCACGTCCCTGAAAATCAAGCAACAAGCCGCCACACAACGCGCTCTCAGGATGGGTCGTCAGGTACTCTGACATCCTTTGAAATGTCCCGTCTGGGACAAACGCATCAGGGTTGAGGAAGACGATTAACTCGTTTCGGGCCCTGGCCGCTCCTATGTTCGCCGCAGTCCCGAAACCAACGTTTCTACCTAACTGGATGAAAGTCACGCCATCGCGATCACTTACCAGCGCCGCGCTTGAATCAGAAGAACCGTTATCCACGACAATAAGTTCTGAATCCGGCGTCAAAGAAGTTAGGAGCGCGGATGTGGTCGCCTCAAGAAAGGCGCCAGAGTTAAAGTTGACGACGACTATCGAGAAATGGGACACCGTACCGTTTCCGACCTATGCGCCTCAATCTTCACCCATTTAAGCACGCGCCTTTCCTTTAGGACTCCCGGCCACCATAGGTATGCCGGATCTCGTAAATCGGTTTATCCTGGGACTCGTGATAGGTCCTTGTCTGAAGCTCGGCAAGCAAACCCACAGTAATAAATTGTAGGCCTACCAAGGTAAGAACGATACCTGCCAGCACCGCTGGCCGGCCTGCCAACGCGAGCCCGAGAAAGACACGCTCAATAAAAAGCCAGCTTAGTATTCCACCGCCAGCGACGGTGCACGCCATGCCGATACTGCCGAAAAACTGGATCGGCCGAGCAGAATATCCCATCAGAAATTTGACCGTCAGCAGGTCAAGCAAGACCCGGAAGGTTCGGGATAATCCATACTTCGACACCCCGGCAGTCCGCGGATGATGCCCCACTTTTACCTCGCTCATCCGGACACCATACCAGCTTGCAATAGCCGGAATGAAACGGTGCATCTCTCCATAGAGGCGCAGGTTCTTTGCAACATCCCGACGCATGGCCTTTAGGGTGCAACCATAATCGTGAAGCTTGACATCCGTGGTAGTAGAAATCAGCCAGTTGGCTGCGCGTGAGGGCAGCAAACGCAGCCACAATCCGTCTTTGCGTTCATGACGCCACCCGCAAACGAGGTCCATACCACGATCTATCTCTTGAAGCAGCGTCGGGATGTCTTTGGGGTCGTTTTGTCGATCGGAATCCATCGTTACGATAACTTCCCCGTTGGCTGTGCGTAGCCCGGCAGCGAGTGCCGCGGTTTGTCCAAAATTACGGCGAAACTCGATGACTACTACCGAAGGATGCGCCCTCTGCAGACTGGTGAGCACGTTCAAAGACTGATCCGTGCTGCCATCATCTACGAAGATGATCTCGTACGATCTTCCGGTTTCCTCGAGCGCCACGATAATATCCTTGGTGAGCGGTTCCAAATTATCCGCTTCATTGAAGACAGGGAGGATGACTGATACGGCGGTAGTGGGCATGATGTGAGTTCCCCTGAGGGGCGAAAATGAGGGCTCTGCTAAGTGTCGTTTAGCGGACGAGCCAAGACCTCCTCAGTGTCCAGGCGAAAAAGCCGATTGTAGTACGGGTCACCCTGGCTGAGGGCCTCGCTGTGACGTTTTCTGAACACATCAACCTCTTTGTTGAACCGAGCTTTCTTTTCCGGGGTATCTTCATAACCCCGGCTTACAGATTCGTGATGATAGGCCTTTGCATACGGCGTAAAAATATTCAGCAGCCCCTGGCTTCGCAATCGCAGGCAGAAATCCACATCGTTACAGGCGACTTTAAACGAACGCTCGTCGAACCCTTCAACTGCAGCGTATAACTCGCGTTTCACCATCATCATCGCACCAGTGACGGCAGATACATTCTGAACATTGTGGAGTCTATTGAGGTAACCCGAATAACCTCCCTCAACATGTTTATGAGGATGCCCTGCATAGTTGCCGATGCCAATAGCGATCCCGGCATGCTGAATCGAGTCGTCTGGATAAAACAACTTGGCACCCACAGCGCCGACCTCCGGCCGTTGAGAGTGTTCCAGCATCGCGTCGAGCCAATCGTTGTTAATCACCTCAATGTCGTTGTTCATAAGAACGACATGCGCTGCCTCAGAATTCTGCACACCAAAATTGACGATTTGGGAGAAATTGAACGGCACGTCCAATGTCACAAAACGCACATGGCTGTTTTCTGATTCATATTGGGACATCAATTCGTGGGACAACACTTCTGCGCTTCCATTATTTACGCCGAGAATTCGGTAGTGCGGATAGCGAGTCCTGGAAAGCAGTGCATCAAGGCATTTGCGCAGCATAAGCGGTTGATCACGAAAGGGGATCACGATCTCCACCGTGGGTTGACCCAAAATCTTGCGTCTGGCGCGAAAAAAATGAGGCCCATTGGCGGTCAGCACCTCGCCGTCAATACCACGGCGAACCAGCGCCTCTGAAAGGGCCTTGCACCCCCGCATGTGAGCCAAAGGCTTAGCACCAGTATCAAGACTCGTCGACTGCGTCGACTGCCGCCAGTGGTACAGAGGCTCGGCGATATGTGCCACCCGATTCGTTTTCTCCGTCAAACGCAGGAGCAGATCGTAGTCTTGTGCTCCATCAAATTCTGGCCGCAATCCTCCGACCTCATCGACCAGTTCCTTCCTGACCACCAACAGATGCGTGATGTAGTTGTGACATAGCAGCAGATCAGGGGAATAATCTGGTTTAAGGTGTGGTAGGCCAAAATAGCCGTCACGCTTTTCCTTTGTCCTGTCGCTGAAAGTTGTTTCGTCGGTATAGACGACATCCGCATTGTGCCGAACGATTTCTTCAGCCACCTTCTGAAGGGTAGTGGGTGCGAGCATGTCGTCATGATCCATGAACGCGACATATTCGCCGTGTGCACCGTCAACTCCCATCTGGGTGGCAACTGAGATGCCAGCACTCCTCGTGAGCTGAATCTTGGTAACTCTAGGATCATCCAGGTTGTCTAAAAATTCCCGCGTACCGACATCTGTGGAGCCATCATTCACCAGGACCAAGTGCCAACTTGAATAGGACTGTCCCCGCACCGAATTGACCGCATCCGCCAGCCAAGCCTTGGGCGTATTGTGAACCGGAATAATGACCGAGATTAAGGGTCCGCCAGGAACGCGTGCGGTAACAACGTCGTTTAGTATTGTTCCTGACTCATTAAGATGCGAAAAGCGCTCCGTTGGAGGAACAGGCTTCTGAGCCAGCTGCTCAATGGCACTCAGGTTTCTCGCCTCATCCTGCGTTTTTCGCCATCCAAAAACTACTTTGCGAAGCAATTCCGCAACCCGCCAGGCCTTAGATGACTTTAAGAGCTCCAGTTCTGCAGTTCGCAGGTGTGCGACATCTCTAAGATGCTCTACCTCCTCCTGCAATTCACTCACTCTCTGGGAAAGCCCTTGCAACGCGTCTTCCTTATCCCAAAGCCCGTCAATCAATCTTCTCTCCGCATCCCGTCCATAGATCATTTCGGGCCATACCACCTTGACGTCCACTCTAAAGGTCTGGTGGGGGTCGACTTGATACCCGGTCTCAGACAGCGGGAACTCTATGCCCGCCGGATTTTCATCCCGCGGGTGCGCGTAGACCGCTCCGTTTTCTGATCTCGTCAACCCCTTCGAGAACCCACGGACTTCTGGCGCGCTTTTCAGCGCTAAGATATTGCTGACCTTTCCGCGTTCGACACCTGCTATCTCAAGTGAATCAATACGCGCTTCTCCAAGCCAACTTGGAAATAGCAAGGTGAATCGCTCAAGAAACACATCCGGCGCATTAAATTGAAACTGCAGGTCGCAACCTATCCTTGCGGTGCTCACGGGGAACGGAATCAAAACCCGACCAGTCCTCCCACAAGTGGATTTGAAAACACCGACTACTTCTACCCAATCGGAATCCCCAAAACGGCGTTTCAGTAAAGTGGAGACCTGCACCACGCCAAACGAAGCCAGAGTCGCACTTCTGAATAACTGCTCAAAGTGCTCCAAATCATCAACGGCCTTGTCACAATCTACGCCGACGAGATTGCAGGCCAGTTCCAGGAATTCCCTAAAAGAACCAGCACGGTTCCGCACGGGCGGAATTCTGTCCAATCGGAGCGCGTTTCTGGCAAGAAAGTAGACTATCCCACGGCAAAACGCTGTCTCAATGCTCAGCAACTCTGGCCGGCAGTCCCACTCCTGATCGATTGGAATAATCTGTCCCTCGCAGTCCTGCAACAGGTTATCTGGATTTAGATCCACCTCAAACCGCTCATTTGGCTTGAACCGTGTCCGCAAAAAACTGAAGTAAGCCGAAAGCAGATGCTTGAAGTCAGTCTCTGCATCTTTTTGAAGGGCAGACAGCCAGAGAGCTTCGATTGCGGGACCGGTGTGGTAGGGTTCAGAGTCCCGAATGTGCTGAAAATCCGCGGCTGCCTTTTGGGAGACGTGTTCGTGCTGACTTTCCCTGAAGATCGGCCGCCGCTTGACCATTGATTGGCCGCGTCGTTTTAGGGTTTCAGTCCAAAACTCCCTAAGGCGTGGACCCACGGACTGATGGATAAAATCTACGTCTACCGGACCGCGTCCCGCTCGGTCTCGTCTCCATAGAATCTGGATTCTGGAAACCTCCTGAAGCGGAAACCTTTGATACTCTTCATAGAGTGACCATACCTCTCTTATTGGAACCGAGCCAGGAAGACGAGGGGTCCCAAGTTCATCGACATAACCGGCAAGATGCTTCCATGCTCCGGGGCTCTCGTGCAGAAAGTTCTCACGGATCAGCACTTTTGGGAAATCCGGACTCGGAAACACCAAAACTGATTCTCGACAAAAAGAGTTATCTTCAAAGTTGCTAGTAGCAAACGTTTTGAATTCAGGGTGCGGCAGTGACGTAGGCTGGGCTTGCACCACTACGCCTCCTTTGCCTAGAGTATTTTTTAGAATCTTCTGTAACGTTCCAAACAAGTCCTCTGCATCGTCATTGGCGCAGCCGACAAAAACGGCCTCAGGTGCTTCATTCTCCGCATCCAGATCTGTGAGCCGGCTTATAGATTCCTCGCCACAGAGCAAACGTATGGCTTCTTGGTAACGAATCCTAGAGTCGTGAAATCTGACCTGATGCCCCGAGTCTTGAAGATAGCGCCCCAGCGCAATACCGTCCCAGTTCCAGAGCAGGATCGAAGCACGCTCTGGCAAAGCGAGTAAGTTCGCTATTCCGGCTGATTCCGGGCGAAGAGCCGCTAAGGCATCTTCCGCCCCATCTAGAGGATGTGAATCGTCGGCGCCCCACGGCAAATCTGGAAATTGACTGACTGCCCAGCGCCACTCATCAGACAATCTTTCTGAGTTCATCGATTCAGGGGAATCGATGAAACTAGGTAAGTCATCCATGATTTGGAAACCCAATCGAAAGGCTCAGATCGGCTACCCCAAAGTCACCCGAAGATCCGCGAACAGGCATATGAATAAGATCGTATCGCCTGTCCACAGCAATGTTGTCGCGGCTCTGATCGTCCTGCGCGATACCTATTGAGAGAAAGTACTCCCCGGGGATAAGCGCACAAACAAAACAAAACTGTACGGCCAGGCTGTCTCCAGCTGCCAGACTTGGCAACTCTATACCTCTTTCCCTCGTGTTGGCCCCAAAAACAGTTCGACCATCAACCGTCTTAACCGTAAATCCGAGAATAAGGTCGTCGATGCTTTGGTTTAAGTTGATAGAAACATCAAGGCTTACTTTTTGTCCGCGCTCGAGTCCACCACGTATTGGGCCGTCTTCACTATGGAGCGCGTAGTCAAAAATAACAGCCCGTCGGTCACCCCAACGATACTCGTTTGGGTTGTAAAGCGGTCTGGATGAGCATAGGTCTCGCGGCAAATCTTGGTCAAGTCCGCTTTGCAGGTTCCTCGGGTATCCCTCCTGGTCTCTGGGGCTCGGGTCATCGCCTTCAGAAGAACTCTCTGACCCAAAAAGATCCTCCAAATAGTCCTGAATCACAGTCTTAGGCTCGCCTTTAGACCGAACCTCGCCAGATTTCAAATAAATTGCGCGCGAGCAGTGTGCCTGAACGAGATCCACCGAATGGGTGACGAAGAGAATTGTCTTCCCCGCTTTTTGCATTTCCTGGAAACGCCGAAAACACTTTCGCTGAAATCGGATATCCCCAACCGCGAGCGCTTCGTCAACGATCAGGATGTCCGGGTCCGTGTTTACGGCCGTTGCGAACGCAAGCCGGACGTACATGCCGCTCGAGTAGGTGCTCACTGGATGCTCAATAAACTCACCAATCCCGGCAAAGTCAACGATATCCTGAAATCGCTCGTGAACTTCTTCTTTTGAGATTCCTAACAGCGCCGCGTTGAGGTAGACATTCTCTCGACCTGAGAAAGCGGGATTAAAGCCCGCGCCCAGTTCCAACAGCGCTGCCAATCTACCGCTCACCGATACGGTGCCCCGGGTTGGAGTAAGCGTACCGCATACAATTTCGAGAAGAGTGGACTTTCCCGAACCGTTCGGCCCAATAATCCCTACCGTTTCCCCAGGAGCAACGTCAAAGCTGACATCATCTAGGGCGGTGAAGACGGAGTGATAGCTGCGCCCACGAACTGAATACATCTCGCGGATGCGGTCGATCGGCCTTTCATAGATTCGGTAATCTTTACCCAGCCCTCTAACACTGATTGAGGAATCAGAGGACATCTGCGAATCCCTTTCGTGTTTTTTGAAACCACGCAAGCGACATCCAGGCTATTGCAACCGATGCGATCCCGTAGAGACTCAAACCACTCCAGTTCGGGAGCTCGCCCCAAAGCACAACCGCCCTGAACTGTTCGATTATGTAGGTCAGCGGATTGAGATAGAGCAGGCTTTGAAACTCAACGGGCAGAGCGCTCTTGGGGTAGAGAATAGGCGCCATAAAGAAAAGTACCGTAGTCAACAGGCCCATCATCTGTGCGATGTCCTTGAGGTATACCGCCGTTGCGGAGATAAGCCAACCAGCTGCAATACACACAAAAGCAAGGACAAATAAGGGAATGGGGAAAAGTACTGCAGTCCATGGAACACTCCCCTCAACAAAGAACAGGTAGATCAAGAGAATTCCCGTGCTGATCACGCCTTGGAAAAATGCGCTAATCACAGTGACCCAAGGTAGCGCTTCCAGAGGAAAGACCACTTTTTTAACATACTGTGGGTTTGAGACAATCAGCGTAGAGGCCTGCGTCAAGCACTCTGCAAGAATTCCATGAACCAGCATGCCGGAAAACAAAATCGCCGCAAATTCCGCATTTCCGCCACTCTGGGAAACCCAGCGGACCTGAAGGATCGTTCCGAAAACGAAGGTATAGACAGCGAGCAGCAGTAGTGGCGTCACCAACGACCACAGAAGCCCTAACACGGTTCCGCGGTACCTTCCCAGAATCGCCCGCTTTGCTAGCTGACTAATGACGAAGTGGTGTTCGACGATGCTGCCGAGAATATAGAGCGGATCGGCGCGGTAACGCTTGGTCGTGGACCCCAAAAGCTCTTTTTTCACTGTGCTGTTGACGCCTTATGGATTGCCCAACTGATACTCCGTCACCAACTCACGAAGATAAGTCCCATATGTGCTCTTCCCCAGATTCGAGGCGAGGGTCGAAAGGTCTTCAATCCCAATGTAGTTCATTCGGAAAGCGATCTCTTCCGGGCAACAGATCTTCATACCCTGGCGCACCTCGAGTGTTTCGATAAATACTGACGCCTGGAGCAACGACTCATGTGTGCCCGTGTCCAGCCAGGCGGTGCCCCGGCCTAGCAGCTCAACATTGAGGCTTCCAGTTTCCAGATAAATCCGGTTAACGTCCGTGATCTCCAGCTCACCCCGATTCGAAGGCTTCAGCGAGCGCGCGTAGTCAGGAGCATTCTGATCATAAAAATAAAGCCCCGTCACCGCATAACGCGAACGTGGATTTTGAGGCTTTTCTTCCAGTGTTTTCGCTTTCCCTTCGTCATCAAAACTTACGACGCCATAACGTTCGGGATCCTTTACGGGATAGGCAAAAACGGTGGCTCCGTTTTTCAAATTGGAGGCGCGCCTGACGGCATCCGACAGTTGGTCTCCGTGAAAAATATTATCCCCAAGTATCAGTGCACATGGTCGGTTTCCGACGAACTCTGAGCCAATAATCAGAGCTTGCGCCAGGCCATCTGGAGAAGGTTGGACCGCATAGGCGAGATTCAACCCCCATTGCTCTCCGGTCCCCAGCAACTCTTGAAACCGCGGCGTGTCCTGCGGCGTAGAGATCAGCATGATGTCCCGAATACCCGCCAGCATCAGCACGCTGAGGGGATAGTAAATCATGGGTTTATCGTAGACCGGCAAAAGCTGTTTGGAAACGACCTGCGTGACAGGTGACAACCGGGTCCCCGCTCCGCCCGCGAGAATTAATCCTCTCATCTTGACCCTCCAAGACCGAGGCGTTTCTCTGCCGACTGCTTGCCTCCGACCTCCTCTACCCATTTTTGGTTATTCAAATACCACTCAATCGTACGTTGAATTCCCGACTCAAACCGCTCCTCTGGGTACCAGCCAAGTTCATCTTTCATTCGCGAGGCATCTATCGCGTATCGGAAATCGTGCCCGGGCCGGTCCTTGACAAAACTAATGAGCTTCAAATAACTCCCTTCGGAGCGGGGGACAGCCATATCTAACTCGCGACAAATCGTCTCAACGACCTGAAGATTTGTCTTTTCCGCATCACCACCGATGTTATAGGTCCGCCCCGATTCACCCTGGCTCATCACCAGAACGAGCGCCTTTGCGTGGTCATCAACATAAAGCCAGTCGCGAATATTATCGCCTTTGCCATAGACTGGAATTGGATTACCCGCCATCGCCTGATGAATCACGACGGGAATCAACTTTTCGGGATATTGGTAGGGTCCATAATTGTTGGAGCAATTAGACATCACGACATCTAGGCCAAACGTCTCTCCCCATGCCCTGACAAGGTGATCAGAGGCTGCTTTACTCGCCGAATACGGTGAGTTTGGTTGGTAGGGAGAATCCTCATGAAAGCGACCTGTCGCCCCAAGAGAACCGAATACCTCATCCGTAGAGATATGATGAATGCGAACTTTCTGGGTCTGCGAATCGGATTGCAAGGCGCGCCTCTGATCTTCAGCCCGAACCGCCTCTAAAAGGTTATAGGTTCCGTGAATGTTCGTACTGATGAATTCTTCTGGACCATCAATAGAGCGGTCTACGTGAGATTCTGCGGCCAGATGCATAACCGCATCAGGTCGGCAATGATGGACCAACTCACGAATCTCTCCGGCGTGGCGGATATCGACCCTTTCGTGTCGATAGCCTGAATAACCCGATTCCTCAGCAACGGTCGACTCGTTTCCGGCATAAGTCAAAATATCGACGTTAATGATGCTGGCGTATCCATCAGCAATCAACCGGCGAATAACAGCCGAACCGATAAATCCAGCTCCGCCAGTTACCATGACGCAGCAGTTTTGCGGCGCGGGCAACCTCTGTTGAGTCTTAGGTTCCGATGAAGACGACATCACCTATGCTCTCCTTCCTTTAGTCTGCTATAAAGTTCCGTAGCATACCTATCTACTCCCTCCTCAACATCAAAAAAGCTGTTCGAAAAGCCCGCCGCGTTGAGGCGGCGGATATCCGCTTCGGTATAACTCTGATATTTGCCCACCAAGGCATCCGGCATCGGAAAATAGTTCAAGAGGCCCTCTCGTAGAGCATCTTCCAGAGATAACCTGGTCTTGCCATCGATCTCTCTACAGGCATTGATTACAGTCAACGCCACATCGTTGAAAGTCCCGGCTTTTCCGGTCCCCACATTGAAGATCCCACTTTTTGATGGATTATCGAGGAAAAACAGATTCGCTTTAACGACATCATCCACATGGATAAAGTCCCGCCGCTGTTCTCCCGCCTGATAACCACCCGAGCCCTCGAACAACCGTACCGAACCTGACTCAAAATACTGACGAGTTAAATGCCAGGCGACAGAGGCCATCCGCCCTTTATGATCTTCTCGCGGACCATAGACATTAAAGTACCTCAGCCCCACGAGTTGCGACGTAGGGCGACCGCCCTCTCCGAACGCAAAACGGTCGAACAAGCTCTTCGAGTATGCGTACGCATTGAGCGGGTGTTCATTTTCGGCGGCTTCGAGGAACGGCCCCTCGAAACCATAAACAGACGCCGACGACGCATAAATCAACGGGACTTTGCTATCGGCACATGCCCGCAGGAGGACTTTTGAGTATTCGAAGTTGGCCTCCATGACATATCGACCATCGCTGACCATCGTATCTGAGCAGGCTCCTTGGTGGAACACAACCTCAACCCCTGCCGGGAGGCCTGAACTGTTGACTGTCTCTTGGAATTGATGCTTGTCGACGTAGTCTGCAATCGTAAGGTCGTTGATATTCTGAATTTTTGCGGTATCCGAAAGATCATCCACAAGCAGAACATCGCTTCGATCACGCAGGTTAAGTGCTGCAATCAGGTTCGAGCCAACAAAACCCGCGCCGCCAGTAACGACGATCATTCTAAGCTTCCCCCTTTTGGATCCAGGATTAAATCTGACGGAACCACTACACTTGTTCCAAACCGACCCACCACAGCGCTAGCGCCTCGCGTGGCCCACTTGATGGAATCCGCCCAACCAAGACCTGCAGCTATGGCGACCGAAATTATTGCCACCACAGTATCACCTGCCCCGCTGACATCAAAGACCTCCCGCGCTGTGGCATCCTGATGGATGACCTCCCCCGTAGCAAGAAACAGTGTCATCCCCTCATCTCCCCGGGTGACCAATAGTCCTGTCAAATTGGCCTTCCGGACTAAATCCTGCGCCGTGTCAAAGAATCCCGACTCATCTGTCGCAACACCGGTCGCCAGAGCAAATTCGTCCCGGTTTGGTGTGACCAGTGTCGCTCCCCGATAGCGTGCGTAGTCCGCACCTTTCGGATCAACAATCACCGCAATTCCTCGATCGGTGGCAACTTGAATCATTTGCTCGATATATACCAAACCACCTTTTCCATAGTCGGAGATGACGATGGAGTCGACGGTCTGGCTGATCTCCCGAAAGTCGGCGACGCTTTGCTCGAGCAACTGCGCTGAAGGACGCGACTCAAAATCAGCACGGAGAAGTTGCTGGTTTCGGGAAACGATCCTGAGTTTTTCCGTCGTACGCCCATGCGGATCAATATGAAAGTGCCGGTCCACCCCCGCTTGCGCCAGCAGTTCACTAAGCCGACGGCCGGCATCATCATCGCCAATAAATGAGAGCAACTCACAGCCGGCGCCAAGAGAGGCGATGTTGGCTGCCACATTCCCTGCGCCTCCGGCACACTCTCTTACCTCTCTGATATTGACAACAGGAACCGGCGCCTCAGGAGAAACCCGAGTGACGTCACCGATCCAATAACGGTCAAGCATAGTATCCCCGACCACCAGGACGCGCCTGGGGCCAAGCCGGTTCAAAAAATCTTCGTCCATCGATGAATTGGCTCTCAATCTGCCAGAATTGGACGTCGGCCAATGCTGTAGTAATCTAGGCCATGTTGATTGACGAGTTGTGGATCAAAAACATTTCGACCATCGAAAATAGCGCCAACGCGAAGCATCTCCCGGATAAGAGGCAAGTCCGGACTGCGAAAAGCTTTCCACTCTGTGAGAAGGATGAGTCCGTCAGCGCCCTCAAGCGCGCTATAAGGTTCCCCGCTAAAGCTCACTCCATCTAGGTCGCAGAAGGCCTTTTTTGCTTCTCCGACCGCCACAGGATCGAATGCGGTAATGGTCGCCCCCAAATTAATTAACGCCCTAATGATGGCACCGCTGGGCGCTTCTCGCATGTCATCAGTGTTAGGCTTGAATGCAAGGCCCCAGACTGCAAAGTGGCGCTCATTCAAGCTGTCTCCAAATCGCGAGACGATCTTCTCGACCAGACTCGTTTTCTGTTTCCGGTTGACAGCCTCAACTGCATTCAGGATCTGGGGTTCCCACCCGTTTTCATGGGATGTTCTCGCGAGGGCCTGGACATCTTTTGGGAAACATGACCCACCGTAACCGCAACCCGGGTAAATGAAGTGATAACCAATACGCGGGTCCGATCCAATTCCAAGCCGGACAGTCTCGATGTCCGCGCCTACGCGCTCAGCGATGTTCGCCAACTCATTCATGAACGAAATCTTGGTAGCAAGCATGGCGTTCGCCGCGTATTTGGTAAGTTCTGCTGACGGCAGATCCATAAACATCAGGCGATCATGACTTCTATTAAAGGGCGCATAGAGTTCCCGCATCAACTGACTCGGACGTTCGCTATCTACACCCACTACTATTCGGTCCGGTTTAAGAAAATCCTCGATCGCCGCGCCTTCTTTTAAAAATTCAGGGTTGGATACCACGGAAAACTCAACGTCGAGAGCCCGGTCATCGAGACCAGTCTGAATCTCGGTACGAACTTTTTCTGCGGTTCCCACCGGAACTGTGGATTTATTAACAATGACCCGGTAGTCAGTGAGCGCATTTCCTATTCCCTGTGCTACGGCCAGGACGTGCTTCAGGTCAGCCGCTCCATCTTCATCGGGGGGCGTACCTACAGCGATAAAGATTATCTGCCCAAATTGCACCGCCTCCGACAGATCCGTAGTGAAAGCAAGTCGGCCTGCTTCCGAATTGCTACGGATCAACTGCTCAAGTCCAGGTTCATAGATTGGAATCCGGTGCTGCTTTAGATCATCGATCTTGGTGCGATCTGTGTCCATACACAGTACATCGTTCCCGACGTCCGCGAGGCAAGCCCCAGAAACCAAACCCACGTAACCGCTACCGACAACTGTTACTCTCATTGGGACGGCTCCAAAGATTCAGGGTACCTTTTCGACAAAAAGAAAGGGCGCCCTCTCGGGCACCCTTTCCCAACAACAACGCGGAATTCTATCAGTTCTGGTAGGCTTTTCCATCCACTAACAACATCTCCTCGTTGTTTTCCAACACCTTGGGGCCGATCCCCGGGACCTCCAGCAACGCTTCGATCGACTGAAAGGCTCCGTTCTCGATACGATAAGAAACGATTGCTCCAGCCAAGACAGGTCCGACCCCCACGATGTTCTCCGCCAGGCGCGGCGCGTCGGCTTGATTGATGTCGACAGGCTCGGCGTTGGCCACTTGACCAATGGACATCAGCGCCGCGATAAGGACCCCAGAGAATGGGTGAAGTTTTGACAGATACATGATCTACTCTCCTTGTAGTTGGTTGTTTCCAAAAACTCATCGCGTTCATCGCGATAGGAGACATAGTCTTTTTTTCTGACTGCGGTTTCAAGGTAAATAGTTCACACGCGCCTAAGAAAGTTTGATGGTATTCAACTTCGGGATCGTGGTGTCCCAGTGTCGACACCCCGGGCATTGCCAGTGCATCGACTTCCCTTGAAATCCACAGAAGCGGCACTCGTAACCCGATCGATCTGCCAGCAATCTACCTGCCACATTGCGCATCAACTGATAGTCGCCACTCACTTCGCCGGTCGGATCACCCTCCGCACGTATCTGCAATAAGCGATGCAACCCCGATAAACTGCCATGCTCCTTCGACCATAATCGCAAAAAGGCCTCGGCTTCTTCGGCTCGACCCGATTGCAAAAGAAAATCTGCCAACGATAATTGCAACCGCTCATCTGTACTGACCGCAATGGCTCGACGCAAAAAGTCAAGGTAGGCCTCGGCATCCTCCATGCTTTCCGCACTAGTCTGGACTAACCTCGAAACCTCGTGCAGCATCTCTGGGCGCTCTGCACAAAGCCTGGTCCACGTGGCGACCGCTTGCCCGTGTTTACCTGCGAGCGCTTGTAACCTGCCCCGCAGGATTATTGCGCGCGCACAATTTCGATTAAGTTTCAGCGCCTTAATGGCTCTGTCTTTTGCTTCCGCATAATCCCCGGCAACAAGCGCACGCTCTGCCATCTCGCATTGGAATTGGGCGATCTGTGGCGCCAAAGGCTCCGAACCGATTTTGTCTAGCGCTTTTGCAGCAGCTATTGCGCGTTCCCACTCGCGTTCACTCTCATATATCTGTACCAGCAACCGCAGAGAGGCTTCACGAAAATTCTCACTGACACCAAGCTCCAGAAGAAGGTTCTCGGCCCGATCGAGTAAGCCAGCCTTAAAGTAATCATTCGCGAGCTCAAAAAGGACAAGGCTTTTTTGTTCTGGGGTAATGCCAGCGCGCGAAATGAGACTTTGATGAATTTGTGTTGCCTTTTCTATCTCGCCGCGACGACGAAAGAGGGTTCCCAAAGCCAATTGAATCTCCAGCGACTCGTCATGATCCTCTAGCGCTTTAGCCAGAACATCGAGCGCTTCATCATGTTGATCGTTGGCCAGAAAGTTTATGCTGCGAACATAGGGCTCAGAGAGAGGCTTTGCCGCGGAACGGTGAACTCCTTGCTGCCGACTCCGCTTGGCGCCCACCCACCCCGAGAGTACGGCCAGCGGAAGAAGCAGTAACAGCCATATCGGATCCATCACTTCACCTTTTCTTGGGAACCCCTCGGGGCCGAGCTTGAGACCCATTTTCGTCTGAGACGAAACAGGCGAAACCAAAGGGGAATGGCGGCTAATATAAACCCCGCAACCAGTGCTCCAAAAAGAGCAAGAACCAGTGGACCTTGCCAACTTAAATTGAAGTAATAAGAAAGCGATATTTCCTGGGGGTTTTGCGCGGCAAAAGATACCCCCAACACGATGATCGAAAGCACGAGAACCGTTAACAGCAGTTTTCTGATCATCGACCCGTCTCCCGGCGTAGACCCTGCTAGTTTTTAAGTACTGAGAGCGTACGGCTACTCTGACTCAGACCCATCAGGAGTCGCCTCGGTGTTTCCCCGGGGCATCTGATTCACGCGCTCNCGAAGNAGTCGNCCTGGCTTAAANTGAGGNACATATTTTCCAGGCACTTTGACAGCCTCGCCCGTTTTCGGGTTCCTGCCCGTTCTGGGCATTCNATAGCGAAGNCCAATGCTNCCGAATCCNCGAATCTCAATCCGGTCCCCAGCGACAAGTGCGCGACGCATGTGATCCAGCACTGCGTTGACTGAGAACTCCACATCCCGGGGCGGAAGATGCGGTTGTTCTTGCGACAACCGCTCGATCAGTTCGGACTTGGTCATGGTCTTCATTGCGTCACATCTTAACAATGAANCTGACCCAGGATCAGGAATCCTGCTTGTCGAGTTCTTCCTTTAGCTTATCGCCTAAGGATGTCATCGCTGACACTTGGCCACTGTACTGCTGTACCGCTTTATCCTCGATCTCAGCCTCGAGCGCTTTAATTGAAAGCGTGATCCGCCGAGTTTTTCGGTCTATGCTGGTAACTTTGGCGTCAACCTCTGAGCCGGCAGTCAAGACGGACCGGGCATCCTCGACATAGTCTCGCGATAGCTCTGTTGCACGAAGATATCCTTCCACTCCTTCTCCGAGTTCCACGACCGCGCCTCTCGCATCCACGCTAGAGATCATTCCTTTGACCGAAGCACCCTTCGAGTGCGCGCCGACAAAGGCGTTAAACGGGTCATCCTGGGCCTGCTTGATCCCAAGAGAGATTCGCTCTCGATCCGGATCCACAGCCAGAACGACTGCAGTAATTTGATCGCCTTTTTTGAAGTCCCGCACCGCGTCTTCTCCTTCACGATCCCAGGAAAGGTCGCTCAAATGGATCAAGCCATCAATACCGCCTTCGAGTCCGATAAATACTCCGAAATCGGTGATCGATTTAATCTCACCCGTAATCTTATCGTTGCGTTGGTGGGTCGCGGAAAATTCCTCCCATGGGTTACCCGTGCATTGCTTCATCCCGAGTGAAATTCTCCGTCGATCTGAATCAACCTCCAACACCATCACCTCGACCTCGTCTCCCAGGTGACAAACCTTGTTNGGATGAACATTTTTATTGGTCCAATCCATCTCGGAGACGTGAACCAAACCTTCAACACCTTCCTCGAGTTCAACGAATGCACCGTAATCCGTAATGTTTGTGACCTTACCGAAAATTCGAGTCTTCTCCGGATATCGCCGAGCAATATCAGCCCAGGGATCGTCGCCCAACTGTTTCATCCCCAAGGACACACGGTTGCGCTCGCGATCAAACTTCAACACTCGAACGGTCACCTCATCGCCGACGTTTAACGCTTCTGACGGATGTTTTACCCGTTTCCAGGCGATGTCAGTGATATGCAATAGACCGTCCAGACCGCCGAGGTTCACAAACGCGCCGTAGTCAGTCAGGTTTTTGACGATTCCGGTAATCACCTGTCCTTCCTCAAGATTCTCAAGCAGCGCGCTACGCTCCTCCTGCATCTCTTGTTCGACAACCGCGCGGCGTGACACCACTACGTTATTCCGGGCTTGATCAAGCTTGATGACCTTGAATTCCAATTCCCGATTCTCGAGGTGGGCCGAGTCGGTGACCGGACGAACATCCGCTAAGGAGCCAGGTAAAAATGCCCTAACCTCGTCCAGAGAAACTGTAAAACCGCCCTTTACCTTTCCCGTAAGAAAACCGGTGACAACGGACTCGTTTTCAAACGCTACCTTGAGCGTCTCCCATGACTTCGCGCGCCTCGCACGTTCTCGGGACAAACGGGTATTCCCAAAACCATCTTCGATGGCCTCGATAGCAACCTCAACGAAGTCTCCGACCTGTACGGAGACTGCTCCGTCAGCGTCGCGGAATTGGGTCGCGGGAATCTCTGACTCGGACTTCAAGCCTGCATTGACGACAACGTAGTCTCCGTTGACATCGACNACTTCGGCCGAGATTACGGCNCCGGTCTGCATGACCGAGCCTTTCAGGCTTTCTTCAAGGAGTTGTTCAAAAGTTTCTGACATTTTCTGAGGAGACCGCCCGAACATCAGGCGGTTTGGTTAAAAGTGGATTTCAACTGATTATCAATCAGCCACCGGTGTTAATGCATCACTGCTTTTTTCACGAATTGCACTATCTAATGATTTGCTTAGTGATTTGCGCTATCTGTTTCCTGTCTACCGTTTTCGATTTAGTATTTCTTTTTTGACTACCATTCAAGCGGCCGGCAATCGATCCTCTATAAGTGTGACGACTTCATCGAACACCTCGACAATTCCCTTCCTGGAAGTATCCAGAGCGATCGCGTCACTCGCAGGAATCAGTGGCGATGCGGAACGATTCCTGTCCTGAGCATCTCTTTCCACTATCTCCTTTTCGAGGCCGCGCAATGTACCACTAAAACCCTTTTCCTTCAACTGGTTATAGCGCCTTTGTGCCCTTATGGATGCTGAGGCGTCAAGGAAGATCTTCAGGAAGGCATCCGGGAACACTACGGTGCCCATATCCCGCCCATCCGCGACCAGCCCAGGCGCGACCCGCATCCGCCGCTGCCTATCCAGAAGACCCTGCCGAACCAGGGGAATTTTCGCGAAAATCGAGGCTCTCTTACCGCCTGCCTCGCATCGGACCTGGTCGGTGATATCTCTCCCATCCGCGGCGATTTTCAAGCCAGTATCGGTCTGAGTGAACGCAATATTGATAGTTCTGATCAACTTCTCGAGCCCAAGAACGTCATCGGGCGAAACATCATTCTCTACCGCGACATAAGCAAAGGCGCGATAGAGCGCTCCGCTGTCTAGCGTGTGCCACTCGAGGTGGCTCGCAACGAGGCTTGCAATTGTGCCCTTGCCTGTGCCGCTGGGCCCATCGATGGCCAGAACCGGAACGTTCTGATGCGCTTCGCTCACTAGGGAGACTCCGAGATGTTCATCCCGATCGAATTAACGAGCAAAGAAAAATTCGGAAATGACGTCCTGATGTTGCCTGCCTCTCGAATTTCAACAGGCCCTTCCGAAATGCAACCAGCCACCGCAAAGGCCATCGCGATTCGATGATCACCGAAACTCTCGACGGAGCCGCCGCCGATTGACCCCCCGGTAATATCCATCCCATCCGGATACTCAACGGCATCTATCCCCAGGGTACCCAGCCCATGCACGACGGCCGCGATCCTATCCGACTCTTTGACGCGCAGCTCTCTCGCCCCGCGAATACGCGTCACTCCGGACGCAGCGGCTGCGGCGATCGCAAGCGCAGGAAACTCATCAATGGCGTTAGCTACGAATTCGNGCGGGATATCAATCCCTTTTAATGAGGCAGAGCGAACCCTGAGATCACACACAGGCTCGTTGGATTCCAAACGCTCTGAGGAGACCTCTATCCTCGCTCCCATCAGGCGCAAAATCGCAAGTACCGCAGAACGCGTTGGATTAATTCCCACCCCCGGAAGAAGCAAATCGCTCCCCGGACAAATGGTTGCAGCCACAAGCAAGAATGCGGCTGAAGAAATATCTCCTGGCACTTCAAGACATCGCCCTGACAGCGCGATATCCCCATTTATTCGGATGGCCGACCCCGCCTGCCACCGCCCTTCTGAAAAACCAGCCAGCATACGCTCGGTATGGTCGCGCGTGGGCGTGGNCTCATAAATAAGTGTTTCCCCGTCTGCATAAAGACCCGCTAGCAAGAGAGCAGATTTCACCTGAGCACTGGCAACTGGCATGTGGTATTCAATCCCCGTCAGACCTTTACTCGGTCGAATATCCAGCGGCGGACAGCCTTTGCTCGAGTCAATGACGGCACCCATCGTGGTTAGAGGATCGACGACGCGGCCCATCGGTCGGCGTCTCAGAGACTCATCACCTGTCAGTCGGCTATGAAAACGCTGACCGGCGAGCAACCCGCTAAGCAGGCGAATCGAGGTGCCAGAGTTTCCAAGATTCACTTCTTTTTCGGACGCTTGCAGTCCAAACTTTCCTGTTCCTGAGATTAACAGGCGGCCTGAATCAGGACCCTCTATCACGACGCCCATGCTCCGGAACGCAGCAACGGTTGAGAGAACGTCCTCACCCATCAGAAGATTAGTCACCTCTGTGACCCCATCCGCCAGCGCGCCAAATATCACGGAACGATGGCTGATCGATTTGTCAGCAGGGACGATTGCAGTTCCGGACAGCGCGCGAACGGGAAAGGAAGTAATGCTGAGCATCCTGCACTCTATTTGTTGCGAGCTCTAACTGATTTAAGTTCCGACCTCAACTTCTTTGCACTTTCAAACCACGCCTCAAGTTCGTCAGCATCCTTACTGCGCACAAGTTCTTCCATGCGCTTGAGAACCGCCCGGTGATCCGCAATTAGGTCGGCCGTGATTTCGGCGTTGTGCACAAAAATGTCCCGCCACATGACGGGATCGCTGGAAGCTACNCGGGTAATATCGAGAAAACCTCCAGCTGTCATCGAAGAATAGTCCTCCATGCCTTCCAANGCNCCCAACTGCGCCACCAGGGCGTAGGCCACGGCATGCGGCAGATGACTCGTCATTCCCAGAATGCGATCGTGTGTCGCAGTGTCCATGAGCCGGACTTTAGCTCCCACGCGTTCCCACATCTGCTGTACGAGGTCAAGAGCCTGGGGATTGGTTTCCGCTACTGGGGTTAACACCACCCAATGATTCCGAAAAAGATCAGTATCCGCGGCCGCTGCCCCACTGCGCTCCCTGCCCGCGATCGGATGCGCCGGTACGAATTGNGCAAANTGCGAACCCAGCGTTACCCGTGCGCTATCAACCACATCGCCTTTGACGCTTCCTGCGTCCGTCAAAATGGCCTCGGGTTTTAGGTGCGCGACCACCTGTGGAAAAAGTTCAACCAGCGTACTGACCGGGGTAGCCAGCAGCACAAGATCGGCAGCCGATACCGCCTCNGCCAGATCAGTCGTAACACTGTCAACGAAACCCCGATCCAGAGCTGTTGTCAGATTTTCCGGATTCCGGCCAAAACCGACAATCGTTCCAACGGCGCCAGACGTCTTGAGCGCCCCCGCCAACGATCCGCCGATAAGACCAACACCGATAACAGCCAGTTTATCGAGAATCTTTTTTTGCTGAGACACAGATCAAGACTCTGATGAGATACGCGCCTCGCTCAAGACCGCTAAAGCCCGAGCGTTTTCAATTTCTAGACCAATACTGATTCGCAGATGTTCAGGCAGGCCGTAGTTAGCGACCGGTCGGACAATCACGCCCTGCTCCAGCATCGCTTGGTAGATTTGAGCCGCATTTCTCCCCACTCTGGCGCAGATGAAATTAGCTACTGACGGTATCCAATCCAATCCAAGTTTATCCAGCCCCAAGCCCAACTGTTTCAAGCCTTTAAGGTTCTGCTGAATACTTTCATCAAGAAACGTCTCATCCCCCAGAGCCGCTTCGGCTGCAGCGAGCGCCAGGGAATTCACATTAAACGGATGCCGAACACGATTAAGCACCTCGGAAATCTCTTTCGAGGCGATCCCGTATCCTACCCTTAATCCAGCGAGACCATAGGCCTTAGAAAACGTCCGCACAACGATAAGATTGGGATATCGTGACAGCAGCGCCACCCCATCCGGATAATTCTCGTTCGTGACGTACTCAAAATACGCCTCATCCAACACGGCGAGGACCGTCGGGGGTAGAGCATCCAGAAAATTCTCGACCGCACCCATGGTGGAGTAGGTGCCGGTAGGGTTATTCGGGTTTGCGACAAACACTAGCTTCGTTTTTGACGTTACGGCACCGGACATCGCGACAAGATCATGACCATACCCACTTGCCGGGACGACGCGCAACTGCGCGTTCACGCTCATGGACGCCAAAACATAAACCGCGAAAGCATGTTCCGAGACAACGACTTCGTCACCGGGATTGACGAACGCGCGGACAACCAAATCCAGCACGTCATTCGATCCGTTACCCAAAGTCACTTTTTCTGTGGAAACTCCCAATCTCTCGGCCAAACTCCACTTAAGTGAGTTACCGGATCCATCCGGGTAACGCGCTGCGCAAGAAAGCGCTTCGGTAACCGCGCTCACGACACGGGGACTGACGCCCCGAGGATTTTCGTTAGAAGCAAGCTTGATGATATCGATCAGGCCCAACTCGCGTTCGAGACTCTCGACCGGTTTGCCGGGCTGATAAGGCTGCAGGTTGCGCACCCCATGTGCGATCAATCGGTCGATCTGTGACATTGGTCAGGAGGCCCGGGGGTATGAGCCAAGAATGCGCAAAAACGAAGAGGCCTTGTCAATTTTGGCGAGGGCCTGGCGCAGTTGCGGGTCCTCTGCATGACCCTCAAGATCAATGAAAAACAAATACTTCCACAGACCGGAGCGCGTCGGGCGCGACTCAATCCGGGTCATGCTGATCCCTGCTTCGGCAAGAGGTTCTAACAGTTGCAATAATGATCCTGCGTCGTCGGAACTGGCTGCCACCAGGCTAGTTTTGTCGGTTCCAGTTCTTGGTGGAGAGCTTTTTGCCAGAACCTGAAACCGTGTGGTATTCCCCGGCACGTCGGCAATGTCGCGTGCGATGATCTCTAGCCCATAGAACCCTGCTGCCTCAGCAGAAGCCACGGCAATAATCCCGGGATTCTCAGCTGCCGCGCGCGCGGCTTGCGCGGTGCTGGGTTTAGGAACAAGAGCCGCCTCTGGATAATGACTCAGAAGCCAGTTGCGGCACTGCGCGAGCGCCTGTTCGTGCCCCGCGACCTCGAGGGGTGTATCCTGAAGCCCAGAAGTAAGGAGGCAATGCTTCACTCGAAGTTCCACTTCGTTGCAAACCTGAAGGGGAGTGTCTACCAGCAGGTCAAGCGTCGCGTTTACGCCCCCTTCGGAGGAGTTTTCCACCGGGACGACACCGAACTGGGCATCCCCCACTTCGGTTAGACGAAACACCTCTTTGATACTGCCCGCTTCGACAAGAGTGATCTGCCGGCCGAACACTTTGTACGCGGCCTGCTCACTGAATGTTCCCCTTGGGCCGAGCGCCGCCACACGGATCGGCTCTTCAGCGCTCCGGGCGCAGGACACGATCTCTGTGAAAATAGTGCGCACGCCCTCGCCACTCACGGGGCCTTCGTTGCGCTCGAGCAACCGGCCGAATATCTCTGCTTCCCTTTCCGGTCGGTACACCGCCTCTCCCCGGGATGCTTTGTCGGCCCCAATCTCAACTGCCGTCCGTACGCGCTCGTTAATTAACTCGAGCAGTTGGTCGTCAATTTGATCGATACGCGTGCGAAGCGACTCTAGATGTTTCTGGTCGGTCATGATTTTTAGATCGAAAAACGCCTCTTCGGCTTTTCGGTTCGGAGCCCTGTCAATTCCCCGCTGAATTATCGCTTACCGATTCCGATTCTTCCTCTGCCGACTCATCATCGGCTTCGATCACTTTGCCGAGACTTACCAATCTCTCATCCTCTGCAAGTCTAATTAACCTCACGCCCTGGGTATTCCGGCCCACAACGGGGATCTCTCCCGTCCGGATTCGCACAAGACGCCCGCCACCGGTAATTAACATCAGTTCATCCCCATCAGCGACTTCATCCGCTCCGACAACGCGTCCGTTACGGCCGTTGACCTTGATGGCAATAACACCCTGCCCTCCCCGGTTCTTAAGCGGAAAATCAGAAAACGAAGTCTGCTTACCATAGCCATTTTCTGTCGCGACCAGTACCTTACTATCCTCGCCATTGGGTCTGCGGATCAACATGGCAATAACAGACTGGTCTGGCTTCATATTGAGCGCGCGCACACCACGGGCGCTGCGGCCCATCGGGCGGACCTGTTTTTCCGAAAATCGGATCGCCTTCCCTGCAGAACTGAAAATCAGGATATCCGATTGACCATCAGTCAAGCTGACCTCGACGAGTTCATCTCCCTCAATCAGGTTAACCGCAATCAGGCCCACTGATCTTGGGCGCGCAAAACTCTCGAGAAGTGATTTCTTGATGACACCCTGCCGCGTTACCATGCAAACATACTGGCCTGGATTATCCTGCCCAAGGGGGAGCACAGCTGTGACCCGTTCGCCGTCGCTTAGTGGAAGCAGATTGACCAACGGCTTTCCGCGTGCCTGCCGACCTGCTAAAGGCAGTTGGTAGACCTTCAGCCAGTAAACCTTACCGAGGTTCGTGAAGCACATTACCGTGTCGTGTGTATTCGCTACAAACACAGTTTTAACGAAATCTTCTTCCTTGGTCCGGGTGGCGACCCGGCCCTTCCCTCCCCGTCGCTGGGCCTGATAATCCGCCACCGGCTGAGACTTCGCATAACCCTCATGAGACAACGTCACTACCCTGTCCTCCGGTGTAATAAGATCTTCGCTTTCAAGATCTTCGTGACGCTCGTGTATTTCGGTCCGGCGATCATCTCCATACTGGTCCCGCACCGAAGTCAGTTCCTCCCTGATGACCTGCATCAACCGATCTGGATCGCCCAAGATTTCCAGATACTCACGAATTCGGTCGAGAACTTCCAGGTATTCGTTGCGAATCTTGTCTTGTTCCAGACCTGTTAGCCGATGCAAACGTAGATCGAGGATTGCCTGCACCTGGCTTTCTGAAAGCCGGTAACCCTCCTCTGTGGGCCCGCATCCGGGCTCGACCTCGCCGAGTGCCCCGTCTTCCAGGTCTGAAGCTTCCAGCATCCGGCTAACGACCGCCGACTCCCAGGCTTGGGCCAACAGTCCCGCGCGAGCCTCAGCCGGACTCGCTGCCTGCTTGATTAGCGCGATCACTGCGTCAATATTCTCCAATGCAACCGCCAATCCTTCGAGTAGATGCGCGCGCGCTCTGGCTTTCTTAAGATCAAACAGTGTCCTTCGGGTCACCACTTCCCGTCGATGCCGAATGAAATCCTCGAGGAGTTCGATCAGGGTAAACAGTCGCGGCTGGTTATTTCGCAGTGCGACCAAATTGATGCCAAAAACGGTCTGCATCTGGGTGTGTTGATATAGGTTGTTGAGAATTACCTCAGGGTTCTCGCCCTTCTTGAGTTCGACCACAACCCGCATCCCGGATTTATCGGACTCATCACGTAGACCGGAAATCCCCTCGAGTTTCTTGTCGCGAACCAACTCGGCAATCTTTTCAAGCAATCTCGCCTTATTGACCTGATAAGGAAGTTCAGTAGCGACGAGCGCTTCTCTGTCGCTTCCCCCGATCTTCTCAACCTCGACACGCGCTCGAATATGCACACGCCCCCGTCCTGTCTGGTAGGCGTCTCTGATCCCTCGATTCCCGTTGATGATCCCGCTGGTCGGAAAATCAGGGCCGGGAATTATGCTCAGCAATTGTTCCAGAGAGACCTTTGGATCGTCGATGACAGCAAGGCAAGCGTTGATGGTTTCGGTAAGATTGTGAGGCGGAATATTGGTTGCCATACCTACCGCAATACCCGCTGACCCATTCACCAGCAGGTTCGGGAACCGGGCCGGCAATACTGCCGGCTGTTGCTCAGTTTCATCATAGTTGGGAACAAAGTCGACAGTCTCGCGGTCGAGATCGTTCAGCAGTTCATGGGCTATGCGATCGAGGCGGATCTCTGTATACCGCATAGCAGCAGGCGCATCCCCATCAACTGAGCCGAAGTTCCCCTGCCCGTCGACAAGGGG
>PAUU01000011.1 GCA_002713825.1 Acidiferrobacteraceae bacterium | reverse complement strand
AATATCCCAGCCAAGATAAAAAGACAAAAAGAAGGCGAAGTGGGCCGTGGCATAAGCGAAAACCCAGAGTCCGACGGCACGCCGATACCGCAGCAACTGGGGCGACCCGGCCCAGCGTGCTGCAAGCGGCAGCGTCAGTACCAATAGCAGCAGGTTGAAAGTCCAGATTCCGCTTTCGAGAATCAGGGCCTTCTGTGGATCAACTCCAAGCGCCTGGCGCTGCCACGCGAGACCCAAAACGAAAGGCGGGGCGGCCAGCATCAAATGCACCAGCGTACGAATCAACGGTACTGCTGGCGGTCACCCGGATAAAGGTGTGCCACCTCATCGGCGTAACCGTTGTAGAGGCGTGAGGGAATCCGTTCTATGTCCCCTTCGTTCCAGATCCGTCTTTCGGTTGCCTGACTCCAGCGCGGGTGTGAGATATCAGGATAGACGTTGCTGTACCAGCCGTATTCGCGCGGATTCTCAATATGCCAGGTGGCGTCTGGGCGGGTTTCTGTAAACGTAACGCGCACGACGAACTTGGGCGACTTGAATCCGTACTTCCAGGGCACCGTGATCCGAAACGGCATGCCGTTTTGCGGCAGGACCTGATCGCCGTACACGCCGAACGTTGCAAAGGTTAGCGGATGCATGGCTTCTTCGATGGTCAGGGCCTCTACATAAGGCCAGTCCAATGTGCTGAAGGCCGAAGCCTGGCCTGGCATCTGCTCGGGACGCAGGACACTGGTAAAGGAAACATAGCGCGCTGACCCAAGCGGCTCGACGACCTTGAGAATGTCACCCAAGGGGCGGCCGTTGTAAGGGAGCACCATCGACCAAGCCTCAACGCAGCGAAAATCGTAGATCCGCTCTTCCAGATGACTGAACGGCATTCCCATCAGGTCATCCAGATCGAAGGTGCCGGGCTTTGCGCACAGTCCGTCGAATGTCACCTGCCAGGGTTTNAGCTCGAANGCCCCNGACTTCTGGTANGGNTCAGTCTTGTCCCAGCCNAACTCATAGGCNTTGTTGTANTGCGTCGCCGCGTACTTGGTGGTGAGCCGCTCACCTGANTCTTNTGAGACNAGCATACCGCTGTCNNCGCTGGCGACCTGCTGCGGCTGCGTCTCTTCGGCAACAGACACTCCATCGCCATAACGCAACCCCGAAAAAGCGCCCATTGCCCCTAATCCAAGCGCGCCCGCGATAAAACGTCGGCGCCGGAACGTATTTTGATCTGTTACGCGAGTCATGGATCGTTTCNTTTTCTGAGTCTCATTATCGCCAAAGTGGCCGAATCAGACGTGAATCTGTCAAGAAATAGAAAAAATATTATTTGATTTATGGTTTTTACTCGGTTACTGTCTTCCCNTCAGGGCCCATGGCCCGCTAACCGAATGGCACAGGCGGTTGCCTGTCGACCTGCACAACGCCCNCAAAGACGTCACCCAGTTCTTCCGACTCCCGTTTTATTCCATTCANTCCCTNCCTTTGCCNGCCGNGAAANCNNTNGTGGNGGTGCCAAAAGTAACTCCCGATGAAATNACAAGAGACNTTTTATGAATATCTANGTTGGCAATCTTTCCTACGGCATTACCGAGGAAGACCTCCGTGCACTTTTCGCCGAGTTCGGTGATGTCAGCAGTGCCAAACTGATTATCGATCGCGAGACCAACCAGTCGAAGGGATTCGGCTTTGTTGAGATGTCAAGCAATGATGCCGCAAACAAAGCGATCGACGAACTCAATGGACGCGAAGTGAGCGGTCGGGCGCTTCGGGTTAACGAAGCGCGGCCTCGCGAAGAAAGGCCTCGCCATGGGGGCGGCGGCGGTCGATACTGACCAGACGTTTCCTGGGGCGCTGTAGCGCTTCCTAACGCCGGCGCGGGAGTCCACCGCGCCGGCAATTTTTCTAGAGTGTGGCGAGATCAGAGATCTCCCCGAAGTCGCCTGTCTCAGTCGACCGGAATGCTGACGCTGTCCGCGATGACTCGTCCGTTATGGGTCAGATCACGATGATCGTTGCTACTGAGAGAAACCATCACGGTATGGCTTCCAGCAGTAAGTTTTCCAAGGTGATACCAGTCACCATAAAGCCTGTTGATTTTTACATCATCGATGTACAAATGCCCATGCCCCTCTCCTGCGATGTGATCCTGACTCGCGTTTTCGGGAGCAAAACGAAAATGCTCGATAACGACTTTTGCATTCCAGCCTAACATCGGATCCTTGAGGACAGTCAGGGTGACGGTAGGGATCTGATCTTTATCCGCCACTTCGAGGGCTCCATGACTATGCCCACTGTGATCGTGACCTGCGGCTCCGTGGTCTCCATGGCCTGAATGATCTTTCTGACTGTTGTTGACCACAACCATCGCGGGTTCGGGCACCACGAGTGCTCTGCCTGGGAAACCGAGAAGGGTTTAGATCACGAAAGCCACGATCGCGAGTATCGGGACACGATCACCTCTCATCTCTTCTGACTTGATCTCTATTTAATGCACGCCATCCGGCCTTGCATCTTTACATTACACATCCTTTTGCCAGCTGTACTTTTTGACCAGAACCCCAACGATCGTATCTAAAGTGAAACCGATGATGCCGATCACGACAACCATCGCAGTAAGGTGGTCATAGGCCAGCGTTTCGCGCGCGTCCTTGATCGCATACCCCAGGCCAGAACTCACCCCAAGCAACTCTGCGGGCACGAGCACCACCCAGGCGATACCCAACGCAAGACGAATGCCAGTAAAGATATCAAAAGCAATGGCTGGAAATATGACCTGCGCCAGCATTTTGTAAAAGTTGGCTCCAAGGTTTCTTGAGACTTTGAACCATGCCGGGTCAACCTTTTTCAGTCCAGCTGCAGTCGCATAGACCACCGGCCATATGGCGGCTACGGCGATCAGAAAGATGATCGCTTGATCCCATTTTGGAAACACAAACACCACGACCGGCATCCACGATAGAGGGCTCACCATCCGCAACAGCTGGAACGGCTCATTAGTCACCTGCTCAGTGATCTTGCTGAGACCGATTGCGATCCCGATTGGCACCCCAATTAGAACCGCAAGGAAAAGTCCGATCAGAAGACGATATCCGCTCGCGATGACGTGTTCAGCTACGTAGCCAGATTCGATCAGACCTGGCACCGCCTGCAGCGTTGGGACCAACCCGAACTTCACAAAACTGCTCGTGGCTGGATTAGCTTCCAGAAACCAACCACCTATTGCCCATAGGCCAATGAGAATCGCAAAACCCAACGCCGGATACGCAATACGATCGATCAGCCAGGTCTTAACAAAGCTTTCAGATTCTTGGGCGTTTTCGATCATTGGTTCTTTTGAATGAAATCAGCTACGGTGCCAGCTGAAGCGCTTGATAAGGGCCTGGCAGACGCCGTCCATCAAAAAGCCGATGATGCCGATAGCAAGAATCGTGACCGCAAGGTCGGCATACATCAAGTTCTCGCGTGAGTCTTGAATGGTGTAACCCAGACCTGATGTGATGCCCAGGAATTCTGCAGGCACGATAACAATCCAAGCGACACCCAGTGCCAGACGGATACCCGTCATCACGTCGAAGGCAATTGCCGGGAGAATAATCTCTTTCAGAATGTCCCACCAACTTGCCCCAAGGTTTCGAGCCACCTTAAACCAGGCCCGATCCAACTTGGCGAGACCCGCTGCGGTAGCGAACGCCACCGGCCAGACCGCAGCCATCGAGATCAGAAAGATAATGGCGTGATCCCAGGTAGGCATCGCAATCACCGCAATCGGCTCCCAAGACAACGGACTCACCATACGCAGGAACTGGAAAGGGGTATTGCTGAGTTTACGAAATACGTTGCTTCTCCCCATCAAAATACCAATAGGGATACCTGTAGCGATCGCGAGCAGCAAACCTATGCCCATGCGATAACCACTCGCCTGACTCGCATCCAGCAAGGTTCCTGACTGAACCATGTAGGGCACTGCATCAATAGTCGGAAACGGACCGAAATCCGCGAAGCTCATGGTGGCCGGATTGGTCTCCAACAGCCACCCACCAAACCACCACAGGGCAAACAAGATGCCAAGACCGATCGCACTGAAGAGCAGTCGGCGCAAGATCATCAAGATCACATCGACAGCCACGGAGGATCTCTGAGCAGTACCGATTTCAGCAACCATCGTAAGGAACGCTACAAATCAAGAAAATACAGTCGCGGTTAGTGAGTCACGGTGGAGGCCTGTCGGAAGGTCTCCATGAGATGTCCGCGAATTTTCTGGACCTCTGGATCCTGTGCAGCTCTTTCTTCCGGCAACTCGACCATGATCTCTTCTTTAATCTTGCCGGGAGATCCAGCCATAATCACTGCTCGATCGGCCATCAGCACCGCCTCGTCAATACTGTGAGTCACAATCACAAGGTTGATACCCATGCTTTTGGCGATCGACCGCACGTCTTTTTGCAAAGAGGCCCGGGTGAATGCATCGAGCGCGGAGAAGGGCTCATCAAGAAGTAACATCTCGGGCTCCATGACGAGGGATCTCGCCAGCGCGACACGCTGCTGCTGCCCACCGGACAGATCCTGCACGTTGGATTCCGCGAACTCTTCCAGATCCACAAGCTTAATTGTTTTTTCCACGCGTTCGCGAATCTTGTCCTCGGCAAAATTCGCGAACTTGAGTCCGATTCCCACGTTCTGACTGACCTGCATCCACGGGAAAAGGTGAGGCGCCTGAAACATCATGACCCACTTAGGTGAAGGCTCTTTTACTTCAATGTTATTCAGTCGGATACTGCCGGCTGTGGGCGCAAGCAATCCCGCCATGATATGGAGCAGCGTAGACTTCCCGCAACCGGACCGGCCAATAATTGCCAATACCTCTCCCGGTTTGGACTCAAGATTGACCTGATCAAAGGTCACCGGTCCTCGGGATGAATAGCTATGGGTTAGATCCTGCACGGAGATCTGTACGCCGCTTCTGTCCATCCTTCCTCCTATTCTCCCTGTTCTGCGATTTTCCTAACCGCAGAAAAAACAGTGCATTCCTAGCTGTAATGAGTGAAAAGACTCAAACTAGGCCGACTTACATACGTTATATTTCTTACGTTATATTTTGAACAACAGCTTCTTTATAGAAAAGCTAAACTTGATAAGCGTTTTCTATCCAAGCGTTTTCTTCTTAAAGATTGGTATAAGAAGTATTTCGCTAGGATAGTACATTTGATAAGAAAAGATAACATTAAACTATCTTCAGTTTAAGGTTGAGACGATCTCGTTATACGATGAATAGGAATTTCCTATTGATATTGGGTTTCGGGAGTCGCGAGAAATTTGACCGAAGACGCATAAGCCGATGAACCGCAATACTATTTTTCCAAGATCCCTAAAGTACCTCCTCGCGGTTGCAGAGTATTCGAGCTTTACGCGGGCCGCAGAGTCGCTATTTGTCTCTCAGCCGGCTCTATCCCAACAGATTAAACAACTGGAGGAGCAGGTCGGCGTACAGTTGCTAGAGCGCTCCGGGCGTAACGTACACCTCACTGATGCGGGTGATCTCTATGTCCGGCATGTTGAGCGGGCACTTGCGGAAATCAATGCGGCCTCAGCCGCACTCGATGATCTTAGCGACCTTTCGCGAGGTCATGTCTCCCTTGCCATGACACCGATCACTGACTACCTCACAGCGAGTCTGATCCAGGAGTTTGTGAGTCAACATCCCAATATCTCGATCGACATCAAAGAGATGACCCAACACGAAGTCGAGGAAGCTGTGCTTCAAGACCAAGTCAGCGTGGGCGTCATGTTCAGTAACGAAACATCACTTACCACGGGGCGTGATGAACTTGAGGCCATGACACTGAATGCTGACGCACTGGTCCTGGCGTCGAGCAAAAACGCCGCTACAGAAAAGACTGATCTGGATCAGCACTCGTCACTCGAATTGACGAAACAACCTCTGGCGTTACTGAACAACCGCTTTGAGATGCGGAGGCAGATCGACGCCTACTTCACTACTCACAATCTGGATCCGAAAGTCACTCTGGAAGCCAACTCCCTGGGATTCCTGATCGAGATGGTCAAGTACGGAGGGCTCCGTACCATACTACCCGAATCCATTGTCGCATCAATGGAAGATCTGAACTCGATCCCCGTAGACCCGTCACTACCCACCCACACTGCCACGATGATTATCCGCAAGGCAGCGTACCGCAGCCGAGCAACTGACGCGTTTCTCCGCCTCGCCCTGCTTTGGGATTTACCGAGTGTATTTGGGCACCGGCGCGGGCCCTAGAGCCACATTTATCATCAAAGTGGCTCTTGATGTTTAGCCAGTATCTCTGTCGAAAAACGAAGGGGCGTAAAGTTGATGGAAGATCAGCGTACCCATGGTCACCGCAATGATTGAAATAAGCGCCGCTTCGCAAGAGCGCGTGAACTCACAGATAATGAGTACCGTGTAGATCGGAGTTCCAAACACTGCAGCAACTACAGCAGCCATGCCGGCAATACTGAGACCCGCACCACTCGCGATCCCCAACGTCGCGGCAACTGTACCCAACAAGCACCCCACGCCCGCGCCCATAAACAGCGAGGGCAGATAGCTCCCGCCGTGGAGACCAGCACCCACACGAGTCACGGTCAGCACAAGTTTTGCGATTATCAGGATCAGCACCGCGGCCACCGGCAGACTGTTACTCAGAAAATCCCGAGGCCAAGCGCGCCAGAAAACCAAAGCCCTATAAAAGCGCATAAAAGGGCAGCGAAGATTAACGGCCATGCAGGCATGGTTGGGCAGTTGATCCACTTTATCTGGCAATTTTCCGAGCAAGGTCATAAACAGTATCGCGGTTATCGCGAACAGGGGCGCATTCAAAATGAGTAATGGAATGAATTCCACCGTGATGGCTATGGAACAATCCATCGAAGTAGGGTCTGCCGCCGACTGCTATCAACGCAGCCAAGGTAGAACCGGGGCCGCCTTTGATATCTAACGGCTTCTCTGATTGCACGGCCGCTATCGTCTCGCGGGTTGGGTGAAAACGCTTACTCCCAAGCGTCCATCTCAAGATCAGGATGAGTCCCGCGGACCCGAGCAGAAACAATGCCGGCGCCAGGCGCGGCAACTACCCATCGATAAACCTCTCCAAAGTTTTGGAAAAAGTATTGATGGAAGCGCCGGCCCAGAAAAATGAACCCGCCACAAAAGCCATGACCGAGCCGATCGTTACCCCGACGACCACGTAAAGAATCAAATCGACAACGATGTTGTTCGGCCTTACCGCCATAGTCCTCTAGCGTACCCAAAGTTACCAGGAGCTGTATTGCAGGTACTTGCCGCTCAAACTCAAGTGAACGCGATCTCCTTTCTCACTTTTCTCACGGGACACAGTCATATTGAAATCGACGGCTGACATGATCCCGTCACCGAACTCTTCGTGGATAAGTTCCTTGATCGTCTCCCCATAGACTCCGACCATCTCGTAGAGCCGGTAAATTGCGGGATCGGTTGGCACCGTTTGCTCCCACTGCTTATTAGGATACTGCTGCAGCGCCGTTGATACAGTGCTCGGCAAACTCAGGCAGGCGGCCACCGCGTCCGCGTCCGATTTTTCAAGATGGTTCATGCCAAGACAGGCTGACACCACGAATTCTGTCGACATCGATGTCGTTTCGGCGATTTCCCGCCAGGACAGGTCCTTTTCAAGCTTTGCCGTTCTAATGTGATCCTTCATCTCTTCTTTCTTCATTTTCTAGCCCTTTGAGAACTGTCGATAAGCCCGGGCGACTCACGACGATTTTGTTGAATAGACAGATACCCGGAAAAACCAAATCAATTTCTGACGAAAACTAGCGGTGTCAGCGCAAATCGCCAACGATATTNAGGTTGCACTCTAAATCTACGGCAAATTTCTGTCGACATCGGTTCGCAATGAGCCGCGCGAACTCGGCGAGTCTTAAGTCATCGGAAGACTTCCTGGAAAAAATGATGTTCGGAAAGGATTGGTCTAGATAAAGGCCCGTCCCCGGCAGGCGGAATTCTTCCAAGCGGCGCAATATCTGCGCCGCTCGCTCCGTTGGACTTTTGCACCCTGCCTCATCAGCATTTCCGATTTTTTTGGAAAAGACATGGCCGGTATAGAGCGGCGCCGTGGGAAACATTTCTTCATGCTGACGCTTCACATCAGCCAACGCCATGTTTAGTTTTTCCGACAGTTGCTGAGGCAGTTCGAGCACAGCCTGAACGATTACTGCGTTTCTAAGCGCAGCAGCNAGTCGGTCGNAGTGCTCAAAGACATCACGCTTGAGNGTCTGGATGCGTCCATCTCGCGACACCACTGTCGCGCGCAGAATGAGGTCACACAGACTCTTCCCAATAAAACCTGCATTAGATGCAATCGCGCCACCGATNGTTCCAGGGGCTGCTCCCAGAAAAGTAAGGTCCAGGCTGTGCAACACGGCTTTCTTCACGACATCGTCTGTCAAAGCGCCAGCTCCGACACGAACGGTGTGGTCCGACAGCGCCTCAAAGCCTCCGAATCGGGCTCCAAGATAAACCAAGATGCCATCCCAAGCAACCGCTGCTGAAGCACGTGTTTGACCCACTTCCAAGAACCTCAACCTGAGTCTTCTCAGGCAGGTCGAAAAGATATTCTCCCAGATCCGACATATGTGCCGGCTGAAAGAAGACCCCCACTGATCCTCCGGGATGAAACCAGGTGACGTTAGTGAGATCCTTGTTTTCAATTAGCACGCGTTGCATGAATATCCCGAACTGAGGGCAACTTTTATGGAGGCGTTACGGATCGGGGATCCGATTTTCTTACCCCATAGATAATTAAATCGTATTGGGAGCTCAGGGCTTGGCAGTCCTTCGCGACACTCCTCGTGATACTCTACTTTCTGCTTATCGGATTGAACACCCAGGGAATCATGATCATGAAACCGACGGATCTCAGACCGCCATTTGATCTTGCGATAGCGACCCAAAAAGTTAGGATGGCAGAAAACGCCTGGAATACCCGAGATCCTGAGAAGGTCAGCTTGGCCTACACGGAAAACAGTGTCTGGCGGAATCGGTCCGAGCATTTTGAGGGTCGCGCATCCATCGTTGAATTTCTCACCCGCAAGTGGCAACGGGAACTGGATTACCGGTTAATCAAAGAGCTTTGGGCTTTTTCCGATAACCGGATCGGGGTCCGTTTTCAGTATGAATGGCATGATAAAAATAATCAGTGGAATCGATCATACGGAAATGAACTCTGGGAATTCTCTGACGAGGGCCTGATGCAAAGACGCGAGGCCAGTATCAATGACATCAACATAAGCGAGAATGATCGGCGGTTTCTTTGGACAGCTCCCGGGCATCGCCCTGACGATCATCCGGGGCTGATTTCCTCTCCTGAATAAGAATCGCGCCCGAAAAACCTAACTCCGCGCGCGTCAGTTTTTCGATGCGCTTTCCGGCTTCGTTCCCTTTACGAGTCTGGCGAGCAAATAGACGGCGTCCTGAACATCCGGATCCTTGGCCATTCTCAGCAGCCCACCGTATCCGCCCGTCTTTGGATTGGTCGCGTTTACAGCGTTCATCATCGAACCCGAACGTAGCGCGTCCGCAAGACACTCGAGGCTGTCCTGCACCGCCGGTTGATTCAAAGCCTGGAGCAGGGACATCAGGCCTTGATTACGCGTTAAGCGGTCCATCAGGATCATGCCTTCGCCCATCGCACTGGCAAGACGAGTGACAATGTCATCGGTCATCGCGTCCTGTGCAGCCGAGATCGCTGCGGCGAGTTCGATCAGTTTTGCAAGGTCCTGGGGCTGACCCTCAGAGACCGGTGTTTCTGGATTAGTCATGTTGATTTTCAGATTTAAAGTGCGTACAGAGCGTCCGGGCCGCGATCAGAGCAGGCCCCGAGCAGATGACCAATACCACTGGTTATAGGACATTTTCAGCATGTGCATGGACTTAGTCGGGGCCTTGATCTCTGGAGGATCAATGTAATTAAAGCAGGCATTCGTTGCACGACCCTGATCCGCCTCAATAAAGCAGTACACCTTGCCATCGTACTCGCGGGTTGCGGACCCTGTCCGAAAGATAGACGCGATATTCTCGCCAACCACTTCGCTCTGAAAGTGGGCCGTAGAACCCGTCTTGCTGATAGGCAAATTGCTGGTATCACCAACTACGTAGACGTTGTCGTGTCCTTCCATCTGCAACGAATAGCGGTCGGTCGGAATCCACCCGCCCTCTCCAAGATTGTTCTCCTCAATCACTTTCATGCCCCGGTGCGGAGGAACGGCAACGAGGAGATCAAACTCTTTTTCTGTGCCCTCTTCACTATGCACAATTCGATTCTCAACGTCCACCTCCTTCATATTGAAGAAAGTTTCATAGTCGACTTCCATTCTTTCAAATTCGGGAACCGCCCAGGTGGCNATGTTCTCGATATTATGGATACGGGCNATCGGNTAGGTGTATTTCAACTCCACCTTGTCTCTGATCCCNCGCTTTTCAAAAAATTCGTGCAGCATGAACGTGATTTCGATCGGGGCAATCGGACACTTATGTGGAACCCCCACCACAACCGCCACCTTACCACCTTCAAAATCGCGGAGGCGTTTGAACATTCGGGTTGCGCCTTCTCGCGTATAAGGCGTCTCTGACGTCTCGGCAAGGCCCGGAACCTCATCGTAGACCACCTCGCACCCCGTCGCGATCACCAGCATGTCATAGTCATGGACCACACCGCCTTTCGTCCTGACTTTATTCTGGGCCAGTTCAAATTCCTCAACCGGATCTACAAAAAACCGGATGCCCGGTTCCAGCAAACTGGCTTGATCGCGAACGATGTCGTTCATTGCCATCTTGCCGAAAGCNACATAAAGCAGGCCAGGCTGATACCAGTGCTGATCGGTCGCCGAAAGCATGGTGATTTCGACCTTTCCGTCTCTTAGCTCTCGAGCAAGCCGCCTCGCCACGTTATTGGCTACGATCGTCCCGCCCATTCCCCCACCAATAAATAAGATCTTCATTAACCTGACTCCACAGTCAAAACGCTAAAACGCGCACAGACGCCTCTGGCGCCTTATTTCACTTTTTTGACAACGATATGCCACACGTCATCAATCTTTTCATTACTCACAAGCTCGTGCCCTACCTTAGCGATCCATTGCGGTACATCGTTGGCAGATCCGTCATCAGTAGAAAGCAGTTCCATCTCATCGCCAACCTCTGCCCGCTTCATGAAGGNGATCAACTCCATCAACGGGCCTGGGCAAAACGTATTTCTTGCATCAACAACTTTCATCTCGGACATCAAAAATCTCCTGGTTTGTAGAGCTTGATCTCAACAGGGTTAGAAAGACAGCAGTCTGCCATCCTCGGCATCAGACAGAAAAGCAGTGAGCCCGGTTGCCGGGCCAAACTCAAGCGTCAGATCATCCGGGGTGATCTTCATCAAGTCCAATGCCATGGAACAGGCCAGCAGTTTGGCGTCACCCAGGTCAGCGGCTTGCTCAAACAACTTTCTAAAAGCAGGCACCCCTTCTGTCTCGATCAGCCGACCAAACTCGCCTTCTTCAGGCGCCGTGAGGTCGACATTCTCCTTGGTGAAATACTGGAGTGCGTTCATGGAGAAAAAAACGGTTACCTCATCTCCGCTNGCTGCCGCGACCGAGGCAACCATGGAGGCCATTTGAAGTTTCTCGAGCGTACCGGAAACACAGACGATAGAGAGCTTGTTGGACATTACGTTACCTTATTTTATAAATCAGAGCATACGTTGGGCCAGTGAAATTCACTTACTTCCCCGCTGTATTAAGCCAACCACAGACAAGACACCTTAGGAATACAGTCTACGAGACCCCGGGGGATTAGGGCGTGCGATTGCGAGACGAAAAACCGATAAGCAGTATAGGAAAAATCAATCGCAATTTAGAGCTGCAAATGTTTCCCTAATACCAAATGGACCACTACCCGGACTTCGTTGAGGCAATCGAAGAACGAGCTTACTGATCTAAGAACGCGCAGAAATGGGTTTTGGTCTCTAGACTTTTTTCGGCAGAAACCGATGCAATCCTAAGCCGGTACAGCCACTGATGACCAACCAACTGTGAGATCCTCGGGTCGTCCGACCCGAGGATCTCATTTTCTGAGGGAGTTAGATCTCCAGAATCTCTTCGCGCTCGAAGGGATTGCCTCCCTGGGGAACGCTTGGATCATTTTTCCATGACGGGTTTGCCATGAGTGCATTCTTCACGTACTCATACTGTACGAGATCATTGATCACGAACTCGGGATCCAGGGTATCCAAGAAGGTCCTGTCACCGGTCACTAATGTCTCGTTCTTCAGTTCGTTGACAACCAGCCGGGTGGCTGATGGATAAGGCCACGCTTGGAAGTCGATGCGATTCTGACCCCACTCGGTATGACGGATCGCTGCGGGATTGTTGTAGTACGCCGGATCGTAGAACATCATGGCGCGTTCAACCACTTTGCTGGGGAAAGGATAGTACTTCTTGCCTTCACGCGACAGCAGTTGGGCGACCTCTTTTCGGTTGGATCCAGTGTACAACTGAGCCTTAACCACAGCATTGTGTACACCCTGCGCCCACGCGGCCCGTTCCGGATCCATTGCGTCGTCTTCATGCATCACCACAACACAGCAGGGATGTCCCTTCCAGACGTCACCGGTAAATCGGAGCACTTTGCCGCCGGCTTTGATCTCACCGAGCGCGTTGAACGGTTCAGCGACACAATAGCCGTCGATCTTCTTGGCGGCCAGTGCAGGTGGCATATCAGGCGGCGCAAGCACTTGGAAGTTACACTCATTAGGAGCCAGAGCCGCATCCTGCGCTCGGATCACCGGGGTGATTCCTGCCTCCTTCATGATCTTCTGGGAGACAATGTTATGAATGGAATACCAATACGGAACCGCAAACTGCTTCCCGCCAAAATCTGCAGGCGTTTTAATCTCCGGGTTAACCACGATTGCCGAACCATTGCTGTGGTCCCAGGCTGTGATCTTCACGGGGAATTTATTGTTGTAACGCATCCAGACCGGAATCGGGATGAGCATGTGCGTCAGATTGAACTTGTGGGCGGCAAATGCCTCCACCAGTGGTGACCAACCCCGGATCAGTGTCGGACGTTTGGATTCAATCCCCTCTTCCTTGAAGAAGCCCAACTCATGCGCAACCAACAGGGCTGCTGCATCGGTAATTGGGATATAGCAGATATTGACGACGGGATCGAATGCTTTTTGACCGAACGCCGGCATGCTGCCCAACCCAAGGCCGGCACCGGCAAGCGCCGCGCCCGTCTGTAACACCGACCGTCGGCTGATCCCAGTCCCGAGAAACCCGCCAAACAACGGGTCCGAATTAATCTTCAGGAACGGATCGTCAATCTGATCTCCGAAACTTTTAGCATTCAGCGGCAAGCCGTTTTCATCGACCGGACCGCCATCTATGAACTGAGCCTCTTCCTCATCGAGAATGTCATCTGCAATTGCGTCCGACTTGGTTTTCGCGGCCAGCAGTTGTTCTTCCTGCGTTAACTGTTTTTTCATGTCTTCGCTTTCCTCCTCCGTTTGGTCTGCAAAACTTTAACCCTTCAAATGTCTTTACAAATCTCCTTAACTCCTTACAAATGTGTACTGATGTTTGATATCTCTTCGAGAACTGATACTTGTTGCTGGTAATCTTGGCTATCGCTCTTCAAAGCTAAACGTACCGTGTTCCCACGGTTCCCACTACGCCGCGTTGAGCCTTTCAGTTACGGTCTTCAGGTGTTTCTCCAGGTCCTCTTCGGTGATGATGCCCCGAAGGATCATTGAATGGGCGAGCGCCAGCACCTGCCGCTCTGGATGGGGAATATGCTTATAGAGCTCATCCACCAGCTCGTCTTCTTCATCCCTTCGTTCGAGAGCTGGCAAAACGCATGATCCCTCGTTAAGCACCTCACAGGTGCTTTCCAAAAAAACTCGCCAGGGCGGATCAGGATTATCGACCCCGTACTGCTCACAAAGGTCGTCCCAAACCCTGCCTTCCTTACCGATTTTTTCCAATAAAGGGATGGACTTGGTCACAACAGGTGTCTAATGGCCGTAAGGATGGATAGCGGGAATCACCGGCCTCTTATCATCCACCTGGCGATCCGCACGTGGCATAGCCACGCCGATAAGGCAATCGCGAGTGACGATTTCGCTCAGTTGATCCTCGGTCCAGCCGTCGGTGCCTTCCGGCCGCACCGGCATAACCACGTAACGGGTCTTCTGATTCGAGTCCGCCACGCGAATCTCGACATCTTCTGGCAACTGCAGGCCGAATTCAGACAACACTTGCCGCGGCCAACGCACCATGCGGCGTCGATAGTTGGGGGTGCGGTACCACTCCGGGGATTGACCCAGAATTGGCCTTGGATAGCAGGAACACAGCGTGCAGACCACGACATGTTTCAGATTAGGCGTATCGACCAAAATCCGCGGGTTACAGTAGTCGCTGGGAGTTCCAAAGTTTGAAGGCATGCTGGTGATCCAGTTGATTCCCACCTCCAAACTCGCTTTGACGGGGTCGTCAATACACAGTTGCTTGTAATCTTCGTCTAGCCAGGCTTTGGCGACGAGTCTTGCAGCGGGGGTAGGGCCCAGCGTATGCATATAGTCCGTCCACTCGTTGTGGTCGGCTTGTGTGAACAGTCCTTTCTCGATGCATAACTCCCGAACTGCTACTTCCAGTGCCTCAAAGTCGCTGATCTCATCCACCATGGGGGCAGCTTTGTGATCATGATCATGTGAATTTGACATGCCGTCTTCCTCTTTTCATGTCGTGATAGTGAAATACCTTCAGACTGTCTCAGAGCGCCTCGAGCCAACGCTCGGAGAGTTCTGTTTCAAGCGTGTCGGCCTCGAACTTCTTGGGATAATCTGGCCAAAGGTCAGTCTGCTTGAAAAGCAGGCTGTAGAACCACTCGGGGCTATCGGTGTTATCCCACGCTTCGTCTTCTGCCGGCGGGCTTTCGTAAACGAGCTTTACAACTGTCGCCTCCGCCTCACGAAGATACATCTGTGAGCGGGTATAGAAGATATCGGGCAGATTACGGATCCGCACCCTGTCTCCCACCTTGAATTTCGCGGCAGGTGCTTCGCCTTTAAAGCACTGCGGATCTCCAACGTTCGTCGCTTTTTCTACATGATGGCTGCTGCTCATAAGTCATGACCCTTTGCATCGTAAAGAAGACCGTCCTGTTTGTGGGCGCGCTGTTTGACCTCTTCGATCTTGTCGATTAACTCGGTCAATTTGACATGCTGCTTATCCACCAGGATCAGCGCGATCGTCATCAGCCAGCGGCCGTAGTAAGGCAGGCCAAGATAGATTGTTTGTCCGACGTCGACATTCTGTCGGCGACGGCGCTCCTCGGCATTCCAAACCCCCCGCCAGGCAAGCACTTCACAAGTCACGAAGGTGTTGTGCTCCCAAATCTCTTCCTCTTTCTCCTCCCAGGTAATCGGGACGTCTGCCTCACCCCCGACATCGTGGGAAGCGCGGGTATAAGCGCGGAAATGGGCGTTATCAATCAAATCGCCGGTGGGGGCGTGCTGCGGCTGGTGTAGCGCCGGCTGCAACTGGCCGACGATATTGAGGTGCCGCATTATTTTTTCGCGGTTAGACATTAGTTGTACGCCTCTTCATTAATGAGTCGATTTAACATACTCCCGGAGTGACGAATTCTCCAAGACTATCTCGTTATCCACGAGATAAGAAAAATCAATTGGCTTATCCAGAAAGATAATTTGTCTCTTGGGGTATTGATTTGCCCCAAAAAAAAGGGGGGGGGGGAGAAAAACCCTTCTGAAAGGAATGGATTATTCCAACATCGACTGACGGAGCCGAAATAGCAGAAACTATCGCTCGGTCATCTTCTTTTTTCTTCTGCCGAGCTCCTTGATCAGCAGAATCTGCGCGTAGGGTTTCAGTGATTTCCACTTTCGGCACTCCTCTCGGGTCCGCCCACAGCCGACGCACCAGCCTTTAGGACCGCGAAAATCGCAGACATTGATGCAGGGACTTTTTTTAGATCCCACGGATTCGCCCGGTTGAAGGTTCTGACTTAGTGAGATAAGCCTTCGCGCTCAGTACTGGATTCCCTCAAGTGCTTGGTCTATTCCGCTTTCGAGCTGGCGGAGCCGATTGAACTCTTCAAAGAGGCGCTGCTCGAGATTCTTGGTATTCAGCGGCAAATCACGCTGGCAAACACGATAACCGTCTCCCTGTACTCGGTAACCTTTCCAGCCCCGAATCTCTTGACCGTGGGACTCGAGAAATCGGCTGATAAAGGTCTGCTGCTCGGGACACTCTTCCTCAGCGTGGAAACATATTGGGAAGCTCTTCTTTTTGACCTGCGGCGCTTCTATGTAAGTTTCGAAATGCACTCCGCCCTGGTTATCGTTAAACCAGTTGCGCTTATAAAGCTGGAGATAAACCCCCCGGTTATAGATTTCCCAGCTATCGTCAAACCAAGCTGAAGCTCGGAGGCTCTTCTCGAAGTTCTTGAAAATCAGTTTTAGGTCTTTCATCTAAAGGTCGTCCGTTAAAGATAAACACTGTCTAAAAATAAACCACGACGAAATCATACCAACATGTACCGGCGTGGAGTCTTATCAAAATTTCACAACTTGAGACGTAGCATGGTTGGCAATCCACACCTAGACGGCCAGCAGGGCGCGTCCATGAAATGAAAGTCAAGCCATAACCCGGCGCAACACCAAAAATAATAAAACGGTCTTAGTGGGGCTTGTCCGCGAGTTCCTGCAGGGCGAGCGCTGCGTACATCGCCACACCCGCGGGAAACGCTGCCTCATTCAGGCGCATTCTCGAAGAATGGCAGGGCTGGGGCTCCCCATCAATCGGTGCCGCACCCAGAAAAACAAATGCACCCGGAAAGCGCTCGAGCAAGTAAGAGAAATCTTCAGCCCCCATCCAGGGGGTGGCCATCTCCATATACTGATCCTCGCCCGGCACGGCTTTGGCCGCCTGGGCTACCGCCTGCGCACCACTCTGGTGGTTCACCGTCGGGGGGTAACCTTTCTCGATATCGAAATTGACCTCAAGTCCATGTGCCGCGGGAATCTCGCGAACCAGTTTTTCTACGGCCTCTGCGAGACGGGCCCGCGCCTCGACCGACAATGACCGCAGCGTGATCTCCATCTCGGCGAATTCGGGAATCACGTTGCTGGTGGTGCCTGACTGAATGCGTCCAACGGTGGCCACGACAGGATCGAAGACATCAAAGCGCCGGGTGACCATCGTCTGAATTGCCTGCACCACTTCGCAGGCAACCGGCGTTGGATCAAGCGCGCTGTGGGGCATTGAGCCATGACCACCTTTGCCGATGAGCCGGGCAAACACGGTGTCGACCGCTGCCAGGATCGGCCCTGTGCGACAGGCGATCTTGCCGGCCGGCAGTTCCGGTTCAACATGCAGGGCAAAAATCGCCTGCGGCGGCCCGTCCGCATCGAGCAGGCCCTCATCCAGCATGGGTTTGGCTCCACCCGGACCCTCTTCGCCTGGCTGAAACATAAAGCGCACACTGCCGTTAATGCGCTCACGATGCTGGTGCAGTAGATGCGCGGCGCTTGCCAGCATGGCAGTATGGGCATCGTGTCCGCAGGCATGCATGCAGCCCTGCTCAGCTGACGCAAACGGCAGGCCGGTTTCTTCAGGCATCGGCAACGCATCCATATCTCCGCGCAGCAGAACTGCCGGACCCGGCTTGGCGCCATGGAGTGTTGCCACGATACCGCTGGTGTCTTCTGACAGCTGGATGTCGAGATCCAGACCCTGCAGGGAATCCAGAACGGCTTTCTGCGTTCTCGGCAGGTGCAGGCCGAGTTCCGGATGCTGGTGAATCTCGCGCCGAAGGGCTACTGTACGGTCCTGCAGCGACTGCGCCTGTGCTAACAATTCTGTCGTCATGCTTCCTTAAGCTCCCCTTAAGTCTCGCTATCCCCGGATGACATCAATGGATGCCATTTTGCATCAAGGCGAGAGCCAAGGGGCAGAAAAATCCACCTGATTCAGGCAAAGCGCAAGGCCTCTGGCTAAAACGCACAAAAGAAGCTGCTCAATCGAAAAGATCCGACCACAGACCGTCCTCCGGATGCATGTCGACATATTCNATATCAAANTCNGCGATGCCCTGNTGGTGCAGTTTCTCGACNGGCACACCGATCTCGATCAATTCCGTGATCATGGCAAATACCTGCTGTGCGTCAGCCGCCTGATGCTGTATCGATTCCATTTTCTACTCTCCCACTCATGATTATTGTGGATGGTGAGTGACATCATGCGAAAACCGGGCGTGCATCTCAGTGACGGCCATCACACCAATTAGAGCAAAGATCCCCTGATCGGGGTATCGGAACCGGTAGCTTAAAGCAGAGAATCGAGAAACTTTGCGATCCGATTCGCGAACCTTTCGTCACTCCAGTAGGCGAGATGAGAGGCAGGGGTCCATCCGGTTACGGGGCCGCCGACATGAATACGTTCATCACTGTCAACTACGCCTGCATAGGCGCCGTTGATCGGTCTTAAGGGCCAGGCGAGCACATCATCAGGATCAAAAAAGTTCAGCCAGCGCGCGTTTGGCTTGAGACGCGCCGGCAGGCGCGGTGGTGGAAACCGAATCGGCACCACTTCCGTACAGGTAAATGTAAAAAGGGGAATGTTGCAGCCGAAAGTGATGAAGCCACTCAGCCAATTCATCCGCTCAAACGAAGACAGGCGCTTGTCTGGACGCTGCTGGCAGTCCCAGATGTAGTTAGAGAGGATGTGTCCGCCAAAAGAATGGGCCAGTGCCACCAACGGCACCGGGCGGTCCTGCAGCGGGCCGTGATACAAAGTTATGAGCGCGTCCTTGACCCGTTCGTGAATACGCCGGTAGGTAAGGGTTTCCTCGCCGCCTCGGCTTCGGCCTGATGGCAACTGCCGATAACTGGCCGCATCACCGAACGCATTGAGCAACAAGGTACGCAGGCCGTGTGCATTGAGGTCCGCCGCTGCGTAGGCCGCTTGGAGATAGGCGTCCTGGGCGGGCCTTAGGACGTCATCCCAGTAAACGGACTGCCATGCCACCGCCTGGGGATCACGACCGAACGTCTGCAACTGCCCTGAGACACCTGTGATCAGATCCTTCGCGAAGTCGGGTTCCTGACGGCCGATGCCGTGAATCACCAGGCAAGCGAGTTCTTTTTTCATCTGTGTGACCGTTTACGTGCTCTGACTAAGGCATCGGCAGCAACGATAAGATCTGATGCGTCACCCTTCAAGCGTTTTGAAGCGGTATCAGGTCTATCCCGCTAAAATTAGCGCTTTGAATCATCTCGCCCAGTCGGACTTGAATCACAACCTCTATTCGCTGCTGCGCAGCCGNTTTCCCGATGACCCCAAAGCGCCCTGGCTNGTNACNCCGNNAGGAGAGNCCTGCTGCTACGGTGACATCGACGATACCACGGCCCGTTACGCTGGAGCGCTGCATGCGCTAGGCCTGCGCTCCGGGGACCGCCTGCTTGCCCAGATCGACAAGTCTCCCGAAGCGCTGTTGCTGTATCTCGCCACACTGCGCCTGGGTGCGATCTTTGTGCCGCTCAACACCGCTTACACCGCTTCGGAGCTTGCCTATTTTCTGCAAGACGCAACGCCCAGACTTTTTATAGCAAAACCCGACAGCGCAAAGGNCCTTAAGGAAAATGCTGACGCGATTGGCNCGTTGCTGCTNACCCTTGGACACGACAGCGAAGGAACACTGATNGACGCGGTGAAAGCAGCCGAACCGCAAAGCGAGATTGCCGAGCGCGGCCCGGACGACATCGCGTCGATCATCTACACCTCTGGCACGACCGGGCGCTCCAAAGGCGCCATGCTGAGCCATGACAATCTNGCCAGCAATGCACTCACNCTCNTCGATCTTTGGGGCTTCGTNGAAAACGACGTGCTGCTCCANGCCCTNCCNATCTACCACGTNCANGGCCTNTTCGTGGCGGTCCATTGCGCAATGCTGNGCGGTATTCCGATGCACTTCCTGCCACGCTTCGATGCACAGGAAGTCATCCGACACCTGCCATCGGTCACGGTCATGATGGGGGTGCCCACCTTTTATACCAGGCTGATGGATACCCCAGAGTTCACCCGGGAACTCTGCGCGCCTATTCGGCTTTTCATCAGCGGCTCTGCGCCTTTGCTGGCACAGACTTTTGAGGCGTTCTTCGCACACACGGGTCATCGAATCCTGGAACGGTACGGCATGTCCGAGGCGAACATGGTCGCCTCGAACCCTCTGGTCGGCGAACGGATCGCCGGCACCGTGGGTTATGCGCTCCCTGCCGTGACGCTCAGGATCTGCGATGTCAAACACACTCCGGTGGCGGCCGGACAGACCGGGGGGCTACAGATGCGCGGCCCGAATGTCTTTAAAGGGTACTGGCAGATGCCTGAAAAAACGGCCAGTGAATTCACTGAGGACGGGTTCTTTGTCTCGGGGGATATGGCAACGATGGATGATGACGGGCGGGTGCGAATCGTGGGGCGCGAAAAGGATCTTGTCATCAGCGGCGGGTTGAACGTATACCCCAAAGAAATCGAAGACGCCATTGATGTCATTGAGGGCGTCAACGAGTCAGCGGTCATCGGGGTGCCCCACATAGATCTCGGCGAAGGACTGGTCGCCGTGATCTGTCCGCTGCCCGGGGTGATGATTGATCCCGACAGCGTAATCAGCCAGCTAAAAACCGAACTCGCGGGATTCAAGGTCCCGCGGCAGATCATTACCGTGGAGACACTGCCGCGAAACGCGATGGGGAAGGTACAGAAGAACGTCCTGCGCGAACGCTATGCGGAGATTTTTACGGCTTAACGCGCTCGGCTAAAGCTCGCTGTACTTTTTTGCGTTGCCCCGGGCTTTATCGATCGGGTACTTTTGTCGATTTTGTTCAAGCTTGGCCCACGCGGCCGCTTCGACATCCACCCCGAGGCGTGAAGCAAGACGCAGCGTATAAATGAGCACGTCCGCGATTTCTTCCGAGACCTCAACAAGCTGCTCTGGTGCGAGTTCGGCACTCTGACGCTCCGTCAGCCACTGGAAGTGCTCGGCAAGTTCAGCGGCTTCGACCATCAGCGCCATTGACAGGTTCTTGGGAGCGTGAAACTGCTCCCAGTCACGTTCCCTGGCAAACTCGTCAACAGCGTCAGTCAGCGCCTGGGTGAAGGGGTCAGTCATAGCGACGCACGATATCGGGTGTACAACTACGAATTGGCTCGAGCGCGAATCTCGCTCAGCGTCGTCGTGTGCGCTATCGCCTGGGCATCTGTCACGACCTCGATCAGCGTGCTGCCGGAAGCGTCCAAGGCCCGCCGCAGGGCCGGGCCGAAGTCCGCTGTCCGCATGACCCGCTCCGCCGCGAAGCCATAGGCATTGGCCAGCGTCATAAAGTCCGGGTTCACCAGATCGGTGTTCTCNGTCCGGCCTGGGAAATGCATCTCCTGATGCATACGAATGGTGCCCAGCATCGCGTTATTGACGACGATCACGACGATCGACAAACCTTCCTGCGCGATTGTCGCGAGCTCCTGGCTCGTCATCTGGATATCGCCGTCCCCTGTCATGGCGATCACCTGGCGGTCCGGATGCTCAAGGGCTGCCGCGACTGCAGCCGGGATCCCGTAACCCATCGAACCGCTGGTGGAGGCGAGTTGCCGACCCCCTTCACGGAACCGAAAGAAACGGTGCAGCCAGCCCGTGTGGTTGCCCGCTCCATTGCAGATGATGGCGTTGTCATCGACCAGGTCACTGAGCTCACACACCACCGATGCGAGGCTCACGTCAGCCGGCGCCTCTGACGGGGTACTCCACTCAAGATAGCTTTCGTGAAGCTGGGTCTTCTCTTGTGCCCAGGGCAATTCGGCCGGCGGCGCGATCTCTGGGAGCGCGAGCGCAAACGCCGGCGCCCGTGCGGTAATCGCAAGCGTAGGGTAGTAAACGCGGCCCAACTCCTCCGCACCTGGATAAATGTGCACAAGCTGCTGGTCGGGCAGCGGCACCTTGAGACGGCTGTATCCCTGGGTGGTGATTTCCCCGAGACGGATGCCCAAAGCGATCACCAAATCAGACCGCATCAACGCCTCTGCCAAACGCGGATTGATGCCGATTCCGACATCACCGATGTAGCANNGATCNGTGTGATCAAAAACATCCTGGTAGCGCCAGGAGGCTGCTACCGGCAGTTGCCAGCGNNCTGCGAATTCGTGCAGCGCAGCGCGGGCCGGCGCATCCCAGTTGCGGCCCCCGGCGAGCAGCATTGGGCGTCTGGCCTGAGAAAGGAGATTCGCAAATCGCGCCATATCCGATGCATCGGGCGACAAATTGAGTTCCTGGCGGGCCGGAAGGTCACTAACGTTAGCAGCCTCCTCGAGCATATCCTCAGGCAACACCACAACGACCGGTCCCGGGCGCCCGTTGCAGGCCGCGTGGAAAGCACGGCTCATCACTTCGGGCAGGCGCGACGCTTCGTGGACCTGCTCGACATGCTTGGTCAGCGGACCGTAAAAATGGGTGTAATCGATTTCCTGGAAAGCCTCGCGACAAAGTGTGTCGCGGGTGACCTGGCCGATCAGCAACACCACCGGTGTGGAATCCTGGGCCGCCACGTGGATCCCCGAGGCCGCGTTGGTGGCACCAGGCCCCCTCGTCACAAAACACACGCCGGGCTGTCCGGTCAATTTCGCACTGGCCTCAGCCATCATGGCGGCACCGCCTTCCTGCCGGCAGACCACAGTGCGGATGCTGGGCGCATCCTGCAACGCATCAAGCGCTACCAGATAACTCTCACCGGGAACACAGAAGACGTGTTTTACCTTCTGTGCGACCAACGCATCCACCAGGATCCGGCCGCCGCTGCGGCCGTCAGACGGGTTGGGCGAAGGCATGCTCAGTCGTCGGCAGACTTCTTGGTAGGTTTGTCAGGACGGCGTTTGGAGCCGCCCGCCTCATCCTTGACGAGACCAGCCGACCGCAGGAAGTTCTGCTGGACATCCTCCCAGGCTTCAAGGTTGCGTTTTGCCATCTCGGACATCATGCCCACTGAGGTCTGGCCCAGAAATTCAGTCAGCCGATCCTGGTATACCTGCTGTTGATCAACGAAGAGTTCCAGACTGCGGTTTAGGTAATCGGTGAACATCTTCTGCGTACTGCCGCCGTAAAAGCGGATCAGGTGCGTCAGAATCTCTGTCGTGAAAAGGGGTTGGCCGCCGCTCTCCTGCTCGTTGATGATCTGCAGCAGAACCGTGCGGGTCAGGTCATCACCACTGGCGACGTCAACGACCTCGAATTCCTCGCCCTCTATGATGAGTTGGCGAAGATCCGAGATCGTGATGTAACGGCTGACTTCCGTATCGTAAAGCCGTCGGTTGGGGTACTTCTTGATGGTACGCATGGTGACGTCCGGGCCCTGCTATTGTGCGGTGCAATAATACCACCCCGGGACAGAAAGCCGCTCGTGGCAGCCATCAGGATCAGTACATATGCTGGCCGCCGTTGATCGACAGGGTGGACCCCGTAATAAAGGTTGCATCGTCCGCTACCAGAAACTGCACCGCCCGGGCGATATCGCTTGCGTAACCCAGCCTGCCGACCGGGATGGTGGCAATGATCTTTTCAAGCACCTTTTCCGGCACCGCACGCACCATATCCGTATCCACGTAACCCGGCGCAATGGCGTTGACCGTGACCCCTTTGGCTGCTCCTTCCAGGGCCAGTGCCTTGGTAAAGCCATGGATGCCGGACTTGGCAGCCGCATAGTTAACCTGACCGTACTGGCCTGCCTGGCCGTTGACGGATCCGATGTTGACGATGCGGCCGAAACCCCGCTCGCGCATTCCGTCTATGACGTTGCGGCACATGTTGTAGCAGGAGGAAAGATTGGTCTGCAAAACCGCGTTCCACTGCTCAAAATCCATCCGGTGCAAAGTGCCATCTCGGGTGATGCCGGCGTTATTGACCAGGATTTCAACCGGGCCGAGATCAGCCTCGATCCTGGAGACACTGTCGGCGCACTGATCGAAATCGGCGACATCAAAACGGTACACGCTGATTCCAGTCTGTGCCTTAAAGGCCTCGGCGGCTTCATCATTGCCGGCGTAGGTCGCTGCGACCTTGTGGCCGTCTTCACTCAGGGTCACAGAGATGGCGGCACCGATGCCGCGGGTTCCACCGGTCACGATTGCTGTGTGAGACATCTTTTGAGTCCTCGTTCTTAAAACTTTAAATTTCTTGAATTTCGTCGAAAATGGTTAACGGGTTGCCGGAGTCACGTACTGTCCTTGTCTGAATGCCAAGCGGAATCAGTTCCGCTCGACACACATTGCGATACCCATACCGCCGCCGATACACAGGGTGGCAAGACCCCGATGCACCTCACGACGCTGCATTTCATAAAGGAGTGTTGTCAGCACCCGAGCGCCTGACGCACCAATGGGATGACCGAGCGCAATCGCGCCGCCGTTCACATTGACCCGGTCAGGGTTCCACGCCATCTCCTGGTTGACCGCACAAGCCTGCGCGGCAAAAGCTTCGTTCGCCTCCACAAGCTCAAGGTCTTCGATCGTCCAGCCCGCTTTCTTGAGCGCGGCAGAGCTGGCGGGGATCGGGCCCGTTCCCATGATGCTGGGGTCAACGCCGGCTGTCGCCCAGGAAACGATTCGGGCAAGCGGCGTAATCCCGCGGTCGGCAGCTGCGGCCGCACTCATCAATACGGTCGCTGCCGCCCCGTCATTGAGTCCCGACGCATTGCCGGCAGTCACACCGCCTTCTTTATCAAAGGCAGGTCGCAAACCAGAGAGACTCTCCGCTGTGGTGCCGTGACGCGGATGCTCATCGGTATCCACGATGGTATCGCTCTTGCGGCCCTTGATCGTGACCGGAACAATCTCATCGTTGAAGCGACCGGCCTGTTGCGCCGCCTCGGCTTTTTGCTGAGACGAGGCCGCAAAGGCATCCTGCATCTCGCGGGAAATGCCGAATTGAGAAGCAACGTTCTCCGCAGTATTGCCCATGTGGTATCCGTTAAACACATCAAGCAGGCCATCTACCAGCATGGTGTCAATCAACTCAAGTCCGCCGAGCTTCTGGCCGTCGCGAAGATGGGCACAGTGCGGCGCCTGGCTCATGCTCTCCTGTCCGCCGGCCACCACGATGTCGGCATCTTCGTTGCGGATCGCCTGATAGCCTGCCGCCACGGCGCGAAGGCCTGAACCGCACAACTGGTTAAGCACGAGCGCCGTGCTTTCCACAGGCACCCCGGCCCCGATCGCTGCCTGGCGCGCCGGGTTTTGCCCCATGCCTGCAGTCAGGATTTGGCCCATAACGACTTCATTGACTTCGTTGGCCGAAACGCCGCCACGCTCAAGTGCGGCGATGATTGCCGCCTTGCCGAGTTCGCTCGCTGGCAATGCGGAGAGTCCACCGTTAAAGGCACCGACCGGAGTTCTGGCGGCACTTGCAATCACTACATCCTTTTCAGATGTCATGGGAGGTCTACCTCATCTTGTCGATTTCTAAAGATCGGGGGCCAAGACCCGGGAAAGGCACTTGCACCGCGCTGGAGGACGCCGGCTTGATCATTGTGTCACAGCGCCGGGTATTGGCCATCCTGTTGGATTGCCTTTATCTCTTCTTGCGATTCAATCAAAACAGGGAAGACCCGCGGCGGCCGGTCTTCCCTGTCCAAAACGTCATCTTAATGTGACAGCGCCTGAAGACGCGTCATTCATTAAGCGGCTTTGCCGCCAGTCTTGGTGCCTTTTTCCATCACCGTGCCGAGATTGGCAGCTGACTGGGTGAAAAGCGCCTGCGCCTCGTCAACGTAAGCCCGGCTGAGTTCCATGATCTCACCCGAGTCTTTGGTCATTCTCTGGACCAGACCCCGAACCACTTCGGGCTGCTTTTCAAAGTAGGACCGGGCAGACTGCGCGTCTTTGATTTCGAGCGCTTCGCGCGTGTTGTTCAACAGGGCATCGGCGTAAACCTTGGCAGAACCCATCTGCAGTTCGATCATCTTCCCGATATTCTTGACCATCAGTTGGCCGGCGCTGTTGGCCGCGTGGGTAGCGGTTTCTGCGGCAGGCCTATAGGTTTCGGTCATGTTGGCATTCATGGTTTTGTCCTCTTTAAAAACAGGGCTGAAATATATTTGTTGCAGCGCACAATAACAGAAGGATTGATGCAGTGCAACATTTTCCAGAAAACTGTTTTTAATTATATAAAACAGCAATTTACATAAATCCTAATTTCCTTTTATCAGCTTTCTATTCTTTTTAGAGATCAGTATTTGGAAAGTGCAAAGCAACAATGATTATTGATAGGGGAGCCCAAGCAACCGGGAAATTGGGGCCTTCTGAACTAAAATCAGTCGATGAATGAAGAGGTTTCTACCGAGTGGGCCAGCGCCATCCTCGGACTGCATCAGCTACTTCGGGAGCAGGTTGATAGGGCCAGCCCCGGGCTGTCGCCCCTGAAAATGCCCCATGCCACCGACTGGCTACAGGCCCTGGAAAAGATGAACCCAGCAAACAGTCTTGCTGATTCGCCAGAATTTGCCCTGCCCGTCGCCCCTTCTAAGGAGAATGAGGCATGGGGATCGGCTGCAAGGCGCTATCGCGGGGCTGCGTTGGCCCTGCAGGCTACCTGGCTGAAGATCGGCTCCGATGCCTTGGCTGATCTGCGCGAAGCCCTCGATGAAGATCACGCACCGCGGGACCTGCGGGGCATCTACGANCTTTGGGTGAGTTGCGCAGAAGCGGTCTTCGCCCAACAAACCGAAACCGAGGACTATGCAGATCTCGTGAGCGAACTGATCAATTCCCGGGTAGCGCTTCAGCTCGCCGCGGGTATCGGTTCAGCGCCTCAGCCCGATGGCCGCGCCCAACTCAAGGAAGCCCTCGCTGCCGCGGCTGCAAGAGAGGCGAGGCTGAGAGCAGATCTTGAGGCGCTCCGCGAAGCCGACAGCGCTTCACCCTCCCCCGCAAAAAAACGGGCCAGCAAAAAACCGAGGGTCAGGGCTACGGCAAAAGCGGTAAAGAAAAAAGCAAGGTTGACCGGAGCTTCTCAGAAACCCAAGGGAACGCGGTGAAAGAAACGATACAAAGGACAGATCCAACAAGTGAAAGCACCTGAGTCATTCGGTCTGGAGCTTGCGGAGCTCACCCGGCAGCTGAACCAGAGCGCGAGCCAACTCGCCGAAATGGGNTTGCCGGAAATCGGTACCACGCCCCATGAAACCGTGCTGGCGGGTGAGGGCTTTCGGTTGCTGCGATACGGNGAGGGNGAAAAACGGGCCGANCANTGNGCGGTGCTTATTGTGTATGCNNTGGTNAANCGNCCNTGGGTGCTGGANCTGGAACCNGGCCGCTCCATGATCGAAGGNCTGCTCGCNTNACAGATGGANGTNTTTCTGGTGGAATGGGAGGACCCTGCCGAGCAGGACCAGCATCGGGGGTTTTCTGATTACGCGTGTACCCTGCTGGATGAATGCGTTGAGGCCGTCGTTTCACTTCGCAACGAGAACGCGGTGAACCTGCTGGGAGTGTGTCAGGGGGGCACATTCAGTCTTTGCTACACGGCACTTCACAGCAAAAAAGTGCGCAACCTCATCACCATGGTGACGCCGGTAGATTTTCATACCGAAGACAACACCCTGTCCCAGTGGGTCCGCAAGGTCGATCTGGATGCTCTGGTGGGCTGCTATGGCAATGTGCCGGGCACGCTCCTCAATGGCCTGTTTATCTCCCTGCAGCCGTTTCGTCTTGGATCAAAAAAATATATCGATCTCGTTGATCTTGCCGACGACCCGCAAGGACTTCGCACCTTTGCCCGGATGGAAAGATGGATAGCGGACAGCCCTGATCAGGCGGGACGGGCTTTTCAGGAATTTGTCGGAGACCTCTTCCAGCGCAATGCCCTGGTTCGCGGTGAACTGGTGCTTGATGGCCAGATCGTTGATCTCGGTGCCATCCGCTGTCCTGTATTCAACGTATATGCCCGAAACGATCACCTGGTGCCGGCATCAGCCTCACGGCCCCTTGCAGATCATGTGGAAAGCTGCGACTACAGCGAGCTCGAATTTGACGGGGGCCACATTGGGATTTATGTCAGCCGCAGTGCACAACAGAAAGTGCCGCCGGCCATTGCAGACTGGCTGAAGGCGAGGTCCTGACCCGAAATTATCTAAGGCTTGCGGGAGACTTTGAGTCGCAGCGCCCTGATGTTCATGTCGGCGAGCACACGGTTAGCACTTTCCATCGTTGCCATGGATGGAAAGGGGCCTACCCGAACACGGAAAAAGTCGCCCTGACCCTGCACTGAGATGTGCTGAATGCTGGGCTCGAAACCGGTAATTGCAAGCCGTGCCTTCATGCGCTCCGCCTCGCGGCGGTTATCGTAAGAAGCGGCCTGCAGCATATAGAAACTTCCCTGCGTCACAGGATCTTCCATCACCTGGGTGGACTCCCCCGCCGCAGTGGCTGCGCTAGCCGGATCGGGCAGGTCAGTCTCCGGGATAACATGCTCAATCTCAGGGAGCACTGTGTAGAAGTCGAAACTCGCCCGGGCAGGCGTTTCCACGCCCGCACTAACGGCCTCGGGGGCTGATTCTGGGTCTGAGGTATCCGACGATCGCAGCAGTTGGCTGATGCCTGCGCCCATGCGATCCGGATCCCCGCTCATTGCGCCCTGATACAACACGACGGCGACCACGCCGACCGCAATCCCCAGCACCATCAGCACGACATCGTAGGTAAGGCGTGATCCTCGGACCGCCTTTCGGGTCCGGCTGTTTCGAGCCATTGCCTACATGCGCTCGGGCGCGGTAACACCCAGCAGGTCAACCGCGTTCGCGATGACCTGGCGTGTGGCGTCGATCAGAGACAGTCGGGCCAGGCGCAGATCCGCCTCAGCGGCGATAAACGGATGCGCGTTGTAGTAGGTATGAAAGTCGTTTGCCAGATCGCGCAGATAGTACGCAACCTGGTGAGGCTCGTAGGCCCGCGCTGCCGATTCCACCACCTCCGGATAACGCGAAAGCTTCTGCAACAGATCGGTCTCGCGCGGTTCGGTCAGCAGACCGTGATCTGCCGAAGTAAGATCCGCGTCGATGCCCTTTTCTGCCAGTTGTCGAAACACGCTGCAGATGCGGGCATGAGCATACTGTACGTAATACACGGGGTTGTCACTGGACTGAGACTTGGCAAGATCCAAGTCAAAGTCCATGTGCTGATCCGGCTTTCTCAGCGCATAGAAAAAACGCGCTGCGTCCCGACCGACTTCTTCGCGTAACTCGCGCAGGGTGACAAACTCCCCGCTGCGTGTGGACATCGACACTTTGGCACCACCACGGTACAGCACGGCGAATTGGACCAGCAGTACGCTGAGATCATCCGGATTCAGCCCCAGCGCCGACATCGATGCTTTGACCCGCTTGATGTAACCGTGGTGGTCGGCACCCCAGATATTGATGACGTGCGAGAACCCGCGTTGGATCTTGTCTTGGTGGTAGGCGATGTCGGTCGCAAAATAGGTATGGTTGCCGTTGGCGCGAAGCACCACGCGATCTTTTTCATCTCCAAACTCGGTGCTGCGAAACCACCAGGCGCCTTCACGCTCATAAAGAAACTCGGTCTCCTTGAGCGACTCAATAGCGCGGCTTACGGCTTCGCTGTCGATCAGGCTGTGCTCTGAGAACCAGGTCTGGTAGGACACACCAAACCGCTCGAGGTCTGAGCGGATGTCCTCGACCAGCGTGTCGCGGGCGAGGCCATGGATGCGTCCGAAACCGTCATCGCCCAAGATCGTTTTGGCGCGTGAGATCAGCGTATCCAGCAGGGGATCATCTTCTTCAGGCACGTCCGTGAAAAGCGGTTGCGCTTCGGTGCGATACCGATCGTCACCCTCTCGGTGCAGGGTCGCGGCAATATCAAAGATATAGTCACCCTGATAGGCAGCCCGCGGGAAAAGAACGGTTTCGCCGCATAGTTCCAGATATCGCAGCCAGACACTGAGTGCGAGGATATCCATCTGCCGCCCGGCGTCATTGATGTAGTACTCGCTGATGGCGTCATAGCCTGCGGCCCGCAGCACCCGGGCAAGCGCATCACCATAAGCGGCGCCGCGGCCGTGCCCGACATGCAGCGGCCCTGTCGGATTGGCCGAGACAAACTCGACCATGACCTTTTCGCCAGTGCCGACGTCACTGGTGCCGTAAGCGGCGCCGCGTGAGCGGATCTCTCCCGGTAACGACTGATAAGACTCCGGCGATAAAAAGAGATTAATGAATCCCGGTCCGGCCACCTCCGCACGCGATAAAAGATCGGAAGCAGGCAGCGCGTTGCAGAGTTGCTCGGCGAGATCGCGCGGCTTCAGGCCTGCGCGTTTTGCAAGCACCATTGCCAGGTTGCTTGCGAAGTCGCCATGTTCCGGACCACGGGATCGTTCAACCTGGACATCCACCTCAAGCCCACCCGGCAACACGCCTTCCTTAACCAGTGATGCCAACGCATCACGAAGCAATTGACAGACCTCATTACGCATATTCAAAACCCATACGCTGAAAAGAGTCCAAGGCGCGGACGATGCCCGCGGATAAACCCAGAATGTGCCGGAGCATCATTTTAACCAAAGCCTCACATCCGCCAAAGCCGGCTGTAGTACCCTCTGGTTTTGATTGGCATGATCGCTCTTACTGATGGACCATCTGCAACGAAGCCGGCTTAACCTGCTCACCAGTCACATGCTCGATCGCGGCGCGTTGCTGCGGCTGGATCCGGCGATGATTGCTGAGCGGGCCGCTGATCAGCGCGCGCGCTTCATCGGCATTCATCACATGCGTATCGCGGTCGACCCTAGGGATCCTGCACGCCCGGCATGGCTGACCGCCGAGGAAGTTGCAGACCGATTTGGCCATTGTGAGCCTCGGGTTTACCTGGGGCAAGAAGACCAAACCCCTTACTTTGCCCTGCTCATTGACCACCATCTGCCTGAACCCGGCGAGGGGTTTTCCGGTTTGCGTTCACTGGCTGGGCAGGTCAGCAACTCGGAGGCCACGCTGCTGGGCTACGCACAGGCGATGGCTGCCTGGCATCACCGCTACCGTTTCTGTGGACGCTGCGGCGGCGCCACGCACCTGGATCANGGCGGGCATGTTCGCCAGTGTTCCCAGGTGCAATGCGGGGCAACCCACTATCCGCGTACTGATCCCGCGATCATTGTGCTGGTGCAACGCGCGGACCACGCCCTGTTTGGGCGCAAACCCGAGTGGCCGCCGAACCGGTATTCCACTATTGCCGGTTTTGTTGAGCCAGGCGAAAGCGCAGAACAGGCCGTGGTACGTGAAGTCGAGGAAGAAACCGGGATTGATGTGACTGCCGTGCGTTATCACTCGTCGCAACCATGGCCTTTTCCGGGCTCGCTGATGCTGGGCTACCACGCGCAGGCTGGCAGCGAGCGCATCAGCCTGAATGACCAGGAACTTGAAGATGCGATCTGGCTTAGCCGTGAAGCACTCGCCTCACGAATTGAGCAGGGTCTGTTTGTTCCTCCCCCTTCGATTTCTATTTCTTACAGACTCATTGAAGACTGGTTCGATGACAAAGCGTCTTTTACCTTACACACGGTGTGCCAAAAGAACGCAATTGAATTTTTTTAAAGTGTTGCACCNAGTCGCAACATGGCTACAATGCGCGAGGGGACGAGGACTATTGAACCGAAGGCCCCGGATTGTTTGTAGTCAACTTAGTGGAGGAGTTCATGTCGGAACGACATACCGGAACCGTTAAATGGTTCAACGAAAGAAAAGGCTTTGGTTTTATTGAGCAGGAAGGTGGGGACGATGTATTTGTCCATTACCGTGAAATCCGAGGAGANGGNTTCAAGACTCTGAATGAAGGACAGCGTGTTGAATTNACTCTTACGACCCGTGACAAGGGTCCCGCCGCGGAAGACGTTTCACCCCTCGAGTAATCTCGCGTCGACGGGCCGCCCACGGCAGTCCGAGACAATCACTTCTCGTTTTGCCCGTGAGCCCTAACCACTTGCCGGTAAGATGCTGAAGTTCGTCTGCATCAGCTTTCTGGCTCTGGGTGCGGGTTTGGGTCTGCTCGCGTCCGCAGGACTGGCTGGCGTGCTGCTGTCCCTGCCGGGGTTGCCGATCGTGTCCTTTTCTGCGGTGATCCTGGCCCTGGCCTTTGCGTCTTTGGCCGCCATGACGGGCATCATCGGACTCGCGAGATCAAGACCCGTCACCCCAGAGTCGTCACAAGATCAGAGGCACGCGCCGGACTGGAGAATTGTTGTCCTGCACCTTGCCGGGCTGTCGACCTACGCCGGGTTCCCTCTGGGGCATCTGCTTGGACCCTGGATCCTCTGGCTTTTCTGGCGGCGGTATGGCAACGCGCTGGATGTCAACGGGCGAGCCGCGCTGAACTTTGCCCTGACCATCAGCATTTTCTATGTCAGCGCGCTTATCCTAGTTTTCTTCTTTGTCGGATTTTTACTGCTCGGCATCCTCATGGCGTTTCACGTCATCGTGCTGGTCCGAAACGGCTGGCGGACTTCTGTCAATCTCCCCGCGCGTTATCCGCTAACCATCAACTTTCTCAGTTAAGCTCGGCGAAGACCTCAGCGGCCGCCGTCAGCGTTTCGCTGATTTCCGCCTCGGAATGGGTCACCGAGACAAAGCCTGCCTCAAACGCCGAGGGCGCAAGGTAGATACCCCGCTTGAGCATGCCGTGGAAGAACATTGAGAAACGCTCACTGTCACAGGCCATCACTTGCGCAAACGAACTGACGTGATCGTTCTCAGTAAAGAAGAGCCCAAACATTCCGCCGACAGATTCTGTCGCCAACGGAATGCCTGCATCGGCAGCGGCCCGTGCCAAACCGGTCACGAGTGAGCGGGTGGTTTCGGTCAGGGCATCAAAGAATCCCGGTGCCCCGACTTTTTTCAATGTTGCGATCCCCGCACTCATGGCGAGGGGATTTCCCGATAGGGTGCCCGCCTGATAGACCGGCCCGAGTGGCGCGAGATGCGCCATGATCTCGGCGCGGCCGCCGAAAGCCCCCACCGGCAATCCACCGCCCAGGACCTTGCCCAGAGTCGTGAGATCCGGCCGGATACCATAGAGCTCCTGCGCCCCGCCCGGCCCCACGCGAAACCCCGTCATAACCTCGTCAAAAATCAGGACCGCGCCGCTTTGATCGCAGACCTCGCGCAGGGTTTCCAGAAAACCCGGCGCGGGAGCGATACAGTTCATGTTCCCGGTGACCGGCTCCACAATTACGGCGGAGATGTCGTTGCCTGATTCGGCAAACACCTGCTGCACCTCTTCACTGTTGTTGAACTCAAGCGTCAGAGTGTGCCGGGCCGCATCTTTAGGCACCCCGGGAGAGGTCGGAATGCCGAGCGTGAGAGCCCCGGAACCCGCCTTCACCAGAAGGCTATCGGCATGCCCGTGGTAACACCCCTCGAACTTGATCAAGGTGTCGCGTCCGGTATAGCCCCGGGCAAGGCGGATGGCACTCATGGTCGCCTCGGTGCCCGAATTCACCATACGCACCTGGTCCATCGACGGCACCGCCTGACACACAAGGTGGGCGAGCTGCGTTTCGAGTTCTGTTGGCGCGCCGTAACTGAGGCCCTCAGCAGCAGCCNACTGCACTGCCTCGACGACGTCGGGGTCTGCATGCCCCAGGATCATCGGGCCCCACGAGCCCACATAGTCGATGTAGCGCTGACCATTTGCGCCGAACAGAAACGGCCCCTTGGCGTGATCAATGAATACCGGGGTGCCGCCTACGGACTTGAATGCCCGCACGGGGGAATTCACTCCACCCGGGATAACTGCGCACGCACTTTCAAAAAGATGGTCGTCGTTACTCATGCAAAAACTCCNTGTCTGAAATGAGACAAAAATACCGGCGGCGGCAGGACGCCCTGCTCGCGATCCTTAGGCTAGAATCGCGGGCCTGACCCTGCTTCTCCCTAAATCTTGTGATGGCTAATCGAACTTTCATGTGCATTATCTGTGGTTTTGTCTACGACGAAGCCGAAGGGCTTCCCGAAGAAGGTATCGCACCCGGAACCCGCTGGGAAGACATCCCCGACGATTGGCAGTGCCCGGACTGTGACGCCACAAAAGTCGACTTTGAGATGATCGAAATCTGATTCACCCNGCCCTCCCGGCTCAGGCCGGCAGGCGGGACGACGGGTCGATTTCCGCCGCTTCCAGGGCGAACACCACCGCTTCGCCATTTTCTGACATCAGCNATGAAAAGGGGGTTCGCGGCCAGGCCGCCTCAAGCGACTCCCGCGCACTGCCTGCCTCAACCACCAAAAGTCCGTCATCCGCCAGGTGGTTGCGTGCCTTAACCATCAACCGGTTGATGAAGTCCANACCACTCACCCCTCCGGCGAACGCCAACGCGGGCTCGTGCCGGTATTCACCGGGCAGCCGGTTCATGATCTCGTCACTGACGTAGGGCGGGTTGCACACGATCAGATCATACCGAGCCTCGCCGAGTCCCTCGAACAGATCTCCACGCTTGAGCCGGACGCGGTCCTGGACGGCATAACGTGCCACATTTATTTCTGCGACTTCCAACGCGCTGTCGCTGATGTCGCTGGCTTCAACCCTGGCTTCAGGAAAAGCGAGCGCCAGGGCAACGGCGATGCAGCCGCTGCCGGTACATAGATCGAGGACGGATGCCGCGGGACGATCTGCACGCCAGGGGAAAAAACGGTCCGCAATCCATTCGCCGATGTGGGAACGCGGGACGATGGCCCGATGATCAATAAAAAAATCATGGCCGGCAAACCAGGCTCGGTTCACCAGATACGCGAGCGGCTCNCCGCTTTCAATCCGCCGCTTGAGCAATGCCGCAACGGACGCTTGCTGGGCGGGAGTCAGCGACTGATCCCAAGGAATAGCGTCACCGCTGGGATCCAGGTCACAGGCTTCGAGCACCAGCCAGGCCGCCTCGTCAAAAGCATTATCAGTACCGTGACCAAAGAACAGGTCCGCCACATCGAGGGCATTCGCGGTCTGCTCAACTTGCTGCTCCAGACTGATACTCATCACTATACTGTCCAGGCTATCCCGCCAGCACCGCGCGAACCGCATCGGTCATCTCATCTACGGTCGAATCGTGCTTCAACAGCTGGTGGACTTTCCCGTTCGGGTCGATGAGATAGGTCGTTGCCGAATGATCGACGGTATACCCCAGCGCAGAGCCAGGGTCTTCGACTTTTTGGTAGAGCACATAGTACTGCTTGGCAACCGCATCCACCGCCTGGGCTGACCCACTGACCCCAGTGATCCGGGGATTAAAGAAGGCCGCATACTCGGCCGTGCGTTCTGGCGTATCCCGTTCAGTATCGACACTGACGAAGAGCCCTGCCACCGGCTGCGACTTGGCGTCGGTAAAGCGATTGATCACGGCACTGATCTTCGCCAGATCCATCGGACACACATCCGGACAGGTGGTATAGCCAAAGAACAGCATCACTGCCTGGCCCCGAAAATCACTCAACGACACCGGGCCGTCNGCTGACGCCAGGGTGAAGTCTCCGCCAAGGTGCGCATAGGGACTGGCGGTTTGCGCACGATACTGATGCCACCACACTCCCGCACCCAAGCCGACGCCGGTTGTCAGCAGCAGGACCAGCACGGGCATGCGCCAGGACGTCAACATGGTTTCTGCTCCAAGAATCGATCCTGGTGTAGCAAGTTAGTGATCGTGAGTCGTTTGATCATGCTCTTTGGACACCATCTGCACCGGCGCTTGGAAGGACAGGCGTTCACCGTCAGCAAATTCGAGTTCCAGGGTCACGTTCTTTCCCNCCTCAAGGTTGCGNGCCAGGCCAATCAGCATGATGTGCAGTCCCCCTGGCTTCAGCACGACTTCAGCGTGTCCCGGCACTACGATGGCATCGACCCGACGCATCTTCATCATGCCGTCCTCCACGATGTGGTTATGCAGCTCCACCGCATCGGCGACATCCGAGTGCACTGCGATCACGGTTCGCTCCTGCATGCCGTGATTGTGCAGAATCATGAAGGCCGCGCTGACGGTTTGGCCGGGTGGCACCATGCGCACCATAGGTGCATGGACGCCAAAAGTCCCCGCCAAGATGGGTCCGGCCGCCATGGTCAGGACCATCGCAATAAGTACGGAACCAGTTTTTTTCATTGGAATCCTTCGAATTTTCACGTTTCGAAGTCTACCCGCTTGCCCGAAAATATGGGTCGAGATAATCACTGCCTGTCTTGCGATCCCTGATTAAGATCAAGTGTGGATCAATCGCCAGCGCACAGGCGTAGCGGACTGATACCGCAACGCTCCAGCATAAAGGGGTGGTTAATCACCAGGGTTGCGCGGGTTTTCTTTTTTGAGAACCATCCACGCAGCGCGATACTTGCCTGATCCAGCGCAGCCGGAGAGTAATCAAACCGGGATACCCAGTCGCTTCGTCGCACCAGGATCGTGAGACTTTTTCCTGCCGAAAAACTAAACCACTTTTTCCCCATCTCGATACGTGAAAGACGTGCCTGCACAAACTGGTAGCCTGCGCTGACCTCGTCCTCAGCCTTGGGGACATAGTAGTTCAGAGCCCAAAGCCCGCGACCGGCGTGGTGGGCTGCGCTCTCCGCTTCGAAAAACAGATCGAGATAGCGGTCGTTGGGTGCGATCGCCACTGCACTTGCCAAGCCTTTTCGCAGCAGGACTTCCTGAACATGAATACCGTCAGGGCGGAAGAGATGGGCAAGCGTGCGGCCATGACGGTCAAGGGGTTGCTCTGCGACTTCGATCAGCACCTGCCCATCGGCGAGCAGTGCAACGAGGGTGTCTCTCGCCTCAAGAGCGAGGGGCTCGGCCGGACGACCGTCCCTCGCCATTTCTGGCGTATTGATCCCCACGAGGCGAATCGCTTCGCCGGACTCAAGAATCAGCGTATCGCCGTCGACAAAATTGGCGACCTCACCGAGCCGCCTTTCAGTCTCGGCAATAACCTGTGCGGAACAGAAGAAAAGGAGACACGATAGAAAAACCCCAATGGGTCGTCGTTGTACGAAAGCGTTACGCCAAACAACCCCGGCGCCGGGATACTTAAGCCGAACGGCCGTACTTTTTCTGGAACTTGCCAACGCGCCCGGCGGTATCGACGATCTTTTGCTGGCCCGTGTAGAACGGATGACAGGCCGAGCAGATTTCCACGTGCAGTTCCTGCCCCAGCGTTGAACGAGTCTCGAAACTGTTGCCGCAGGCACAGACGACTTTAATGGTGTCGTAGGAGGGATGAATTTCTGGCTTCATGACAAAACGGCTGGTTTGGCAGCGGGTCCGGTCCGCGGGGGGCGAGATCATAGGCGAAACGGTGCCGGGCCGCAAGTTCANCATTAACGGTTCATTGATTTAAAGAATTCGGCATTACTCTTGGTGGCCCGCAGTTTATCNAGCATGAATTCGACNGCTTCNATGTCATCCATNGGNTGCAGCAGTTTGCGCAGCAGCCAGATCTTCTGNAGNTCCGCNGGATCNGTCAGCANTTCCTCGCGGCGGGTGCCGGAGCGGCTNATGACGATNGAGGGATANACNCGTTTTTCGGCNATNCTCCTGTCCAGNTGAATCTCCATGTTGCCNGTNCCCTTGAACTCCTCGTAGATNACTTCATCCATCTTTGAGCCCGTATCGATGAGAGCGGTTGCGAGAATCGTGAGACTGCCGCCTTCCTCGATGTTTCGGGCCGCTCCAAAGAAACGTTTGGGCTTTTGCAAAGCGTTGGCATCCACACCACCAGTCAGCACCTTACCCGAAGCTGGCTGCACCGTGTTGTAGGCCCGCGCCAGACGGGTGATGGAATCCAGCAGAATCACCACATCCTTCTTGTGTTCAACAAGGCGCTTGGCTTTCTCAATCACCATCTCGGCCACTTGGACATGGCGGGTGGCGGGTTCGTCAAACGTCGAAGACACTACTTCGCCGCGCACGGTGCGCTTCATTTCTGTCACCTCTTCCGGACGCTCATCGATCAGCAGAACGATCAACTCGCAGTCGGGCTCAGATGCCGTAATTGCGTGAGCAATCTGCTGCAGCATGACGGTCTTGCCCGTCTTGGGCGCCGACACCAGCAGGCCGCGCTGACCTTTCCCAATCGGTGACACGATATCAATAGTCCGTCCGGTCAGGTCTTCCGATGACCCGTTGCCCTGCTCGAGTCGAATGCGTTCATCGGGATGAAGGGGCGTGAGATTCTCGAAGAGAATCTTCTTCTTGGCTTCTTCTGGAGACTGATAGTTGATGGTCTCTACTTTCAGCAGCGCAAAGTAGCGCTCGGAATCCTTGGGCGGACGGACCAGTCCCGCAATCGTATCGCCGGTGCGAAGCCCGAACCGGCGAATCTGGCTCGGGGACACATAAACGTCGTCTGGACCCGCAAGATAGGAACTGCTCGCCGAGCGCAGGAAGCCGAACCCGTCCTGCAGGATTTCAACAACGCCCTCGCCCTTGATCTTCTCGCCGCGTTTTGCCTGGGACTTAAGAATGGCAAAGATCTGGTCCTGCTTGCGCAGACGGGTAACGTTATCCAACTTGAGCGACCGGGCGACCTCTGCAAGTTCTGTGGGGGTTTTGGCTTTAAGCTCGGACAGGCTCAGGGACATGACGATACAGGCCTCGGTATGGGGTAGGAATAAACACCCGTCTGGCTATGCGACCGGGAGATCTCACAGCATGCAGGGTTGGTTTTGATTGAATCTGATGGTGGGGCGGGCAGCTTGCCTTGGTTTAACTCATCTTAGGTTTAGGGATTCAGCCGACCTCTTCTTGGTGTTGGGGCCGGCTGCGGTATTCAGACATCAGCCTTTTAGATGCCGGGCGGCGGCTTAGATGTTTTCGTCCAGAAACGCCGTTAATTGGGTTTTCGACACGGCACCCACTTTGGTTGCCTCTACTTCGCCGTTCTTAAACAGCATGAGAGTGGGAATGCCGCGGATGCCGTACTTGGGCGGCGTCGCCGGATTTTCATCAATATTCAGCTTGGCGACCCGGATCTTGTCCGCATATTCGCTCGCCACCTCGTCCAGCACGGGCGCAATCATCTTGCACGGGCCGCACCATTCGGCCCAGTAGTCGATAAGCACAGGCATTTCGGACTGCAGGACTTCCTGCTCGAATGAGTCATCACTGACGTGGATAATATTGTCGGACATGTTCAATCAGTTCCTGTTTTCTTCTTTCGATTTGAAATTTTTATCGACTGTCGCCTCAAACGGATGCGCCAGAAGAAAAGCAAATTAAGGAGCGGGATGCGGGCATCGGGGGGTGTGATATACTGCTTTTCCCGTTTTCCGCTAGAGAGTGTAGTGTACCTCACCCTTGCGTGAACGGCACAACACCCCTAAACGATTCGTTAGTTTTACCAGATTTTCGCATCAGGAATCAAGAACCCGTTTTTCCGGGATTTCCGACCGCGTCACGATACCGGCCAAAACCGGTTACCGCGGAGGCGCAGCGCTACAAACACCAAGCACGCCTAACGCTGATTCCTGACCGCCGGCATCACCAAACGATGCCACGAACCCACTCACAAAAATAAAATGGAAGATATCAGTTACCTTACCGAAACCCGATTTACCGATTTTTCACTGGAACCCCAGTTGCTGACCGGACTCAGCGACGCCGGATTTGATTACTGCACCAAAATCCAGGCGCAGTCCCTGCCGGTGGCTCTCGCAGGCAAAGACGTTGCGGGCCAGGCCCAGACCGGCACCGGCAAGACTGCAGCTTTCTTGCTCGCCATCTTCAATCACCTGCTCACACATCCCAAACCCGAATCGGGCGATGGGGTGAATCCGCGTGCCGTAGTTCTGGCGCCGACCCGTGAGTTGGCCATACAGATTCACCGGGATGCCGAGATGCTGGGCAAGGCGACGGGTCTCAAACTGGGGCTCGTTTACGGCGGCACCGGTTATCACGAACAGCGCGAAAGCCTCAGCGCTGGTGTCGACGTCCTGATCGGGACGCCCGGGCGATTGATCGATTATTTCAAGCAGCAGGTTTTCGACCTGAAAGGCGTTCAGGTCCTGGTGCTGGACGAAGCCGATCGTATGTTTGACCTTGGTTTCATCAAAGACATCCGTTACATCCTGAGACGGATGCCGCCCCCGAAGGAGCGGCTTAATCTGCTCTTTTCGGCCACGCTCTCTCATCGGGTGCATGAGTTGGGCTACGAACACATGAATGACCCCGAGGAGATCAAGATTGACGCGGAGACAGTCGTCGCAGACCATCTGCTGGAGGAGGTGTATTACCCTGCCAACAGTGAAAAACTGCCTCTGCTTTTGGGTCTGATGCGTCAGACGGAAGGCGAGCGCGTGCTGGTGTTTGCCAACATGCGGGTGACCTGCGACCGGCTTGGGCGATCCCTAAAGCAGCAGGGCTATTCCGCCGGCGTACTGTCGGGCGATGTTCCCCAGAAAAAGCGCGAGCAACTCCTGAAAGGATTCACAGAAGGCAAGCACCGCGTGTTGGTTGCGACAGACGTGGCGGCGAGAGGTCTACACATCCCGAGTGTCAGTCACGTGTTCAATTACGACCTGCCTCAGGATCCGGAAGATTACGTGCATCGAATCGGGCGGACTGCCCGGGCCGGCGCCAGCGGACACGCCATCAGTTTTGCCTGCGAGGACCACGCCTTCTCGCTGATGGATATTGAAGAGTACATTGGCCATGCGGTGACACGTCAGGAAATCTCAGAAGGCATGCTGGAGGCTCCGGCGCCAAACACAAAGGCCGATGCCCAAAAATCCAGCGAACGCAAGGAACGCAACGAGGCAAGAGGCAAGAAGGAAGAGCCGCGTCGCCATGCGCGCTCTGCTGGGGTACAAAAACCGACCGTATCATCCAAATCTGATGAGAGCCCCCGCACATCCGGTTCGGCGGAAAAAAGTCCAGTCGAACCAACGCCGTCCAGTCCCGGCGCCGGGCGCTCTCCGGATGCCCCACCTGCGGTGCAAAGCGCCCCGCCGCCCCGCCAGCGCCTGCGGCCTAAAGTAGAGGTTCCCGCTGTAGGCTAGAGCCAGTCGCACCCGGATCGAACCCCAAACACAAGACCCTTGTCCTCGTCTTCTATAAAAACCCATCAGGCGGTCACTCAGAAGGCCTCTGGACTTCGCCGCTATCAGGACGTAATGGTGGGATCGCGCAGCATCGGGGCCACTCTTTACTTCGAATGGTGCTCCTGGCTTGCGCCGATTCCAGGGGCTCTGGGCCTGATGTTGAGAAAGTTCTTCTGGCCACGTCTGTTTGGGCAATGCGGTTCTGGAGTGATGTTTGGTGTGAACATGATTCTCAGGCACCCGGGAAGAATCACCATCGGCAGCAACACTGTCTTCAGCGAGGGCGTCCTGCTTGACGCCCGGCATACCTCTGAGCCTGCCGCGATCCAAATCGGCGACGAAGTCATCCTTGCCAACAATACGATGATCTCCTGCAAGGAAGGAACTGTAACGGTAGGAGACCGTACCGGCATCGGTGCCTACACCGTTATCCAGTCTGCTCAGCACTGCCCGGTAACTATTGCCGACGATGCCATATTAGGGCCGAGGTGCTATCTTGTAGGCGGAGGAAACTATCAAACCGACCGATCCGATATTCCTATCGCTCAGCAGGGCATCCGGGCAAGCGAAGGATGCAGTGTCGGCCCAGGCGCGTGGTTGGGTGCCAATGTATCCGTACTGGACGGTGCCTGTCTTGGCGAAGGGAGCATCGCCGCAGCAGGGGCCGTCGTCGTTAAACCGGTCGCGCCACAGGAGATCGTTGGCGGCGTGCCAGCGCGCACCATCGGTCAACGCGACCAACACTGATATCCGCCTAAGCAGCGTTCCCGCATGCAGAAAAAGCCCTTTTTTTTGCTGCTGAAAATCTCGCTCTCCATCGTACTGATCCTCTGGATCACGCAGGGCGTTGCCTTGGATTCTGTTTTTGCGGTCATCACAGAGTCCAGCGCGTCCTTGCTGATACTGGCTTTTAGTCTCTTTTTTGTCGGCTATGTGATTGCCGCCTTTCGCTGGCGCACTTTGATCCGGGTACAGGATGGCGACGCGCCGATCTTTTTCCTGGTGCGCTCATTTATGGTCGCTCTTTTTTTCAATAACTTTCTGCCATCCACTGTGGGCGGAGATGTGGTTCGGATGTACGACTCGTGGCGCCTGGGCAACACCAAGTCGGATGCTGTGACCGTGGTGCTGGTGGATCGCTTTCTTGGCGTGATTGTGCTTTTTTGTTTTGCGCTACTTGCCTTGGTCTTTGATGAGACGGTGGCGAGCGAGGTGCCGTTTATTACGGCCTGGGTGGCAGCGGGTCTCGCCGGGATGGGTATCGCCACTTGGCTCGTTCTGACAATCCCGGTGTCGATCACGCAGAGGCTCTCTTCAGCAAAGAGCGGCGTGATGGCCCGGATCGGCGGCATCCTGGAGAAAGTGCATCGCTCTTTTCAGGCCTACCGTCAGGCGCGATCGGCAGTCCTGCGTGCGTTGGGGCTCTCGGTTCTGCTTCAGGTGAACGTGGTGGTCCACTTCATTCTGGTTGCCCGCGCGGTCGGCATTGATATCCCGGCGGAGTCCATGTTCCTGATCATCCCGGTTGCGGTCTTCGTCATGATGGTGCCGATATCCATCAACGCTATCGGGGTTCGGGAAGCCGTCTTTGTATTTCTTCTTTCCCTTTATGGGGTACAGAGTGTCGAGGCCCTGGCTTTTGCCTGGATCGCTTACAGCTTTACGCTGCTACAGGGTGTGCTGGGAGGCCTGGTATTTGCCCTGCGTCGGGAGAAACGCATCGCCTAAACAGATATCAACCGCGTTTGACTGCCGCCATGGTGAAGCAGTTAAAGCGCAGGCCAAAAGGAATCCAGATCAACTGTGACAGCCACAGCGATAGCGGGCCAGGCCTGGGAAACTGCCTGACGGTTTGCTGCTCTCCATAGAGCCGCTTGGATACACTGTCCATACCGTCTGCCACCAGGCGCATTACCGGGAATCCGCTGAAGGTAGACCGGAAGGTCTGGTACTCGGGCAAAGAGAAGGCATAAAAGTAATCCCGGATGCGCAGCGGTGCGAACGCTCCCTTGAATTCAAGGTTGTTCTCATCAAACCAGCGCAAGACTTCCTGCCCCGTATGCAGTGACTCATGGGGAAACCCGAAGATATCGTAACCAATCTGTTTGGTGTTGAGTCCGTGATAGCGCTTGTCCAGTTTGCGCAGAGTACCCCCGAAAAGTTTCTCGCCCCACTCCACGCGTTTGTCGATATCGTCCCCACCGAGCAGTTTGCACGTCTGCTGCTTGGTGCGCAGGATGCGCCGACTGTACTCGCTGTAAAGGCTGACGATGACTACGCCCCCGGGACGAGTGACCCGTGCCAGATGACGGAATCCACGTAAGGGATCTCCGGTGTGATGCAAGACGCCGACCGAATAACTGAAGTCGAAGTGGTTGTCGGGCAGATCACAGTTGAGGATATCCATCTTTCTAAAATCCACATGATCCGCCTGCATTTCCTCCTTGCGCTCTCGAGCCACAGAGAGTGAACCATCCGACAGGTCAATACCGGTGACGCTGGCCGCTCCGTTCTTGGCATACCACAGCGCATACTCACCGGTGCCACAGCCCATATCAAACACGCGTTTTCCCTCGTAGTCCTCCGGCGTGATACCGAGGCACTTGAGGCGCCAACCCATCTCCTCGTCCGTACGCCGGTTGAGAGGCCAGGGGTTCTCCGAATACATCCCCACGACAGTTTCCTGAATCTTCTGAATCTCGGGGGATAACTCGTTGGCCGCCATATCTTCTCCTGAGGACAATGCCGTGGGTGCTCGAACGCAGAACTGCGCCAGCGTTCCGCTCCGGCTGGTTTCTGCCCCGAGTCAACGGAAGCAGCAAGGAATTTAATGAAAGAACCTGTGATGCAGGTATCTCAAGGCAATTATACAGCCTGACAGAGGCTTATCCCCGGTTCGATCGATCCAGGAAGGCACTTGAAACGTGGTCACATTCTGACTATCGTTACCGGCCCCGAAAAGACGGCCCCTTCCAGGAATGCCCATCGGAAGCTCGTGCGACCGTCTGTCTTCAGGCTATGAACAACCCATTAACCGCAAAAGCCATCGGCGCGCTCCTTGCCCTCAGCATCAGTGCTGCCGGGGCGGCCCCGGACGTCAACTCGGGCGAGTACTTTAACCAGCCCTATCTGGCCGGTATCAAGGTCGTACCTGCATGGAACGCCGGCCTTCTCGGCGCAGGTGTGGTAGTCGCGGATCTGGACTCTGGGGTTCGCGCCACCCACGTCGATCTGGTGGGCAAGATCGCGCCGGGCGGGTATGACTTTGTTAACGATGACGATGATCCTTTCGATGATGAAGACTCCCTCACCGACGGCCATGGCACAGCATCTGCGGGGATTATCGTGGGCAACTGGAACGGCGTGGGAATCGGGGGTATTGCCCCAAGCGCCCGGGTACTGCCGGTCAAGATAACCGATGAGAACAATGAAACCAACGGCTCCCTTATCAGTCAGGGTGTCAGCTACGCAGCCGCCGATCCGAGCGTCAGGATCATCCTGCTTGAGGCCGTGGGCGCGTCAACCTCCGCAGAAGAGTTCAATTCATTTGTTTCCGCAGTAGCAAAAGGGAAGCTCATTATTGCCCCCTCGGGCAATGCCGGTCAGGCCAGCCCCTTCAACCCCGCCAGCAGTTTTGCCGCACTCGGCGGGACCGGTCTGGTTGTCGGTTCACATAACGGCGCTGGCGATCTCTCCACTTTCAGCAATGGGGCCCTTGGGGTTGAGACCAACTACATCACCGCTCCGGCACAGGGCGTTGTCCTTGCCGGCAACCGCGCCGACGACGCCTGTTTTCGGGTTGATGGCACCTCGATGGCCGCGCCCCAGGTGGCCGCGGCGGCTG